>DASSQR010000032.1:0-19245 GCA_035702405.1 Gallionella sp. | reverse complement strand
GACCTTTCCTGTTCGGGCTGTACCTTTACCTACATGGGCGAACAGATGAATGCGGTATTCACCCTGACGGCGCAGGCCGCGGGGAACACGACCACGGTGAATTATGCCGGCAGCGGAAACACCAATGATCTGGCCCGTTTCAATCCGGCTGCTACGGGTAATCCGCTGAAACTGGCGGTGGATAACACTGCCTTGAGCGCGCGCGTGGACACTTCGCTAGTGGCCAGCGGCAGCTTTGTCGCGGGTGCGGCCAATGTAGTGGCGCCGCTGGCCATTACCCGCGGCGGCAGTGCGGATGGCCCGTATGCGGCGCTCGGCATCGGCATTGCCCCGCAGGACAGCGATGGAATCGTGATGAATGCCTATGATCTGGACACCAATGGCGACGCAGTGAGCGACCATACTTTGGTTGGCCGCACCGAGGTGCGCTATGGCCAGATGAAACTGAGCAATGCGCATGGCTCGGAACTGTTGCCGCTGGCGATCGCCACTACCGTCCAGTACTGGAACGGAACGGTATATGTGACCAGCGCCGGCGATAATCAAACCAGTTTCATTGCGCCAACCAACCTGACCTTCAGCAATCGGCACGGCTTGCCGTCCAATCCGACGGTGGTCGGCGCACCGTTTACTGTGGTTATAACCGGGGGAAGCGGCAGCTTCACTTTCGCTGCGCCCAATGTTGCCGGCAGCGTGGATTTTGCGACCACGGCGCCATCATATCTGCCCAGCAATACTGCGCGCGCATCGTTCGGCGTATACAAGGGTAATAACGATTTTATCTATATGCGAGAGAATTATTGACGGCGAACGCTGAAACTGAATATGAAAACTTATTGACCCCAATAGGTTATTGAATTAAGTTCACACCAATTATGGAAATCCCGCACGTCTTCAGCTTATTCAAGTCTGTAAGCCTCGAGGAAGGCTGGTTTGCCATTGGCTTGAGTGCGCATGGCGTTTATCTGGCGCAGGTCGCGCTGGCCGGGGTGATGCCGCGCGTGCTGCGCTGCGAGTACCATTCCATCGGCAAGGTGACGGCCGCTGCCCTGGAAACGTTGCGGCGCGAGGCATATGTCGGCAATTATGATTTCACGACCGTGCTGGCACCGGGGGAATACCAGATGTTGCTGGTCGAAACGCCCAATGTGCCGGCCACCGAGCTGAAGTCGGCAATCCGCTGGAAGATCAAGGACGGGCTGAGTTATCACGTCGATGACGCCACAGTGGATATCCTGCAGATCCCCGCCACCAAAAAATACGGTTCCGACCATCCGGGATCAATGTATGCAATCGCGGCCCCGAACAGCACGATCCAGCAGCGCATTGCGCTATTCGAGCAGGCCGGCATGGCGTTGAAGGTGATTGATATTCCCGAGATGGCGCAGCGCAACATTGCCGTGCTGTTCGAACAGCCGGCCCATGCGCTGGCCCTGCTCAACTTTGATGACAGTGGCGGATTGCTGATCTTTACCGCCGATGGCGAGCTGTGCTGGTCACGACGCATCGATATTACTGCCGGACAGCTGCACGATGCTGACGAAAAATTACGCGAGCAATCCCGCCGTCGCGTCGTGCTGGAATTGCAGCGCTCACTGGATTATTTCGCCCGCCAGTTCAGCCAGCTACCGCTCAGCCGGTTGCTGCTCAGCGCGCCGGAGGCAGACGAATTGGCACGGTTGCTGGCGGCGGAAGTGGATACGCAAGTCGAGCGGCTGGTTTTGTCCCAGGTGATGGATATCAGTGCAATACCAGCACTGACTGACAGTGATTTTGTCGCGCATGCGCTGCATACCCTGGGGGCATCGTTGCGTCAGGAAAGACCAGCGCCATGAGCCAGCAGATCAATCTGTTCAATCCGCTTCTCAGACAACAGCACAAACATTTCTCGCTGCCCGCGATGCTGCAGGCCTGGGGCATGATCGTCGCGGGCGCGCTGCTCTACTACGGCTATGCCAATCTCCAGCTCAGGTACCTGAATGCTCAGGCAGAACAAAGCATCAAGCGCTATAACGCCGAGCAGGTGCAGTTCACACGCTACGCGGCGGAATTTTCGCCGCAGCAGGCGCAGCGGTTGCTGCAGGATGAGGTGCAGCGGATGGAGCGCCAGGTGACAGACCAGGGCGCCATCATCGAGACGCTGAAGTCCGGCGCCGTGGGCAATACCGGCGGATATTCTGAATACATGCGCGCGTTTGCGCGCCAGGTCGTGCCGGGCTTGTGGTTGACAGGTTTCAAGATCACGGGTGATGGCGCGCAAATCAGCCTGAGCGGCGGGGTGGTGGATCCCGAGTTGTTGCCGGTATTCATCCAGCGCCTGGGCAAGGAGCGCATCATGCAAGGCAAGACATTTTCGACTTTGCAGATGCAGCAACCCAAGGTCCCCGCGGCAACGGAGGCGAACAAGGCAGCTCCGCCCGTCCCCGCCCGTTATGTGGAATTTACGCTGTATTCCGGCGGAACCGGCGAGGCCAAAAAATGAAACGTTACTGGCGGCTCGCGAGGGTATGGATCGACAAATTATCGCTGCGCGAGCGCGCTCTGATATTTCTGGCCGTGGCATTCGTGCTGGCGGCCCTGCTCAATCTGGTGTTGCTGGATCCGTTGTTCGAGCAGAAAAAAACGCTGACGGCGCAAATGATCCAGCGCCAGGAAAAGACCAAGCAATTACAGGCACAAATGGCGGTGCTGGTACAGTCCCGGCGCGATGAGTCACAGGCGCCGTTGCATGCGCGCCTGGCCCAACTCAAACAGCAATTGGCCGATCAGGAAAGTTACCTGCAAAGCCATCGCGAGCATCTGATTGAGCCGAGCCGGATGGCGGGGCTTCTGGAGCAGGTGCTGAACAATAACGGCAGGCTGCAGCTGTTGTCATTGCAAACCTTGCCAGTTAGCCCGCTGATCGAGCAGCAGCCGGCGGCTGCAGGCGGTAAAGCGCAAAAGCAAATCTATAAACATGGCGTGCAGATCAGAGTACGGGGCAGCTATCCGGAACTCTTGCGCTATGTTTCGGCGCTGGAGAAATTGCCGGTGCAGGTATTCTGGGGTGAAGTGAGTTTGCAGACGGAACAGTATCCGGATTCAGTGCTGGCATTGACCGTCTATACCTTGAGTCTGGACAAAACATGGCTGACCGTTTAGCACGCATGCGGGCTGCAGTATGTTTTTCGCCTGTCCTGGGCGAAGGGGGCGAGGCGGGCGGTCGCATTTCCCTGTTTGCGGGGAGAAACCGGAAACGGTATTTCTGTTGTACCGCGCTGGCCTTCGTGATTGTTCTGGCACCCCTCGGCGCGATTGGCGAGGAACTGCCCGATCCCACCCGGCCGCCGCCCGGCATCCTGACCTTCCCGGAAGGCGGGCGGGCCGGTTCGCCGTCTTCTGCGTTGCAGTCCGTCATTATTTCGAAAGATCGTCGTGCTGCGATCATCGACGGAGAGACTGTGGAACTGGGCGGCAAATATGGCGATGCAAAACTGATCGAGGTGAATGAAGGCAATGTGGTGCTGCAGGGCATGCATGGCCGCCAGGTGCTATCGATGTTTCCCGATGTAAAAATTACCGGCAAGAAAATGCAGGCGAAGCTACCATCGCGTGCAGGAAGCGGGCAGGGCGGCAAACGACAGGTCAAGCCGACTGGCCCGGGGGAGGGATCATGAGAATCTTGTTAGTGCTGGGCGTGGTGCTGGTATTGGGTGGTTGCGCTGCCCCGAGCGGTCAGAATCCGACCGCCGATGCGATCCGGCATGAAATGGGGCAGGCCGTGCAGAACCCGGTGCCGCCGGGCAAGCCCGAAGCAGTGAACAATGCGTTGTTGCCGCCACTGGAAACGATGATTCCCAAGGTGGAAACCAAGCCACTGGAAACCAGATTCGATCTCTCCGTAAATAATACGCCGGTGCAACAGGTGTTCATGGCAATCGTGTCAGGCACCCGCTACAGCCTGCTGTTGCACCCCGAAGTCAGCGGCAACATTTCGCTGAATCTGAAAGACGTAACGATATTCGAGGCACTCGAGGCCATCCATGAAATGTATGGCTACGACTACAAGACCGACGGCACGCGCATTTATATTCTGCCGCTGACCCTGCAGACGCGGATTTTTCAGGTGAATTACCTGACCGGGCAGCGGGTCGGCACTTCGCAGCTTCGGGTGATTTCCGGTTCGGTCTCGGATAGCCCGACGGTCGGGACCGTGGGCGGCGTTACCACCACCTCCGGCGGGGGTGCGCGGGTGCAGGACAGCAGCAAGGTCACAACGAACAGCAGCGCGGATTTCTGGGATGAGCTGAACAAGGCGCTGAACGCGATCGTCGGCACCGAGAAGGGCCGCAACGTGGTTGTGAGCCCCATGACCGGTGTGATCGTGGTACGCGCGATGCCGGATGAATTGAAGAATGTCGCGGCGTATCTCAAAGCCTCGCAGATTTCGGTCGAGCGTCAGGTGATCCTGGAAGCGAAGATTATCGAAGTGCAACTGAATGTGGGCTATCAGGCCGGGGTCAACTGGGCCGCATTCCAGAACAATCCAAATGGCAGGTTGTCGGCGGGACCGTTGGCGGCGAACGGAACGCTGCAGCCGGGTACCCTGGCGGCGGGCGCGCCGATCAGTGCCGGGTCGGCGCTGGGAACCGTCACGCCGGGGACCAACCTCGTAACCGGTGCCGCCGTGGGCGCGATTGCCGGGCAGACCGCCGGGACACTGTTCGGCCTCGCGTTCCAGACCACCCACTTTGCCGCGTTGCTGGATTTCCTGGAGTCGCAGGGGACGGTGCACGTACTGTCGAGTCCGCGCATTGCCACCCTCAACAACCAGAAGGCCGTGCTCAAGGTGGGTACGGATGAATTTTTCGTGACCAACGTTTCTACGACCACGACCACCGGCACCGCGACGACGACCACGCCGAGCGTAACCCTGCAGCCATTTTTCTCCGGCATTGCACTGGATGTGACGCCGCGTATCGATGAAAATGGCGAAATCATTCTGCATGTGCATCCGTCGGTCAGCCAGGTCAGCACGGTGAACAAGACGGTGGATGTGGGCAGCGGTACGGGCAAGTTGAATCTGCCGCTGGCATCCAGTTCCGTGTCAGAGACCGACAGTATCGTGCGGGCGCGCGACGGGCAGATCGTGGCGATCGGCGGGTTGATGCGCCAAGCCGCCTCGGAGGACCGCTCCGGCCTGCCCGGCATGTCGAAGAATCCGTTGTTCGGGCAGACCAACCAGCGCGATGAAAAACGCGAACTCGTCATTCTGCTGAAACCGACGGTAGTGGAAAGCGATCGGGACTGGTCGGAGGACATTACGCACAGTCGCGATCGCATCAACGGTTTATTGGGGCAGGGCACAAAACCATAATATGTATTTACAGCACTTCGGCCTGCGCGAACTCCCCTTCGGGTTGACTCCCGATACCAGCTTTTTTTTCGCCGGTTCCAGTTATCAGGAAGCGCTGAACACCTTGCTCGTGGCGGCGCGCAATGGCGAGGGGTTCATCAAGATCACCGGCGAAGTGGGGGCCGGCAAGACCTTGCTGTGCCGGAAATTTCTCGCGACGCTGAATCAGGAACGGCGCCCGGCCGCACCTGCCGGTGCCCCAGACTCCGGTTCAGCCCCGGTTTCGCGTTTCAGCACTGCGTACATTCCCAATCCTTATCTCGAGCCGCGCAGCCTGCTATTGGCGCTCGCGGAAGAATTTCGTCTGCCGCTCGACAAGGACATCGACCAGCACCAGTTGCTGAAGGGTCTGACCCGCGCCCTGCTGGAATGCGTGCGCAACGGTCAGCGCGCGCTGGTATGTCTGGACGAGGCGCAGGCGATGCCGCTGGAAAGCCTGGAAGTGCTACGCCTGTTGACCAACCTCGAAACCGAAAAGCGCAAGCTGCTGCAGGTGGTGCTGTTCGGACAATCGGAGCTGGATGAGCATTTGCGCCGCCACACGATCCGGCAATTGCGGCAGCGCATCAGTTTCCAGTATGAGCTGCGCGGGTTGCGCCGGGACGAGGTGGACCGCTACCTGCGTCATCGTCTGGCGGTCGCCGGGTTCGCGGGTGAAACACTGTTCAGTCGGGGTGCCGTGGCCAAGCTGCACCGCATCTCCGGCGGTATTCCGCGCCTGATCAATATCGTGGCGCATAAGGCGATGATGCTCGCGTTCAGCGAGGGCAGACAGCGAGTGCTTTCAAGGCACATCAGTGTGGCTGCCGCCGACACGCCGGAAGTCCGCCGCGACTGGTTGCCGTGGGTACAGGCAGTGGCGGGTGTGGCGACCGCCGTTGTGCTTGGCATGGCGTGGCTGCTGTCATGAGTGTGATCAATGAAGTCCTGACCCAACTGGAACAGCGCGGGATGCAGCCGGCACCCGAGCAAACCATGGTGCGGGCTGTGACACCGACGCCCAGGTTCAATTTTGTCCTGCCGGTCATGATCGCTGGCACTGTATTGTTCGTGTTGGTCGCTGTCTGGCATTCACTGCACGCGCACAAGCCCAATGTCGCAAAAGAAAATGTTGCCGCGAAGCAACCGGTCGTCGCGGCTAATCCGGTGGCATCGGGAGTAGTGGCGGTTCCCGCTGCAATTGTCAAGACTCCGGTAGAGCAAATGCCGGTGCCTGCAGCACGCCCGGGGTCCGGCGCAAGTTCGGTGCCTGCATCTGCCCCTGCTCGCGAAGCGGTTGCCAAAACTGGGTCAACGCAAACAGAAAAACAGCAGGTCAGCCGCGCCTGTATCGAACCGTGCCAGAAGGCTGTGAACGTCCCAAAAGCACCTGCTCCCGCTGTAGCAATAACAAATGCTGTGATGGCATCTCCCAATAAGACGAATGTCCAGGCTGCTGCACCGGCCGCGGCGCCGGCCCCCCTGCCAATGGCAACCGCGACATCTGCAACAGCACCGGTGCCGGTCAAGCGGGTCAGCCCGGCCCAACAGGCGGAAGCGGAGTATCGCAAAGCGGTCGCACTGATGCAGCAGGGGCGCTCGAGCGAGGCTATCGAGGGGTATGAAGCAACGTTGCGCCTCGATAGCGGGCATGAGGCGGCACGGCGGGCTCTGGTAGCACTACTGCTGGAGAACAAACGGACAGCGGAGGCGGAGCATGTGTTGCAGGAGGCGTTGCAGAACAAGCCCGAACGTACCGGCTTTGCAATGCTGCTGGCGCGGTTGCAAGTAGACCGCGGCGCTATCGAACTCGCCACGGCCACGCTGGAAAAGTCCCTGCCGTATGCTGATGCACAGGCCGATTACCAGGCATTTTTCGCCGCATTGCTGCAACGCCAGAATCGACACAAGGAAGCGATCACCCATTACCAACTCGCGCTGCAGCTGGCACCGGGCAACGGGATCTGGCTGATGGGTTACGGTATCTCGCTGCAGGCGGTGCAACGCAACGAAGAGGCACGGGATGCCTACCGGCGCGCGCTTGAAAGCAAAACCCTGAGTCCCGAACTGCAGGCGTTTGTGCAGCAGAAGCTCAGGTCGCTTTAATGTCCGTGAAGAGCGTTATCCGCAGATAACCGGGATTTACATCACCTGGTTAGCAAGATGAGCCGTGTAAGAAATGCCGCTCACTCCGCAACCATCGCGATCATTTCAAAAATCTGTGTGAATCTGCGTAATCCGCGGACAGATTTACGATATTAACGCCGGCTCCTCGTTGGTCATGGTGCGGCAGGGTGCGTGCCGCCACCCACGTCCAGATTTCCCTTGCGCCGCGCTGGTGCACTGCCTCCGCGAGCGCATTCAAACTCGACCCGCTCGTCAGTACATCATCCACCAGAACTACGCGTTTGCCGGTCAGATCCACATCGCAGCGGAAGGCATTACGCACATTCTTGCGGCGCTCTTTCCACGCCAGGGTCGATTGCGGCGGCGTATCGCGCACCCGCCGGCAAGCATGTGGCAGCAGTCTAAGGTTCAATTTGTGTGCCGCCTTGGCGGCCAGTAGCAACGACTGGTTGAAGCCGCGGGCGCGCAACTTGGCAGGATGCAGGGGCATCGGGATGACCAGATCCGGAAGTGTTTCATGTTCCCCGGCCCGTTTGGCAAGTTTTGCCGCAAATGCGTGCGCAAGTGCCAGCTGTTCGCCATATTTCATCGCCTGAATCAGCTTGTCGAGCGGGAAGCTGTAGCTGAAAACCGCGATGGTACGCGTGAATCGTGGCGGATGACTCAGACAGTGACCGCATACTTCACCGGCTGGCGTGGGCAGGGCACAGGTCGGGCAATGAGGCGCATTATGATAGGGCAGCGCGCGGTCGCAGTCGCCGCACCATAAACCGCTGTGACTCATTGCGCCGCACAGCACGCACGGTTGTGCGGGCCATAAGCGCCGCATTTTTGTGCCGATGTTTAATTCAAGATGGCGTAAAATTGACAAGCTATCATCCTTTCCGCGATGATGCGGCGCGTCCAGGCGCCAGCCAAATGAAAACCGCGGATGCCCAGTATAGACGGATTTTTAAAGTATGAGTGCCCAGACTAAAGAAATTATTCAAGAAGAACAACAGGCTATGCCATCGCCGCGCTGGGGTGTGGCCGATATCGAAACATTGTTCAAGTTGCCTTTTGCCGACCTGCTGTATTGCGCGCAGCAGATTCATCGCGAAAACTTCGACCCGAACGCCGTGCAGCTCTCGACGCTGTTGTCGATCAAGACCGGCGGCTGTTCGGAGGATTGCGCCTACTGTTCGCAGTCGTCCTTTCATTCCGGCGGTGTGCCCAACCGGAAAATGCTCAATGTTTCCGAAGTGGTCGCGGCGGCGCGCGTTGCGCAGGCCAACGGCGCAGACCGTTTTTGCATGGGTGCGGCCTGGCGCGAACCGAGCGCCGAGGATATGGCCAGCGTGGTGGAAATGGTCAAGGAGGTGCGTGCACTGGGCATGGAAACCTGCGCCACGCTGGGCATGCTGAACGACGAGCAGACACAGCAATTGAAGGACGCCGGGCTGGATTACTACAACCACAACCTGGATACCGCACCCGAATTCTATGGAGAGATCATCAGCACGCGCGATTACCAGGACCGGCTCGATACGCTCGATCGCGTGCGCAAGGCCGGCATGCGGGTGTGCAGCGGCGGCATCATCGGCATGGGCGAGAGCCTCACCCAGCGTGCCGGCCTGATCGCGCAACTGGCGAATCTCGAACCCTACCCGGAAAGTGTGCCGATCAACAACCTGGTCAAGGTCGAAGGCACGCCCCTGGGCGAGACCGAGGAACTCGATCCGCTCGATTTCGTGCGCACCATCGCAGTCGCGCGCATCACCATGCCCAAGGCGCGCGTGCGCCTGTCGGCGGGCCGGCAAGAGATGTCAGAGGCGGTGCAGGCGCTGTGTTTCCTGGCCGGGGCCAATTCGATTTTCTATGGCGACCAGCTGCTGACCACGGGCAATCCGGACGTGGCGCGCGACCGGGCTCTGCTCAATAAACTGGGCATGTACCCCGTGGGCTATCAGTGCAGCTGAAGCGCTGACCGAAACACATTTTCGTGCCAATGCCATTTACCGCCCTGCTTGCCGAACTCGAGAAGCGCGCCGCAGCCGGCTTGCTGCGGCAGCGGCGCACGTTGCAGACACCACCGTCATCGATGGAGGGCGTGTCGCTGCAGAGCGGCGGCCGTCCGATCGTGACCGACGGCGACGGACGAAGTTACCTGGCCTTTTGCAGCAACGATTATCTGGGGCTTGCCAACCATCCGCAACTGATTGCTGCAGCGCAACAAGGCGCGCAGCAGCACGGCGTTGGCGCAGGGGCGGCGCATCTGGTCAGCGGACATAGCCATGCGCATCATCAGCTCGAGCTCGATCTGGCAAAGTTTGCCGGCAAGCCAGCGGCGCTGCTGTTTTCGACTGGGTACATGGCCAACCTCGGCGCGGTGCAGGCACTCGTCGGAAAGGGTGATACGGTTTTCGCCGACAAGCTCAACCACTCGTCGCTGAACGATGCGATGCTGCTGTCGCGCGCCGAGGTGCAGCGTTATCGACATAACGACGTGGCGCAGCTCGCGCAATTGCTGGACAAAGCGTGCAGCGGACGAAAACTCATCATCACCGATGCGGTGTTCAGCATGGACGGCGACCTCGCGCCATTGCCGGAATTGCTTGCTTTGTGTGAACGCCATGATGCCTGGCTGCTGGTCGACGATGCGCACGGTTTCGGCGTGCTCGGCGAACAGGGACGTGGCTCACTGGCGCATTGTGGCATCGATTCGCCGCGCATCATCTATATGGCGACACTGGGCAAGGCCGCGGGCGTGTTCGGCGCGTTCGTTGCCGCCGAGCAGGTGGTCATCGATACCCTGGTGAACGAGGCGCGCAGTTATGTGTACACCACTGCGACGCCGCCGGCCCTGGCCTGTGCCGTGCAGGAGAGTTTGCGCCTGATTGCGCAGGGCGACGGCAGCCGTGCTCATCTGCAGCACCTGATTGCACGGCTGCGCAGCGGTCTGCGCGGGTTGTCATGGAAATTGATGCCCTCGGCTACCGCCATCCAGCCGCTGCTGGTCGGTGACAATCAGGCCGCGCTCGCATTGAGCGAAGGCTTGCGTGAACGCGGCATCTGGGTGACGGCAATCCGCCCGCCGACGGTGCCCGCGGGTACCGCGCGGCTGCGCATTACGCTCTCGGCCGCGCATGGCGAAGCCGATGTGACTCGCTTGATTGAGGCGCTGCATGAGCTTGCGCGTTGAGAGCCATGGCAACGGCGCACCGCTGCTCCTGATCCACGGGTGGGGCATGCATGGCGGCATGTGGGGCGACCTCGTGCCGCAGCTGGCGCAGCAGTTTCGCGTGCACGTGGTGGATTTGCCGGGACATGGCTTGAGTGCTGGCCAGACCTTGTTGCGGCATGGCGATGACGGGGCGGCGGCAACTGCTGACCAGTTGCTGGACGCTGTCGTTGATGAATTGTCCGCGCAGTTTGCCACCCCCTTGAACGTATGCGGATGGTCGCTCGGTGGCTTGGTCGCATTGCGCTGGGCGCTGCGCCAGCCGCAACAGGTGAAGCGACTGGTGTTGCTCGCGAGCACTCCCTGCTTCGTGCAACGGCCCGACTGGCCATGCGCGATGGCGTCGGAGACGCTGGCGGAATTTGCCGAAGCGCTGCAGCAGAACTACGCACAGACGTTGCGCCGTTTTCTCGCGCTGCAGGTGCGCGGCAGCGAGTACGAGCGCGAGTTGCTCGCAACGCTGCGTGCAACATTGTTTGCGCGCGGCGAGCCGGACTCGGCTGCGTTACAGGCAGGGTTAGCACTGTTGCGCGACTGCGATTTGCGCGGCGCATTGTCAGAAGTCGAACAACCGGTCCTGGTGATTGCCGGCGAACGCGATACGCTCACGCCGCTGCGAGCGGCACAATATCTGGCGCAACAGGCGGCAAATGCGCAACTGGCGGTAATCCACGGGGCGGCGCATGCACCATTTTTATCGCATCCCGCAGAAGTGATGGAACATCTGAAGAATTTTTTGCATGAATAAACGGACAGGCGATGATGAGGGGCGGACATGAATGAGTTCGCAATAGACAAACAACAGATGCGGCGTGCTTTCAGCCGTGCCGCAGCGGGCTACGACGCGGCTGCAGTGCTGCAGCGCGAGGTGTGCATGCGCATGCTGGACCGGCTGCATGAAATCAGGCTGCAACCCACGCGAATCCTGGATGCCGGCTGCGGCACCGGCTGGGGCGGCCGGCAGCTGGCAACGCGTTACCCGAATGCGCAATTGATTGCGCTGGATATCGCCATTGGAATGCTGCAAACCACGCGCGGCAGTTCCGGCTGGTGGCAGAAATTGTTTGGCGGCAGCCGTCAGCTGCCGGTGTGTGGCGACTTCGAAGCGTTGCCGCTGGCCACGGCCAGCATGGACATGGTGTGGTCAAACCTCGCGCTGCAATGGTGCAACGATTTGCCCGCGACTTTCGTCGAGTTGCGGCGCGTGCTGAAAACGGACGGACTGCTGATGTTCAGCACCTTCGGGCCGGACACCCTGAAGGAATTGCGCCAGGCGTTCGCCGGCATCGACGGGCATACGCACGTTAACCGTTTTGCCGACATGCACGATCTCGGCGATATGCTGATGCAGGCGGGGTTTGCCGAGCCGGTGATGGACATGGAATACGTGACGCTGACCTATGCCGATCTGCGCGGCGTGCTGCATGACCTCAAGGCTATCGGTGCGCACAACGCGACCGCAGGGCGCGGCCAGGGATTGATGGGAAAAAATGCATGGGCGCGCGTGGTGGAGAACTATGAACGGCTGCGCCGCGACGGCAAATTGCCCGCCACCTATGAAGTGGTCTATGGCCATGCCTGGAAGCCGCAACCGCGCGTGACTGCCGATGGTGCGGCGATTGTGCGAACTTCGTTTGACCTGAAATAGCATGCCATGAGTTATTTTGTTACCGGGACGGATACCAATGTCGGCAAGACGCTGATCAGCTGTGCGCTGCTGCACGGTTTCGCCGCCCGGGGCAAACGTGTGGTCGGGATGAAGCCGGTGGCGGCGGGCTGTGGTGACGACGGTCAGTTCGAGGACGTGGTGCGGTTGCGCGCCGCCGGTAACGTAGCGGCCAGCGCCAACGATATCAATCCCTACGGTTTTGCGCCGGCGATTGCACCACATCTGGCGGCACAACATGCCGGCGTTAACATCGATTTTGCACAAATTGTAGAATCATTTACCGCGTTGGCGAGGCGGGCTGACGTGGTGGTTGTGGAGGGCGCCGGCGGCTTTGTGGTGCCGCTGGACGAAACCCGGGATAGCGCCGACCTGGTGGCACAATTGGCGCTGCCCGTGATTCTGGTGGTGGGAATGCGGCTCGGTTGTCTGAACCATGCGCTGCTTACGGCGGAGGCAATTGCTGCGCGCGGATTAACGTTGGCGGGTTGGGTGGCGAATACCGTGGATGCCGGAATGTCCCTGCGGGACGAGAATATCGCCGCCATGCAATCGCGCATCGCCGCCCCGCTACTGGGCATAGTGCCGTATGATGCAGTTCCAGATGCGCAAAAAGTCGCGCAGCGGCTGGATTTAGAGTTGTTGGAGCACGCAGAAGTATATGGTTGATTTCAGTGTCATCGCGGTATTTTTTGTTGGGCTGCTGGGCGGGGTGCATTGCCTCGGAATGTGTGGCAGTATCGTGGGTATTGTAACGGCGCAACTGCCAAAACAGGGTGGGCGCTGGCCGTTCCACCTTGCTTATAACGGCGGGCGGCTGGCAAGTTACACGATGGCCGGCGTGCTGGCCGGCAGCATCGGCGAGGCCGGGTTGCTGCTGCGCGATGTGGTGCCGATCCAGCATGTGCTGTTCGCGCTGTCCAGTTTCATGCTGATTGCGCTGGGGCTGTATCTGGCGGGCGTATGGACCATGGTGCGGCGGATCGAACAACTGGGCGGGGTGCTTTGGCAGCGCCTGCAGCCGCTGACGCGGCGGCTGTTTCCGGTTTCCACGCCGTGGCGCGCAATGTCGCTCGGCCTGTTATGGGGCTGGTTGCCGTGCGGTCTGGTCTACAGCGTGCTGATTACCGCGCTGGCCAGCGGTGAGACGGGCAAAGGCGGATTGATCATGCTGGCCTTCGGGCTGGGGACTTTGCCCAACCTGCTTGCGATAGGATTGTTCTGGGAGAGTATCAAGGGCTGGGTGCAGGCGCCGCGTGTGCGTCAGTTCGCTGGCCTACTGGTGGCCGGGTTCGGTGTATACGGCCTGTTCAAGGTGGGTTACACGTTTTACATGTATGGCTGGACGGGGAGTTGTCATGTGGCGGCATAATAATAACCAACGCTACGCAATCGGCAGGCGTTGCATCCAATTAATCCTGGCGGCAGGGCTATTGCTGGCCGGTTGCGGCGAACCAAAATTGCCGTCGGCATTCCATGCGAGGGAAGTTGGTGGCAGGTTTGTGCAGGCAGACTTTCATTTGACCGATCACAACGGCAAGCCCCGCACGCTGGCGGATTTCCGCGGCAAAGTGGTGGTGCTGTTCTTTGGTTACACCCATTGTCCTGACGTTTGCCCCACCACGCTGGCCGACATGGCGCTGGTGATGCGCAAACTGGACAAGGATGCCGACAGGGTTCAGGTGCTGTTCGTGACGGTTGACCCGGAACGCGACAAGCCGGAATTGCTCGCGCAATATGTTCCCGCATTCAATCCATCTTTCCTCGGTCTGTATGGCGATGCGCAAGCCACCGCACAGGCCGCCAAGGCATTCGAAATCATCTATCAGAAGCAGCCGACCACTTCGGGTTACAACATGGACCACACCGCGGGTTCGATCCTGATCGACACTCAGGGCAAGGCGCGGCTGTTGGCGCCTTACGGCCAGCGTGCCGAATGGCTGGTGGATGACATCCGGTTGTTGCTGGCGCTGAATCGGGATTAGTATATGCAGACGATCAGCGAACACTGTTTTGCAACGATGAACTGTGATATCAACGCCGAGAACCTGCCGGTGCGTGCCGAACAGCTGCGTGCGCGCCTGCGTGCTTATCCGTTGATGATCGTGAGCCAGATTGTCATGGCGCTGCTGCTGAGCGGGCTGGTATGGGACACCGTGCCGCATAGCGTGTTGCTGGGCTGGATGACGGCCCTGTATTCCATCCATCTGGTAGAAGCCTATAACTGGTGGCGCTATCGGGAAGCGACGCGGACGGTGACGGAATGCCGCGCATGGCGGCGACGTTTTATCGTCTTTGTCACGCTGGTCGGCCTGGTATGGGGCAGTGCCGGCCTGTTGCTGTTCATCGTCGAGGATCACGCCTACCAGGCGATGCTGATCTGCGTGCTGCTGGGTATGGCCGCAGGAGCGGTGACCATCAATCCGGTGTTTCCGGCAGCGCTGTACATCTATGTCGGTCTGTTGATTATCCCGGTCATGTTCAGCAACCTGGCCGTCGGCAATCATGCCCACCATTATTTCCTGTCGGCCATGCTGGTCGTGTATCTGTTCTTTGTGCTGAACGCTGGCCGAGGCCTGAACCGGACGTTCGAACTGGCGCTGCGCCGGACATTCGAAAACGAACAACTGGTGGGGCAACTGACCGAGGAAAAACGGCGCGCCGAGCTCGCACAGAAATCCGCCGAACAGGCCAATCGCACGAAATCTAGATTCTTTGCTGCTGCCAGTCACGACCTGCGGCAACCGATGCATGCCCTGACGCTCTTTGTCGACATCCTGAAAAGCTATGACCTCGACGCCAAGGCGGCGCAACTGGTCGGACAGGTGGAGCATTCGGTCGAGGTGCTGAGTACCATGTTCGATGCGCTGCTGGATATTTCCAAGCTGGATGCCGGCGTGGTGCAGCCGTTTCATGAGGACTTTGCCATTCAGCCGCTGCTGGACCGGATGCACGCCGAGTTTTCCTGGCTGGCACGGGACAAGGGATTGCAGTTTGATGTGGCGAGCTGCGATCTGACGGTGCGCAGTGATCCGATGCTGCTGGAGCGTGTTCTGCGCAATCTGATTTCCAACGCGATCCGCTATACCGAAGAGGGCGGAGTGGCGATTGCCTGCCGGCAAATACCGGAAGGTTTGCAGATGGAGGTGCGTGACAGCGGCATCGGGATAGCATCCGACCATTTGTCGCATATCTACGAGGAGTACTACCAGGTCGGCAACCAGCAACGCAATCGGGCCGAAGGTCTGGGGCTCGGGCTGGCCATCGTCAAGCGCCTGGAGCAGTTGCTGGGCTATCAGATGAGGCTCGATTCGACCGTCGGGGTGGGGAGTTGTTTTACCTTTGTGGTGCCGTTGGCGGATGCGAGCAAAGCGCTATCACCTGATGATATGATTAACCCTGTCAGGAACCTGTGAACAAAAATTATGCCAAACTGGCACTGGTTCAAGGGTTCGTTAGGTCTGCTTGAAGAAAGGGAAAAGCGGCAATGAAGATTTTGTTGGTGGATGATCACGCGCTATTCCGCGAGGGAATGCGTTATGTATTGCAGCAATTGCCGGGACCACCCGAAATTCTGGATGCAGGAAATTTCCCTGACGCATTGAAGCTGGCCGAGCAACATCCGGAGCTGGATCTGGCGTTGCTCGATCTGAACATGCCGGGCAGCGACGGCGCAATTTCGATCAAGTTTTTTCATCAGCGTTATCCGCATATTCCGGTCGTCGTCGTGTCGTGCGAAGAAAGCCGCGCGATCATGGAAAAGGTGATGAATTATGGTGCTATGGGGTTCGTGTGCAAGAACGCGAGTGCGCCGGTGATGGTGAGCGCGATGAATCTCGTGCTTTCCGGCGGAATCTACATTCCGCCGCAAATTTTGCGCCAGCGCAATCCCGCCCCGCCGCGCGAGCCGATCCAGGTTGACCGCCGCAGTCTGCATACCAACGAATACGGGTTGACCAGTCGGCAGATGGAAGTGTTGACGCTGCTCGCCGCGGGTTTGTCCAACAAGGAAATTGCCTCCCGCATGAACCTGGCCGAGGGTACAGTCAAGATTCACATTGCCGCGACCTACCAGATGTTGCGGGTCAGCAGCCGGATGGAAGCAGTCCGCGTCGCCGAACAGCTGGGATTGATCAGTGTCTCGCATGGGTGAAGGCAGCAGCGATTCACCAGCGCATAAACTGTTTGGGCTGCTGCGCGAATCGCGCTGGCTGCTCCTGATCGCGGGCGCGGCATACCTCGCGCTCTCGTTGTATGGCTACAATCCGGCTGATCCGGCCTGGTCGCACAGTACCGGCGGCGCGCAGGTCAGCAATCCCGGCGGCATGCTCGGGGCCTATCTTTCCGATCTCCTGTTCTACCTGTTTGGTTTTTCCGCCTGGTGGTGTGTACTGTTCCTGCTGGAACGCGTCTGGGTCGGATACCATCATTTGCGTGCCGACAGCGTGTTCAGCAAGCGGAACCTGTGGGTTTCAATTGCCGGTATATCCGTCCTGCTGCTGAGCAGCAGCGCGTTGGAGGCCATCCGCATGTACACGCTGCGGGTGACGCTTCCGCTGGCACCCGGTGGCATGGTGGGTGCAATGCTTGGCGAGTCCCTGTTGCGTATCTTCGGTTTTACCGGTGCGACCCTGCTATTGCTCGCACTGATTGCGACCAGTTTCAGCATCAGCAGCGGTTTGTCGTGGCTGCGCTTCATTGATAGCCTGGGAACCGCACTGGACGTTGCCTACCGCTGGGTGCGCCTGACCTGGCAAGTCCGTCAGGACAAGCGCATCGGAGCGCAGGCGATGAGTGAGCGGGTCGCCAGCGTCAAGGAGGAAAAGCGGCGGGTCGAGGAGCATCAGCCGATCCGCATCGAGATGCCGGTGACGGAAGTGGCCAAGTCATCCCGCGCCAGCGAAGAAAAGCAGGCACCGCTGTTCGCCGACATGCCGGATTCACCGCTGCCGCCGCTGCACTTGCTGGATCCGCCGACCCCGCAGGTGGATGTCGTGTCCCCCGATACCCTGGAATTCACTTCGCGTCTGATTGAACGCAAGCTCAAGGACTTCGGGGTGGAGGTCAAAGTAGTGGCGGCTTATCCCGGACCAGTGATTACGCGTTACGAGATCGATCCTGCTGTGGGCGTGAAGGGCAGCCAGATCACCAATCTGGTCAAGGACCTCGCGCGGGCGCTGTCGGTGGTCAGCATTCGCCTGGTCGAAACCATCCCGGGCAAGTCGTACATGGCGCTCGAGTTGCCCAATCCGAAACGTCAGATGGTGCACTTGTCCGAAATCCTCGGCTCGCAGGTCTATGCGGAGATGAGTTCCTCGCTGACCATCGCGATGGGCAAGGATATTTCCGGCAAACCGGTGGTGGCAGACCTGGCGAAAATGCCGCATGTGCTCGTGGCGGGTACCACTGGTTCGGGCAAGTCGGTCGCGATCAATGCGATGATTTTAAGCTTGCTGTACAAATCCACGCCGCAGCAGGTGCGCCTGCTGCTGGTCGACCCGAAGATGCTGGAGCTTTCAGTATATGAGGGGATTCCGCACCTGCTCGCGCCGGTGGTGACCGACATGCGCCAGGCCGCATCCGGCTTGAACTGGTGTGTGCAGGAAATGGACCGGCGCTACCATCTGATGTCGGCGCTCGGAGTGCGCAACATCGCGGGTTACAACCAGAAGTTGCATGAGGCAATCAAGGAAGGGCAGCCGCTGACCAACCCGTTTTCGCTGACCCCGGATCACCCGGAGCCGCTCGAAGAATTGCCGATGATCGTGGTGTTCATCGACGAACTGGCCGACCTGATGATGGTGGTCGGCAAGAAAATCGAGGAACTGATTGCGCGACTGGCGCAGAAGGCGCGCGCTTCCGGCATTCATCTGGTGCTGGCGACGCAGCGACCTTCGGTGGATGTGATTACCGGCCTGATCAAGGCCAATGTGCCGACCCGCGTGGCGTTCCAGGTATCGAGCAAGATCGATTCGCGTACCATCCTCGACCAGATGGGGGCCGAAGCCTTGCTCGGACAGGGCGACATGCTGTATTTGCCGCCCGGCACGGGCTATCCGCTGCGTGTGCATGGCGCGTTCGTATCCGACCAGGAAGTGCACCGCGTGGCCGAATACCTGAAAGCACAGGGCATGCCGCAATATATCGATGGCGTACTGGAGTCGATTGATGAGGCGGGCGAAAATGGCGAAGGCGGGCCGAGTCTGGATGCGGAGGCCGATCCGTTGTATGACCAGGCCGTGGACATCGTGCTGAAGAGTCGTCGCGCTTCGATTTCGCTGGTACAGCGGCATTTGCGCATCGGCTACAACCGTGCCGCGCGGCTGGTCGAACAAATGGAAGCGGCCGGGATCGTGACGCCGATGCAGAGCAACGGCAATCGCGAGGTGATCGCGCCGGCCCGGCAAGATTGAGATCTAGAGAAAACTGATGAGATATATTTTTGCGGTATTACTGTTGTTCATCGCGCCCCTGTCGGCGCACGCGGGCGCCATCGAAAAACTGAAGAGCTTCATTGCGGCAACGCATTCTGCCCAGGCGAACTTTACCCAGGTGGTGCTGGATCAAAGCGGCAAGCGCATCCAGAATGCATCGGGCACGATGCAGTTCCAGCGTCCCGGCAAGTTCCGCTGGACCTACCAGAAACCGTATGAACAGGTTATCGTCGGCGACGGTTCGAAATTCTGGCTGTATGATGTCGACCTGAACCAGGTGACGGTCAAGAAGCTGGACGCGGCTCTGGGCAGCAGTCCGGCGGCGCTGCTGTCCGGCAGCAACGAGATCGAGCGCGGTTTTGTATTGAAGGAGAGCGGCACACAGGACGGGCTGGACTGGCTGCAGGCTACGCCCAAGGCGCAG
>DASSQR010000031.1:0-49037 GCA_035702405.1 Gallionella sp. | reverse complement strand
GGGCTGATGTCGACCACCGTCGCACCCTGCTTCTTGTATTCGGCGATGGCAGCTTCCACGGCTTGCGCCACGTCGTTGCCCATGCCTTCAGCGAAGAACTCCTTGGGCAGGCCGATGCGCAGCCCGGAGAGCGGCTTGTTCAAGTCGCGCGCGTAGTCTTCCTTGTCGCGCTGCAGGCTGGTCGAGTCGCGCTCGTCGTATCCCGCCATCGCATTGAGCATCAGCGCGAGGTCTTCGGCACTGCGCGCCATCGGGCCGGCCTGGTCGAGGCTGGAGGCGAATGCGATCATGCCGTAGCGCGAGCACACGCCATAGGTCGGCTTGAGGCCGGAAATGCCGCACAGTGCAGCCGGCTGGCGGATCGAGCCGCCGGTGTCGGTGCCGGTGGCCGCTGCGCACAGACGCGCCGCCACGGCAGATGCGGCGCCACCCGAGCTGCCGCCCGGCACCATGTTCTGATCCCAGGGATTCTTCACCGGGCCGAAATACGAGGTTTCGTTGCTCGACCCCATGGCGAATTCGTCCATGTTGGTCTTGCCGAGGTTCACTGCGCCGGCGCGGTTGAATTGCGTGATGACATGCGCGTCGTAGGGCGCGATGAAGTTTTCCAGCATCTTCGAGCCGCAGGTAGTGCGCCAGCCTTTCGCGCAGAAGATGTCCTTCTGGGCGATCGGGATGCCGGTGAGCGTTTGTGCCGTGCCGTTCGCGAACATCGCATCGGCAGCGCGTGCCTGTGCGAGGCTGGCTTCGGCATTGGTGGTGATGTAGGCGTTCAGCGCCGGATTGAGCGCATTGATGCGGTCAAGGTAGAGCTGGGTCAGTTCGATGCTGGAGATTTTTTTGGCGCGCAACGCAGCGCCTTGTTGTTGCAGACTGGAATTGAGCATGGCAAGACTATTCGATAACCTGTGGAACGAGATACAGCCCCGCTTCGACCTGCGGAGCGATCGACTGGAACAGTTCGCGCTGGTCGGTTTCCGTCACGGTATCCGCGCGGAGCCGTTGCGCGACGTCCTGCGCATGGGACATTGGCTCGATGCCGGTGGTGTCGACCGCCTGCATTGCGGCTATCAGGTCAAAAATACCGGACATCTGGGTGCGGGCGGTCTCGATTTCCGCTTCGCTCATCTTCAGTCGCGCCAACTGGGCAACTTTCTGGACATCTTTATGGCTCAGGGACATAGGTAAAAAATTTATTGGAATAAGTCTAATAGGGTATCATATATGGGTTTGCAGACGCACCTCTTTGACTACAGGATACAAAATGTTTGGATTTTTAAACGGCTATTTTTCCAATGATCTGGCAATCGATCTCGGTACGGCAAATACGCTGATCTGGGTGCGCGGACAAGGTATCGTACTCGACGAGCCTTCGGTGGTGGCAATCCGTCAGGAAGGCGGGCCGAACGGCAAGAAAGTGATCCAGCAGGTCGGTCTCGCGGCTAAACAAATGTTAGGCCGCACGCCGGGAAATATTACCGCGATCCGGCCGATGAAGGACGGCGTGATTGCCGACTTCACTGTCACCGAGCAGATGCTCAAGCAGTTCATTCGCAAGGTATACAAGGCCAGCATTTTCAGCCCCAGCCCGCGCATCGTGATCTGCGCGCCGTGCGGCTCGACCCAGGTGGAACGCCGAGCGATTCGTGAGTCTGCGGTAGGTGCAGGTGCGCGCCGCGTGGAACTGATCGAGGAACCGATGGCAGCCGCGATTGGCGCCGGTTTGCCGGTGGAAGAAGCCACCGGCTCGATGGTGGTGGACATCGGCGGCGGCACCACGGAAGTCGGCGTGATTTCGCTCGGCGGCGCGGTGTATTCCGGCTCGGTGCGTGTTGGCGGCGACAAGTTCGATGAGGCGATCATCAACTACATCCGCCGCAACTACGGCATGCTGATCGGCGAACCGACCGCCGAAGAAATCAAGAAAACCATCGGCTCGGCCTTCCCGGGCAGCGAAGTGCGCGAGATGGAAGTGAAGGGGCGCAACCTGGCCGAAGGTGTGCCGCGCAGCTTCACCATTTCCAGCAACGAAATTCTCGAAGCGCTGACCGAACCGCTCAACAGCATCGTGAGCGCCGTGAAGACTGCCTTGGAGCAGACCCCGCCAGAACTCGGCGCGGACATCGCCGACAAGGGCATGGTGCTGACCGGCGGCGGTGCGCTGCTGCGAGATCTGGACCGCATGCTGATGGAAGAAACCGGATTGCCGGTACTGATCGCCGATGATCCGTTGACCTGTGTGGTGCGCGGCTCGGGTCGTGCAC
The DNA here is from genome assembly GCA_035702405.1 of Gallionella sp. Taxonomy (GTDB): domain Bacteria; phylum Pseudomonadota; class Gammaproteobacteria; order Burkholderiales; family Gallionellaceae; genus Gallionella. The sequence goes on along the minus strand of DASSQR010000031.1, from coordinate 46,773 downwards.
TGGAAAGCATGGATAGCAAGTCTTCTCCTATTTTCACTACCGAGTAATTCGAGCCGGAACCGGCAGGATGCAGAGAGCAGAATTCATGTTTCGCCCCTGACCGGTTCCCGGTGCAACATTTCAAGATGCACAGCGGGCAATCCATCCAGTTTTTCAATCGCGGCCCCCGGCCGGTAACGCGGCTGCTGTTTTTTGCGCTGCTGTCCATGCTGCTGTTGTTTGTCGATGCGCGTTACCGCTACCTGGAATCGACCCGCAGCGCCTTGTCCGTCGTAATCTTTCCACTGCAGCGCCTGGCGACCATCCCCGGCGTGGTGATGCAACGTGCGGGGACTTTCTTCGCCACGCAACGCAGCCTGCTCGAAGAGAACAAGACGTTGCGCCAGCAGCACCAGATGGATGCGGCGCGGGCGGTGCAACTGCAGGCGGTGCAGCAGGAAAATCAGCAGTTGCGCAGCTTGCTGGGGCTGACCCAGCGCGGTGATTTCAATCTCGTTTCGACTGAAATCGTGTATGCCGAACGCGACATGTTCAAGCGCCGGGTGCTGGTCAACAAAGGGGCAGACGCGAATGTGCAGGCCGGACAAGTGGTGATGGATGAAACCGGCATCATCGGCCAGGTCACGCGGATTTACCCGTGGCTGGCCGAGGTCACGCTAATCACCGAAAAGGACCACGCAGTGCCGGTGCAGGTGCTGCGCAATGGGTTGCGTACCGTGGTGTTCGGGACCGGCGATACCAGCCACCTGTCGCTGCGTTATGCTCCCGTCAGTTCGGATATCCAGAACGGCGACGTGCTGGTTACTTCCGGTATCGACGGTGTCTATCCGCAGGGTATTCCGGTGGCCAAAGTGGAACGGGTCGAACGCGATGCGGCCTATCCGTTTGCCCGGGTGACCTGCCTCCCGGTGGCCGGGGTCGATCAGCACCGCCAGTTGCTGATTTTGTCCGGCATGGCCAAGTTGCCGGAGCGACCCGCGGAAGAACCTGCCCCCGCGGATACGGGCAAGGCATCTAAAGCCCGGCGGAAGAATCAGGAGGTTCGTTGATGTCCTATTCGTTCCAGGAAAATCCGGAAATCCAGAACCCGGCCAGCAATACCTTCATTGTGCTGACCCTTGTGGTAGCGTTGTTCCTGAACGGTCTGCCGTGGCAGGGGATCTGGCTGGTGGTTCGGCCGGACTTCGTGGCGTTGGTCTTACTTTACTGGTGCACGCATAAACCGCTGAGCGTCGGGATTGGTCTGGCATGGATGATGGGGATTCTCGCCGACGTTGCCGATTCCAGTCTGTTCGGACAGCATGCGCTGGCGTATTCCTTGCTGGCTTTTGGCGGCGTGGTGCTGTATCGGCGGTTGCAGATGTTCGGGCTGCGCGCGCAGACCAGCCAGGTATTTGGCATCCTTGTGCTGACCTATGCGGTGTATACGCTGGTGCACTGGCAGGTGAACGGCTACGTCGCGTGGGTATATTTCATCGGCTGTGTGACTTCGACCCTGCTGTGGGGGCCGCTCAGCATCATGTTTCGGGCCGTGCAGCAGGCGCGCATGCTTCGTGAACGTTCATGAAGAAGCAGTACGTTGAACTGAAAAACACCCAGCGCGAGCTTTACAATTTCCGGGTGCGGTTGACCGTGAGCATGGGCTTCGTGCTGGTGCTGATGGCGATCTTGCTGCTGCGCTTCATTTACCTGCAACTGGTGCGCCATGAGTACTATCACACCCTGGCGGAAAGCAATCGCATTTCGATTGTACCCATCGTCCCCAATCGCGGTCTGATTCTTGACCGCAAGGGCGTGGTGCTGGCGCAGAATTTTTCCGGCTACACGCTCGAAATCACGCCGAACAAGGTGGCCGATCTGGAAGCCACGATCAACCAGTTGGCCGAGCTGGTCGAGATCACGCCCAAGGATCGCAAGCGCTTCAAGAAGCTGCTGGCCGAACGACGCAATTTCGAGACCCTGATCATCCGCAACCGGCTCAGTGACGAAGAGGTCGCGCGCTTCGCCGCGCAGCAATACCGTTTCCCGGGCGTAGAGATCAAGGCGCGGTTGTTCCGCGATTACCCGTTTGGGGAAAAAACAGCCCACCTGATCGGCTACATCGGCCGCATCAACCAGGCTGATGCCGATGACCTCGAAGCTAACGATCAGGCTGCGAACTATCTCGGCTCGGACTACATTGGCAAGACCGGCCTTGAGCAGAGCTATGAAACCGAACTGCATGGCACCACCGGGGTAGAACAGGTCGAAGTGGATTCGGGCGGACGCGCGGTGCGCATGTTGTCCCGAACCCCGCCGGTGTCCGGCAATACGCTGGTGCTGAGCATCGATGCAAAGTTGCAGGAAATCGCGGAAGAGTCGTTCGGCAATTATCGTGGCGCACTGATTGCGATCGACCCAAACAACGGCGAGGTGCTGGCCTTCGTCAGCAAGCCGGGCTACGACCCCAGCCTGTTCATTGACGGCATCGACCAGCAGAGCTGGGACGACCTGAACAATTCGCCTGACAAACCGATGGTCAACCGCGCCCTGAACGGCGCCTATCCGCCCGGTTCGACGTTCAAGCCCTACATGGCGCTTGCTGCGCTTACCCTTGGCAAGCGCCAGCCCGAACAGACAATCCACGATCCTGGTTTTTTCAATTTTGGCAATCATACGTTCCGCGATGACAAGAAGGGCGGCCACGGTGCGGTCGACATGTACAAGTCGATCGTCGAGTCCTGCGATACGTACTACTACCAGCTCGCCAACGACATGGGCATCGACGGCATCTCAGGCTTCATGCGCCAGTTCGGTTTCGGCCAGCGCACCGGAATCGACATCCAAGGCGAATCGGAAGGCGTATTGCCATCGCAGGAATGGAAGAAGAAGCGCTTCAGGAAACCCGAGCAGCAGAAGTGGTACGCCGGCGAAACGATCTCCATTGGCATTGGTCAGGGCTACAACGCCTACACGCCGATGCAGCTCGCCCAAGCCGTGACGACGCTGGCCAACAACGGCACGATGTACCGGCCGCACCTGGTGAGGGATATCACGGACACGCGCACGGGCAAGAAGACTCTGATCGAGCCGAAGGTGCTGCGCACCATCCCGCTCAAGCAGGAGAACATCGACGTGATCAAGCGCGCCATGGTCGGCGTCAACAAGGAAGGCACCGGCGCGCGCGCCTTCGCCGGGGCGGAATATGTATCCGGCGGCAAGACCGGTACCGCGCAGGTGTTCTCGTTGAAGGGCGAGAAGTACGCCGAAGGCCGCGTGAAACAGGAACTGCGCGACCATGCGCTGTTCATTGCCTTCGCCCCCGCAGACCAGCCGAAGATTGCACTGGCGATACTGGTGGAAAACGGCGGCTTCGGCGCAACGACCGCGGCGCCGATTGCACGCAAGGTGTTGGACTACTACTTGCTCGGAAAGGTGCCGCAACCATTGCCGGATACGGCCGCCGAGGAGGGCGCAAATGACTAAGCGAGAGCTGTTGCAGCGCTTTACCAAACACCTCGATCTCCCGCTGCTCGGGGGTATTGGCGTATTGTTGCTGATCAGCCTGCTGGTGTTGTTCAGCGCGGACAATGCGAGTTTGCACCGGCCGCTGGCCCAGTTGGCCAACATCGCGGTGGCGTTCGTCTGCATGTGGCTCATTGCCAATCTGCCGCTGCACTACCTGATGCGCACTGCGGTGCCGATCTATGTGCTCGGCATCGTGTTGCTGGTCGGGGTCGCACTGGTCGGCGAAATCAGCCACGGCGCGCGGCGCTGGCTGAATATCGGTGTCGCTACCATCCAGCCCTCCGAGTTGATGAAGATCGGCGTTCCGCTGATGATGGCGTGGTACTTCGAAAAACACGAAGCTGCGCTCACGTTGAAGAATTACTTCGTCGCGGCCCTGTTACTGCTCGTGCCGGTCGGCCTGATTGCGCGCCAGCCCGATCTGGGTACGGCGATCCTTATTCTTGCCAGCGGCTTTTATGTGTTGTTCCTCGCCGGTTTGAGCTGGCGTGTGATGGCGGTGTTGTTGGTCGCAGCGGTCGCCAGTGCGCCGGTGCTGTGGTCGCTGATGCACGACTATCAGCGCCATCGCATCCTGATGCTGTTCGATCCCTCGCAGGATGCGCTGGGCAAGGGCTATCACACCATTCAGGGCATGATCTCGGTCGGCTCCGGCGGGCTGCTTGGCAAAGGCTATCTGGAAGGGACACAGACGCACCTCGACTTCCTGCCGGAGCGCACCACCGATTTCATTTTTGCGGTGTACTCGGAAGAATTCGGCCTGCTCGGCAACCTGATCCTGCTCGGTGCCTACCTGTTCGTGATTGGTCGCGGCTTTGTCATTACCGCCAATGCCTCCACCTACTTTACGCGCCTGATGGCAGGTTCGATCACGCTGACTTTCGCGACCTATGCCTTTGTCAACATGGGCATGGTCAGCGGCATTCTGCCGGTCGTGGGGGTGCCGCTGCCGCTGATCAGTTACGGCGGTACCTCCATGCTGACCCTGCTGCTCGGGTTTGGTATGCTGATGAGCATCGAGACGCACAAGAAACTGGTCAAGACCTGATGCCGAAAGTGTGGCGCGCCGGACGTTCCGGCGCATAAGCCACGTCATTCAAGGAGACAATATGCAAAAACAATCCGCCCTGCTGATGCTGGCAACCCTGGCGCTGGCCGCGTGTACCAGTGCGCCACAGCGCACGCCGGATGCCCCGCGTAAATCAGTGCCGATTGTGGAACGCGGCACCGCTTCTCCAGCGCCCGGATCGGGCGGTTACCTGGTCGGCGATGGCCCGGGGGCGGATATTCCGGCCAACCTAGACGAGACTCCCGACGCGGTGCCGCGCAGCGAACCGTTGCATCGTTATGCCAACCGCCCTTATATCGCGCTGGGCAAAAATTACACTCCGCTGACTGAGCCGGGCAACTACAAAGAGCGCGGGATTGCGTCGTGGTACGGCAAGAAATTCCACGGCCAGCGCACCTCCAGCGGCGAGGTATACGACATGTACGGGATGACCGCTGCGCATCCCACGCTGCCGATTCCGAGCTATGCGCGTGTGACGAATCTTGCCAACAAAAAATCAGTTGTGGTGCGCGTCAACGACCGCGGCCCGTTTCTGCATGACCGCATCATGGATCTGTCCTACGTGGCGGCGCACAAACTCGGACTGGTTGGAAATGGCAGTACCGAAGTCGAAGTAGAGAGCATCGCGGCGGTGGATAGCGCCGTCGTGACACCAATTGCCGCTGTCGAACCGGTGAAGAGCGAACCCCTGCCGCCTGCACCGGCTCCGGTTGTGGCCAACCCTGCGCCGGCACCCGCACCCGCCGCAGTGGCTGAAGCGGCCGTGCCCACCGCGCCGGCGGCGGCTGGCGGAAACACCTATCTGCAGCTCGGTGCATTCCGGTCGCAACAGGGTGCCGAGAGTTTCCTCGCGCGGATGCGTGCCGACCTTGGCTATGTCGGCAAGGAAGTCAGCCTGTTCTTGAAGGACGGTTTGATGCGCGTGCATCTCGGTCCGTTTGCGAATGCGGACGAGGCCAAGGCGATGGCGGAAAAGCTGGAGGCGAAGTTGGGGTTCAAGCCGGTGATGAGTTTGCATTAGCCATTAAAACCCAACACCTTAGAAGCAAAACCGCGGGTTGCACCAGTAAAGAGTACGCCGTGGTTGTAAGGGGCTAAAGCCCCAACAACCACGCCACCCGGCAGCAAGCTACTTTTTTTGGCAGCGGTCTTTCCCTTGACCGGTGTCCACTTATTCGGTAGCGGATGAAGGGGAAAAAGATTGCGAGAGGGGCTTAGGTGGCGTGCAACATCAACCCGCGAGCAACGCTTCCACCGCCGCAATATCCGCGTGCGTTTCCGGGTGGCGACTGCCGCTATATCTTGCGTTCTCGGGCAGCACCACGATGTGAATCTGTACGTCCGAAGGAGCCGTCAGGGTGTAGCTCGGGACGGTTTCCTTGTGGCCGTTGAGCTGCATCCGCCATTCGCCATCCTGGAATTCGATGTTGTGCTTGAGCAAGAAGAGTAATACTGCTTTCGCGTCGTCGGAAAACAGCATCAGGTTGATGTCAGAATGGGCGCCGGCCGTGCCGCTCAGGACCGAGCCGGTGAGGTACGGGTGGAAGGGTTCCAGCTGGCGCATTGCAGCCAGAGCTTCCTTGCGCAACTGGGACAGGATGCCGGGGTGGCTGTGGTGCTGATAAAGCGCGCGGTAGCTGTGCAGCGCCTCGTCCACTTCCTGGTTGCTCGGCATGTGTTGCGTGTCAGCCGCGCCGAGTTGCCGGGCGGCCTTGCGCTTGGCGAAGCCATGGTCGGTGATGCCGTCCTCAGCCATCAATTTCGCTGCCTGATGCGCCAGCTGTTCGCGCATCAGGTCGCGCTTGTGGGTGTTTTCCTTGGCCATGGTGCCTTTCAGAGCAGTTGATCCCAGATGGAGTTGCCAGCGGGCTTGCTGCCCCCAAACGGGAACGGTGAGGGAGCTGAGGACGGAACGTTTTCCTGATAGAAATATTCGGTCAACGCGCCGTTTTCGTCACGCTGACCGCTTTCGTTGATGCGCGCTGCGACCATGTTTTCCGGCATCGTATAAGTGGCTTGAGGCACATCCTTGAGGACTTTTTCCATATAGCCCATCCACATTGGCAGGGCAGCGCCGCCGCCGGTTTCCTTGTCGCCCAGACTGCGCGGCTGGTCGAAACCGATCCACGAGATGCCGACCACGGTGGGCTGGAAGCCGCAGAACCAGGCATCGACCGAGTCGCTGGTCGTGCCGGTCTTGCCGGCCAAGTCCATGCGGCCGAGCTGCATCGCGCGCGCGGCTGTACCGCGCCGGACAACGTCTTCCATCATGCTGACCATGGTGAAGGCGTTGCGCACGTCGATGACTTGCTCCGCGCCTTCCCCGGCTGCCACCGGCGTGGTCTTGCTCAGGACATTCCCCTGCGCGTCTTCGATGCGCTGAATGAAGTATGGCGCAACGCGGAAGCCGCCGTTGGCGAACACGGAGTAGGCCGTCAGCATTTGCATCGGCGTCACCGAACCGGCGCCCAGTGCCATCGTCAGGTAGGCCGGATGCTTGGCAGCTTCAAACCCGAATTTCGTGACGTAATCCTGCGCATATTGCGGCGTAATGGACTGCAGGATGCGGATGGATACCATGTTCTTGGATTTGGTCAGAGCCTGGCGCATGCGCATCGGGCCCGCAAATTCACCGTCGTAATTCTTGGGTTGCCACGGTTCGCTGCCGGTCTGGTCGGCCGAGAAGAACAGCGGGGCGTCATTGATGATGGTCGCCGGTGTAAAGCCTTTTTCCAGGGCAGCGGAGTAGATGAACGGCTTGAAGCTCGAACCCGGTTGGCGCCATGCCTGGATGACGTGGTTGAATTGATTCCGGTTGAAGTCAAAGCCACCGACCAGTGCATAGATGGCGCCATCACGGGGACTGCCGGAGACAAATGCCGCTTCGACTTGCGGTAGCTGGGTGATGCGCCACGAGTTCTTGGCAGCCTTTTGCAGGCGGACGATGGAGCCGGGAATGATGCGCTGGTTCAGGGCAATCTTGTTGCTCAGGGATCGTTGCGCAAAACGCAGACCATCACCGCTGATGGTGGCGATTTCGCCACCCTTGCAATAGGCACGAATCGCGCGGGGCGAGGCTTCCAGTACCACCGCCGGGATCAAATCGTCGTTGTCGGTGATATCCTGCAATGCTTCTTCCAGATGCTCGTCGCTGTTGCCATCGCGCAAGTCGACGAATCCTTCGGGGCCGCGGTAACCATGGCGCTGGTCATAATCCAGCACACTGTTGCGCAGGGCCTGATAGGCGGCGAGCTGGTCCTTTTGCCGAATGGTGGTATAAACCTTGAAGCCTTGGGTGTAGGTGTCTTCCTGATATTTTTCATACACTACCTGCCGCACCATTTCCGTGAGGTAGTCCGCCTTGATGCCGAATTCCTGGTTGCCATGCTTGGCTACGATGGGCTGGCGTTGCGCCTGTTCCAGTTGCTCGTCGGTGATGAAGTGCAACTCATGCATGCGCCGCAGCACATATGCCTGTCGCAGTTTGGCCCGTTTGGGATTGACCACCGGGTTATAGGCGGAAGGTGCCTTGGGCAGGCCCGCTAGCATGGCAGCTTCCGCGACGGTCACTTTGCTGAGCGGCTTGCCGAAGTAGACCTGAGAGGCTGCGGCAAAGCCATAGGCACGTTGCCCCAGATAAATCTGGTTGATGTAGAGCTGGAAAATCTCGTCCTTGCTCAGATTGTGTTCGATCTTGAAAGCGAGCAGCACCTCGTTGAATTTGCGCGTCAGGGTTTTCTCCTTGGTCAGGAAAAAATTGCGTGCAACCTGCATGGTGATGGTGCTGGCGCCCTGCTTTGCTCCCCCGGAAGTGAAGTTGGAAATCGCCGCACGCATCACCCCGAGGTAATCTACCCCGCCGTGTTGGTAGAAGCGATCATCCTCGGCAGCGAGAATGGCCTGTTTCATTACTTCGGGAACCTCGCCGATTTTGACGAGTGCGCGCCTTTCCTCGCCGAACTCGCCAAGCAACGCACCCTCCGCGCTATATACCCGCAGCGGAATCTTGGGGCGATAATCGGTGAGCGCTTCCAGCGAGGGCAGGGTCGGATAGGTCAGCATGACCGCCAGCGCAAGCAGGATTGCAGGAAGCAGCAGGATGGTCAGCGTGACAAGAACCGGGAAAAGCCAACGACGGGATTGCATGTAAAGTTATCCGAAAAAATCTTTGGGAATCTGCAATTCATGATTATATCGACTCTGGCGAGATAAATCCCAATCAAAAAATGGCTTTACACTGTGAATAGTTGTTGCTAGCATTTAATCCACTTTGTTCGAAAAAGCTCTAAACGGACTATGCCTAAAGTGAACTTTGACATCCCGCTGGACTTTTTGCAGACAACCTCTCCGCCCTTAATCGGGGTGGACATCAGTTCGTCATCGGTCAAGATGGTGGAGCTGAGTGAAACTCCCAAGAAGGGCGGCTATGTCGTTGAGCGCTATGCGATAGAGCCACTGCCCAAGGATGCCGTTACCGACGGCAATATCAATAACCTTGACGCAGTATCAGAAACCCTCCAGCGTGCTTGGAAGCGCTTGGGGAGCCACATAAAGAACATCAGTCTCGCCCTCCCCGCAGCAGCAGTAATCACCAAAAAAATATTTCTTCCCGCCGGTCTTCGCGAAGAGGATCTGGCGTACCAGGTTGAATCCGAAGCAAACCAGTATATTCCGTTTGCGCTCGAAGAAGTCAATCTCGACTTTCAGGTAATCGGGCCGGCACCGAGTAATCCGGATGAAGTCGAAGTGTTGCTGGCGGCATCCCGCAAGGCGAATGTCGAGGACCGGGTTGCGGCGGCGCAGTCGGCGGGGTTGAAAACAGTGGTGATGGATGTCGAGCCGTTTGCGGCTGAAATGGCATTTGACCAGATTCGCATGCAGTTGCCTGAAAGCGCGGCTGACAAGTGCGTTGCGCTGATCGACATCGGCGCGACGGTGATGAACGTCAACGTGCTGCGCAACGGCCGCTCGGTCTATTCGAGGGACCAGCAAGTCGGCGGCGATCATTTGACCCAGCAGATTCAGGCCGTGTTCGGCTTGTCGGCCGAGGAGGCCGAGTCGGGTAAACGCTTTGGCGGGTTGCCGGACAACTACGAGAGCGATGTGCTGTCACCGTTCCGGGATAACGTCGTAATGGAGATTGCGCGTGCCCTGCAATTCTTCTTTACCTCCACTCAGTACAACGAGGTGGACTACATTGTGCTGGCGGGCGGATGTGCGGTACTGCCCGGGCTGGATGATGCGGTAGCGACCCGGACCCAGGTGAGCACCATGGTGGCGAATCCGTTTGCCTTGATGACGCTGTCCAGTCGCATCAAACCGCGTCAGCTGCAGACCGATGCGCCATCGCTGATTATCGCTTGCGGACTGGCCATGCGGAGGTTCGATCCAACATGATACGCATAAACTTATTGCCGCATCGCGCCGAGAAGCATCGCGCCCGCCAGATTCAGTTTGCTGCATTCAGCGTAATCTCGCTCTTGCTGGGAGTGTTGATCGTGGTCATCGTGCACGTCGCAATCAGGGCGCAGATTTCCTACCAGGAAAGACGCAACGAGTATTTGAAACAGGAAACGGCCGTCCTGGACCGGCAGATTGCGGAAATCAAAAAACTGCGGGAACAAACGCAGGCACTGCTGGCACGCAAAAATGTCGTGGAGAATTTGCAGAGCACTCGCTCGGAAGTGGTGCATCTGCTGGATCAGATGTTGCGTATTCTGCCACCGGGGGTTTACCTCAAGTCGCTGAAGCAGACGGGAGACCGGGTTACCGTGGTAGGTTATGCCCAATCCAATGCACGCATTTCGACGCTGATGCGTGCAGCTGATGATTCACCTTGGCTCGAACAGCCGGCATTGATTGAGATTCATGCGACCAGCGTGGGTGGTGTGCGTCAAAACGAATTCACGCTGACATTCGTTTTGACCAAGGTGTCTGAAGTCGTCAAGGCACCACCGGTTCAACCTGCAGGCGCAAGGGGCTGAATGCCATGATAAATCTAGATGATCTGAAAAATCTGAATCCGAAAAATCCCGGGGCATGGCCCCTGATGGCCAAGATCGTCGCCTTTGTCGCGCTTTTTCTGATTGTCGTCATTGTTGGTGCATTGCTTGACTGGCAAGACCAGTGGCAGACCTTGCAGAACGGAAGGGCCGAGGAAGAGAGCCTCAAGCAGACTTATCTGGTCAAGAAGAAAGAGGCAATCAATCTGGACCTGATCAAGAAACAGCTCATTGAAACCCAGGAGTCCTTTGGTGCATTGCTCAAACAACTTCCGAGCAAGTCGGAAATGGATGCGCTATTGACTGACATCAATCAGGCGGGGTTGGGACGTGGTCTGCAATTCGACCTGTTCCGGCCAGGCGCCGAGACGGTGGTTGGGGCGTTTGCCGAATTGCCGATTACGATCAAGGTGTCGGGAAACTACGATGATATCGGCAAATTCGCCAGCGATATTGCGATGCTGCCGCGCATTGTAACGCTGAACGACATCTCGATTGTACCTGCCGGGTCGATGCTGACCATGGATGCGGTTGCGAAGACCTTCCGCTACCTGAGCGATGAAGAGATGGCGGCCCAGAAATCAGCGAAGCCTGGGGAGGCAAAGAAATGAGATTGATATATCTTATTGCGTTGGCTTCCCTGTCGTTGGCCGGATGCGGCGGCGAGGAGTTTCAGGATTTGCGCGACTTCGTCAAGAATACGGGCGAAGGGATGCGGGGCAAAATTCCGCCGCCGCCCGAGGTGAAACCGTATGAGCCTTTTGTATACAATAACGAGGCAAATTTGCCCGATCCGTTCAAGCCGCGTAAGCCGGAATTGCTGGCGGGCGGTCGCCCAGGGTCGAATCAGCCGGATCTGAATCGCCCGAAGGAGGCATTGGAAGAGTTTCCGCTCGAAAGTCTCAAAATGGTCGGTTATCTCTATCAGAACAAGGTCGGCTACGCGGTAATCCGTGACCCCAACGGAGTGCTGCATCGGGTCAAGGTGGGCAATTATCTGGGCCAGAATTTTGGTCTGATCCAGAAAGTAACCGAAACGGAAGTGGTCATTAAAGAAATGGTTCAGGACAGCAGCGGTGATTGGTCTGAGCGCATGAGCAGTCTGCAATTACTTGAATGAATCAGGAGCGAACACAATGAAACAGCTTATAAACACCGCTATGAATTCATCGTCCGGGCGAATCTCGGAGTTGCTCGCTCGCCCGCTCCCTGGTCATTTGGCCGGTTGGTCGCAGCACCTGCGCCGGCTGGCGCGGACATTGCGGTTTTCGGCCGGCCGCCGAATTTTGCCTGTGCGCGCGGCAAACCATGCCTCTGGAAACACAGCTGTCAATAACATCATGAGGGGCGCCGGACGCCTGCTGGGACTATGCATTGTGTTAGGCGCGCTGGCTGTCACTGCGGAAGCGCAGACTGAAGTACAAAACAATATTACCGCATTGAACGTTGCTACTGCTGCTAACGGTGATACGGTGATCAAGGTTGATCTGGCGCAGCCGCTGGCCAACTTGCCCGCCGGCTTTACAATTGAAACGCCTCCGCGGCTGGCATTTGATTTTTCCAACACCACGAACGGATTGGGCAAATCGGTGCAGAATTTCACCGAGGGCGACCTCCGCAGCGCCAATATCGTCCAGGCAGGAAGCCGTACCAGATTGGTGATCAATCTTAACCAGATGGTTGCGTACGACACCAAAATCGATGGCAATAGCCTGCTGATCACTCTGCATGGCAAGGGTGCGGCGGTGGCCGCCAGCCGTGAGACCTCGCGCTTTGCCGAAGCGAAAGCCGGGGCACAGAAACACAACTTGCGTGATATCGAATTCCGGCGTGGAGCCGGAGGCGAGGGGCGCATTCAGGTTGATCTGTCGGATCCCGGCATCGGGATCGACATCCGGCGGCAAGGTACGACTCTGGTTGTTGATTTCCAGAAGACCAGCCTGCCGCGCAATTTGCAACGCAAACTGGATGTGGTTGACTTTGGCACACCGGTGCAAAAAGTAGACACCTTTGCCCAGGGCGACAATGTCCGCATGGTTATCGAACCAAAAGGATTGTGGGAGCATGCCGCATATCAGGCGGACAACAAATTCATTGTCGAGGTTAAACCGGTGGTCGAGGAGCCTGGCAAGCTCACCAAAGGCGGGCTCGGCTACTCTGGGGAAAAACTGACGCTCAATTTCCAGAAGATTGATGTCCGTGAAGCCTTGAATGTCATTGCCGACTTCACCAATTTGAACATGGTGATCAGCGACACGGTAAGTGGCAACATCACCTTGCGGCTGAAGGACGTGCCATGGGATCAGGCATTGGACATCATCTTGCAGAGCCGCGGCTTGGCCATGCGCAAGAACGGTAACGTGATCCAGGTTGCCCCTCGTGAGGAAATTGCCGCGAAGGAAAAAAATGAACTGACGGAACGGCAGGAAATTATTGACCTCGAGCCACTGCGCACAGAGAGCTTCCAGTTGAATTATCAGAAGGGTGACGCGGTGGTGGCGCTCCTGTCCAGCAGCAAGCAACGTATCCTGTCCACACGCGGTAGCGCGGTGGTGGATCCGCGCACGAACACCGTGTTTATTCAGGATACGCCTACCCGGTTGGACGAGGCGAGGAAGATCATCAAGCAGATCGATGTTCCCGTGCGCCAGGTACTGATCGAGGCGCGCATTGTCGAGGCCAGCGACAAGTTCGGCAGGGATCTTGGCGTGAAACTCAGATACACGGATCCGGGCGCGGTTCGGGGCGGCGGTTTTGCGGTGGGGAGCAATACTCCCGCCGTGCCTCGCGCCACCGTCAACGGCTCGAACGTAAATCTGCCATTCATAACTAATGCGGCTGCGGCCGGAACGTTCTCGTTTACGTTGTTCAATGCGGCGGCAACCAAATTGTTGAGTCTTGAGTTGACGGCGTTGGAGACCGATAGCACCGGGAAAATCATTTCGAGCCCACGCGTCGTGACGGCGGATCAGGTTGAGGCAACAATCGAGCAAGGTACCGAAGTGCCTTATCAGGAAGCGAGCAGCTCCGGTGCGACCACGACTTCGTTCAAGAAGGCATCCCTGATTCTCAAGGTCAAACCCCAGATCACGCCGGAAGACAATGTGATCATGGACGTGAACGTGTCCAAGGATTCGATTGGTGCGGACCGGTTTAACGGGGTGCCCAATATCGATACCAACAAGGTGCAGACCCAGGTGCTGATAGAAAATGGCGGCACGGTGGTAATTGGTGGGGTCTATGTCCGGAATTTGAACGATGCCGTCCATAAAGTGCCGGTCCTGGGCGACGTGCCGGTGGTTGGCTGGCTGTTCAAGAATAGTGAAAAGACGGACAACAAGAGCGAACTGCTGATTTTCCTGACCCCGAAGATTATCAAGGAGGCAATGGGGCTGCACTGACGAGCACGAGGAAACCGATCGAAAGCCCGGCATAGGCCGGGCTTTCTGTTTTTATCGTTTACAATGTGCACCATGCAAAGTAAACAAGCGAACAACCGCAAGGCGCAATCCGGCAATCTGATTCTGGTGGGAATGATGGGCTCCGGGAAAACCACAATTGGGCGAGCTCTGGCCAAACATTTGGGCAAAGTGTTTGTGGATAGCGACGAGGAAATTCAGAAACGCACGGGCGTAACGATCCCGCACATTTTTGACGTCGAGGGCGAGGCCGGATTTCGTCAGCGCGAGACTGCGGCTATCAGCTCGCTGGTAGGAGGCGATAACCAGGTTCTGGCTACGGGTGGGGGTGCTGTGTTGCTGTCCCAAAATCGTGAATTGTTACATCAGAATGGCATTGTCATTTACCTCAAGGCAAGCGTTCACGATTTATGGCTGCGCACGCGCAACGATCGTAACCGCCCCCTGCTACAGAATGGCGATGCGCGCGCCAAGCTGGCCGAGCTGTTCCAGCAGCGTGATCCATTGTATCGGCAGGTCGCGGACATTGTGGTGCAGAGCGGCAAACAAAGTGTTAATGCCCTGATGTTGCAAGTGGCGAGCGAAATCGAAGCGTTCAAAAGAAATAATCTATCAAGTTAACCGGAAATATCATGCAAACATTGACAGTCGGCTTGGGAGAGCGCAGCTATCCGATTCACATCGGCAGCGGCCTGCTCGGCCAGGCGGAATTACTGCGGCCGTTTCTGCCGCGCAAACGCGCTGCCATCATCACCAATACGACGGTAGCGCCGCTTTACCTGGAGCAGTTGCAGCAGACATTGCGACAGCTTGAAGTCAGCAGTGTTCCGGTAATCCTGCCGGACGGCGAGGAATACAAGAATTCCGATACCCTTAACATGATCTATGATGCCCTGCTGACCGCCCGTTGCGAGCGCAACACTCCGCTGATTGCGCTGGGCGGCGGCGTCATTGGCGACATGACCGGCTTTGCCGCTGCAACCTACTTGCGCGGGGTGCCGTTCATCCAGATCCCGACCACCCTTCTGGCGCAAGTGGACTCGTCGGTCGGCGGCAAGACCGGCATCAATCATCCGCTCGGCAAGAACATGATCGGCGCGTTTTATCAACCGCAGCTGGTGCTGGCCGATACCGCTACCCTGAATACTCTGCCTGACAACGAATTGTCGGCAGGGCTGGCCGAGGTCATCAAATATGGCCTGATTCGCGATCTGCCCTTCCTGGAGTGGCTGGAGCAGAACATCGACCGGTTGCTCGCGCGCGATACGGCTGCCCTGCAGTATGCAATCGCACGGAGCTGCCAGAACAAGGCAGAAGTGGTTGCAGCAGATGAGCGCGAAAGCGGCGAGCGCGCCTTGCTTAATCTGGGGCACACCTTTGGTCATGCGATCGAGTCGGGGATGGGCTACGGCAATTGGCTGCACGGCGAAGCCGTAGCGGCCGGGACGGTCATGGCGGCAGACTTGTCCCAGCGCCTGGGCTGGATTAACACCGATGAGGTCGCGCGGGTTCGCAACCTGTTTGAACGCGCCAGCCTGCCGGTCGTCGGGCCGAAGCTCGGAGTGGAAAAATACCTCGAATTCATGGGGCTGGACAAAAAAGTGGAGGGCGGAAAGATCCGTTTCGTGCTGCTCCGGCAGCTCGGTCGGGCTGTCGTGTTCGGCGATGTTCCGCCCGCACTGCTGGAGAAAACCCTGATGGCGTGTACGCATGGCTGAACTTGCGCGCTATGCGGTCAGCGAGGCCAACTCGCGCGGCCGCACCGTTTCGGAAGCGCCGCCGCGTGACCGCAGCGAATTCCAGCGTGACCGTGATCGCATCATCCATTCCAGTGCTTTTCGGCGCCTCGAGTACAAGACCCAGGTATTTGTGAATCACGAAGGCGACCTGTTTCGTACCCGCCTGACCCACAGCATCGAGGTGGCCCAGATCGCGCGTTCGATTGCCCGCCGGCTGCGCCTGAATGAAGACCTCGCCGAGGCCATTGCGCTGGCGCATGACCTTGGCCATACCCCGTTCGGTCACGCCGGCCAGGATGCGCTGAACCAGTGCATGAAAGCCTACGGCGGCTTCGAGCATAATCTGCAGTCGCTGCGCGTGGTCGATGTGCTGGAGGAACGTTACCCGGCCTTTGACGGCTTGAATCTATGCTTTGAAACCCGCGAGGGCATACTGAAACATTGTTCGCCGGAGCACGCGGAACAGCTGGGCGAGGTCGGCGCACGCTTTCTCAATAACCGGCGACCGTCTCTGGAAGCTCAAATCACCAATCTTGCGGATGAGATTGCCTACAACAATCATGACGTGGATGACGGCCTGCGCTCGGGGCTGCTCACGCTGGAACAGTTCGCCGCGGTACCGCTGGTCGCGCAGCATCTGGGCGAGGTGCAGCGCGACTATCCCGGGCTGAACGAACGGCGCGTGGTGCACGAAACCGTTCGCCGCATGATCGGTACGCTGGTGTCGGATTTGATCCGGCAAAGCGAGGTAAATATCACCCGACAGGGGCTGGGCACCTTGGAAGATGTGCGCAATGCGCCGGCCCTGATCGCCTTTAGTGCGGAAATGAATGAGCAGCAGCGCATCCTCAAGAAATTTCTGCACGCTCATCTATATCGCCACTACCGCGTGATGCGCATGACTACCAAGGCGCAGCGCGTCATCAGTGACCTGTTTGGCGTCTTCATGGACGATAGCCGTTTGTTGCCGCCACAATTCCAGCGCCAGGCCGGGCAGGATCGCGCCCGTGCAGTGGCGGACTATATTGCAGGAATGACCGACCGTTACGCCATTCGCGAGCATCGCCGAATTTTCGCGGTGGAAGAGGTGTCCGCGGTCTTCTGACCGTCCTGCCGCAAATAGCATGGCCTAAGTGACTGCGTGCCGTGCGCGGGATATATGGTAATCCATTCGGTGCCCTCGCTTACCAACGGCCGTCGGGCAGCCTGCCCGCAGGAAAGCGTATACTTATTATTAAATTCAACAGCCTGCCAAAGACCCGCCGCTTGATGCGGTTGCCCATCAGCCCGAGACAAGGTAAGATTCCCGCCCTTTCGCTTTTGTATTTGTAGTGGCGACGTGTGTCGTCATTTTTTTGCTTTAAAAATTGGGCTTTACGATTAATAGTGGGGAACACTGTGAGCAACTCTTCTTTGCCGATGACGCAAGGTTTGTATGACCCGCGCTACGAGCGCGATGCCTGTGGGGTGGGGTTTGTCGCCCATATCAAGGGGCAGAAAAGCCATGACATGGTGCGCCAAGGCTTGCAGATTCTGGAAAACCTGACCCACCGCGGCGCCGTCGGCGCCGATCCTCTGGCCGGCGATGGCGCAGGAATTTTGTTGCAGATTCCCGATGCCTTCCTGCGCGCACAGTGCGCGGCACAGGGGGTGGAGTTGCCGGCAAGTGGCAGTTATGGCGTGGGTATGCTGTTTTTGCCGCGCGATCCGGCTGCGCGCGCCGCCTGTGAACAGGCCATCGCGGCGAAGATTGCAGCCGAGGGGCAGCAATTGCTGGGTTGGCGCGATGTGCCGGTGGATAGCACTGGCCTCGGGGAAAGCGTCAAAAAAGTTGAACCAGTAGTGCGTCAGGTATTTGTCGCCCGCGGCGCCAATTGCGCCGATGCCGATGCCTTCGAGCGCAAACTGTTCGTGATCCGCAAGACTGCGGAACACGCCGTGCGCAGCTTGGCGAACGGGCAGGGCAAAGGGTTCTACATTCCCTCGCTGTCTTCACGCACGATTGTCTACAAGGGTATGCTGCTGGCCGATCAAGTCGGTACTTACTATCTTGATCTTCAGGATGCCAGCGTGGTCAGCGCACTCGCGCTGGTGCATCAACGTTTCTCCACCAACACCTTCCCGACCTGGGACCTGGCCCATCCGTTCCGCATGATCGCCCACAACGGCGAAATCAATACGGTCCGTGGTAATGTGAACTGGATGGCGGCGCGCCACGCGGCGATGTCCTCGAAGCTGCTCGGCGAAGACCTGGAAAAGCTCTGGCCGCTGATCGTCGAAGGGCAGTCCGACTCGGCCTGTTTCGACAACGCGCTGGAACTGCTGGTGGCGGGCGGCTATTCGTTGCCGCATGCGATGATGCTGCTGATCCCGGAAGCCTGGGCGGGCAATCCATTGATGAGCGAAGAGCGCCGCGCCTTTTACGAATACCACGCCGCCCTGATGGAGCCGTGGGATGGCCCCGCAGCGGTAGCTTTCACCGACGGGCGCATGATCGGCGCGACGCTGGATCGCAACGGTTTGCGACCCGCACGCTATCTGATCACTGACGATGACATGGTGTTGATGGCATCCGAAATGGGCGTGCTGGATATTCCGCAGCACAAGATCGTCAAGAAATGGCGGCTGCAGCCGGGCAAGATGTTCCTCATCGACATGGCGGCCGGCCGCATCATCGACGATGCCGAGCTGAAAGCGCAGCTCGCCACCGCCAAGCCGTATCGCCAGTGGATCGAGCAATCCCGCTATTTCCTCGGCGATCTTCCGGCAGCCCAAGTGGAGACGCAGCTCAATGCTTCCCTGCTCGATACCCAGCAAGCTTTCGGTTACTCGCAGGAAGACGTCAAGTTCATCCTGGCGCCGATGGCCAACGCCGGCGAGGAACCAACCGGCTCGATGGGTACCGATGCCGCGCTGGCGGTCTTGTCGAACAAGAATCGCACGTTCTACGATTATTTCCAGCAACTGTTCGCGCAGGTGACCAACCCGCCGATCGACCCGATCCGCGAAGAGATCGTGATGTCGCTGACCTCGTTCATCGGTCCGAAACCCAACCTGCTCGGTATCGACGAAACCAACCCGCCGTTGCGCCTGGAAGTGCATCAGCCGGTGCTGTCGAACGACGACATTGCGAAGTTGCGCAACATCGACCAGCTCACCGAAGGTCGTTATCGCTCCCTGACGCTGGATATCACCTATCCGGCCGCACAAGGCGCGGCGGGAGCGGAAGCTGCCATCCAGGCGCTGTGTGCCGCGGCTGAAAAGGCGGTTGCCGATGGTTATAACGTATTGATCCTGTCGGATCGTGCAATGTCGGCTGAGCGCGTGGCGGTTCCCGCGCTGGTGGCCTGCGCCAAGGTGCATCACCACCTGGTCCGGACGGGACTCCGCACCAGCACCGGCCTGGTGGTAGATACCGGCTCGGCGCGCGAAGTGCATCACTTCGCCCTGCTCGCCGGCTATGGTGCAGAAGCAGTCTGCCCGTGGCTGGCTTACGAAACCATCATGGCATTGAACCTGCCCGCCAACCTGACCGCTAAGGACGCGAAAAAGCGCTTCATCAAGGCGATCAACAAGGGGCTGATGAAGGTAATGTCCAAGATGGGCATTTCCACCTACCAGTCCTATTGCGGCGCGCAGATTTTCGAAGCCGTCGGCCTGAATGCTGCCTTCGTTGCCGAGTATTTCACCGGCACGGCAACCCAAGTCGAGGGCATCGGCCTGCGTGAAGTAGCAGAAGAAGCCTTGCGCACGCATCGCGGCGCCTTCGGCAATGATCCGGTGCTGGCCAATGCGCTGGAAGCGGGCGGTGAATACGCCTGGCGCGTGCGCGGCGAAGAACACATGTGGACGCCCGATTCCATCGCGAAATTGCAGCATTCGACGCGTACCAATAATTTTGCGACGTACAAGGAATACGCCAAGCTCATCAACGAGCAGGGCACGCGCCTGAAGACACTGCGCGGCCTGTTCGAAGTCCACCCGGTTGGCGCACCGGTGCCTCTGGACGAGGTGGAACCGGCCAAGGAAATCGTCAAACGCTTTGTCACCGGCGCGATGTCGCTCGGCTCCATTTCCACCGAGGCGCACACCACGTTGGCGCTCGCGATGAACCGCATCGGCGGCAAGTCCAACACCGGTGAAGGTGGCGAGGATGCGACTCGCTTCCGCGAGATCAAGGGAGGCGAGCTGCTCTCCGACATCATCGGCAAGAACCGTATTGAAAGCGACCGCGTGCTCAAGGCCGGCGACTCGCTGCGTTCGAGCATCAAACAGGTGGCTTCGGCGCGTTTTGGCGTTACAGCCGAATATTTGGCCAGCGCCGACCAGATCCAGATCAAGATGGCGCAAGGTGCCAAGCCCGGCGAGGGGGGACAGTTGCCCGGTCACAAGGTGACCGAGTACATTGCCAAGCTGCGCTTCTCCGTGCCTGGCGTAGGGCTGATTTCGCCACCGCCGCATCACGATATCTATTCCATTGAAGATCTGGCGCAGCTGATCCATGACCTGAAAAACGCCAATCCGGCGGCATCGATTTCGGTCAAGCTGGTGTCCGAGGCTGGCGTAGGCACGGTTGCGGCCGGTGTATCCAAGGCCAAGGCCGATCACATCGTGATTTCCGGCTTTGACGGCGGTACCGGTGCATCCCCGATCTCCTCGATCAAGCACGCGGGCACCCCGTGGGAACTGGGCCTCGCAGAAGCGCAGCAGACTCTGGTGCTGAACCAGTTGCGCGGACGTGTGGCGCTGCAGGTAGATGGCCAGATCAAGACTGGCCGTGACGTGCTGATCGGCGCGCTGCTCGGCGCCGACGAGTTCGGTTTTGCGACCGCGCCGCTGGTGGTGGAAGGCTGCATCATGATGCGCAAGTGCCACCTCAATACTTGCCCGGTGGGCGTGGCGACCCAGGATCCGGAATTACGCAAGAAATTTACCGGCCAGCCGGAACATGTGGTGAACTACTTCTTCTTTGTCGCCGAAGAACTGCGCGAACTGATGGCGCAGATGGGCGTGCGCAAGATCGAGGACCTGATTGGTCGAAGCGACCTGCTCGATATGCGCCACGGCATTGCGCACTGGAAGGCGCAGGGACTGGATTTCTCCAAAGTGTTCCATCAGCCGCAAATCGATGCGGCGGTCGCGCGACGCCATGCGCAGTCGCAGGATCACGAACTGGCGAAAGCGCTCGACAATCAGCTGATTAAACAGGCGCAAACCGCGTTGAATAACCAGCAGCCGGTCGTGATCGAGAGCCGGATCAAGAATGTCAACCGCACCGTCGGCACCATGCTGTCGCACGAAGTCGCCAAGCGTTACGGCCAGGCCGGTCTGCCGGCCGACACGATTGCGGTGAAGTTCACCGGGACGGCCGGCCAGAGTTTCGGTGCCTTCCTCGCACACGGCATCTCGTTCGAACTGCGCGGCGAAGGCAACGACTATGTGGGCAAGGGGCTGTGCGGCGGACGCATCGCGATTCTGCCGCCCGCCGATGCCAAGCTGGTGACGCAGGAGAATATCATCGTCGGCAACACCGTGATGTACGGCGCAACTTCGGGCGAATGTTATTTCAGCGGCGTGGCCGGTGAACGTTTTGCGGTGCGCAACTCGGGCGCGATTGCGGTCGTGGAAGGCGTTGGCGACCATGGCTGCGAATACATGACCGGCGGCATGGTGATCGTGCTCGGGCAGACCGGCCGAAACTTCGCGGCGGGCATGTCGGGCGGTGTCGCCTACGTGCTGGATGAAGACGGCACGTTTGATCAACGCTGCAACCAGGCGATGGTGGAACTGGAACCGGTGCCGGCCGAAGTCGGACTGCTGGAGCGGGATGAGGTGGAACCGGACTTGCATGGCCGCGTCCATTTCAACCACCTCAACCGGGCCGATGAGCACGTGTTGCGTGAGCAGGTCGAAAAACATCTGCGCTATACCAATAGCCCGCGTGCGCGACAGATTCTCGATAACTGGCCAGCCTACCTGCCGAAGTTTGTCAAGGTAATGCCGACGGAATACCGGCGTGCGTTGCAGGAGATTGCGGCGCAACAGGCTGCAAGCAAGAATGTATTGGAGGAGGTGGCATAATGGGCAAGCCAACCGGGTTTATGGAATATCGCCGGCTGAGCGAAGAAAGTCTGCCGGTGGAGATGCGGCTCAAGAATTACAGCGAGTTCGTGCTGCATCTGAGCGACGATCAGGCTCAGATTCAGGGCGCGCGCTGCATGGATTGCGGCATCCCGTTCTGCACCAGCGGCTGTCCGATCCACAATATCATTCCGGACTGGAACGATCTGGTGTATCGCGGTAACTGGCGCGAGGCGCTGGATGTGTTGCACTCCACCAACAATTTCCCAGAATTCACCGGCCGCATTTGCCCGGCACCATGCGAAGCCGCATGTACGCTCAATATCAATAACGACGCAGTCGGCATCAAGTCTATTGAACATGCGATCATCGATTATGGCTGGGATCACGGTTGGGTCGTGCCGCAGCCGTCCGCCAGCAAGACCGGAAAGAAAGTTGCAGTAGTTGGTTCCGGTCCAGCCGGCTTGGCCGCAGCGCAACAGTTGGCGCGCGCTGGGCACGAGGTGACCGTGTTTGAAAAGAATACTTGGATCGGCGGGTTACTGCGTTACGGTATTCCCGATTTCAAGTTCGAGAAGTCGCATATCGACCGGCGCGTGGAACAGATGCAGGCCGAAGGCGTGACCTTCCGCACCGGCGTGTTCATCGGCAAGGACCGCGACATCGGCGCGACCAACTTGGCCACGCAAACCATCTCCCCGGAAGCATTGCTGGCGGAGTTCGATGCGGTGGTGCTGGCCGGCGGTTCGGAAACTCCACGTGACCTGACCGCGCCGGGCCGCGAATTCAGCGGCATTTACAATGCTATGCAATTCCTGACGCAGCAGAATCGCGTCAACGGCGGCGATGCGGTGGCGGACCAGATTACGGCGACCGGCAAGCATGTCGTAGTGATCGGCGGCGGCGATACCGGTTCCGATTGCGTGGGCACCTCGAACCGGCAGGGCGCCGCGTCGGTGACCCAGCTCGAACTGATGCCGCGCCCGCCCGAGCAGGAAAATCGTCCGCTGACCTGGCCGAACTGGCCGATCAAGCTGCGCACCTCGAGTTCGCATGAGGAAGGCTGCCAGCGCGACTGGGCGGTGGCGACCAAGGAATTCGTCGGCAGCAACGGCAAAGTGGAGAAACTGCGTGTGGTGCGCGTCGAATGGAAGGACGGCAAGATGAGCGAAATCGCGGGCAGCGAGTTCGAACTCAAGGCCGACTTGGTGTTGCTCGCCATGGGCTTTGTGAGCCCGGTGCAGAAAGTGCTGGATGCCTTCGGCATCGACAAGGATGCGCGCGGCAATGCCAAGGCCGACACGGAACACTATCGCACCAGCGTGGACAAGGTGTTTGCCGCCGGCGACATGCGCCGCGGCCAGTCCCTGGTGGTATGGGCGATTCGGGAAGGACGCCAGTGTGCGCGGGCAGTGGACGAGTTCCTGACGGGCTCGTCGGTGTTGCCACGCTAACGATGTGAATATTCGCAGACGACGCGGTTGCAGTCTGAGCGTGCCTGCGTATTCGGTAGATTTATTTTGATAGGCTGACCATGAATTTCAAACTCAAGAACGACACCTTCCTGCGCGCACTGTTGCGCCAACCTACCGAATACACC
This sequence comes from Gallionella sp., assembly GCA_035702405.1. Lineage (GTDB taxonomy): Bacteria > Pseudomonadota > Gammaproteobacteria > Burkholderiales > Gallionellaceae > Gallionella. The sequence goes on along the minus strand of DASSQR010000031.1, from coordinate 23,356 downwards.
CCGCTGTGGATGATGCGCCAGGCCGGCCGTTTCCTGCCGGAATACCGCGCAACGCGCAAACGCGCCGGCAGTTTCATGGGGCTGTGCAAGAGTCCGGACTTTGCGACCGAGGTCACGCTGCAGCCGATCGACCGCTATCCGCTGGATGCGGCGATCCTGTTCTCAGACATTCTGACCGTGCCCGACGCGATGGGACTGGGACTGTACTTCTCCGAGGGCGAAGGACCGAAGTTTGAGCGTCCGCTGAAAGACGAAGCTGCGATCAAGGCGCTGCGTGTGCCGGATATCGGTACGGACCTGCGCTATGTCACCGATGCCGTGACGCAGATTCGCAAGGCGCTGGATGGCCGCGTGCCGCTGATCGGTTTTTCCGGCAGCCCGTTCACGCTGTCCTGCTACATGGTCGAGGGCGGCAGCAGCGACGATTACGCCAAGGTGAAGACCTTGATGTACAACGAACCCAAGTTGATGCACCACGTTCTCGAGATCACCACCCAGGCGGTGATCGCGTATCTGAATGCGCAAATCGAAGCGGGTGCCCAAGCCGTGATGATCTTCGATTCCTGGGGCGGCGTACTGTCACATGCGGCTTACCACGAATTCTCGCTGCCCTACATTCAGCGCATCGTGGCCGGTCTGACCAAGGAAAAGGACGGCGTACGCATTCCGTCGATCGTGTTCACCAAGGGCGGTGGCCTGTGGATTGAAAGCATCGCCGATACCGGCTGCGATGCAATCGGTCTGGACTGGACCATCGACATCGGCGTTGCGCGGCAAAAGGTGGGCGACCAGGTCGCCCTGCAAGGCAACCTCGATCCAGCCGTGCTGTTCGCGTCGCCCGACGCGATCACCGCCGAAGTGGAGAAAGTGCTGAGCAGCTACGGCTTCGGCAGCGGCCACGTGTTTAATCTTGGCCACGGCATCTCGCAGCATACCAATCCGGAACACGTTGCGGCGCTGGTTACGGCGGTGCATGAACTGAGCCGCAAGTATCATTAAGTGCTCCCGGTCATTGACCGGATAGTTGAGGCTGGCCACCAGCCTGATTCTGATAGGGGACAGATCACAACCGTGGTTTGTCCCCTGTTGCCATCTTTTACCTTTAGATTTGCGACGAACCTTGAGATCAATCGAGTCTGCTCCATTGATTCTTGCCTCACTAAGCTTAATGCACGACGCCGTGCACAACGGGATAAAATAGTGAGGTGACAAAACTGTGAGACAAATTTTTGAGGCTAATGTCAGATTTTCTGGGAAAGCGAGGCCAGTTCGATCTGGCTATCGCCCAACCCTTATGGTGGCCGGCTCAAAAGCCTTATGTAATTTCGACTCTGTTGTGCCTGATCCCCTTCCACCAGATGATGAGGGTAGGGCAATCATTCGAATTGCGTGGGATTGGCCTTTCCCATCTCCAATTTCTGTTGGTATGTCCTTTGACTTGCTTGAAGGAGAATTGATTGTAGGTCGTGGAACTATTTTAGATATATTAACACGTAGGCTGGGGTGAGCCAGCGAACCCCAGCGTTTCGGAGCGTCTGATGATGCTGGGGTTCGTCACTCCCCCACTGGCATGTTTACATGTAGGCGCAATTGCGGCTTAAAGCAGGCCATTTATTGGAATATTTTTGAATTATGCAAACCATGATTATCAGACTAACCATGTTGTTGCTAAGTTGTTTAGTAGTAGAGGCCTCGGCAGAGGAGATCGGCGTCACAAAATCAAACCTTGTATTTCCTATACCGACGAAGCTTATCGCTGAATTGGGATATGTCCAGTTAAAGTTGTTGCCGCGCTTCGAAGATGACAATAGACGAGTGGGCGGTCCTGTTTATCAGAATGCTTATGTGGCCTCGATTATTGGGAAAGGAAACAAGAAGTATATTTTCGTTGGATTCCCTGTGAAAGGAAACAGAGATTCGGCATACACAGTTATTATGCAGTATTGCGATAAGATACCTAGTTATGAAATAGCAGAAGGTGGGCTAACTAGTGGCAGCTTGGACAAGCGGTATCAAGATTTTATAAATGCAAACAATATGGAGTTAATACAACTTGATGATATTTGTTCACGATTGTACAAGGGCGACGAATAGTTTCTGAAGGGAGGGCGCCGGAATTTGGAAGATCGATAGGGTCAGACTCGGTTGAACCGGCAGGCGACAATAGAAAATCAATGGGGTCAGACTCGATTGATTTACACAGGATCTTGACTCTGACTAAATCGATTTCTGAATCCAGAAACAGAAGGCCCCGACAAGTCGGGGCCTTTCATTTGGTGCCGGTGCGTTGCGCACCGGCACCAAATGAATTTTACTTCAGCTTTTCAATACCCAGCATCTTGAGAATGCTCTTCTCGTAGAACGGTTCGGAGCTGCCCTTCTTCATCTTGCGGATGAAGTATTTTTCGAACGCGATCTTGGCAACGTGTACCCACTTGCCTTCCGAGAACCAGTTCACGTTGCGCGGCGGGATTTGCGGCATGGCAACGAACGCGACACCGGTTTCGCCGAGGTCGGCCAGACATACGGCATTCCAGGTCGCTTCGGTATCTGCGGGTTCACCGTTCAGTTCGGCGGCAATGTTGTGCACGGTGGCGGTCACCATGGATTCGATCATGTAACCGGTCTTCGGCGTGCCGGTCGGAACAGGAGTTGCTTCGACCGGCGGGATCGCCACGCAGACGCCCACGGCGAAAATGTTCTTGTACTTGGGATTGCGCTGATGCTTGTCGACGATAATGAAGCCGCGCGCCTGGGTCAGGCCTTCGATGCCGAACACCGCGTCTACGCCCTTGAAGGCCGGCAGCATCATGCTGTAGTTGAAGGGCAGCTCGTGCTGACGCTTTTCCATGCCCATTTCGTCGAATTCGGTGACGTACATCTTGCCCGCTTCGATCTTGGTGACCTTGGCGTTGCAGATAAACTTGATGTGTTTGTCGCGCATCGCCGATTCCAGGATGCCCTTGGAGTCGCCCACGCCGCCCAGGCCCAAGTGGCCGATATATGGTTCGGCAGTCACGAAGGTCATCGGCACCTTGTTGCGGATCTTGCGGCGGCGCAAGTCGGTTTCCATGATGAAGGCGTATTCATAAGCGGGCCCGAAGCAGGATGCACCCTGCACGGCGCCGACCACGATCGGGCCGGGATTCTTGCAGAAATCTTCCCATTCATCATGCGACTTCATCGCGTGATCGACATGGCACACGGAATAAGTATGACCGCCATGCGGGCCGAGGCCTTCCACTTCTTCGAAAGCCAGCTTCGGGCCGGTGGCGATGATCAGGTAGTCATAGCTGACGATTTGTCCGTCATTCAGTTCCAGTTCGTTCTTTTCCGGATGCACGCGCTTGACGCCGGTCGAGATGAAGCCGATACCCTTCTTTTCCAGATAGGAGCGCGCCGGAAACTCGATGTCCTTGCGCTCGCGCCATTTCACGCCAATCCAGGGATTGGATGGAACAAAGTGGAAATTCTCACTATTCGAAATAACCGTGACCTTGTCACCCTTGCGAATTTTTTCCTGCATTTCGTAGGCGGCCGGCATGCCGCCGATGCCTGCGCCCATGATTACGATATGTGCCATGCTTCACTCTCCTTTTGTTGATAAATTAGCTTGCCGCTACTTTTACTGCGCAATATTATGATATGTACGCAATTCTTATGATATTTTTTCGTTTGTTCCGACGCCGTGTCTTCAAGGGTGCTGGGTATTGTCTTCGTTCCCTTGCATTTCCGTATATAACACGGCGGCCTTGACCCGCGAGGACAGGTTAAGCTTCGTCAGAATATGCCGGACGTGCTGTTTCACCGTGTCATAACTGATCGAGAGCGTGCTCGCGATACTCTTGTTGCTTTCCCCTCGCGATAGCAGCTGCAGGATTTCGCGCTCGCGATCGGTCAGCAGTTTCAACGGATTCTTGACTTCCTGGCCTTGCTGTTCACCGCGCAACATGTCGATCATCTTGATGGTCATCGCCGGTGCGACGACAAATTCCCCCGCCGCGACGCGGCGAATGGCATCGACTACATCGTCTGGAGCCATGTCCTTGAGCAGATAACCCCGCACGCCGGCGCGGATCGCATTGGTCAGGTCGGCTTCCGAATCGCTCATGGTCAGCATCACGACCGGGGTGGTGCAGCCTTCCTTGCGCAGCTGCCCGAGCAGGGTTAGCCCGTCGATGGGTTTCATGCGCAGGTCCATGATCAAAAGATCGGGTTGTTCGCGCAGCAGCACCCGCAATCCTTCGATCGTGCCGGTGGTGCCAACCACGCTGATGTCGTAGCAGCGTCCGAGCAGCTCGCTTAAGCCGCAGCGGCACAGGTTCTGGTCGTCGACGATGACAACTTTCAATTTGTCGCTCATCTATTCGCCCCCGGCCCGTGCGGCAGAATATGGAAAGAATAACTGCACCAAAGTCCCCAACCCTTCCGTACTTTCAATTCTGATTTCGCCACCGATTTTCGCTGCCCGCTCTCGCATGATCATCATGCCATAGTGTCCCTCAATCGGGGTAAAAGTGTACCCCCCGCGACCATTGTCCTCGATCGTGAACACATAGTTCCCATTGATCGAGTCGATATTCAGGCGGGCATGCGTGGCGCCCGAATGGGTCGCGATATTGGACAGTGCTTCACGCACAATGTAGTAAACCTGATATTCGTGTTCCAGCGGCAGATCGATATCGGCCACGTTGTTGGTGTAGTCGAGCGCGATCTTGTTTTGCTCGCGAAACTGCTTGGCCAATTCTTGCAGGGCATGCTGGAGGCCAGCGGGATCGATATCGCAGCGAAAATCGGTAATCAACTGACGCACCATTTTCTGGCTGTTTTCCAGGGTCTCGTCCAGGTCATGCGCGTACTCGGCCGCCAACGTTTCGTCATTGGAGTTGATCGCCTCGATCAGCAAATTAGTGCGCATCCGCGCATACATCAGGGTCGGCGCCAGCGAGTCGTGGATTTCATTGGCGATGGACTGGCGCTCGGCGATGATTTCGGCGCGCCGGTTTTCGCGGTTCAATTTGTTGTGCTCGACCGCTGCGGCGATAAGCTTGGCAAACGACGCAAGCGTTTCCAGCAGAAGCTTCCCGGCCTGCGGCTGGGCGTAGAAGAACAAGGTAATGGTGCCGATGGAGGAACCTGACGCGTCGGGACCATAGAGCGGGGCGGACACCGCGGATTTGAATTGTTCGCCGAAGGAACAATGCTCCAGTTGCGCCTTGCACCGGCTGACATCAAAGGAGCGCACACTATCGCCCAGCTGCTGCACGTTGCTGGTGGCGCAGGTCAGTTCGATGCAGTGTTCATCCTGCAGGAATTCGGACGACAAACCGATGGAGCTGATGACTTGCGGCGCCGGGGATTGCGGCGACAGCAGCTGGATAAATCCGGCATTGGCGCTCAGCGCGCCGGCAATCGTGGTCAGATACTCATCCAGCAGGGCGCGCAGTTCCCACAAACGGGAGTGGTTGATCAGATCATTGCGCGCCGTCGATGTGGCGGCCTCGTGCGGCCTTCCCGCGGCAAATGCATTTCCCTGCCGCGTTGGGTGCGTGCGGTCATGACTGTCAGAGCTGCTTTTTTTGTGCGCCACGTCGGTTCCGGTTTGCTGTCAGATTGGTTTAATCAGAGAGAAAATGGAGTAATAATTAACATTATAACTTTCAATTTTTCTGATATACGGGGACAAAGTTTTGGCTAATTTCTTTGACCTGTCAATATGGATATGGGGTTAAACGAGCGCATGCCCCCATCAGGGTTATACGACCCACCCCCCTTTATGGTTATAGCAAAAACCCCACCAGCTAGGCCTAATAGCAGGCACGCAGGTGGACCGTAAAGTCAGGCCGAAGTTTTGTGAAACGAATCAATACCAAATGAAGATCTGCATTATCTCCGACAGTCATGATCGTGCAGAGCCGCTTTCCGCGGTAATTGCCCAGGCGCAGGCAAAGGGTGCCCAGGCAGTGATTCATTGCGGTGACCTGATCGGTGCGAATACGCTGCGTTCTTCCCTCAAGCTGGGCATTCCACTCCACGTGGTGCACGGCAACAATATCGGCGATCAGATGACCCTGTGTCGGATGATGGCCAAATCAGACGGAATACTTACCTATCATGGCGCAGACGCGGAGCTGGAACTCGGCGGCCGGCGCATTTTTGTAACCCATTACCCTCATTATGGCCGTGGCATGGCCTGCACCGGCGATTACGACCTGGTTTGCTGCGGCCACAGCCACATCGCAGAAATCATCCGGCAGCCCAATATCAAGGGCGGGCAGACCTGGCTGGTCAATCCCGGCTCGGTATCAGGCATTGGCGCGCCCAAGGCGCCCGAGGCCTTCACCTGGATCCTGGGCGATCTGGCCGAAATGACATTCGAGATTCATACCCTGGAGCAGTGACATGTATCCGGTTACCTACAGCAATCATCATCAACGGAGGTTCGAGTGACGTCTTCAATCGCAACCAACCAGACCATCCTGGTCGTGGGCGGCGGCATAGGCGGCATGACGGCGGCACTGGAGGCCGCCGAATGCGGCAAACAGGTGCTCCTGGTCGAGCGCAACGCCACACTGGGCGGGCGTACCGCGCTGCTTTACCGCTATTTCCCCAAAATGTGCCACCCGACCTGCGGTCTGGAAATCAACCTGCGCCGGCTGAAGGGCAACCGTAACCTGCGCGTGATCACGATGGCGGAAGTCGTCAACGTGACCGGGCAGCGCGGCAACTACGCCGTGACGCTGAAGGTGAAACCGCGCTATGTCAACGAGAACTGCACCGCCTGCGGCGAATGCGGCAACGCGGTCAGCGCTGAAATCGCCAACCCTTACGAATATGGCCTGAACAAGACCAAGGCGGCCTATCTGCCGCATGCGATGGCCTATCCGCAGCGTTATGTAATCGATCCTTCCATCGTTGGCACGTCCGAAGGCGAGAAGGCCAAGACGGCGTGCAAGTTCGATGCAGTCGACCTCGGCATGCAGGAAGAAACCCTCGAGCTCAACGTCGGCGCCGTGGTCTGGGCGACCGGCTGGAAGCCCTACGATGCGGCGAAGATTCAGCCCTACGGCTACGGTCGCTTCGCCAACGTCATCACCAGCCTCGAATTCGAGCGCTTGGCCGACCCGCACGGTCCGACCGGCGGCAAGCTGCTGCGTCCGTCCGACGGCAAGGAAGCGAAGAACGTCGCATTCATCCAGTGTGCCGGTTCGCGCGACGAAAACCATCTGCGCCACTGCTCGCGCATCTGCTGCATGGCGTCGCTGAAGCAGACGCAATATGTGCGCGAAGCATTCGGCGATGCGGGCAAGTCGACCGTGTATTACATCGACATCCGCGCAATTGACCGTTTCGAGGATTTCTACGCCAACGTCTGGAACGACTCGACCGTGAGCTTCATCAAGTCCAAGGTGGCGCGCATTACCGAGGACCAGGACGGCAACCCGGTGCTGCATGGCGTCGATACCGCGGGCTATCACCGCTATGCCACGCCGCATGACTTGGTCGTGCTGGCAGTCGGCATGGAGCCGGAAGCCAATGGCATCAAGTTGCCGGCAGATGTGTTGTGCGACTCGTCCGGCTTCATCGAAGGGTCGCAGGACGAAGGCATGTTCGGCGCCGGTGCCGCGACCAGCCCGCTCGACGTGAACCGTGCGGTGCAAAGTGCCACCGCCGCGGCATTGCGGGCGGTCAAGGTAATACACAAAACGGCCACGGTGGAGGGTTAAGAGATGGCTGACAACAAGTTTGCTGCATACATTTGTTCCGGTTGTGGCCTCGGCGACAAGTTGGACATCAAGACTCTGGAAAAAATCGCGCAGAAGGAAGGCAAGATGCAGGTGGTCAAGAGCCACCCGTTCCTGTGCAACGCCGAAGGCGTGCAGATGATTCGCGATGACATCGCGAACGAAGCCGTCACGCACGTTTGCATCGCGGCGTGCTCGCGCCGTGCCAAGACCGAAGCGTTCAACTTCCCGAACGTGGCGATGAGCCGCGCCAACCTGCGCGAAGGTGTGCTGTGGGTAGTCGCTGAAGGCGACGAGCACGATGAAGTGCGCCAGGAAATGGCGGACGACTACGTGCGCATGGGTTGCGCCGAACTCAAGAAGATGACGCTGCCGCAGGGCAACGTGAAGGCCGAATCAAGCAAGGGCATCCTGGTGGTCGGCGGCGGCATGTCCGGCCTGACCGCGGCACTGGAAGCGGCGGACGCCGGCTATCCGGTGGTGGTGGTCGAGAAGCAGGCACAACTCGGCGGCTGGGCCGCGAAACTTTGGAAGCGCGTACCGTTCAAGTCCGATTATGCCGAGCCGCAGGATACCGGCGCGGCCGCACTTGCCGCCAAGGTCAGTGCGCATCCCGCGATCAAGGTGTACCTGAACGCGACCGTGGCCGAAACCGCGGGCGCTCCGGGCCGCTTCGCCGTGAAGATTGCACAGGAATCCGGCGCGGTGGCGGAAGAAACCGTCGGTGCGATCGTGCAGGCGACCGGTTTCACCACCTACGACATTGCCAAGCTGCCGGAACTCGGTGGCGGTCAGGCGCATGTGGTCGACCAAGCCGGTCTGGAAGCCTTGGCGTTGGCTGCTGCCGGCGGCCCGATCAAGCGTGCCGATGGCAAGGAAGTCAAATCGGTCGCATTTATCCAGTGCGCCGGCCAGCGTGATTCCAAGGGTACACATCTGTCCTACTGTTCCGGCCACTGCTGCGCGACCAGCATCAAGCAGGCGATGTATTTCAAGGACCGTAATCCCGACATCGACACCGCTGTGATCTATCAGGACTTGCGCGTGCCGGGCATGGGCGAGGACTTTTACCGCAGTGCGCAAAAGAAGGGCGTCACCTTCACCAAGGGCTGGGTTGCCGGTGTTGAAAGCAACGCGACCGGCTGCAAGGTGAAGTTCAAGGACGTGATTTTGGACGAGGACACCGCGCTGGATGCCGACCTCGTGGTGCTCGCGACTGGCCAGGTGCCGAGCGCCGGCGTCGATCTCGAAGCATGGAACAAGGTCGTCACCGAGGCCGAAGGCGGTTCCGAGGATGCCAAGCAGCGCAAGGCCGATATGCAGAAGATTTCCGTGCTGAACCTGCGTTACCGGCAAGGCCCGGACATGCCGCAGTTCAAGCATGGCTTCGCCGACTCGCATTTCATCTGCTTCCCGTACGAAACGCGCCGCACCGGCATCTATGCCGCAGGCCCGGTACGCCGTCCGATGGACATGTTGCAGGCGACCGAGGACGCCACCGGCGCCGCGCTGAAAGCGATCCAGGCGGTGGAAAACGTCAGCCTTGGCCGCGCCGCGCATCCGCGCTCCGGTGACCTGTCATTCCCGAAGGCGCGTCTGGAAGGCTGCACCCAGTGCAAGCGCTGCACGGTGGAATGCCCGTTCGGCGCGATCGATGAAGACGAACGCCGCTTCCCGCTGTTCAACGAAGAGCGCTGCCGTCGCTGCGGCACCTGCATGGGTGCCTGCCCGGTGCGCGTGATTTCGTTCGAGAATTATTCGGTGGACACCGTGGGCAACCAGCTCAAGGCGGTGGACGTGCCGGACGAGTTTTCGGAAAAGCCACGCATCCTCGTGCTGGCCTGCGAAAACGATGCCTACCCTGCGCTCGACATGGCAGGTCTGTCGCGCACCGTTTACTCCGCGTTCGTACGCGTCATTCCGGTGCGTTGCCTCGGTTCGGTGAATACCATCTGGATTACCGACGCGCTCAATGCCGGCTATGACGGCGTGATGATGATGGGCTGCAAGAAGGGCGATGACTACCAGTGCCACTTCGTCAAGGGCTCGGAACTCGCGCATTACCGCATGAGCAAGATTGGCGACACGCTCAGCCAGCTCGGGCTGGAGCCGGAACGGGTGATCACCCATGAGGTGGCCATTACCGACAACGCGCGCGTAGCCGAATACATCAACGACTATGTGAAGAGCATTCTGGAAATCGGTATGTCGCCCATGAAGGGCTTCAACTAGGGGGCGGAAACATGAGCGAACAAAATCAAACAGCGGTGGCACGGTATCGCAACGACTTTCTGAAGGAAGTCGAGGAACGTGTCGAGGAAGGCCACTGGGTCAAGATGTGCATGCAGTGCGGCGTCTGCGCGGGCTCCTGCCCGTTGGGCAACGCCTGGGCGCACCCGCCGCAGGAAATCTTCATGATGATCCGCGCCGGCAAGCGCGAGGAAGTGCTGACCTCGGACTCGATGTGGATGTGCACCTCCTGCTACAACTGCATTGTGCGCTGCCCGCGCAAGCTGCCGATTACCCACATCATGCACGGCCTTGCGAACTATGCCCACCGTACCGGCATGGCGCCGAAGGGCCAGCCGACCCGCGTGATCGCCAAGCTGTTCTGGGATAACCTGGTGAAGACCGGCCGCGTGAACGAACTCAAGTTCTCGCTCGCGATGTACTTCAAGGACGGCTTCGGCCAGGGCATCAAGAACGCGATGGCGATGCAGGGTGTCGGCATCGCGCTGATGAAGGCCAAGCGGCTCAATCCCATGGAGATTCTGGGCGGGCACAAATGCAAGGACAGCGCTGCCATCCGGAAAATGGTCGCCAAGGCACGCGAAATCGAAGACCGCAAGAAAGGTTTCGCTTCCTGAGCGAGGCTGAAGGAGAGATAGATCATGGCCAAAAGAAATTATGCGTTCTACCCCGGATGCTCTTCGCAGAAGGGTGCGTCGGGGTCGAACTTCCTCAATTCCATCGGAGTGATGTGCGACAAGCTGGGCATCCAGCTCAACGAAATCCCCGACTGGAACTGCTGCGGCGCGTCCATCGGCTATGCCGAAGGTGGCGAACTGCCACGGCTGGCAATCAGCGCGCGCAACCTCGCGCTGGCCGAACAGCATCTGCCCGGCCAGGACATGGTGTCGGGCTGCCCGGCCTGCTGGCTGGCTTCGCGCGAGACCGCCGAGCGGCTGCATGAATCTGGCACCCTGATGTCCGAGACCAATGAAGCGCTGAAGGAAGTCGGCCTGAATTTCAAGGGCTCGGTCAAGGCGCGTCACATGGTCGAAGTGCTGATTGAGGACGTCGGCTTCGACGCGATGAAGGCACCGGTGGTCAAGCAACTGCAAGGCATGAAGATCGCCGGCTATGTCGGCTGCCAGACCAACCGTCCGTTCGGCATTGCCGGAGAGTCGTTCGAGAATCCGCAATACCTCGACAAGATGATCGAGACAGTCGGTGCCGAACCGGTTGCCAAGTTCGACCAGAAGGTCACCTGCTGCGGCGGCGCGCTGGCGTTCTCCGAACCGGACAGGTCGCAAAAGCAGATTCGCGACATCGTCGAATCGGCCTACGACCACGGCGCAGAAATGATCGTGACGCCCTGCCAGTTGTGCCAAGCCAACGTCGAAATCTACCAGTCCGAGATCAACAAGAAGCACGGCACCAAGCTGGCGATGCCGGTGGTGTACTACTCGCAGTTGCTGACCGTCGCTTATGGCGGCAATGCAAAACAGGCCGGGCTGGACGGACACGTTATTCAGCCGAAGAAGCTGCAGGACCTCGCCAAGGGTTAGTTGCACGAACCTTCGTCTGCTCTCAAAGACAGGCTGCTGGACTAATTGCCGCGCCGGATACTATCATCACGCACTCATGCGAGAAGGTATCTGGCAGGCAATTGTCTTAGGAGCATCACCATGCAACATCTGACCCCGAAAGAAGCACACGCGTTTCTGCAGTCCAATCCCGAAGCAGTATTCATCGACGTGCGCAGTGAAATGGAGCACATGTTCGTCGGCCATCCGGAAGGTTCCATTCTGATTCCGTGGGTGGACGGGCCGGACTGGGACATCAATCCGCATTTTGTCGCGCAGGTCAAAAAGGCGGCCAGCGTAAATCGTCCGGTGGTGCTGATTTGCCGGTCGGGCCGCCGCTCCGTGGATGCGGGGCTCGCGCTGGAGAAGGCCGGCTTGCAGGAAGTCTATAACGTGCTACACGGTTTCGAGGGCGACCTCAATGAGCACCATCACCGCAACTCGCACAACGGCTGGCGCCACGATGGCCTGCCGTGGGCGCAGACCTGATGGGCAATTCGCATATATTCAAGGTAACGCCATGAGCTCCAACATTCCCGATTTCACCGAAGCTGAGCAGAAACTCGTGTCCGCGCAACTGCTGTACCGCTACGGCAAGGCCGTGCCGCTGCAACTGGCCGACAGCGAGTTGCAGCTTGACCCGGCTTCGGACGAACTGACCCTGTGCCCGACCCTGTACTGGTGCGAGCGTGGCGCGCATTTCGTGGTGTGCAAGGTCGGCGAGGGACGCTACCGCAGCCAGTTCTTCTATTCGGAAACCGAACATTACGGCACGGGCAAGGATGAATACGAGGACCTGCGTGAATGTGCTGTGACCTTGTTGCAGGTGCAGGCTGACCATGAGCGACAACTTGCGGCTGCGGCAGAACGCGCCACCGAGGCAAAGATCGACAGCAATTACGACGGCCCGATGATGATCTGAGCCGGGGACGCCGCCAAGCCCGTTTTCCTTCGACGGGCTCGGTGCGATCAGTGCGAACAGACTTTACTTCATTTGGTGGATCATGAAGTCCAATCGATCGGAGCCGATCGCGTCCGATCTCAGCAATAACCTCCTCTCAGTCTTTTTCACTGTATTTCTTTTTTCCGCAAAAAAATAATCCTGACGACAACGGGATAGCGAAAACTATCTAGGTAAAGCGGCTTATTGACGCATAGTGTCGATACGGCGACACTTTGCAGAGGTAAAAACTGGCTAGATAGTTTTACCATTTCATTACAACAGCCGGAATGCAAACAGTTACCCGAGACTGCCAATGCGATTCCCACATCCAATGGAGACCGTACGCCCATGTATGCCGACCTGTTTACGCCTTATCAACTGGGTCCCTACAAACTGCAGAATCGCGTGGTGATGGCGCCGATGACGCGCAACCGCGCGGGCGAGGGGAATGTGCCGCAGGTAATGAGCGTGAAGTATTACCGGCAGCGAGGTACGGCGGGTCTGATCATCGCCGAAGGAGCACAGGTTTCGCCAACTGCGGTGGGTTACCCGGCCACGCCCGGCATTCACAGCGCAGCACAGGTGGCCGGCTGGAAAGATATTACCGAAGCGGTACACAGTCGGGGCGGCCGCATTTTCCTGCAGCTCTGGCATTGCGGCCGTGTGTCGCATCCATCCCTGCTGCCGGGCGGTGCCTTGCCAGTGGCGCCGTCGGCCATTCGGCCGGAAGGGCTGGCTATCACCCTGCAGGGAATGCAGCCATTCGTCACGCCGCGTGCGCTGGAAGCCGTCGAGCTGCCGGAGCTGGTCGCAGACTATCGTGCTGCGGCGCAGAACGCGCTGGCGGCTGGCTTCGACGGGGTCGAAATTCACGCCGCGAACGGTTATCTGCTTGACCAGTTCATCCGCGACGGTTCGAATCAGCGCACCGATCAATATGGCGGTAGTGTGGAAAATCGCTGCCGGTTGCTGCTGGAAGTAGTGAAAGCCGTGACCGAAGTCGCTGGAGCGAACCGGGTCGGCGTGCGCATTTCTCCGCTCAACCCGTTTAACGATATGCACGATTCAAACCCGCAGCACACCTTCGAAACGTTGGCGCGTAGCTTGAGCCCACTGGGTCTGGCTTATCTGCATGTGATGGAAAGCGCCCTCGGCGAAAGTAAGCATCCGAAGCAGGGATTCGATTTCCGAAAACTTCGCGCGGCCTTCGACGGCACCTACATCGCCAACGGCGGTTATGACAAGGCTCGCGCCAATTCGGTCTTGGCGGAGGGACAGGCCGACCTGGTCGCATTCGGCGCGCTGTTTCTGGCCAATCCGGACTTGCCCGAACGGCTCGCAAAAAATGCGCCGCTGAATGCACCCGATCCGGCCACGTTCTATGGGGGCAATGAAAAGGGGTATACGGATTATCCGTTCATGGCTTAGCAGGGTGTTGAAAAACTACTGCGGTAGCCATCTGCGGCGTTGCGCGGTGCTCGCTTCCTCGCCTATCTAGCAGATATGTCTCGTTGCTCCACTCCGTGCGCCTTGCATCCGGCTATCCTCGCTACGTTTTTCAACACCCTGCTTGAAGCTTAAGGGGCCGTATTGGGAGTCCATCGAGTGCAGTCCCGCCGATTTGCGATTATCGACGATGAAAAAGAAAAAACCCGGAACGCGCTTGACGCGCATTCCGGGTTTCAGCCGAGCTGCTTAAGTGAATTACCTAAGACTTACAGGCCCAGACCGACCAAAACGTTGTTGACGCTGGTCAGCACGTTGCCAACCATGGTGCCTACTGCGGCAACAGTGTTTGCTACCACGGTCAATGCATTGGCCACGATTTGAACAACCGGGGTCAAAATGCTGGTCAGAATTGCGCCAACGTCCAAGCCCAACAGTACCAGACCGCCGGCTACAACTTCCACTTCTTGCTTGCTCAGTTCTTGAATTGCCATGTTATATCTCTCCTGATTAATATGAAATCCCGCCACACGGCGGTGCTATTGCGCACGGAAAACTGCCTGATCTAGGCTTATTTTCAATGTGCAAATCAATAGGATCCATTTGGGCTTGCGGAACCGTCGCTCCAAATATCTCCGAACGGAAATCAATATAACCGTATTATTTGACGAATTAATGACAGCAAAAAAGAGCGAATTGCAGACATGAGCAAATTGACCCTGGAACGCATCCTGCAATCGCAGGGCTTTGGCAGCCGCAAGTGGTGCCGCGAACTGATTGAAGATGGCGAGGTGAGCATTGGCGGCACTGTTATCCACGATGCGCGCACCGCGATCGAAACCGCTGGCCTGGAATTCACTGTGTTCGATGAAGTATGGGCTTACCGCGAGCACGTTTATCTGGCGCTGAACAAGCCGGCCAACTACGAATGCTCGCGCAAGCCCAGCCATCATCCGGGCGTGATGACGCTGCTGCTGGAACAATTCGACCGCCGCGACGTGCAGCCGGTCGGCCGACTGGACCACGACACTACCGGCTTGCTGCTGATGTCGGATGACGGCGCCTTTATCCATCAACAGTCTTCGCCTAAGCATCACGTGCCCAAGGTTTACGTGGCCACTACGCACGAGCCGGTCACGCCGGAACTGCTTGCGCAGTTACTCGCCGGCGTGAAGCTGCACGACGAACCGGCGCCGATTGCCGCGGTCAGCTGCCGCATGCTCGGTACCAATGGGATCGAAATTGTGCTGGAGCAGGGTAAGTATCACCAGGTCAAGCGCATGCTGGCCGCGGCTGGCAATCATTGTGTTGCGCTACGCCGTACGGCGATCGGCAGGTTGCAACTCGATGCACTGGGATTGGCCGAGGGGGAATGGTGTTATCTCGATGCGGCGCAATTGGCGCTGCTGACGCCGGACTGATGGCCGCCCTACGTTCACATCACTTGCCTACACGGCTTTCTGTGCGAGTCGCTCCGAGCGCAGGGTCAGTCCACTCGCTCAACATAAACTTCAAGTGCCTTTGAAACCGCTGCGGCGCAACGAGCATAGCCAAAACCTTTCGGAACACGCTTGGGACCTGATTTCAAACGCTCCATTATTGCGGAGCAAAAGTAAGACAGAAGGGCAGTGGGCGCTTTCGAAGTCACCAAGGATGGCGGCAACAGAACGGCAAATGAAATGAAACGCACAGATTCTCCGGTGAACGAATTTTTGTACTTCCCGGCCTTGTTATGGGCGTTCGACCAACGAATGTTACTTTCGGTATCGTCGTCAACCGATATTGCCACGATGGTGAATTGATCGACGCCCTCGCCAAAATTTCCATCGCCAAGAGACGCATTCAACCAGTTTTGAACCCTAACTGTCGCTTCGCTCAAAAGCGTGCCTGTTTCCCCGCTGGTAACGCACGTGACGCGGAATCGCATGATTGGCCTAACGTTGAGATTTCCAACTGCTGGAGCCAGAAGTGAGCACCATGTCAAACTTACTCAATCAAAAGTTTACTTGGGAAGGCCGCTTCGGGCTCTGTTTTGAAAAACATAGATGTTGCCCCAACCCCTTTGCTGCCACGATAGTAAGTCGCAACAGCAAAGGCAGGACCGTTGGCGTATTCCAAAACTCCGATTAGATAGCAAACCTTTGTACCAAGTTGCTTTTTACTGATAACCGACGAGGACTGAATGCGGCCAAAAAATTGTTCAATCTGGAGAAGTCCCTGCACCTGGCTCAGGGCCCGTTTATCTCCCTCTAGCGGACCATTCTTTAGAACCCGCTCCATAAAAGCAGTACTGCCTTCGCTGATGTAAACCTTTGTTGATTCGGCAAATTGCCTGGCGGCGTCATCACAAATTGAGTCTGCTACTGCATTGGCAGTAATCGAGGAAGCAAGGATTACTATGGAAAAAGCTCTGAGCATCTGGGGGCTCCTGGTCAGGACTGGATTTGGAAAACGAATTCAAAGCGAGATCCATGCTCGCCTATTGGCGATTGAGGTGTCAAGCGCAAACCGTATGACCTGTTTTTGCCCGGCGCGCGGCATCAGTCCGCGGTAAAATTCGCTTTCCTCCAGCAAGTATCCGTTCAATGTCTATACAGTGGTTTCCCGGTCACATGGCCTCGGCGCGCAAGAAGGCGGCCGAAACGATGGAATCAGTCGATGTCATCATCGAAGTGCTCGACGCGCGCGCGCCGGAGGCGAGTCGCAATCCGATGATCGAGGAGTTGCGGCAGCACCGCCAGCGCCCCTGCCTGAAGCTCCTCAACAAGGCAGATTTGGCTGATCCCGCCGCCACGCAGGCCTGGATTAACTTCTATAACCAGCAGGCGGGCGTCAAAGCCGTGGCGCTGAGCTGCAAGAATGCCGGCGATGCCGCCAGGGTGCCGAAACTGTGCCAGCCGCTGGCGCCACATCGCGACAGCAACCTCAAACCGCTACGCATGATGATCATGGGCATTCCCAACGTGGGCAAATCCACGCTGATGAACATGCTGCTGAAACGCAGGGTAGCCAAGGTGGGCGACGAGCCGGCGGTGACCAAATCGCAGCAGCGCCTTGATCTGAATGGCCAGATGGCGCTCATCGATTCCCCCGGTTTGCTGTGGCCGAAGATCGAGCATCCCGGCGACGGCCTGATGCTCGCGGCGATTCATGCGGTCGGGCGCAATGCCATGATCGAAACCGAGGTCGCCGAATTTTTCGCCACTATCCTGCTGGTGCGCTATCCGGGTCGGCTGGCCGAGCGCTATGGCTTGGCCGAGGCGGATCTCGACGGGGCTGGGGTACTGGAAGCCATCGCGCGCAAGCGCGGTTGCCTGCTCAAAGGTCGGGGCGCCGAGCCGGACCTGGAGAAAGCGGCGCTGATCCTGCTGACTGATTTTCGTGCCGGCAAACTCGGGCGTATTAGCCTGGAGACGCCGGAAACACGTCAGGCGATGCTGCAGCAGATGCACCCATAAAACAGTAATACTCGGAACCAGTCAGACCGCGCAGTTGCAATCGCGGTTTCCGTCCGATCGTTCATTTCCTTTCACTGATAACCCAGAGGTAGTCTCCTTCTGCGACTGTCCGTGTCATCTTTTCGTCAATAAATCGTCATATTTCTCCCGTAGTATCGCCGCCCGTTGCCTAGCGAATCAGTCAACAAGACGCGCCAAAACCAAAAGGCGGCGCGATTTGCAACTGTTGATAGGCTGAATGGGCAGGCTGGAAAGTTACGTCCCGTAATCGACAGGCAAGTGCGTCATCCAGCGGTGATGCCCGCGCCAAACGTTCTGCCGCACCCGAGATTTCCCCGATTCAAAAACGCCAGACAGCGTTCTCGCGCAAGTCTCGACCAGGCGGCGCGATGTCGGAATGCATTTCAGAAGTTGCCAACAATAAAGACAGGGTAGCCGGGTTCCGGCTACCCGACAAAAGAATTGCACCCGTTTTTCGGACGGGTAGCAATCGGACTGCAGGGGGGATGGTGTATTGATGGTGAGGAACAACATGGGCTCAACGTTTGTTGGCCTGCGAATCGCAACCATTGATGCAATCTCAAGAAATGCAATAAAAACCAACTTGATTCAGGAGATCTCGTGAAGATAAGTAATGTCTATGCAACACTTCTGGCGCGGTCACGCCAGCGAGTGGACAGACTCGGCATGGCGTTGTTGGCCATGTTCGCGTTGTTCCTTGCCGGCGCGGCCAATGCCGATGTGCCGCTGCGTGCCCTGCCCGGCGGCTCGGTGCCGAATCCCGGCACCCAGCAGCAGGAACTGACCAACATCACATTCCCGGCGGAATGGAATATTTTTGAATTCGTCGTTACCTGTGGCGCCTGCCATGCCGGTACCGTCGATCAGCACACCGGCCACTTCGGCAACTGGGCCGGTGGCAACATGGCCAGCGCCATGCGCGATCCCGTGTTCCGCGCCAACCAGATCGGCGTGAACAACACCGTCAAGGCTATCACTGCTCAGGATGGGGCCGGCAACGTCTGCATGCGCTGCCACAGCCCGAATGGCTGGCTGTCCGGACGTTTTGACCCTGTCCTCGGCGGCAAGGCCGACGGCTCGAACACGATGAACAGCATCGTGCTGTCGACCGACACTGAGGGCGTGATGTGCGAAACCTGCCACCGTGTGGCCGGCAGTGTGACGTACAAGCGTCCGGATGTGCTGAACAATGCCACTACCGGCTTGCTGGACAGCGTCTGGAACGTGCTCGCGGGCATGTTCGACTGGCAGCATCAGGGGCATGCGCCCAAAGATCAGGCGGGCGATAGTACGATCGCTGCAGGCCTGCCATATGGCGACACCTCGCTGCAGTTCCTCGATGGCATGACTTATGTCGGCAAGTATTCCGGCGGGACGGACGTCTATTTCAGTGATGTGCCGCTGAGCGGTTCCTACACCGGCCAGATCTACGCGGTGTATCCGGACTGGTGGGTGACGAGCGGCAACCCGATGCACCCGGTGCCAGCAGGTCAACCGATACAGAATTCGGCGGGCCAGTACCTGGCCTACAACCTCGACGGCACCTTGCCGCCGGTGCTGGAAGTTCCGATTGGCGCTCCGACCAACGCCACGACCGGCGTGACCGATTATTATGCCCAGGCACTTTCGATCGAACATCCGACCGTGGGTGGCAAGGGACGCAAGACTGCGGCGACCGATGCGCTCAACAACCTGTTGCCGGTGGTGCCATACGGTTCCGGTGGTTCGACTAGCCCGAACAACTTTATTCGTACTTCGGAGTTCTGCGGTTCATGCCACGATCTCACGGTGCCGATCCTGAACCATGGCATGCCCGAACAGCGGACTTACACCGAGTGGAAGTACTCTGACTTCTCGAAGGCGACCAACGTCAGCTATGACCCGATCAAGCGTCAGGCCTGGAATGGCGAACAGCGCTGCCAGGACTGTCACATGCCGGCGCTGAAGCATGAGTACACCGACCTGGATTCCGGCTCGTATAACGCCGATCCGTTCCTGGTGGGCGGCTTCCCCTATGGCAAGAACCGCGCGGCACAGGGCGGTACGTCGTTCCACAAGCTGGCCGGTGCCAACCGTGATCTGCCGGAAATGATGAAAGCGTTGTACCCGGAAGTGGACCTCGAAGTCATCGGTGCGCCGACCGGCAAGGATCCGCGCCAGTTCCCCGGCATGCTTTCGGACCGCGGCCCGATGTGGGATCGCACCAAGAATAATACCGAAATCTCGATGCGCGACGCGCTCGACCTGAACATCATCCAGGCCCCGACCGAAGTGGTGGGACTGCCCGGTGTATATGAAATGAAGGTCAAGGTACTGAACAAGTCGGGTCACCGCATCCCGTCCGGTTATCCGGATGGTCGTCGCCTGTGGGTGGCAGTCAATGTCAAGGACAGCACCGGCGCTAGCGTGTACCAGTCCGGCGTCTATGATGCTGCCCAGGCCACGCTGAGCACCAGCGCGACGCAGGCATTCAAGCGTGCACAGAGCAACGTGATCGATGCAACCGTCGCGGGCAACAACGCCGTGATGGTGTATGAACGCGTTACCGGTACCTGTACCGATGCGTTGGGCGCGGCAATCTTCCCCGACCCAACCGCAGGCGTGCCGGCCAACTGCGCGGCCTCACCCGTGTTGACCAACAACTTCATCCTGTTCGACAACCGGATTCCACCGAAAGGTTTCACCTACGCGGACTACCGTCTGGCGGGCGTGAAGTTCTGGAACTACAACGCGACCACGAACGTGCCCTATGAAGAAGGCGGTGTTGCTGCCCAGCGTTATCCAGACGGGCAGAACTTCGACGTGGTGACGTACCGCTTTGCCGCTCCCGCGGGCAGCGTGCTGACCGCATCGGCCGAAGCTTACTGGCAGACGCATACGCGCGAATACATGGAACACCTGCGCGACCAGGATAATTCCATTGTGCGTCCGCAAGGCCCGCCCAACCTGCTGGATCCCAACTATCCGGCCAACCCGAATTACCTCTCCAATTCGGTCAACGGCAAGCCACTGGCCAGCATCATCGACCCGTACAAGAACGCGCCGCTGAACGACAACTGGGGTGGGGTGGCATATGCCGCATGGCTGGAAACCGGCAAGGGCGCTCCTTTCCAGGTTGACCGTGACGACACCACCGTTGCTGCAGTGCCCGCCGCGACCACGGTCACGGCACGTGCGCTCAATGCCACAGACCCGGACTACCTTGACCCGGTCACGCTGGCGCCGGATTCGTTCGCAGCCAAGATTGAATGGCTGCCGGTGCCTAATGCTGACGGCTACACGATCTGGATCCGCTACGGCAAGAGCGATACGACGGCCGATTGGGACCGCCTCGCAGTAGTCGGCAACAACGTGACCTCGTTTACCGAGCACGTGCTGGGCGATGCCTCGCCGGCCAGCCCGGGCAAGACCTATGGTTTCAAGGTCGTGCCGTTCAACGGCAAGGGGGACGCGCTGGATTCCAACGTGTTCGTGCACAAGGTGGCGTCCGCGCTGCCAGCCGCACCGTCCGGTTTGACTGCCAGCACCATTGCACCCGGTTCCACGTCTACCAGCATCACGCTGACCTGGCAGGATAACGCTACCAACGAAATCAACTTCGAAGTGTGGCGTTACAGTGCCCTGGTGAACGGTGTCGGCGCAGGCCAGATGAAGGTTCTGAATGCAGGTACCCAGACTGGAGGCCCGGCAGGCGGCTTGCCGACGACTGGCCTCAATACCTGGGTCGACAACGATCCGACCCTCGCTCCCGGTGCGTGCTACTACTATCAGGTGCGTGCAGCGACTGCGATCCCGGAAGTATCCACCTGGACTGCTCCGCTGGTGATGGGTTGTACGGTGGCAGGTGTGCCGACCATCAACCTGACAGCAACACCGTCCGGCGGTTTCCGTGTGGACCTCGGCTGGACTTCAAACGTCACCGGTGTGGCCAGCTACCAGATCGTGCGTAACGCCGTCGTGCTGGGCTCTACCACGACGATGGCCTATGCCGATACCACTGCGCAACCGGGAACGACCTATACATACACGGTAAATGCGCTGAACGCGGCGGGCGCGGTGCTGGCAACGGCTACTGCGACGGTTACCACGACCGCTGTTCCGGCTACGCCGAGTAATGTACAGGCAGTGGTCACCAAACTCGGTCAGGTTACCATCAGCTGGGTGGATAACGCTTCCAACGAAACCGGTTTTGTCGTAGAACGGGCTGCAGTTTCCGGAGGTGCCATTGGCGCGTATACCCCGGTTACGCCGCAGAATGGTGCTGCACCCGCTGCGACCGGTACCGGTACGATCCAGCAGTTCGTCGATGCAACGGTATCGCAATACGGTACCTTCGTGTATCGCGTGATGGCGATCAACACCAACGGCAATTCGCTGTATGCGCTGTCCAACCAGGTTGTGACCGGCGTAGCGCCGCCGACCATCCAGTCGGCGACGCTGGCTGTAGCAGTCGGTCCGTTCGCGACCAACAGCAGTGGCGGTGCACCGAGCATCACGATTACCTGGCTCGACAATGCGTTGAACGAGACCGGCTATGAAGTTCAGCGCTGCATCGGCACCAGCTGCCCGGCCAAGAGCACCAACTGGACTGCCTTGGGTACAGTGTTGCCGGCCAATAGCACGCAGGTGGTCGATAACACCATGACTGCCACGACCGCGAACCAGAGCGTCACCTATCGCGTGCGTGCGGTGCAGACTGGAGCAACGCCGTCGGATTGGGCCACCAGCGCTACCGTGACGGTACCGCCGGTTCCCGGTAAGCCATCGATCCTGTCGCTGACCGGCTCGACCAGCGTGACGGTGAGCTGGAGCAATGTCGCGAATGAAACCGGCTACACCGTGGAACGCAGCACCGATGGCATCAACTGGGTGCAGGCGGGAACCACGGCGGTGAATGTCACGAGCTTCATCGATACCGGCGTGGTTGGCGCCACGACCTACCAGTATCGCGTGACGGCTGTGGGCAACAGTGGCTGGAATACGTCGGCTGCTGGCAGCATCACGTTGCCGTAATAGTAAGGCCGGAGCAGGGGTAACCCCTTGCTCAGGCGGGTTAATTAAGAAGTAACGCGCCGCCGTTTTTCGAACTCGGGGAGAATTCCGGGGTCAGAGAACGGTGGCGTTTTTATTTGATAAGGAGATTTTGATGAAACGAGCAATACTGGGACTGGCGATTGCCGGCTTTGCAGTGGCACCGGCGATGGCAGAAACCCTGAAGGTCAAGCCTGGCCTGTGGGAAATCACGACCAAGGTGCGGCATGGCGAAGTCAAAACGCCGACCAACATCAACCAGCTTACCCCCGAGCAGCGCACCAAGGTGATGGCAAAGCTGGAAGCACGCAACCAGCAGGTGATGGTGAAGCAATCCTGCCTCACCAAGGCGCAGCTGGACAAGGGTGATGCCTTCATGGGCGGCGATCATCATCATGGCTGCAAGAGCAAGGCGGTGAGCCAGACCGCCAAGGAATGGGTAACGGCGATGGATTGTTCCGGTAAGTTCAACTCCAAGGGTGAAATCCGGCTGCAGGCAGTGGACCAGGAACACATGGCGGGCACCATTGCCATGACCACCAAGAACGGTGACAAGGAAAACACCACCAAGAGCACGATGGAAGCGAAGTGGATGGGGGCGGATTGCTCGGCCGTGACCAACAGTGCGCTGGCGAAAAAATAGTGAGCTGAAATGCTGGTGGGCACGGTTGTACCCGGCAGGCCTATTGGCGATGAGTTACCATTATCGCTGGCGGTCCTGAATCATCGGCGGCCACCGTCTTGCGGTAATAAAAAAATATCGACATAAGCTCTGCGTCTCGACGCACCGGCGTGAAGAAAGGATAGAGGTAAGAAATGCAACAGCTGTCTACAATCCATCACAACAAGAATAATCAACGGCAAATTTCCGGTCTGATGCCCCCATCATGGCGGTCGCGTTAC
>DASSQR010000030.1:0-61796 GCA_035702405.1 Gallionella sp. | reverse complement strand
GCCAAGTTGAGCAACATCGACCTCGCCCCACAGGTAGCTCGCGAATTGCAGGCGCAGTTGCCGCCCGATTTGTTCGCCAATGACTGGACCCACCAGAACATCAACTACTTCCGCGCGGTGCAGATGGAAAAGAAAATGATGTTCATCATCCTGTCGCTGATTGTCGCCGTGGCCGCATTCAACATCGTATCCACGCTGGTTATGGCGGTCACCGACAAACAGGCTGATATTGCGATTCTGCGCACCTTGGGCGCATCGCCGCGCAGCATCATGAAAATTTTCATCGTGCAGGGCGTGATAATCGGACTGATCGGCACACTGCTCGGCTGTATTGGCGGCATTGCGCTGGCACTCAATCTCGATATAGTCGTACCAGCCATCGAACATCTGTTCGGCATCCAGTTCCTCGCCAAGGACGTGTATTACATCAGCGAACTGCCGTCCGATTTGCGCTATGGCGAGGTCATGCTGGTCACCGGCATCTCCTTCCTGATCAGCCTGCTGGCTACCCTGTATCCGAGCTGGCGCGCGGCCAAGACGCAACCCGCGGAGGCACTGCGGTATGAGTAATCAGGATAAAGGATTCGGGATGCAGGATTCAGGAAACGTTATTTCTTGCCAAAACCTGTACAAGAACTACACCATCGGCAAGACCGCGGTGCCGGTGCTTAATGGCGTGAATCTCGAAGTACGGCATGGCGAACGCATTGCCATCGTCGGCGCCTCCGGTTCCGGCAAGAGCACCCTGCTCCATTTGCTGGGCGGACTGGACCGCGCCAGCGGCGGCAGCGTGAAAATTCTCGGGCAAGAGGTGCAGCAGATGAACGAGACGCAGCGCGGCGAATTGCGGAACCGGTCGCTCGGCTTTGTCTACCAGTTCCACCACCTGCTGCCGGAATTCACCGCGCTGGAAAATGTCGCCATGCCCTTGTTCATCCGCGGCATGAAGCGCAACGAAGCAGAACCGCGCGCCGCCGCAATGCTGGAACAGGTGGGGTTGGCCCACCGCCTCCACCATCTTCCCGCGGAATTATCCGGCGGCGAACGTCAGCGCACCGCGGTTGCCCGCGCCCTGGTAACCGAACCGGCCTGTGTGCTGGCGGATGAACCCACCGGCAATCTCGACCGCAACAGCGCGCAGGCTTTATTCGAATTGATGCAGCAGCTCAACGACCAGTTGCATACCAGTTTTATCGTAGTTACCCACGATTTTGACCTGGCTGCCCAGATGCAGCGGCGCCTCCATCTGATAGACGGGGTGCTGCGCTTGGACTGAGCCAACAGAAATGCCTCAGCGTGCGCACGCTGAGGCATTTTCTTTCTTTAGAAAGTTGGAAACGTGCTGAACAGGTCACACTGGCCCTTCCGGCAGTGGCCGGAATCCATATTCAGCGCCCGGATACCGGCCTGCGCTGATGTGACGCCTTATTCAGTGTTTTCTTAGATCGAAGTGCTGAGGGAAGTGACCATCGGGGCCACCATGACGAACGAGACCACACCTGCCACGGCCCACCGTACCAACCTTGCGATTTCAGCATACGTTTCTTTCATTTTTGCCTCCTGTCTTTATTTGTAAAGCGATATGCCCGGGATATTTCGTCGTCCAGACGTTAAGTCAGACCGGAGTACTCGGATATAGTTCCAAAAAATTACATCGAGTAATCAACACAAGTCTGAAACCCAGTAACAACGCCAACCGGCTTATATAACCATATTATGATAATGGCAATAATTGTCGATTTTTCGCCAATCCGTCGGTATCAAGAGCAAGACAGTCCAACGAATCCGGAAAGGCCGTTTGTCACAGGGAACGCAGGTTAACCACGATCAAACCGGCAGGTAATAAGGCAGATTGAGTAACTCTGGGAGAGAAAACCACCTGATATTCTGAAGGAATCTGATGTAATCAGTAGAGCAGGGTAGAACTATTGATTCGGCACGATAAAGAAAGAGCCTTTCGTGTTGAGCCCTTCGGCACAGCTCAGGACAGGCTTGTCGAAACATAAGCGGCGATGGCCTTCGACAACACCGTAAGGAGTACGCCGGTGTGGGCGGCCCCTTCCGCAGGCTCAGGCCGAACGGAGTAGGAACTCTATACGTGTCGGATCAATTAGATTCTCACCAATGCAGCGCTCGAAACTGTGCGGTCTTTTTCAACTGATGCTGCTGCATCCGGCTCACTACGCTGTCGAGCACATCCAAGGCGTTGAAAATATACGGCCCCTTGTTCAGCATTACGCACTCCGCACGTTCCGCCATCGCGGCATCGGTAATCTCGGCCCGTGACGGAATGGCCTGCTTGACCATATTCTCCAGTACCTGCGTCGCCCAAATTACCGGCACGTGCGCCGCCTCGCATAACCATAATATTTCTTCCTGGATTTCCGCGAGGCGGTCATAGCCGATCTCCACCGCGAGATCGCCGCGGGCGATCATCACGCCGAAGGGATGCCGGCCCGCGCCGTGGATGATGATTTCCGGCAGGTTCCGGACCGCCGTCGACGTTTCGATCTTGGCGATCATCCCCATCGCCGGCTTGCCGCGCGCCTGCAGCTCTGCGCTCAGCCGGTCGATGTCGTCGGCGCTCTGCAGAAACGACAAGCCGATGATATCGGCGATCTCCACCGCACAGTCCAGTGCCGCCAGATCGTCGCCATTCAGCGTCGGTAATATGATTTTGCTGTCAGGAAAATTCAGTCCCTTCTCCGCGCCGACGTTCTCGCCCTGTTGGCGCGCATGGGTGATGCGCAACCAGGCACCCTGCTCGTCCAGCTTCTCGACGACGGCGCCGATGCGCCCGTCGTCGATCCACACCTTGTGTCCTACTTTGAGGGAGTCGAATACCCCTGCCTCGCTGCAGGCGATATGCGCGGGCGTGATCACCTTGCCGGCGGTATTACGCCGTTCCGCTTTGCCGGCTTCGTCTTCACGGGTCAGTAGCAGCAGATCATCGACATACACGTGAATCTTCGCCGGCGCCGCAAGAAAATCACCGCTCAGCGCAGTCGCATGCATTCCCTTGCTGCGTCTATCCTGATGTTGCAAGGTCGTGCCCGGTGCAATATAGACGCTGGTTTTGCAGGCGGCCACCACTTCACCGGATGGCAAGCGGTCGACCACGGTCAAACGGCGCTCGCGTTTGCGCACATCCTCAAACAGGATGCTGTCACCGCGCCTGAGCTTCTCCAGCCATTCTCGCGGCACGCTCAGGCGTGCCGGTGCACGCTGCCCGCTCAAGCTGACCGTCGAGTCACGGCCGGGTGCTCCGGATGGATCGAGGATGACATAGCCATGCTGGATCACCCGGCCATACTCGTCGCGCTTAACTTTGAGGTGCAGCACCGGCGGGCCACCGGCCACCCGGCCGGTACGCAATTTCGGGCCGGCCAGATCCATCAGGACGCGGCATGACCGGCCGGTTTCCTGTGCCGCGCGCCGCACATGCGCGGCCATGCTGCGCCAGGCCGCATCATTGTCGTGCGCACAGTTGATTCGTGCGCAATCCATGCCGCGTACCAGCAAGTCGCGCACATACAAGTAGTCGATGGCTGCCTCACTTGGCAGTGTGACCATGAATCGGGTCCAGCGATTGGATGGCGCCGCACCCAGCAACTGGCTGGTATGTTGTTTGAGCAGGGTCTCATCGCGCCCGACCGCGCGCGCCAGATCCGGAATGTGCTCGTCGGGCGGGACGGCGCCGAGCATGTGCTGCAGCACATGAATGACCGAGTCCAGCGTCAGCAGTACATGTGCTTCGCAGCGTCCCAGCGAAGACAGGCCCAGGGTGGCCAGTTGTTGCTGCAAGGTGCGGAGATCGTGACGACGCAGTGCCACATAAGCCGCGAGATTGGCCGCGCTGGGGATGAAGGTACGATTCTGCAAATGCGGCCGCCACTTGCGCAGCATGGCATTCCGGGTTTCTGCCACCGCGCTGCGCAACTCCTGTACAGTTGCGAGCAGTTCCTTAAGGTCGAATGACGCTCGTGTGTAAGCCATGACAACCCTCACGCGAGTGAATGTCATAGCAATATACAACAGTTACATGGACTTGGCTCGTTTCTGCCGCGCGCGCCACTTCCACACCACCGCCAGCCGCCACGCCAGCCGTACCCCAACGTAGCCAACGACTGCCAGAAGCACCGCCAGGAGCGGCAAGCCGATCAGGAAAGGCTTGCCAAGCATTACCAGCCAGTCCCACATGGCCGTCAACCAGTTGTCCCAGTGCAGTTCGGGAAAGGACAACTGTGCAAGCGTCACCTTGTTGTTGGCGCCACTCACCAGGGCGCCGAGTTCATAAGCCAGCAGGTAAAGCGGCACGATGGTCAGCGGATTGGTATATAGCGTAGTAAACATCGCAACCGGCAAATTGACGCGCAGCAGCACCGCCAGCAATGCCGCCGAAATCATTTGCAGCGGCCCCGGGATCAGGCCGCAAAACAGCCCGATCGCCACCCCGCCCGCCACCGAACGCCGGTGCAAATGCCACAGGTTGGGATGGTGCAGCCAGCTGCCGAACGGCCTTATCAGGCGATGGCTTTTCACCATCTCATGATGCGGCAGGAACTTGTGCAGGAATTTGCGCATGGCTTAATTCTATCTGGGTGCGCTAATCTATGGCATGGTTCTCTTTGCCCTTTTCTTTTGTGCCGGCGTGTGGCTACTGCAACAGCAGGCCGCACTGCCGTCCTTTGAATGGGCCTGGCTGCTGCTCGGTTTTCCGGCGACATTACTCCTGCCCATCCATCCTGCCTGGTTACGGATCGCGCGCGCTGCGCTGATCGCTGCTTTCGCCTTCGGGCTCGGTTTCTATCACGCCGCCTGGCAGGCCGAGCAGCGCCTTGCCGCGAGCCTCCCCGATGCATGGCAAGGACGCGATATTTATGTGATCGGCGTGGTCGCCGAACTGCCCCGCGCCCATGAACGCGGTCAGCGCTTCAGCTTCGATGTCGAAACGACGCTCACCCCGCAAGTAAACACACCGCCCCGCATTTATCTCAGCACCTACACCGACCGAAAGGAAAATCCGCCGATATTCAGGGCGGGAGAACGCTGGCAGCTGACTGTACGCCTCAAACAGCCGCATGGCGGCAGCAACCCAAACGGCTTTGATTTCGAGTTATGGGCGCTGGAAAACAGGATACGCGCAGTCGGCTATGTCTATAACAAGGGACACAACCTGCGGCTCGATGCGCTGGCTGGAGGTTTGTCATATCGCATCGAAGTCTGGCGCGAGGCCATACGGACAAAGATCAACGGCACCCTCAGCCAGGCGCCCTACGCCGGCGTGTTGACTGCACTCGCTATCGGTGACCAGAGCAGTATTCCGGCCGCGCAATGGCAGACTTTTACCCGCACCGGGATCAACCATCTCGTCAGCATTTCAGGGCTCCACATCACCATGCTCGCCAGTGCCGCGTTCGGCCTCGTCTACTGGCTGTGGCGGCGCAGCACCCGGCTTACGCTGCGGCTGCCGGCGCGCAAGGCTGCCGCGCTGGCGGCGCTACTGGTAGCATTTTCCTATGCGCTGCTGGCCGGATTTGCCGTCCCTGCACAACGTACCGTCTACATGGCCGGAGCCGTCACAACGGCCCTTTGGCTGAACCGCAATTTCTCGCTCGGGCAGATTCTCAGCATTGCATTGCTCGGTGTGCTGATACCGGATCCGTGGGCCGTGCTCGCGCCGGGATTCTGGCTATCGTTCGGCGCGGTCGCGCTGATCATGTATGTCACGGCCAATCGCGTTCGGCGCCGGCACTGGTCGCATGAATACGCCATCGTGCAATGGGCGATGACGATCGGCCTGATCCCGATGCTGCTGGCGCTGTTTCAGCAAGTCTCGCTCGTCTCGCCCATCGCAAATGCCATAGCGATTCCGCTGGTAAGCCTGATTGTCGTGCCGCTCGCTCTGCTCGGCGCCCTCTCGCCGACCGAGGTGCCGCTGTGGCTGGCGCATATCGCGATGGACTGGACGATGGTGCCGCTGGAATGGCTGAATGGTTTGCCTCAAGCAGTCTGGACTCAGCATGCACCGCCGGCATGGACGATCCTCGCCGGAATGGCTGGCATCGTGTGGGTCCTTGCACCGCGCGGCTTCCCCGCGCGTTGGCTTGGTATTCTCTTGCTGCTGCCGATGTTTGTGAACACGCCCGAACCACCCGAGCCGGGCACGTTGCGCCTGATCGTGTTCGATGTCGGGCAGGGTCTGGCAGTCGCGGCACAAACGCGGCAGCATGCGCTGCTGTATGATACCGGCCCAGATTTCAGCGGCGATGCCGACAGCGGCAACCGTATCCTGGTTCCGGGCTTGCGTGCGCTCGGCATCGGTTCACTCGATGGCCTGATTCTCAGCCACGACGACACCGATCACAGTGGCGGCACCGCCTCAATCATGCAAGCGATGCCGGTTGGCTGGATCTCCTCTTCGCTGGCCGCCACCCATCCGCTGCTGCAATCGGCGCGGCGCATTCATCCGTGCGAAGACGGCCAAAACTGGAACTGGGACGGCGTGCGGTTCGAAATCCTGCATCCCTTGCGCGACACGAGCGCTAACCGGACGCACGACAACGAGCGCAGTTGCGTGCTGCGCATCAGTACGGGCGCACAGCACGTTCTGCTGGTCGGCGACATCGAGAGCAACGGCGAACAGCGGCTGGTCAGCGAACATCCCGCGCAGCTGGCCGCCAGCCTGCTGGTGGCGCCGCATCATGGCAGTACCACTTCTTCGAGCGTCGGCTTCGTCGCCGCGGCGCTACCCGACTATGCCATCTTTACCAATGGCTACCGCAACCGCTTCGGCCACCCGAAACCGGAAATCGTGCAGCGCTATGCCGACAGCGGTGCGCAACTTCTGTGCTCGGATGAAGATGGCGCCATTCTGGTCGAAATGAACGCGCAGAGTGTACAGGTCGAGCGCTATCGCAAGACGCATCGCCGCTACTGGACGCACTCGCTGCAATAGCGATTGCACCCGCGGGGCTGCGTCTTTACTCTCGTTCGAAATGTTATGCGGTGCGTCTCCGGTTGATCCTGGCGAGTGCCGCCAGGATCAACAAACCGACCAGCATGGTTTCAAATATGCTCGGCTCCGGAACTGAAGCGACTGCGCCTATGCCAGGATTTTGTAGAGTGAGTGCTCCAGCGCTGAGAGAAAACACGGGGGAATTTAAATTGTTCGCCGACACGTCAGCTACATTACCAAGGGTAATTGCTCCCCCCGCCGGCACTGTATACGGTCCGCCATTCATGCCTATGCGAGGATTTTGTAGCGTGAGTGCTCCTCCAGCACTGACGGGAAACACGGAAAAATTGCCCGCCGACAAAGTTACACCGGCAATATTCGAGCGGGAAAGCAGGCTGCCATTGAGCGAGCCGTTATTGCCGATAATTGTTCCTGCTGCCGGCGTGGGACTGGCGGGATACGGTCCGCCATTCGCACTTACATTAATATTAGTTGATGAACCGGCCCCAAAAGATACGCCACCCCAGAAATAAACCGAATTGCCGGTCAGCATGATGCTGGGAGCGGATAGATACAGATTGGCAAGCGAGAGTGAGCCCAATGCCGACACGGAAAGTTGAGTATCCGCAGCCAACGTGCCGCCGAGCAAGCCTCCATCCAGGGACAAATTACCCGTGCAATCAAGGGACACCAGACTGGCAAATGAGGATGTCAGAGCCCCGGAACAGTTGACATTGCTGACATTGAAGACTGGAACGGCATTAGCCAGTGCTGGCAGTAGCGCCAGCAATGCAATTACGCGAAATACGAAACGCATGCGATGCTTTCCTTTCGGAAAAAATTGAATATACCCTTTGACTGTTACACCGGGATGACTCGCGCGAACGCGAACATGAAACTCGTTCGCGCCGAGAAGTAAGGGAGGGTGGTACAGGCTGCACCCGAGCAAGCAGGGCGAAGCGAATTGCACTCCATTCATCCGGCGTCAGGGCGCCATAGCGATTGTGCCCTGCGCGATCGGCTTATTTATCCCCGTGCCAATCCGGTTTGTCCCCCTTGCTTCAGCCGGTTGAGACCGGCGAATCCTGCCAGGACCAGAACACCGAGCAGCATGGTTTCAAATACGCTTGGTTCCGGGACCAGAGCGACTGACCCAGAACCGGGCAAAGGGTTCGCCGAGAGCGATGTTGTAAACGTTACATTTGGAATACTCAGGAAGGAAGGATTGCCGAGAGCATTGCCATTATTGCCGATCGTAAGTGTTGCTCCAGGGGCGGTATTGAAGGCCGACAGTCCGCCATTCGCGGTATCGACCGAAAGGGAAGTTGTCGCATTGACCATTGCGCCAGGCCCAAGGGAAACCGAGCTACCGGAAAGCATGACTTTGGGAGCGGAAAAATACAGGTTAGCCAGCGAGAGCGAGCCTAATGCGGACAGGATGACTTGAGTGTCCGCCGTCAGTGTCCCTCCGAGCGAGCCTTCGTCCAAGGACAAATTTCCCGTGCAATCGAGCAATGCCATGCTGGCAAATGAGGGCGTCAGATTGCCGGAGCAGCTAACACTATTGACATTGAATACCGGGATGGCAGTTGCCAGTGATGGCAATAGAGCTAGAATTCCAAATACAAGAGATATGAAGCGCATATAGCTTACCTTTCGTCATGAAAATTGCAGCCTTTCGTTAATAAATCAACAGTCTCGTCAAGAAATCAACAATTAATGTATTTATTAATTGTGACATCGGGATGACGCCTGCACTGATACAGGACTAGTTCCCGGACATCAGGCAAGGATGCCCGATAAACCTGTCCCGAGCGCAGTTCCCACCCCGCTTGGGAGAACCGAAAATCACAAATAATGCCGCTGCGCTCCGGTCATGTTGCATAATGAGCGCGTAATTCCCGATGCGCAGCCCTGTTCATTCATGACTACGGAGGTGAGAGCACCATGTGGAATGATTCATTGTCGCGCGAACTCACCATTGTGCTGGTGATCAAGGCCATCCTGCTGGCCGTCCTGTGGTTTCAGTTTTTCAGTGAACCGCACAGCCATTATCTGGATGCCGAGCACGTCATCCAGGCGCTGATAGACTCCAGCCCACATCAAGAGACACCAGCCAGAGAGGCACCGCGCCATGATCACTGAACAACTGGTTGATCTATCACGATTGCAGTTTGCCATTACGGCGCTGTATCACTTTCTGTTCGTCCCGCTGACACTTGGGCTATCCTTCCTGCTCGTGATCATGGAACTGACCTATGTGGTCACGGACCGTCCGATCTACCGGGACATGGTCAGGTTCTGGGGCAAACTGTTTGGCATCAATTTCGCCCTCGGAGTCACCACCGGCATCACGCTGGAATTCCAGTTCGGCACCAACTGGGCGTACTACTCGCACTACGTCGGCGACATTTTCGGCGCGCCCTTGGCTATCGAAGGATTGATGGCCTTTTTTCTGGAATCCACGTTCATCGGGCTGTTCTTTTTCGGCTGGGAACGACTGACGAAACGGCAGCATTTGTTGGTCACGGCGCTGATGGCACTCGGTTCCAACCTGTCTGCGCTCTGGATTTTGATTGCCAACGGCTGGATGCAGAACCCAGTCGGCGCGGAGTTCTCGTACATGACCATGCGCATGGAGCTGATCAATTTCTGGGCAGTAATATTCAACCCGCAGGCGCAGGCCAAGTTTGTGCATACCGTCGCCGCCGGTTATGTCACCGCCGCACTGTTCGTGCTGGGGATCAGCAGCTATTACCTGTTGAAAGGGCGAGATACGGGCTTTGCGCGCCGCTCCTTTCGGATCGCCGCTGGCTTTGGCTTAGCGGCAGCGATATCGGCGATCGTGCTCGGCGATGAATCGGGCTATACCGTTGGCGCGGCCCAGCAAACCAAACTCGCCACCCTCGAAGCGATGTGGCACACCGACCCCGCGCCGGCACCACTCGTGCTGTTTGCCCTGCCCGATGAGACCACCCGGAGCAATGCTTACGAGCTCAAGATCCCGTATGTCATGGGACTGCTGGGCACCCGTTCGCTCACCCAGACTTTGCCGGGAATTGCGGAGCTGAAGATCCAGAACCGCATGCGCATCGAGCGCGGCATCATCGCGGTGAGCGCGCTGGAACAGTTGCGCAGGGATCGCAACGATGCGGCCGCACGCGCACAGTTCGAGCAATATCGTGGTGACCTGGGCTTTGGCCTGCTGCTGAAGAAATACCGCGCCGATGTCGCCCACGCCACACCAGAGCAAATCCGGTTAGCAGTGGACGACACCATCCCGCGCGTGGCCCCGATGTTCTGGAGCTTCCGCATCATGGTTGCGCTTGGTTTTGCCTTCCTGCTGCTGTTCGGCTGCGCGCTGTGGTATTCGCTAAAGGACAATTTCAGTGAGAAAACATGGCTGCTGCACTGGGCGTTGTGGTTCATACCCATGCCATGGCTCGCCGCAGAACTGGGGTGGATCGTGGCCGAGTATGGCCGCCAGCCGTGGAGCATTTATGGAATTCTGCCAACTCATGTATCCGTGTCCAGCCTCACCCCGGCCAGCCTGTACGGTTCACTCGCAGTATTCATCATTTTCTATACGTTGCTGCTGATTGCCGAGCTGTACCTGATGGTCAAGTATGCTCGGCTCGGCCCTGCACGCACGGTAGCCGGATTAGCCTGAGGAGAACACCATGTTCGACTACGCAACACTGAAACTCATCTGGTGGCTGCTGATTGGCGTGTTGCTGATCGGCTTCGCGATCATGGACGGACACGACATGGGCGTGGGCACGCTGCTGCCCTTTGCCGGCAGGAATGATAACGAACGCCGCGCGATCATCAACAGTATCGGTCCGCACTGGGAAGGCAACCAGGTCTGGCTGCTGACCGGCGGCGGTGCGATCTTCGCGGCCTGGCCACTGGTTTACGCCACCGCGTTTTCCGGCTTCTACTGGGCGATGCTGGCCGCGCTATGGGCGCTGTTTTTTCGTCCCGTTGCGTTCGACTACCGCTCCAAACTCCCGCACCCGGCCTGGCGCAATGCCTGGGACTGGTTCCTGTTTCTCGGCAGTGCGATACCACCGATCATTTTCGGCGTGGCCTTCGGCAATTTGCTGCAGGGTGTGCCGTTCTTTTTCGACGACCATTTGAGGTCGACCTATACCGGCAGCTTCTGGCAACTGCTCAACCCGTTCGGCCTGCTGGCAGGCGTCGTGAGCCTCGCGATGCTCACTTTTCAGGGCGCTACGTATCTGATGCTGCGCAGCACCGAGGCAATTTACCGCCGCGCACGCGCTGCCAGCCAGCTCTTCGGAACGCTTGCGTTCATCACCTTCGCGCTGGCCGGCCTGTGGATTGTTACCGGCATTGAGGGATTCACGATCACCAGTGCGATTGATCCCAATGCACGCCCTGACCCGTTGAACAAGACGGTTGCCGTGGTCACTGGCGCCTGGCTGCATAATTATCTAGCCCACCCCTGGACCATGCTGGTGCCACTCATCGCCTTCCTGGCCATCGCGCTGGGAATGTTGTTCAGCCGATTCAATAAACCGGTGCCTGCATTTATCGCTTCCTCGATCAGTTGTGCCGGCGTCATCGGCACCGCCGGTGTGTCGATGTTTCCTTTCGTGCTGCCGTCGTCGGCTGATCCACGTTCGAGCCTGACGGTCTGGGATAGTGTCTCCTCTCCGCTTA
The DNA here is from genome assembly GCA_035702405.1 of Gallionella sp. Taxonomy (GTDB): domain Bacteria; phylum Pseudomonadota; class Gammaproteobacteria; order Burkholderiales; family Gallionellaceae; genus Gallionella. The sequence goes on along the minus strand of DASSQR010000030.1, from coordinate 50,152 downwards.
CGCTGAGCCTGATGCTGGTGACCACCCTGATCTTCATGCCGCTGATTATTTTCTATACCTCATGGGCGTACCGCGTGATGCGCGGGAAAATCACGACCGAATACGTGCAGGCGAACGATAAAACCGTATACTGACTTTCGCAAAGGAGCGCATCATGTGGTACCTAACCTGGATTCTTGGCCTCAGCCTGGTCGTGGCACTGGTGACATTCTTTGCGGTCAGATATGAAACGCGCGAAGCGGCGCGTGATGCCGCCGATAACAGCCGGACTAGTACCTGAGCAGCCAGCACTTCTGCTACTAGCCATGACCTCACACAGGCATTCGCACCGTCATCCGCACGACCAGCGCACGGACTATGATCGCGCCTTTGCCGGCGGCATTACCCTGAATGTGCTGTTCGTGCTGGCGGAGGCATATTTCGGCTGGCGTGCCGAATCCCTCGCCCTGCTCTCCGATGCCGGCCACAATCTGAGCGACGTGCTGAGCCTGCTGGTGGCATGGGGCAGTACCTATGTGGCGAGGCTGCGACCCAACCAGCGGCACACTTATGGCTGGGGGCGCGCAACCATGATGGCGGCAGTGTTCAATGCAGTGCTCCTGCTTCTGGCCACCGGCAGCATCGTGCTTGAAGCAGTCGATCGCCTTTCCCAGCCGATGCCGATCCAGGCCGGCATCGTCATGCTGGTGGCAGGAATTGGCGTCGTGATCAACGGAACGACCGCGTGGCTGTTCATGCGCCGCGGCGCTCACGCGGGGCACCAGCATGATCTCAATCTGCGTGGAGCCTTTCTGCACATGGCGGGCGATGCGCTGGTGTCGCTCGGCGTCGTGATCGCCGCCATGATTTTTATCCTGACCGGTTGGACCTGGCTCGATCCGGGAATCAGCCTAGTCATCGCGCTGGTTATCTTGTATAGCACTTGGGGATTGCTGCGCCAGGCATTAAGCCTTTCGCTCGACGGGGTGCCCACCTCAATCGAACTCGCCAATGTCAGGAAATACCTGACGCAACTGCCCGGCGTCAGCGCACTTCACGATCTGCACGTCTGGGCGATGAGCACTTCCGAAATCGCCCTGACAGCTCACCTGGTCATGCACGAAGGGCATCCCGGGGATGATTTTCTTTGCCAGGTCGCGAACGTGTTATACGCTGACTTCGGCATTGCCCATACCACCATCCAGGTTGAGACAGGCGATCAGCCCTGCGTGCTATCTGGTCATGCCGGCGTGGGCGAGCGTTGACAGCACGTCGCGCTGTCGGATGTCTCTATCTGAACGTCCTGGCCGCTTGAATTTCCTCGAAGTGAAATCCTTTCCTGGTAAATAGCTCAATGCAGACATCAACTACTTTTTCGTCATACAGTTTGCCCTTGTTCGCCGCAATTTCCGAGAGTGCTGCTTCCATCCCGCGTGAGGCCCGATAAGGACGGTGGCTGGCAATCGCTTCGACCACGTCGGCCACCATCAAAATCCTGGCCTCAAGAATGATTTCGTCACCTCTAAGCCCCCGTGGATAACCCGACCCATCCAGTCGCTCATGATGCTGCAGTATTGCCTCTGCAACCGGCCAGGGAAATTCCAGGTTCTTCAGAATATCGTAGCCGGACCTGGCATGCGCCCTGACCAGGGCATGTTCCGTTTCCGTCAATTCGGTGGGACGACTCAGGATTTCAGCCGGCACCGCAATTTTGCCGATGTCATGCAGATAGCCGGTCACGCGCAACCCATCAATCTGCCGCTCCGGCAATCCCAATTCCTTGCCGATCGCGCAGGACAGCTGGGCCACCCGCTGCTGGTGCCCCACAGTATAGGGATCTCGCAGTTCCATCATGCTGGCGATAGCCTCGACGGTACTGTCCAGCGATTTCCGCAAGCTGTTGAGTGTAGCGTTCAGTTTATGGTCGAGATGCAGGGAACGCACCCCTATGGCAATATCGTTAGCGACTTCCGCCAGAAACTTCGTGATCTCATCACTGAACGCATTCCGTTTCCGCGAATAGATCACCAGTACCCCCATCACTTCCTGATCGGCAATCAACGGTGCAGCTGCGGCCGACCGCAACCCCCATTTCTCCACAATCTCCTTCCAGGCCAGATAGCGCGGGTCATTTTCGATATCATTGGCAATGCCTATCGTTCCTTCGCGGACGGCGGTTCCCATCAATCCGCGACCATACCCGGACTCGTCCCAGCGGATCTTCAAAGAAGAGACCATCGCCTCATCGAAACCGGCCCAGGCAACGGGCTTTAGCACATGGTCCGGCATCTTGAGTCCGAGCAGAACTCCCACGATATCGTCAAGCCCCTTCAAGGTCTTGCACACAAACCAGTACAGGTCTTGCTCGCTCTTGACGTCCAGCAGGTACTGGTTAATTCCCAGCATGGCCAGCAGTAACGCGTTCATGCCCTTGATTCTGGATTCCTGCCCCTTGCGTTCGCTGATATCCAGGACTGATATGCGAATCAGTGAATTTTCCGGAACATAGTAAAGATATTGCTCGTAGGTCGCATCTCCAAGCCTGACCTCGCGCAGGGCCTCAATCTGCCAACCTTGTCGAAAGGCTATGATCGTGTCCTCCAACCCCGTAAATAACGGATGTAGCTCGCGCAGCACGAGCAAATCCGGGAACTGTTTCTCCGCCGCTGGATTGGCATAAGTGACTTCCCCCGAAAGCGTGAGTTCGACCACCGGGTTGGGATTCAGTTTTGGAAAAGACGCCAACCGGCGAATCTCCTCCTGATCTCGCTGCCTTGCAACTGCATGACTGATATGCAGCAGCAGGTCCTCGATCTCGTACGGCTTCAGCAAATAGGAAAAAGCACCTTTGTTGGTTGCAGCAACGGCGGTGTCCAGGGATGCGTACCCGGTCAGGATAATGGCTTCAGTGAACGGCGAGTTCGCCTTGATTTTCTCCATTACCTCGATCCCGGACATGTCGGGTAGCTTCAGGTCAATTAGCGCCACGTTCGCTGCCGACTGTTGTGCCTGGGCGATTCCGCCTTTTCCGTCAGCGGCAGTTACGACCGCGTACCCTTTTATTTTCAGGATATCGGATAGAGTCTTCCTGAGATTGGGATCGTCATCGATGATCAACAGCTGTGGAATCTTTGCCATTGTGCGTGAACTTAGTGGACGATGATGTCAAGTGCCGGTTTCATAATGCCAATTGTCAAGTCGAAATCAGCACGTTCTGCAGCTTCATGCGTCGAATATTTTCGAGCAGACCTACCAGTTCCTCGGTTTCAAATGGTTTGTACAGGACGGTATAGGCTCCGATTTCCAGCCCTTTTTCAATGGATTCGCTCATCTCGTGGCGGTATCCGGTCACCAGCACCACCGGCTTGGAAGGGTATTTAGCCCGTACCTGCCGGAGCACAGCCAAGCCGTTAACATCGTCCAGCCTGAGATCGAGGACGATAACCAGCTTGTAGCTTTTTTCCAGATCATCCAGAACTTTCTGCGGGGTATTTTCCGTTTCTACCCGATATCCCCTCAAGGCCAATATTTCCCTCAACGTTTTGCAAAATACGGGGTCATTGTCCACCACCAGGATACTTTCTTCCTTGCGCAGCAGCGAGAACAAGGAAAGGATCAGCTGAAAATTCATTGGCTTGTTCATTACGGCATAAGCACCGGCCTGCCTGGCATCCGCCATCACCTCTTCAGTGGCATAAGCACTGATCAGAACGACGGGAACTGCAGGATCCGTTTCATGGATCTTTTTCATCGCCTCAACGCCGCTAATACCAGGCATCTTGATGTCCATCAGCACGCAGTCCGGCACGGCAGATTTCACCGCTTCCAGCGCCTCTTCTCCGGTATAGGCGGCAACCGACTCGTAACCTTTCAGTTTCAGGATATCGCAAGTCGTTTTGACGATACGCCGGTCGTCATCCACCACTAGAATTTTCATCACCGTACCTTTAATCTTGTTGAACGGATCGGAACGACTTCCCTACAGCGTGCCTGAGGCCTGACCATTGCAGGGCAATGTAACAGAAAAGGTACTTCCCTTGCCCGGCTGGCTTTGCACCCTCACGCTGCCGCCGTTCGCTCCGGTCAGATTTCTTACCACGGTCAGCCCCAGGCCGATATGCCGAACCTTGGTAGTAAACAGCAATTGGAACAATCTGCCCTGGTGTTCCGGGGCAATGCCGCATCCGCTATCTTTGATGCTAACGGTCACGGTCCTCTGGGATGCATCTTTTTCTGCTTTTATTTCCAGCTCGCCGCCTTCCGGCATCGCCTCCAATGCGTTGGTGATCAGGTTCCAGAACACCTGAAGCATTTGTGTCGAATCAACCCGTACCTCGGGTAATTCCGTTTGAATGTCCAGCCGCAGCGTGACAGTAGAGGGCATCTCGAATTTGCGCAAAGCTTTTTCGATCAGCTCCTTCACCCCTACCATGGCCAGATGCGGCGGTTTGGTACGAACTGCATCCAGCAGGTCGGATACGATACGCTCGGCATCTGCAATCTCCTCCTTGATGATGCCGAGATATTCCTTCGTCGTCTCATCCGCATCCGACAGCACCGTCTGGAGGAAGTACACGGCGTTGTTCATCACTCCCAGGGGATTGCGCAATTCGTGCCCCACGGTATCCGCCACCTTGCCGAGCAACGCCAGCTTTTCCCGATGTACCAGTTCATCCTGCGCCGTCAGGAGTTGTGCGGTGCGCTCCTGAACCTTGGCTTCCAGCTCCACGTTGACTTTGCGGATTTCATCTGCAGCCTGCTTTTGCGCGGTGATATCTTCGTAAACGCCAAGGATCCCGACAACATTCCCGGACGCATCCCGCATGGGAATTTTGGAAGTTCGTACCCAGCTCGTCTTTTCTCCAAAAATCGATGGCTCTTCAAATTCGAGCCTGGCGACACCGGATTCCATTACCTGCCGGTCATCATCACGGTAGCGTTGGGCGTGCTCTTTCCAGATCAGGTCGAAATCGGTTTTACCGATCAACTCCCTGGAACTGGGCAATCCCGCATCTTTTGCAAACATCGCATTGCCACCCAGAAAGCGCGACTCGCGGTCTTTCCAGAAAACGCGCACGGGAAGATTCTCCACGGTTTTTTGCAGCATCTGGAATGAATCACTGTCAAGGATAGTTTTCATCTCGCCTCGCCTTGGTCCTTGTTGGCTGAAACGCCTGCCGATTCCGTTTTATTTGCCATCGGCAGGGCCACCGTAAACGTTGTACCTTTGCCCGGTACGCTCTGCACCCCGATCTTGCCTCCATTGGCTTCGGTCAGGTTTTTCGCCACTACCAGCCCCAAGCCGATGCCGCGTGCCTTGGTCGTCACCAGTGGCTGAAACAGCTTTGCCATGATTTCCGGCCCAATGCCCCTGCCCGTATCGCGCACGCTGATAACAATGGCGCCAGCCGGAACATCCTCCATCGCTCCAATTTCCAGGATACCTCCTTCCGGCATCGCATCCAGCCCATTGCTGATCAGATTGCCCAGCACGCGCCCAATCTGGAGGGTATCCACCCGCACCGGAGAAATCGCATCAGGGACATCCAGATTGATCGCCACCGCGGTCGGTACGGTAAATCTGCCCAGCGTCTGTTCGATAAGTTCCCGCACCCCCACCACTTCTGCATTTGGCAGCTTGGTTCGCACCGCATCAAGCAAGTCAGACACGATGCGCTCCGAGCCATTGATCTCGTCCTTGATAATGTTCAGGTATTCCCTGGTCGTCTCATCCGCATCCGATAATACGGTTTGCAGAAAATACACTGCGTTGCTCATTACCCCCAGCGGATTGCGCAGTTCATGTCCGACACTGCCGGCCACTTGCCCCAGCATGGCCAGCTTTTCCTTGCGCACCAGTTCCTCCTGCGCTTCCAGCAATTGCCCGGTGCGTTCCTTCACCTTCAGTTCCAGCTCTTCGTTCAGATGCTGCATCGCGATGTTGGCGTCGTTCAACTGCTTGGTGCGCTCTTGTACTTTTCGCTCCAACTCCTCATTCATGCGCCCCATGGCCTGGTTGACTTCATTCAGGGCAGCAGTCCGTCGCGCAACGACCGTCTGAAGATTTTCCAGTTGCTGCGAAACAGCAACGATGGTGTCGTCAAGCACATCGAATTCATCTCTATACCATACCCTGCGGGACGTTCCAGTCACTGCCTGACGGATTTTGTCGAAAGCATTCTGAGCCAACAAGGGCAACAGCTCGGCAGTTCGGCGCAGCCGCGACAGCGGCCGCCACAAAATCAGCAGCAATAACAGTTCGGACAGGATCAGTCCCAACAGGCCAACCCAAAGATCTTGTCTGATGCCCTGTTGAATGAGTGCCAGGCTCTGGGTAATGTCCTCAATCAGGACGAAGTACGCATTTCCGCGCATCGAAAACTTCTCGAACGGAATAAGATGGATCTCATATTCACGCCCCCCATAAGCCTCTCTCAATTCGGCACCGGTTTCGGGCAAGGTGTGCTGCCGTGTCGCGACCGCCCGCAGCAAGGGGAGGTTCTGTTCCAGATTGGTCAGGGCAGAGACATGAGTCCCCCAATCGGCAATATCTTTGTCAGCGTCGCCATTGACCGCCGAACCATCATGGGTGACGTTCAAAATACCGATATCCACCCCGGAGACATCCTTGAAACCGACGATTCCGGCGGCCAGTGTAGTCCCGACCACAATCACGCCGACATGTTTACCCTTGGCCAGCATCGGCGCCACCACAAACTGCAGACATCTGCCGTTGCAGTCAAGGAAAGTCACCGGTCGTTCCGTCTTGTTTACACCCTGGACATGACTCCTGATCATTGCCGGATCGCGCAGCACCACATCTTCGGACTTCCAGCTCTGTATCAGTTCGCTGCGCGTGTCATAGATCTGGGCTGCATCGAGCGATGCCACCAGCTGCAGTGAACGCCAGTGGCGCTCGAATGCCTGTGCGACACTGCCGCCATTGCCAACCGCGAGCGCTTCTTCCATCCCGCTCAGATAAGGAACAAAATCGGTCAGAGCAAGCAGCGCGGCAGAAGACTGGCGCATCATGCCGTCGAGTTCCTGCACCTGCCTGGCGTAAACCGTTTTCCGTTCCGCCTCAAAACGTTCAGACAGAGTGCGTGAAATATTAAAGGTCGAAAAAGCGTTGATGCCGAGCAGCAGCAGACTGAATATGAGCAAGGCCCGCCATTTCAGGCTGAATATATATTGCGCTGCATGATTCGTCGTCGCTAGGCGCATACCCCGTTACGCTGGCTCATGAGTTAAAAGCTGTACGATGCCTGGAGGGCAAACATTTCCCAGTGCGGTGCGGTGGCTGCCTTGGATGGATTCTCCCGGGATGACAGCCAGCTGGTACCGTTCAGATGATGCCATTCTGCCCGGATTTTGGTGTCGGGTCTCACCTTCCAGGCGATCCCGACAGTCCAGTCCTTGGTAAAAAGACTATGTGCAGGCGTTGCTCCAAAAGTGGCAGCAGCAGTCTTTGCCCCGGAGCGATCGTTCCGGTCCAGATAGTTGACGTCGTAGCGCAGCAGCGCCGTCCAGCTCGGGGTAATGTTATAGGTGCCTTGCACATATCCGGACTGACCGGTTTGACGTAAGTCCGGAAATACAATGTCCGGAATGATCGGGGGAAAACCCGGCACAATCAGCTTGGAATAAGTCGCCCTCGGGCTGGGTGCGAATTCCCCGGTCAGACTCCAGTTCTCGGCATTGTACTGGGCCGACAGAAGATGAAAATTAAGGTTGAATTTCGGGTTCCTGAATGGCGGTGCAATGGCATCCAGATTTGCATCAAAGCCCGTCAACGCAAGGCGCAGGCGACCACCGTCATGTTCGTACATCAGGCGCCAGATATAGCTGGTCGCCGAGGTTCCGGTGCGCTTCTGGATATTGTCCAGAATAAAGTTTCCGGTGCCCCCATCGAAGAAAAAATCGCCGATGGAGGTTCGTAATTCTTCATAGACCTGCATGCCGTCCATGGCCAGCACCAGCGAACGCGTATGATCGCTGTAAATCGACTCGGGGAGAATGATGCTGGGACGGGCATTGGCCACATCTCGCGTCAGATTATATAAGCCCAGCGGAATCCGGTGCCGCCCCACACGTAATCCGGCGCGGCCCGCTTCGCCACTGGCCAGCGTGAAATCAACCAGTGCAAGGTCGATGCGTGGAGTGGCATCATCCGTTCCTCCTGCCCGGCGGGAACCAATCTGGGCAGCCCACTGAATACTGGGAGTGGCCTGCCACGAAAAGTTGACGCCCAATTCACGGAAGTCAGAGCTGCCGGCATCGCTCCTCCCAAAATACTTGTTCGCGCTGGTTTTGATGAAAGCCTGGCTCGCAAACCCGTGCACCTGAACGTTTTCAGTAATATCAATTGCGAGTACCGGGAACATCACGAGCATTCCCGCGATAAGCAGGGCCCAAGCACCCGCATTGAACCTAGCGAGGTTCCACGATGCGGACGTTTTCATTTTTTCTCCCTTCCATCGGATAACCATCCGGCAGATAGCCAATCGCGCCCGGCGTCGTGGCGACCTTTTGTAGCATCTCCCGGGTGGACTCAGCTACGCTGGGCGCCTGCCCGGAACCAGAGTACACCAGCACATCCCACGAACGTTTCAATTGATATGGGAAGGTGTTGAGCACTTCCTTGGAAAAAGAAACGTGCACGGAATTGTCCTCAGGCAGCACAAAAACCTTGATAGGTTTGCCGTTTGGCCATTGGCGCAGATGCATGGTAAAAATCGCGCGCAAGGTACTTTGGGAAATCGACGGGATCGCGACATCCGAGTTCACGATCACTTCCACCGCTATCGCCGACGAGCAGGCCAACAGCCCCAGCACCAACCCGCCAGCGGCTGCCACTGACCGTTTCCACCCCACTCTTCGGGTTCTTTTTGTTTCCATAATCACCTCGCGTTCGTTCAGTCAAAACCAACACAACGTGTAGCATGCCCTAGCTCCAGCACGCTGGAGCTAAAAACTGTACGATGCCTGGAGGGCGAACATCTCCCAATATTGCCTGGTATTCTGCGCATTCAGGTTTTCCCTGCCGGAGAGGTAGGCGGTGCCATTTACCCAGTGGTATTCAGCCCTAATCTTGGTGTCGCGCCTCACGTTCCAGGCAAGACCGACGGTCTTATCCTTGGCAAAGTTGTTATATCTGGGCAACCCGCCCAACCCTGCGTACGTTGTGCCGGATTTGTCTTTTTTATCGTTGTACAGGACGTCGTAGCGCAATAATGCCTCCCATCCCGGTAGGAAACGGTAAGCGCCTTGCAGGTAATACCCCTCGCCCGTCTGCTTGATATCCGGCACCCGGATGACAAATCCGGGAACGGGCTGCACGATAAATCCTGAAAGGGTACTTTTCACTTCAGGACTCCATTCTCCGGTGAGGCTCCATTTTTCTGCGTTATACTGCCCCGAGAGTATGTATGAAAACCTGTAGTTGGCTTTGGCATTCGGGAAAGGCCGCTGGTATATATCCAGATTGGCTTCGATCCTGGACAGCGCCAGCCGAAGACGTCCGCCATCGCGCTCGTAAAGCAAGCGCCCCGCATAACTTGTAGTCGCCTTGCTAGTTTCCTTTGCCTTCGAATCTAGAATTAAATTTCCCGCGCCAACCTCGAGGAAAAAATCCCCAATCGACGTTCGGGTTTCTCCATAAAGTTGCCCACCGTCCAAAGCAAGCAGCAAACTGCGACTTTGATCATAATAGACCGATTCTGGCAGGAAAATGCTCGGGCGGGCATTGGCCACGTCCCGCGTCAAGTTGTAAAACCCGAGTGGAATCCGGTGCCGCCCCACCCGCACCCCGCCCCGGTTGTCTTCACTGTTATAGAAGGTGTAATCGACCAGAGCGTAGTCGAAGCGCGGCCTGGCGTTAACCTCGGTTCCGCCCGCCTTGCGGGAACCTAATTGTGCGGCGAACTGCAGATTGGGCCTGGCCAGCCAGGATAGATTGACCCCCAGCTCTCTGAAGTCGAAGCTGCCGCTGTCGCTTGGTCCGAAAAATCTGTTTGCAGTGGTTGAAACATAGGCCTGGCTGGCAAAACCATGCAGCTGTACGTTTTCGGAGAGTTCGACTGCCACCGCCGGCGGAACCGACAGCATCCCGACAAGCAGCAAGGCCGATTTCGTCATATTCTGCCAAGGGTGACGCCTACCGAGGTTCGAGAAGGTGAATGTTTTCATTCTTGATTCCTTCTATCAGATAGTCATTCGGCAGGTAGCCAATCGCTCCAGGAGTTGAGGATACTTTTTGCAGCATTTCTCCCGGCGAGTTGGCAACCGTCGGCGCTTGGCCGGAACCGGAAAAGACCAGTACATCCCACGACCGCTTTAATTGATAAGGAAAGGTGTGAAGTACCTCTTTGGCAAACGAAGCGTGAACCATATTGGTTTCAGGCAGTACAAAGACCTTGATGGGTTTGCCGTTTGGCCACTGGCGCATGTGCATGGTGAAGATCGCGCGCAGTGTGTTCTGGGTAATCGACTGAACTGCAACGTCCGAATTTACGATCACCTCTACCGCCGTCGCCGGTGAACAGGACAAGAGCGCCAATACCAGCCAGTAGCGGGAACGCACTGTTCGTCGCAACGCCCCCGTCTGTCTTATTACCATAGTTGCTCATCTCCAGTTGGTACCGGCAAGTTGGACGCTCTGTTGACGTCAGAGCCCCTTTGACAAGAACTAAGCAAATTTATGATGAACCAGCCTCTCACGCTCACGCGCTTGGCGAACCGCCATCAGACAGCAAGAAAAACCGTATATCCGGAAAATATCGGAAGGATGAATTCGCGCTTTGTCCAAGCACGATCCTGAACTCCCCATACCCCTTCGACACCTTAACCAAAATCAAAATATTACGCAAATGCTTTGCGGTCCAGCATTATTTTCCCCAGAGTACCGACTGCTTGTCGAAGCGTTGCACGGTCTTGCGCAACACGAGCAACAAATGCGACAGATCGTGTGCGATCCACCCCTTGGCCAAAATCACTGCTTCCTGGTGTGATGCCAGATCCGGCATCGCGGCGAGTTCATCCAGCAGTCGATGTGCCACCGCAACGTCGTTGATCTGCCCAAGTAAATCCTGCACTTCGCTCAAGGCACGCAGAAAGGTTCGAGCTTTCTTCCGGTCGAACAAGGGAGCGAAAAATTCCGTCGTATAACGCAACTTCTTGGCGACAATGCGCAGCGCGTGCAACCGGTCGGCATCGAGACCGTTCAGTTGTTGCCCCGCGCGGGCAAAGCGCCGATATAGCTTGCGCAAATGACGTACTGCAAAATCGTGCACGAGTGGCGCCGCTGCCCCTTCTTCTTGCCACGCCTGCCAATATGGACCATTCAGCCATAGCGCAAAGCGCAACAGCAGGCGCTGCAACTCACGCGACCGGGCATCGTTGCGCAATGCCGCATAGGCCGCGTCGCGCTGCCGTTCGCTGGCGGCCAGCAGCGCCTGCAGACCGCCATGCCCGGCCATGCGCTGGCACATCGGCTGTGCAGTACCCGCCATAAAGACATCCCATTCGCGGATGTTCCCCAACGCAACGCCCAGCGCGGCGGCGTCCCTGCTCAACGTAGCCAGCTCCTCATCGGTCCGGAGCTTGCCGGTCAGGCGCAGCGCCACGCGCAGGCGGCGCAGGGCCACGCGCATCTGATGCAGATATTCCGCATCGTCACTGGTCATGGCTCCGTGGAGGTTGCTCTGCAGATGCTGCAGGCATGACCATATCATGGACTGCAGCACGTCCGGGAGGGTATTGCTTTCGGCAATGTCCGGCGCCGCGCTCTTGACAGGTCCTTCGACGTGGCCCGACAACAGGCGATAACCGCGCTCCGCCTTGCTTACGGTTTCGAGTTCGAATGGGACGACGTCAAGGATCGCCAGCGCCAATTCGAACAGGTGCCCCGGCTCGCCGGACAGCAGTTCCAGCTCCAGTTCGCAGATCGGCGTGCTGTGCTGCTCGGTGCGCACCTCGCCCTGGTCAATGCACAACTCAATTTGCGCCCCCTGCCATTGCAGCATGCGACTGGAACGGGAAAAATCCGTCAGGAACACGGGCTGCAATTTCTTGCGCCAAGACGCCGGCACCTGCTCATCCCACACCGCCTGGTCCAATACGGAAAAATCCAACGCTGCGCCGCTCACCGGCGCTTCCCACTCGTTGCGCTGGTGCAGGCCGCCCTTGACCGAACCGCCACCCTTGAGTGTCTGCAACCATTGCTGGCCGACACGACGCAGCCGGAGCGCCATGCCACTGTTCTGCAAATCGAGCTTCGGCGTATCGTAGTAAATATTGTAAAGGTGCCGCGTCACCGGGCGTTTGATCTGATGCGATTTCAGTATGGCATGACGCTTTAATCGGGTCAGGTGTTCCGGGGCGATACGTAATTTGAGTTCGGTTTCGACAGCCATCTCGTCCTCAGGCAAAGCATGGAGCGTTTACTATAACAGGGTGTCGCAGATCTGGCCGCCCGGGGGCGATAAATCTTGAATAGCCGGCCGGACCAAGGATTTGGCTAATCCGGCGAGTTTTGATAAAGTCCCACCGTTACCAATCAAACATGCCTGTCCGGCCGCCATGAGCAACGTCGACCCCATCGAACTGGATAAATTCTCGCAGCTTGCCCACAAATGGTGGGACCCAACCAGCGAATTCAAGCCATTGCACGACATCAACCCGCTGCGCCTGAACTACATCAACCAGCACGCCGGCCTGCCAGGCAAAACGGTGCTGGACGTCGGTTGCGGTGGCGGTATTCTGGCAGAAAGCATGGCCGGTCTGAACGCGAACGTCAGCGGCATCGACCTCTCCGACAAGGCGCTGCAGGTCGCCAAGCTGCATCTGCTGGAAACCGGCCGGCACGTCAACTACCGCAAGATCGCAGTAGAGGACCTGGCGGCCGAACAGCCGGAGCACTTCGAGATCGTCACCTGTATGGAAATGCTGGAGCATGTCCCCAACCCGCAGAGTGTCATCGCGGCTTGTGCGAAGCTGGTCAAACCCGGCGGCTGGGTGTTTTTTTCCACGCTCAACCGCAACCCGAAAGCCTATTTGCTCGCAGTCGTCGGCGCGGAATACGTGCTCAACCTGCTGCCGCGCGGCACGCACGACTACGCCAAGTTCCTCAAGCCATCCGAGCTCGCGCACTATTGCCGCAATGCCGGGCTGAACATCGTCGAACTGACGGGCATGAGCTATAGCGCATTCAGCAAGACCTATTCACTGGGCACTGATACCAGCGTGAATTATCTGGTTGCCTGCCGCCGTGACTGATCTGGTTTTGACCGCCCGCCCGCCGCAGGCAGGTGCCACGGAATGCAGGCCATTGCCGGTCCGGGCGGTGCTGTTCGACCTCGACGGCACCTTTGCCGATACCGCGCCCGACCTTGCCGCCGCACTTAACCACACCCGGGCTACCCGCCAGCTGCCGCCGTTGCCGCTCGATATAGTACGGACACAAGCATCGCACGGCTCGCGCGGTTTGCTCAAACTTGGGTTGAACGCCGAGCCGGATGCACCGGACTACGAGGCGCTGCGTGATATCTTCCTAGACTATTATGCACGCAACATCTGCGTGCACACTCAATTGTTTCCCGGCATGGCGGAGTTGATTGCCGACCTGGAACAGCGTGGCATCAAATGGGGTATTGTCACCAACAAGCCGCATCGCTATACCTTGCCGCTGATGCAAGCATTGGGCTATGCGGAACGCGCCGCCTGCCTGATCAGCGGCGACACCTGCCCCAACGCCAAGCCGCACCCGGAACCGATGCTCAAGGCGTGCAAAATCCTCGACGTGGCACCTGCGGAATGCCTCTACCTCGGCGACGACCTGCGTGACATGCAGGCCGCCAACGCGGCCGCCATGCGCGGCATCATTGCCTGCTACGGCTACATTAGCTGCGATGCCAGCACAGAAACCTGGAGTGCCCACGGCAGCGTGAACGAGCCCATGGAACTTTTAAGCTTTATCACACTCTGAATCTGCTAGAATCTGTACCGTTTTGTACCGAAACGAATCTGGGGGCGACTTGGCTTCGACGTGGGTTGCAAAGCAGTGTAGGGCATACCGAGGACCCGCCACCTCGTAAATCAGCTGGAAAAAAAATAGTCGCAAACGACTCTAACTACGCTTTAGCTGCTTAGTCAGCTGAACCTCACACCACCCTGTCTGTGGAGTGGCTCGAAACCGCAAGGTTGAGATGAGTGAGGTCATTTACACAGAATCGTGTCGTGCAGGGTTACTTTGCACGAAGCTAGAACCAAGGTGACTCGTCCCGTACCAGCCCGCCGGTTGGCGTGTCCGGGATTAAATCAAACAGCCAGGCTAAGTATGTAGAACTACCTGTAGAGGGCTTGCGGACGCGGGTTCAATTCCCGCCGCCTCCACCAATTAACTGTTTTACCGCATCCAAAGCAGTACATGAAAGCCGCTTAAATCCTAGTGATTGGCGGCTTTTTTGTTTCTTGCCGTCTAATCCCATCCATTGACATCTTGGGGTAACTGGGGGTAACTTACGGGGTAACTCGCATTTATCGAACAGGAGCTACCCCCATGCCACTAACCGATACTGCTGTAAAGAATGCCAAGCCAAGCGCTAAGCCGGTCAAGCTGTCAGATGAAAAAGGCCTGTTCCTGCTGGTTACCCCATCCGGGGGTAAGTGGTGGCGGCTCAAATATCGTTTTGGGGGTAAGGAAAAGCTGCTTTCTCTTGGCACTTACCCCGAAGTGAGCCTCAAGGAAGCCCGCGAGAGGCGCGACGAGGCCCGCAAGTTGCTGGCCGGCGGTGTTGACCCCAGCGCAAACAGAAAAGCCGTAAAAGCCGCCAAAAGCGAGCGAGCCGCAAACAGCTTTGAAGCAATTGCCCGCGAGTGGTTTGCAAAGCAGTCAGCCACCTGGACGGAGAATCACGGCAACCGGATCATCCAGCGACTGGAACGCGACGCATTCCCTTGGATCGGCGGCCGCCCTATTGCTGATATAACCGCCCCCGAACTGCTGGCCGTATTACGCCGAATCGAGGCGCGCGGCGCGGTGGAAACCGCACATCGGGCGCTACAAAACTGCGGGCAGGTCTTCCGCTACGCCATCGCAACCGGACGCGCTGAGCGCGACCCCTCCCCTGACCTCAAAGGTTCCCTGCCCCCGGTAAAACAATCACACCATGCAGCTATTACCGAACCCAAAGCCATAGGCGAACTATTGCGCGCCATTGACGGTTATCAGGGCCAGTTCATAACCAAATGTGCTCTACGCCTCGCCCCCCTACTCTTTGTCCGTCCCGGCGAACTGCGCAAAGCAGAATGGGCGGAAATTGACCTCGAAAAAGCCGAGTGGAACATTCCTGCCGAGCGCATGAAGATGCGCCAACCCCACCTTGTCCCATTATCTGCGCAAGCTGTAGCAATACTGAAGGAGCTTCACGCGCTGACAGGCAGCAGCAAGTACGTATTCCCTGGTGCGCGCACCAATGGCCGGCCGATGAGCGACAACGCCATCCTTGCCGCGCTGCGCCGCATGGGCTTTGCCAAGGACGAAATGAGCGGCCACGGCTTCCGGGCGATGGCGCGCACCATTCTGGATGAGGTATTGCAGGTAAGGCCGGACTTCATCGAGCACCAGCTCGCCCATGCCGTGCGCGATCCGAACGGGCGCGCATACAACCGCACTGCACACCTGGGCGAACGTCGCAAGATGATGCAGCTATGGGCGGATTATCTTGATGGTTTGAAGGCCGGCGCGGAAGTGATACCAATTCGCAGCGTGGCTGCATAGAGCATTACCGCAGCCTGACGGCATCAGGCAAAAAACGGGCTGAAAGGTGCGCTAACACCAGACAGCCCTGACCACAACGCAACACTAATTGGGAGTATTGCATCATGGCTGGCAGCAATTTTACCGGAAAAACAATCACTAACGACTTGACCTTCCTCGCGGGTGATTTCTGCATAGAGGTCGGCATTTTCCTTGAACTCGCGATGGACGAAATCAAGAAGCACGACAATACTGACTTCGATCGTATGGAGTTTCTGCTAAAGGCGTTAAAGAATCAGCTATTCGATTTCAGCAGCAGCGTATGCGCCGTGGAGAACGCGGAGGTGGATCATGCTTAATACCGAGCAGGCAACCCTAAACAGCGAAAGCGACGCAATCACAAGAAATCGCGGCATGTCTGAAATCAACTGTACCACAGCAACAACCGAAACAATCAAACCTGCTGCTACGGCTCGCAGAATCATGTCTGAGCTATGGGATCGCGCGGCCGACAGCCTGAGCACAGAGGAGCTAAAGTGGTTTGCCGGTTCGAGCGAATTCACGCGAATGCAAGCCCGAAATCTTAGCGAGGTTGTAGAAGGTATCGGCTGTCTAATCGGTAGCGACGAGAACGCGGGGAACTTTCAGGAAGCAGGAAGCGTGACCACATTGCTTTTTAATATCTCTCATTCAATAGACACCATCGCCGGGATGATGGAGATTAGCGATTTTGCGCAGGATCGGCTGATTAATGCAGATCATTACCAGCGGCTTAAGGAGTACAAGAAAAAATACGCGGCGGAGTAACGAGTTAAGCCACACCTAGCCCGACGGGGCGAAAGGCGAACACCTTCAATCGCTTGGTGTGGCTTCTCTATCGAAGGGGTGTGCGGAAGGAAACACGATGGTAAATAAAAACTGGACACTTGAAGAAGCTCTAGCAGCAAACGAGGCCGCCTTGTTAAAAGACCCGGAGCGATCAGACTCTGACCCGACGTTGCCGTTTTTTCAGTGGGCGGCGTTACGCAAACTGGATGATTATGAAAAGAACTTCGTGGCCGATGGTTACTGGCTCATGACAGCTATCAGGACATGCGCAAACCATGATTTACCGCTGCCTGAGTGGGCGGCTAAGGCTTATATCAAGGCTTACGATACAGTAAATAACGCAAGGGCAAAATCTTGGGATGCAGTGTTTGGCAACCCATTCCCAAAGGGGCGGCATTTAAATGCGGACAGAAAACGCAGAATGCTTACATTTGCTGTGTGGAATGAGGTTACAAAAATGTTGTCAATGAAGCCCAACACCGCACTAGACGAAGGTTTGTTCGAGACTGTTGGGAAAAAATTCGCCATCGGAAAAACACTTGCCAGCGAGTATTACTATACTGCCAAGAACCTGCTGCAAACCTAATGGCTTCTGAAAATTCCGCGAAATTTAGAAAATTTGCGGAAATACATCAGCTAGTAAAAGCAATTTAATGCATTCCCATGCAGCGCCGCACAGTGTGGCGCTGGGCAATCCAGAAAGGAGCAACATGGGAGCAACACACCAAACTGCACCTCACCCAGCACAGTTCTACCGGCTGCCGCAATTGAAAGCCCGCCTGAATGTATCCGGCTCAAGCATCTGGGCATGGGTCAAGGCTGGCAAATTCCCGAGGCCAGTCAAGCTGTCCGAAAACTGCACCGCATGGAACGCGGCGGATGTAGAAGCTTGGTCCCAAGCCCGCATCGCTGACAGCCGCAAGGTGGCAGCATGAGCGCCGCGACCATAAATGAAAAAGCCACCGTTGCAGCGGTGGCCTTTGGTGAAACAACAGCGGACGCATTTTGCTACCCCCTCCCCTCCACCGTCAAGGGGCGCGTGCTGGGCGCGCTGTTGCGCGGTGAACGCCTTACACATCTGGATTGCTGGCGGCGATTCGGCAGCGCACGCTTAAGCCATCATGCGTACGCGCTGCGCCGTCTCCTTGGGTGGCCGGTTGAAATGATCGAGCAGACCGTAACCACCAGCGATGCCGGCAGGGCTGCGACCATCGGGGTTTACTCTCTCACATCGGACACCATTGCGCGCGCTGGCGAGCGTGGGCAGCAATACGCGGAGGAATGTGCCCGGGTTGAGATCGAGAGGCGCGCGGCATGAAGCAGAAAACGCCAACCAAGCACCCATACGCGGCGATAGAGCATCGCGTCATTGATTCGCCTGCCTATGCCTCCCTGACGTTCTCTGCGCGAGCTCTGCTGGTGCTAATCGCCCGGCAGTTGAGCAGGGACAACAACGGGCATTTGCAGGCGACGTTCGCTTACATGGAGCGGTTCGGGTTCAGCGTCAACACCCTGAGCCGCGCCACGAATGAACTGATAACGCACGGCTTCATTTACCGCACCAAGAGCGGCGGCTTTCACCAAGGGGCGGCGAAATACGCCGTTACCTGGCTATCAGTCAAGAACACGCAGGGGATTTTCATGCAGGGATTCAGGCCTTGCGCGTGGCGTGACTGGCAGCCGGAAGAAAAAAATTCCCGCCCCCCAAAAGTGAGGCCATACAGCATCAAAAATGGTGAGCGGACACCCCTCACAACCCCCAAAAGTGAGGCTGTGCCGCCCCCCAAAAGTGAACATATTGAATTAATGCCATGTAGGGATGTTGTATCTGCATACCAAGCAGGGAGAAAAGAGCATCGGAGACAGCAGGTGCCCTTTGCCTCTCTACAGGCAATCAGGTTATGCACGACTGCCGACCGTGGCCGGGTTCGCTTTACACACTGAAAGGATACTGAAATGGTAATGACAATAATTCCAGACATCGCTTACGAGATAGACGGCGACGACATCAACCTTGAACAGGACGCAGGATTAGGCGAAGTGAACCGGATCACCATGCACCGCATGCACCTGGACCTGCTGGCAAAGCAAATGGGCATGCCGCAGCCAGAGCCTCGCATAGCCACCCTTGAGCGCCGCCTGCGTTGGCTGCGTGACCGCTTCGAGGAATGCCATGCTGTTCTTCCCTCGGATATGCACGAACGATGCCCCGAGGCTTCGGAGTTTAGCATCTGGCTGCAAGCCAGCATTGACGTGGCTAACGAATACTGTGACGACCTGACGCCACAGAATGACGCAATAAAGGGGGTGCAACATGGCTAACCTGGGAAGTTTGGTAGTCAGCCTCGAAGCAAACATGGCGCAATTTTCCAACGACATGGGCAGAGCCGCCTATCTCGCCGAACAGTCTATGAGCAAGGTGAGCGCTGCAGTTGGGGCGGCAAAGAACGCCTTGGGGGCGCTAGGCTTCGCGCTGGCGGGCGCTGGGCTGGAAGAGTTCATGCGCGGGAGTATTGCTGCAGGAGATGAGCTATACCTCCTGTCGCAAAAGACGGGCATTGTTGCTGAGAATCTCGCGGGGCTTGAACTTGCCGCAAAGCTGAATGGATCAGACCTTGAATCTGTCGCTGTCGGCATCAAGAAACTGTCCAACTACATGTTTGATGCCGCGACCGGCAGCAAGGGCTATGAGGCGGTTTTAAAGACGATGGGAGTTACGGCAAAAGACCCGCTGGAGGCGCTCGGGCAAATCGCCGATGTATTCGCGCGCATGCCGGACGGAACTGAAAAAAGCGCACTTGCTGTTCGCCTCCTGGGGCGGGAAGGCTCTAACCTGATCCCGATGCTTAACGGTGGATCCAAAGCGCTTCGAGACATGATCGAAGAGGGAAAGAAGCTAAACCCGGTATCGTCGCAATTCGTCGCAGACGCCAACAAGTTCAGCGACAACATGGATCGGCTAGAGATTGCCGCCAAAGGTGCGGCTAACGCTTTAGTAGGTGACCTGTTGCCCTCCTTGACTCGTGTATCTGAAAAGATGGTTGAGGGTGCCAAAGATGGCGGGGTTCTTCTTGGAATAATCAAGGGGATTGGTCAGGCGGAATATGAGCTTCTGACTGCTGGTGGTGGCCAATCGCTCAAGGAGAGCTTATCCGTTCCCTCCATGCTGAAAGAATACGACCGTCAAATTCAGTCGTTGAAAAGACACCTTGAGGAAGTTAAGGGCGGCGGTTATCTGCAGAAGTTCTTGTATGGCGACTCATCCGACATTGAGAAGCAATTGAACCAACTGGTGACATTGCGAACATCCATGGCGAAGATGGAAGCGGAGAGGCAGGCCCAAAAGCCAGAAGATACGCCCAAAGATACCGGAATCAATGCCAAGATATTGGCAATGGAAGAGGCCGCCAAGACGGCTGAAAGGATAGCCCGCGAGCGCCAGTCAATACTTTCCGGCCTGGAAAATGAGGCGTTGAAAAAAGAGTTTGAACTGCTTGGCGATAGCGCCGCGCAATTCAAGGTTTATGAGTTGGCGGTGCGTGGTGCGAGCAAAGCAGAGATCGAGCGTGCGCAGGCGGCCGCCGACAGCATCGAAGCGTCAGACCGAACCAAAAAGGCTATTGAAGAGACTCTGGCGGCGCAACGTGAAGCTACCAAGATTATCGAGACCGCAACGCTTGCCGCCAAGGAGCGCTCAGACCAGATGCAATTTGAACTGAGCCTGCTTGGTAAGACCGCTGTAGAACAGAAGATTTTGAACGAGCAACGCAAGATTGACCTTGCCCTAGCGCTTGAAATAAACCGCATCAAACACGACGACAAATTCAAGAACAACCAGGTTGAAATGCAAGCGACGATAGACAAGTTGACCGAAGTTGCAGCAAAGGCCAGGGAAACGGCGGCTATCGAAATAGCGGCGAACGACAAGGTGGCGAAGTCATGGGATATGGGTGTAACCGTGTCCGTCAAAGCCTATCTTGAATCAATCAACAATGCCGCAGCTCAGAGCGAAAGGATGTTCACCAATGCCTTCAAGCAGATGGAAGACGCGATGGTCAAGTTCGTGCGCACTGGAAAGCTGGATTTCCGCAGCCTCGCGGATTCCATTATCAATGACCTAATCCGCATTCAGATTCAGCAAAAAATCATGAAGCCGATCACCGAAGCAATGAATAAGAACGGCGGCGACATTCTTGGAAGCATTGGTCAGGTTATCGGAAACGTATTAGGCGGCGCTCGGGCAGACGGCGGGCCAGTATCAGGCGGCATTCCCTACCTCGTTGGCGAACGCGGCCCCGAAATCTTCACCCCGAATGTCTCCGGCTCAATCACCCCGAATCACGCCATTTCGCAAGGCCAGCAGAAGGGCGGCGATACCTACATCATCGACGCGCGCGGGGCTGATCAAGGCGCAATCAGCCGCCTTGAATCGCTGATTATGTCCATAAACGGCAGCATTGAGCGCAGGGCATTGGGAGCCGTGAACGGCTCGCTGATGTCTCGTGGCCAGAGGCCGATAAGGGCATAAGCAATGAGGGGGGCGGATAAATGTATTGGGTAGGGGGCATCGAATCTCTGGAAGAAAAGTCTTGGAAACCGAGCGTGAGCCAAAATAATTGCGCATGCAGTTCAGAAAACAGGATTTCTCACAATGGCAAACCCGCGCAAACCTTCTGCGTAGCAGATGCTAATGGCCGCCGACTGCCCTGATGCATCACTGGAACACATAGGGGGTAGGGGCATCAAATCTCTGCGCAGAAAGTTTGGGAAACCGAATGGGAGCCATTGCTTTCACAAAGTCGTATTTTCACAGGAAAGGATAACGATGGGCACTAGAGGGAAAAAATCAGCCGCATCGCTGACGGTTATCAATTCGCCAGGCATGAAGCGCGCCCCCGCGCCCACTGGCCTGCCTGCCGAAGGTGTTGACCTTTGGCAGAACATCACCGCCAGTTATCCGGCTGATCACTTTGCAGCACAGCACCTGCCGCTCTTGGAAAGCTACGTCCGCGCGGTGCTGAACACGCGAGCTGCCGACAAGATGATTGACTCCGAAGGTCTGTTTACGTCTGAAAGCAAGGCGCATCCTGCCTTCGCTATTCGGGACCAAGCGATCAAACAGCAGTGCCAACTATCTACAAAGCTACGCTTGGCCATATCAAGTGCCGTTCGTGCCGACTCAGCCCGTAACCGTCCCGGCGCGACTGGCGCGAAGCCTTGGGAATCATCCGGCCAAAAGGGAGGGCTTTAAATGAGCGATCCGAAACTACCCACGTCCGGCATCCAGTGGCCGGGTGCTGTGCCCGCATTCAACAGAATAATCACCCTCCTGCAACGTCGAGGCATTTGTGAGCCCCCTATTGACTACATGCTGGCCGAGCAAGCCGCGATCAATTGCGCACTGTATCTATTATTAGCAAAGAAACACTTGGCGCGCCCTGACGCCATAGAGCGGGCGCGATTGACCGCGCGCACTTGGTTGGTGAATATGCTCTATATCGCCCAGGAACGGGAGCGCATCGCGGCGGTTACCTCCGACGGCCTGGATGCAGACATCGTGGCTATTTGCGAACCGCTGCCGGATGCTTGAGGTTCTGCCCTTGCCACATGGTGAGGCAATTGTGCGGGCCGTTGCAGATGGAAAGATTGCGCCCGGCCAAGGGGCGCGCCCTATGACTGGGAGCAGCGATACTGTCTTTCTGCTTCGTGTTACCCAAGAGCTTTGGCAAAAGAACTGCGCGTGGATGTGAACTCTATTGCCACTGGACAATAGTTCAAGAGGAGGGAGGCATGTTCCTCAGCGAGATATCGAATTAGTGCTTCCATGGTGTCGATCTTGTAGACATAGTCATCGTTATTAGTTGGCAATGCTCGTGTGCAAAGATGATGCCATGCGTTGCCTTGTTCAGGCCCTTGCCATTTTGCATAGACCCAATCGGCCAGAATATATACGAATGGTTGGCGCGGCCAGTGATTCACTGGGAAACATGCTCGGCCGCTTTCTACGCGAGAGAAAATCGAACCGGCGATAAGTATCGCGGCAACTTTTTCGGGTTCCTTGTTCTGCCAGAGATAATCGAGCGTGCGAATTGGCCCTGCATCACTAATTACCGGATGTACCGGCCCTCGAGTCCCGGGCCACTTGTCCAAATGCTCTTGGAATTCTTTACGGAGACGATGAATAGAATTGGCGGGCCACCAGGCAAGTTCTGTGTTTCGTCCACTCGGATTTGCGGGATCGTAAACTGAAATTGTTTGAAACAATGGATCGAGTTCTACATTAAATTCTTCCACGCGCCTTTTCCAGTTTCGGAATAGGCTACCCCAATTCCAGCCATCAATAAATTCGCTGATTTCACGCTGGCGTTGTTGTTCCCGAGATTCACGTGGTTGTTTCAACATTTCCTATGCCATTGTTCTAGGTGCGTAGTGCGGGCGCGCAGACGCCAAGGAGCGCGAATTGAGCGTGGCTCTCGCACCTTCTCAGCCGTCCATATTCTGCAGCGTAGTCAGGCGGATTATACCGAGCTGGAGAAGCAGCTGCGCATGGCATTGGATAGTTGGAAGCCCGTTATCGTGACAGAGGATGATGCTCACAACATCAACGATGTCCGCCTGTATGTTGCTGGTCTTAACAGTCCGGGAGGTGCTGGCGCAGATGGCCTTGGTGGTGACTGGAGCAAAGAGCAAATATGTCAGGCCCCATGTTTGCCATGGCAGCGAGAAAGTGGTGCGGATTGAACCGCAAGGGTTGCGCAGAAATGAGTATCAAGATGATGACCCACCCCTAGCGCCCATGGTGCGCACGACCCCTTGCATGGATGCGCGCACCCATAGCCTACTACTTCTGGGGGCATAATTGGGGGCATATTCACAAACCGAAAAAGTGATTGCCGCGCCCCTATTGGCTGTCACGCCTCTGTTCGTAGTCTGTCGGGTGCGGTTCAATGGTGGCTGTAGCTCAGTTGTTAGAGTCTCGGATTGTGATTCCGGTTGTCGTGGGTTCGAGTCCCATCAGCTGCTACCCAGCAAATTTAGGACTGCAATCTAGCCCCCAGCAAGCGATGGCTGGGGGTAACTTTGGGGGTATCATTTTGGCATCAAGTTGCACAACGCTAATGTTTGTGCGCCATTAGGCCAACAATTCGGTTGACGCCGCCACCATTTAACACAGCAAAATCAATTAGTTACAGATTTAATGCTGGCAAAAATCAAGGCTATTTTGGGCTGTTTTTTTGCCTGTGTGTTCAACATTTTTGGTGCCAAAATCAGATCGTCAAAGTCAGACGGTTTCCGTGGGACCATTGCCGCCCCGGCAGTCCCATAAAAAAAGCTCATTCCGCGGGATGAGCTTTTTTTGTTTCGGTGGCAGCAACGTTAGCCGGGTAACGTTTTTCAGCACCCCATCACAACACCCAAGTGGATTGAATCACTAATCCAGAGGCGTTTCATTATCCCTGCGCTCCAGCAATGCCGACCTTGCTGCGTCCGACCGATAGCCCATATAGACAAAGACTGCGAGAAGCGAAACAAAAATGAGGACAACTCCAAGCAAAACCATGACATCTCCTCCCTAAGAACCCTTGCAAAATTTTTCCGGAATTATGTTCAGGATGGCACTAATTTCGCCCGAATGATAAACCAAACCTGGTAGCATCCGGGGTCACAATGGCTCCTGTGCGTACCATTATAGAAGGATGAAGGAATATTGGTAGTCACATTGAAAAGAACCACGCGCAGGATTTTCTGCGAAAACTCTTCCGCATACTTCGGATTACTGAAAATCAGGCACGCTAGGAGGCACGAAATCGTAGGAATAGTTCTGCAACAGCGGCTTCATCAGCATGTCCTCATCAAGAATATGCCCGATCATCCATTCGCTCAGGAAATGCGAGTAATACTCCGCTGCACTCTCAGACCAGACGCCGTTCTGGTCGACTAATTCATCCTTGATGTGCTGAAATTCATTTTGCACATACTGGTGTTCCGGCTTATTCTGGACAAAAGGGAAATTGATTGCACGTGCCAGCTTTTCCTCGTTTAAAAAATGGAGGCGAACCCCATCTTCAAGCAATTTAAACGAGTTCAGCAACGCAACCCCGTCTCGCGCTCTGATCGCAAGTTCGATGTCATTGATCATTTCCAGCAGTTTCCTGTGTTCGGAATCAATCATGCCATTTCCGATGCTCAACCGTTCCGACCAGAATAGTCCCATTACACCTCCTCGGTTAAATATATGACCTGATCACCGCCAGCAAGATGATTATGCCGAATTTTACTCCATTGGCAACCAAGTATTCAGTATGTACATTTCAGTATATACGAGATCTGTTCAGTCTATTACCATGTGCAATGGTCTTGTCCACATGAAAAGACTTCATTGGACCGGCTCAGCGCTTGTTCGCATGAGACAACCGCGCCAATGCCGTGCCGATATCCGATAGGGACAACACATACCGGACCGCATTGGCCGCAATCGCCTCCTTCGGCATGCCGAACACGATGCTGCTTTCCTCATCCTGCGCAATTGTTGTCCCGCCGGCATGTGCAATCGCCTGCATTCCTTCGATGCCATCCCGCCCCATGCCGGTAAGCAACACTCCCACCGCACCGCTTCCGTAATATTGCGCCAGAGACGTGAATGTTGTGTTAATGGATGGCCGGTGACCACCATAAGTCTGTTCGTTGCTGCAATCCATCCGTCCGTGCTGATCGATCATCAACTGCGTACCTTCCTGTGGGAAATAGGCGATACCCTGCTGTGGCACAATCCCGGTTGCGGCAGCCTGTACCCTGATTTTGCACTGGGCCGACAACCAGTCCACCAGCCCTTGGGTAAAACCCTCGCTGATATGTTGCACACAGATCAGCGGCAATGAGAAATCCGCCGGCAGCCGCGACAAAATTTCCTGGAATGCCTGCGGTCCCCCGGTCGATGCGCCAATTCCGATGATCCGCGGCTGCGCAAATCCGTTCCAGGAAACCGCGCTGCGGCTGACGGGGCCGGCGCCCGGTTCAATCCTGCCGCGCTTGCGCAATACCACCACGCCCGCAAGAATTCTGATCTTGCTGATTAGCTCCTGGGCATTTATACCGCTTTCCGATTCCAGCCCCCCCTTTGGTTTCGCCATCACATCGATCGCGCCGGCATCGATCACCTGAAAGATGTTATCAGGCTGGTCTCCCTGTACCGATACGCTTATCACCAGAATCGGGCGCGGAAAGCGCTCCATGACCGCCTTGGTAAATTCAAAACCATCCATGACCGGCATGTGCAGGTCGCTACAGATGACATCGGGCTGCAACTGGGGGATCAAGTCCAGTGCCTCCCTGCCATTGATCGCCGTACCCACGACCTCGATGTCGGGAGCGGAAGACAGGATACGTCTGAGAATGACCAGGGCGAGCACGGAATCATCCACCAGCAGCACCCTGATCGGCGAATGCGACGTGTGAGGTCTTACGCCTGTCGGCTGCGAACTATCAGATAAGGGTTGCTGGTTCATGTCGCGGAGCGTCCAAGTTTTTTCCGGATATTTAGCATTTCACCTTGCGGGATCATCAGGCCACCATCAAATCAGTCGTTTCAGGCAATCCAGCAGCGCCCGTTGATCAAATTCAGGTTTGCTGATATAGGCGTTTGCGCCCGCCTCCAAACCGCGCCGTTTGTCTGCCTCCGACGACAACGAGGTCACGAGGATGATCGGGAGCTCGGCGAATTTTTTGTTCGCGCGAATTTTTTCGGCCAGTTCGAGACCGGTCATGTTGGGCATGTTGATGTCGGACACCACGGCAGCGTAGTCACGCAGGCCAAGCTTGTTGTATGCATCCATGCCGTCCACCGCAGTGACAATTTCATAGCCCGCGCTTTCGAGAATGCGTTTCTCCTGGGTGCGGGTGGTGATGCTGTCCTCGGCCAGCAACAACACCTTTTTTGCCGCCGGAGCGACCTGAACTGCCGCTGGCGCCACGCCGCCGACCAGCGGCTTCTTGCACAGGGTCCGAAACAGGTCGTGGGGATTCAGCACCACGCACACCTCCCCGGTTTCGAGGATGGTCGCGCCGGAAACGTTGCGAATCCGTTTCAACAACCTGCTTTGCGGCTTCAACATGACTTCCAGTTCGTCGAGCACATCATCCACCATCAGCCCAAACCGCTCCTCGCCAATGCCCAGCACCACGCAAACCGCAGTCGCTTCAGGGTTGGCGGTTAGCGCTTGCAGCTCGTGTCCGGACTCCGGGAGCTCCAGCAACTCGCCCAGCCAGGCAACGGAAACCGGTTGTTCGTCGAATGAAAACGTCCGGTGTCCTTCCATCGTATAGATCTCCCGTAGCAACACTTTGCGCGAAAACTGCACGTACTCGGCCGGCAGCGCGAAGCGACGGCCATTTGCCATCGCAACCAGGACCCGGACCGTCGCCAGGGAAACCGGCAGCTGCGCGCGGATGATCAAGCCCTTGTTGGGTGCGGACTCAATCTGCAGCGTCCCCTTGAGCCGCTCCACATTATTGCGCACCACATCCAGCCCGACGCCGCGGCCGGAAAGATCGGTGATGAAGCTGGTGGTGGAAAATCCGGACACCAGGATCAATGACTGAATCTGCGCAACAGTCATTCCGGCCAGTTCTGCTTCGCGATACATGCCGCGTTTCACCGCAGTGCTCTTGATTGCCTCGATATCCAGACCGCGACCATCGTCGCCAACTTCGATGATGACCCGATCATGGGTCTGGCTGGCCTTGATCCAGACCGAACCGGTCCGCGACTTGCCTGCCCGTTCACGCTGTTCGGGTGGTTCAATGCCATGATCGATCGCATTGCGCAGCATATGCATGAGCGGATCCTTGATTTCTTCCAGCACGTGCTTGTCCGTCACGGTATCCTCGCCGTCAATGACCAGGGCAACTTCCTTGTGCAGCTCCTGCGCCAGATCATGCACCAAGCGCGGGAACAGCATGAACAGCGTAGACATCGGCAGCAGCCGCAAGGCGCGAATGCCGCTTTCCAGCTGTCCGGAAACATAGTCCAGCCGGGTACTGTCTTCGTAAGCCCCGCTGCGCAGGTGATTCAATGTTTCCTGCAAATGTTCCAGGCGTTGCACAATTGCTCCGGCCGCATCGGCTGCAAATTGCCGGGAATGCACCCCCCTGCTCCATTCCTCGCATTCATCCAGCAGCCCGTCAATCTCTGCCACCCGGTGTGCCAGGCGAATCTTCGTCACGGTGAGCTCACCCGCCTGCGACAGGAGTGCATCCAGCCGTTTCGGATCGACCCGGATGGTTTCAATGTGGAATGCCTCCGATCTTGGGGCTGGGGAACCTGCCGGTGCGGCAGGCGCCGGTTGACTGCCAACTGGTGGTGTCGAAACCGGCGGTGTTGGGGGAATGATTTCGGGAAGCGGCGTTTCCGCCGGAGCAATTGGGGCCACACCTTGCGGCGGAGCCGCTGGTTCCACCGCTGCAGCTGGCTGCGCTCCTTCGCCGATAGCCGCAAGCACAAGTCCGCGTATCGCCGCGAGCGTCTGGTTCATTCCGACCACCGCCTCAGATTTCAACGCGGCTTCGCCCTTTCGAGCCGCGCCAAAGGCATCCTCGAGCTGGTGCGCCATGGTCTGGATATCGGTCAGTCCCAGCATCCGCGCTGCACCTTTCAGGCTGTGCGCTTCGCGAAACAGTTCTTCGAGCAGGCCCTGGTCCGCCGGCGTTTGTTCCAGCCGCAACAACCCGTCGTCGAGATGCTGCAAACGTTCC
This sequence comes from Gallionella sp., assembly GCA_035702405.1. Classification (GTDB taxonomy): domain Bacteria; phylum Pseudomonadota; class Gammaproteobacteria; order Burkholderiales; family Gallionellaceae; genus Gallionella. The sequence goes on along the minus strand of DASSQR010000030.1, from coordinate 21,837 downwards.
TGGCTCTCAATCTTGAAAAGGTTTCGCAGTTCCTTGTCTTCAATCATATATCTGATAACGGCACCGAGTCAGATTAGCGCCCTGAGCGATTGGGCTACCTCATTCAGCCGCACTACCCCGATTTTTGCCTGGGCTGTGCCGCTCGAAATTTCTCTGGCGCCGTTGCTCAAATTCTTCATCGCCTCGGATACCTGGCTTAATGCCGCCGATTGCTGTTTGCTGTTCAGCATCACCTGCTGCGCACTTTCATAGACCTTGTTGGCCACCTCAGCCAGGGAGGCGAAGGATTCGCCTGATTCCCGGGCAGTCGCCGCGACGTCCTCGGCAGTCTTGGAACTCTCGTCGGTCGCCATCACCGCGGAGTTAGTCGCTTTCTGCACCTCTTCAACCAGGGCATTCGTGCGCTCCGCGGACTTCTTGCTCTGATCGGCCAGTTTGCGGATTTCGCTGGCTACCACGGCGAATCCTTTGCCGTGTTCCCCAGCGCGCGCAGCCTCCACCGCCGCATTCAGCGCCAGCATGTTGGTCTCGCTGGCCAGTTCTCCAACTACCTTCGCGATAGAGCCAATCTGTTCGGCCTGTTCGGACAAGCGCAGGATTTGTTCCGACACCAGTCCGACCTTGTCCTTCATTTCGTTGATGCCACTATACGACCGATCGGAAAGCTTGATTCCCTTTTCCGTCAGCGCGAGCGACTGATTGGCCATGGCGGCAGTATTTTCCGACTGCTGCGCCGATGTCTTGGCCGAGGCTCCCAGTTCTTCGGCCGTTGCAGAAACCTCCGTGACCGCGGCGGACTGCTCGCCCACCGTTCGCTCGTGTTCGGTCATGGTGGCCGCGATCTCCGTCGAAGAAGTCGTCAGTGCGTTGATCTGTTCGCTAATGGACAGACTGATGCGAGAAGTAATTCGCACCCCGATCAGGATGGACAACAATGTCGCCAGCAGAACCCCGGCCCACACGGTCGTGAAGAGGAGGCTCATGGTGCTCTCCTGCTGCATTATTCCGTTCCTTAAGAATTCCGATTCCTTAGCATCAAGTTTCTTAAAGAGTTCCTTTAACTCCTCCCAGCTTCGATACGAGTCGCCGGACATGAACAGCGCAACAGCCGCAGCCATTTTTCCTTCATCGGCCAGAGCGATCGCTTTGCGCCCAGCACCAACGATTATTTGCTTTTTCTCGACTATTTGCTCTATGTTAGTTTGTTGTTCGTGGTCTATAACCAGCTTTCGTAATTCAGCAACCGCGTCCGCAAATTCTTTTTCCTCGGCCGCAACGCTTGTGAGATGCTTGCTTTCCTTTGTGAGCAAGTAGCCGCGGACGGAACGTACCAGACTGCCGGAAGCTAGTTCCATGGAGCGCTCCAAAGCGATGACGTCGCTCTCTCTCCGCACCAGAGCTGCGCTCTGTGATACTTCGTTGGTATCAAAGAACACCATGACAGCCACTGCCATAAATAGCGCCAGCGGAACAATATAGCCAAGCAGAATGCGGTAACGCAGTTTCATGTTCTTGAACATTTTTTACCCCGTCAATTGATCCGAAATCGGTAATTGATGTCTTCGCCACCAGGCCAATAACACAGGAGCTGCCGAACCTCCGTCTAATATCAGAATTTAGTTATACCTCTTCCTCCACCTCGAGTTTCCCCTTGGACAAAATCTTCATCATGTCCAGAATACTGACCAATTCCTGCCCGTAGCGCACCGCGCCCTTGCAATATTCACTCTTTTCTTCGTGGACCGCCGCCGGCAGGGGGATGATGTCTGAGGGGTCGGCGTACACGACCTCCAGCACTTGCTCGACCGGCACTCCGATGTACAAGTCATTCGACTCGATCACCATGACATTCGTCGCCGCCCCGTTTGCCGCGATGTTCAGTAACCCGCGGATATCGACCAGCGTCAGGATATCGCCGCGCAGATTCGTGTTGCCGGCAATATGCGGCGGGCAGCACGGGATGGGCGTCACATGGTGCAAGCTGGAGAACTCGCGCACCACATCCAGCTCGATGCCGAAGCATTCCTCGCCAAGCCGGACAAGCGATAACGGAATCAATTCGGCCATTTCCTGACGCTCTACCGCCTGCATCAGGCTTTGTGCCCGCTGGTGGAACACTTCGCGTTCCTGCGCGGTCGCCTCCGGGCAAAAGTAAGCCTGGTCGGCTGGTCTCGGCACAGCACCAGCGGCCAATGCCCGTGCATGAATGAGTCGCGGTACATCCAGCAACATGACGATTTCGTCCCCGACCTTGGCATTGCCGGAAAGCAAATTTACGTGTCCGGAAAGCTCACCATCGTAATGAGGGAGCGATTCGACGGCGGCATCAGCAATCTCGATCACCTCGCTGACATCATTGACGATGGCGCCAATCACCGTTTCTTTGGATTGCAGCATCACGATGCTGTCGCTCAACTGGTAACGCCGAAGCGCATGGCCGAGGCGCAAGTCAAGACTCATCACTGGCGCAATCCTGCCGCGCAGATTGATCAATCCCGCGATATGGGGTGGTGCTTCGTCGGCAAGCGTAAGTTCTGCCAATCTGACGATCTCCAGCACGTTGCGGGCATCCACTGCATAACGCGCGCCATTCAGGCTGAACCGCAAATAGGCCGCCATGAGTTCTCCTTGACTATCCAAACTTGTCGCTTTGTCCGTTTTACGGGATCAATTGGTCTTTCTTACCCTCTGCCCTGGTGATCGGGGGTGCAATAAAAGTCTGATTGCGCCCCGCGTTCTTTGCCTGATAGAGCGCGTCATCCGCCAGTTTTATCAAGAGATCGGAATCCGGCGTCGAGTCCGCTTCCGGGACGGTGGTAGCGACGCCGAGGCTGACGGTAATAAATGGACTGACCGAGGAATCAGGATTAGGGATATGCAATGACTCAATCTCGACCCGAATCTTCTCGGCCAAAGTCTGGGCACCACTGGAATCGGTTTCCGGCAGCAGTACAATGAACTCTTCGCCGCCGTAACGCGCCACGATATCCGAGGGACGTGAAGCAATTGTCTCCGATGCTGTCGCGATCCTCTTCAGGCATTCGTCTCCTTCGAGATGGCCGTACTTGTCGTTGTACAGCTTGAACAGATCGATATCGAACATGATGAGCGAAATTGGATGGCGGGTACGCACCGAGCGCAGCCATTCCTCCCGAAACCGCTCATCAAAACTCCGGCGGTTGGCAATCCCGGTAAGGCTGTCACGGTTGGCCAGTTTGAGGAGTTGCATGTTGAGCTCTTCCAGCTTCATCTGGCTGGCACGTAATGCACGATAAGCATCGTCACGTTGCAACTTGCCGATATAGGCATTGGAGTGATAACGCAACCTCGCAATCAATTCGATTTTGTCGGGCAGCTTGACAATATAGTCGTTTGCACCGGCACCGAAGGCCTGCGCCTTGGTCACGGGATCGTCATTGCTGGACAGCATGATGACCGGAATATCGCGCGTCGCCGGATGAGCACGAATGAAACGGCACAGCGTCAGGCCGTCCATTTCCGGCATCACGAAATCAAGCAGGATCACGGTGGGACGAATCTTCTCCGCTGAGGCGATAGCCATTGCCGGATCCTGGCAATAATGAAAGTTGATGTCATCTTCATCCAGCAGCTGCTGGCGAAGAGTCGCCGCAACAAATGGCTGATCATCAACCAGCATCACCATGATGGGCCACGGGACCGGTTGAGCCGTCCTGAGAATATCGGAAGTATCCATACCCACTTTCTCATTAGCCATCTTTGAAAACTCCGCAACAAATCAATCGTTCAATTGCGTCAGAGACTGCGAGAAGGACAGACCGGGCTGCCCATGATTAGTACTACCGAAGGCCTAGCATCTGAATGCTACTCTTCTGCAGCTTCAGGTCAAGATGCAGGGGACGGCGAATTTATAAGCTGTTCCAGATATTCAAGAATTTCCTTGACGGTAAAAGCACCATAAGGTTTTATCAATTCATCAGGCGGCAATTTTTTCAGCAACTCCAACGCAGTCGAGCGCATCTTCGTGGCCTGTGGAATATTACGTTCCCGCTCGTAAATGTCGCCAAGTTCAAGATAGGCAGCAACGAATTCCGGCGCCAGATAAATGCTTTTTTTCAACAATGTGATTGCCTCCCCAACATCTCCACGTTCCTGTGCCAGCAGCGCAGAGAGGTAGTATGGTTCAGCATCCAGCGGATACGCGTTGATCATTGCGGTGCAAGAGGCCGCGGCTTTTTCCCATTGCCCCTGATTGGCAAATTCCCATGCTTGTTGCATCTCATCCGACACAGTCTTGTCTGATGCCGGTTTTCCCTTCTTCGCTGCCTCTTTGGCAATAACCGGCCCGCGGTGAACATGCCTGGACACCGCTGCAGGTTTTGCTCGAGTCTCTGTCTCCGTCCGGTCCTGTTGCCACTGGGGCAAACGGGTCGGTCCGGCAGGAACAAAAGGCGCGAGCACGGGCTCAGAAACCTTCTGGTAAATAATGGACTCTGGAAATATCCGACTCTGCAATTTGCCCGGATGATGAGCATATAGCTCACCATGTCCGGTAAGTAGATAGCCTTGCTCCGCAAGGGTCTCAGTCAACTTGTCCACGACTTTGGAAACCATGGCTGGCTGCAAATAGATGAAAAGATTCCGGCACAGGATCAGATCCATTTCGATCAGGCCGGAGCCGGCATCCGGAAAGGGATCGGCAAGCATATTGACCATCCGGAAGGTCACCCGTTCGCGAATGCGGTGATCGAGCGCCCACCCGCCACCATGCCGCCGGAAGTAGCGCCGCCGATGGCTGTCGTCCATCGAACGGAATGACCACTCGGTATAGACCGCATGCCGTGCTTTCTCAAGAGCGCACTCATTGACGTCCGAACCGAGCAGGAGAATGTTCCACCCGCTCTGGTCGCTCAATACCTCGTCAAGCAGCATGGCCAGAGAATAGGCTTCCTCGCCGCTGGAACAAGCCGCACTCCATATCCGCAAGGTCCGCACGGATTGGCGGCGTTCGATCAGTTCCGGCAGGATAGTCTTTCTCAGCAGTTCAAATTGCCCGCTATCCCGGAAGAAGTAGGTTTCACCGGTGGTCAGGTGAATCATGAGGTGTTCCTGCTCGCGCCGGCTATGCTCTCCCGCGGCGAGCAAATGATAGTATTCTTCCGGGCTGGATAGCTTGAAGACGCTCATCCGCCCCCGCACGATTTCCAGCAGCGCGCGCTCCTCCGCCTCGCGCAAATGCAAACCGGTCTGCGCGGAAACCAGATCCCGGATTCGTTTCAGAACGGCATCAGTGATTGGCACTTCTCGCATTCAGTCCTCGCATGGACAATAATTGGTTGACCAGCCGGCTGCGCTGAACCGGCAATTGTGGCTCAACAGCCCTTCTTAGCGCTCAGCCGCAGATTTCCCCTTGAACAGCAATTCATAACCTGCAATGACATCAAAGAGTTCGGCATCAATGCTGTTCTGGCGGAAGCGGTGATAAGTCTGACTCAGCACCTCCAGCAATTCCTCGATATTTTTTTCCGCACGTTGCATCGCCACCAACCGGCTTGCATTCTCGCTCGCCAGGGACTCGGTACAGGCCCGAAACAGCGAGATGAACAAATATTCCCTGATGAGCGCACGTAGCGCGGACTCGCTGCTGTCCATAACCTCGGGCAGATTCTTTGTCGGCCACGCCAGTTCAGTCAGATGGTACCGCCAGGTTTCGTCGAGCGGCACCAGCCGCTGGCTGACTGGCTCATAGACTGCGCCGCTCCTGGGCCGGTTATGAAACAGATAAATCTGCATGGTCTCGCTTCGCTCACGCTGCGCTTCGATCTCGACCAGGACGCGCCCCACCAGAGCGGTCACGGCGCCGATGGAATTCGGCACGGCAAAGCCATCCGCTACTGGCACCGAGGCGTTGACCAGATGCCCATGCACTCGTTCGCCTACCGCCCAAACGTGCCTGGAGCCCGGCATTGTGTTCAAGGTATCGACCACAAATTCGACCAGTACCTCATTGAACTGGCCCACCAGCCCCTGATCAGAACCAAATATCACGGCACCGACCACCGGCTGTGCCGTCCGCACCGCTTGGGTGGCATAGGTCAGCGCGCCCGCCCGATGCACCCACGCAGCCAAGCCCAGCTCGACCGCGCGGTAATAGTCATCCAGCGAACGCACCGCATGTTCGTACTGGGTCACGCTTGCGGCCGCCAGCGACTTCATCGTGCGCACCACGGAGGCCAGCTCCTGCGCGCCCGCAATTTTTCGGCGCAAGCTTTCAGACGTTTCGCTCATGCCGGATAGCTCCCGGGGCTGTCGTCTTGACACACAACTGAAGTGTCACTCATGTTTCAGATATCGTGCCAGGGTATCGCGCGCAACTTGCATCACCAGGGCGCGATCAGCGTCGGCCAGCTGAACTGCCGAAGCAAAGCGCTGACGCAATTCCATGGGAAGCTGTGACGACGCATTGCGCAACGAGTGCTCTGCTGCCCTCATCTGGTCCAGTGGCACTTTATCGAACAGTCCTTCGCTCAACGCCAGCAGTACCGTAATTTGCTCAGGCACCGACACCGGTTCGAATTCCGGTTGTTTCAGGCACGCACGAATGCGCTGGCCATGATCGATCACATTGCGGGTGTGCTGATCGAGCCGTGTACCGAAGCGGGCAAAGGTTTCCAACTCCTCGAATTGCGCATAGGCCAGCTTGAGGTCACCCGCCACCGCGCGATAGGCAGCCCACTGTGCCTTGCCGCCAACCCGCGACACCGACTTGCCAACATCGACCGCAGGCAGAATCCCCAGTTCGAACAGCTTCGGCGACAGATAGATCTGGCCGTCAGTGATCGAAATCAGGTTGGTCGGGATATAGGCCGCAATATTCTGCGCTTCGGTTTCAACGATCGGCAAGGCCGTAAGCGAGCCGCCGCCAAGTTCCTCGCGCAGGTGCGTCGCGCGTTCCAGCAATCGTGAATGAATATAGAAGATGTCACCGGGAAAAGCCTCGCGGCCGGGCGGCCGACGCAACAATAACGACAGCTCACGATAGGCGCGCGCATGATGCGTGAGATCGTCATATACGATCAGGACATCGCGCCCCTGCTCCATGAAATATTCCGCGATGCTGGTCGCGGAGTAAGGAGCAATGTAAGCCAGACCGGGTGGATCATTGCCTTCCGTTACCACCACGACGGTATATTCCATTGCGCCATTCTCACGTAGATCAGCCACGACCTTGGCCACCGCTGACGCCCGCTGACCAATTGCACAGTACACGCACAGCACATTCTGGCCGCGCTGATTCAGGATGGTGTCGATCGCAATCGCAGTCTTGCCGGTCTGGCGGTCACCGAGTATCAACTCGCGCTGGCCGCGTCCGATCGGGATCAGTGCGTCGATCACTTTGATGCCGGTCTGCAGCGGCATGGTGACTGGCGCACGGTCCATGATCGGCGGCGCCGGACGCTCGATCGGCAGACGCCCGGTGGTCAGCACCGGCCCCTTGCCGTCAAGCGGACGACCCAGCGGATTGACTACCCGGCCGATTAGACGGTCACCCACCGGTACGTCCATCACATGCCCGCGACGCTCGACTTCCTCGCCGGTATGCAGTTGCCAGTAGTCGCCCAGCAAAACGACCCCGACTTCCTCTTCATCGACATTGAACGCAATGCCATACAAGTCTCCGGAAAACTTCACCACCTCTTCGTAGCCCACCTTAGGCAGACCGGAAACCCGTGCGATTCCGGTGGAGACACTGGTGAGCGTGCCAACCTCGCGCGGCACCAGCTGCGGCACGACAGTCTCCCGGCTATGCGCAATCCCGGTGAAGGTGCGCTCCAGCATACCCTGCAGGCCATCGGCAGACACCCTCAGCGAGGTTTTATCAACGCTCACGTTGCGTCTCCGGGCGCTTTCGGATGCAGGAGTTCGGTCACGTTTCGCTCCATCGTGGCAAGGTACTCCCGGATGCTCCAAGCCAGCTTGTGGCCATTGGCGACCAGCTCGATCCCGCTCACCTGGTCGGACGCAGTCTCGAACCGGATGGCAATATTGGCGGCAATAATGTCGCCAAGCGCGGCAACCAGCGCCGCCTGCTGAGCCGCATTCAACTCGAATGCGCTGCGCAACACCGTTTGCTGCCCTGATGCAGCCAGCGTCGCGCGCAATTGTTCCAGCTCCTCCTGTTTTGCCGCCTGCAGACGGCGGATAAACATCGCGACCATCCGCTGTTCGAGAGACTCATCGGCGAGGTCTGCCAGCACCTTGCGTGTGACGGCAAATACCTCTCGCTGGGCGCGTGCGGAAATTTCGCGGCCAAGGCTGCGCTGTTCGTCATTCAGCATTTCCTGCAGTCGGATGCGCAACGCTTCGGCTTCCTGGCGCGCGGCCTCCAGCAGCCGCTGTCGTTCTGCGCCGGCCTCGGCTACAGCGCTGCCAACCAATGATGCACGCTGCTGCTCGAATGTCTTGTTCTTCCGCTGAAACTCGTCACGCTGTTGCAGGGCTTCATCCCGCCGCGCCGCGGCTTCAAGGAGCTGCGCCGCGATACGTTTCTCGCGCGCATCGATCGCATTGAGAATGGGCTGGTATAAATAACGTTTCAACAACCACACCAGAATGAGGAAGTTGGCGGTCTGCGCGATGACGGTAAACCAGTCGATCAACATGTTCTATTTCGCGGCAACCTGGGCGATTACATGGTTCCAGAACGGGTTGGCAAACAGCAGGATCATCGAGACCACAAAACAGTAGATCGCAATGGACTCGATCATCGCCAGCCCGACGAACAGCGTGCGCGTAATGGTGGCAGCAGCATCGGGCTGCTGCGCCAGCGAGCTCAGCGCAGTCGAGACCGCTCGCCCTTCTCCGAGCGCCGGGCCGATTCCGCCGATGGCCATCGTAATGCCGGCCGTAATGATTGAACCCAGCGCAATGAGCGTGGTGCTATCCATAGCATTTCCTTTCGCGGTAAAAATTGTCAAACCTCATGCTTCCTCCCGGACGCGTGTAGCCGCGGCGATGTAGACCGTCGCAAGGATGCTGAAAATATAGGCCTGTACCATGCCGGTCAGCAGGCCGAGCAGGCTCATCACGATCGGAAAAATCAGCGGCGTGATGGTCAGCAGAATGCCGAGGATCATCGCCCCGCTCATCATGTTGCCGAACAAGCGGACGGCCAGCGCCAGCGTGCGCGAGAGCTCACTGATGACATTGAACGGCAGCATGATGAAGGTCGGTTTCAGGTATGAGCGCAGATATTCGCCGAGGCCGCTTTCGGCAATCCCGTAAAGCGGCACGGCCACGAACACGCAGAGTGCCAGCGCCGCCGTTGTCGACAGCGAACCGGTCGGCGGTTCGTAGCCGGGAAAAATGGTGAAAAGATTGGATGCTGCGATAAACAGGAACAAGGTACCGAGAAATCCCAAGTACTTGTCAGACTGGCGCAGCCCGACCTCTTCGATTTGCTTTCGGATCGCAGTCACGATGATTTCAAGCAGGCTCTGCCAGCGCGAAATATGCATATCGTTTGCAAGATTGCGCGTAATGAGCCGGGCGCCCAGGGTCAATACCAGCATCAGTGCCCAGGTCGTCACAATCGTCATGTTGAGCTTGAACCAGCCATGCTCCCACAACACCGCCGCGTCAGAACTAAGGTGCATGATGCGCCTCCGTTATCGTGCGCTTAGATGATACCGACAGTCGTCGGGTGAAACGGATAACAACAAGACGTGCAAGTGCAAAACCGGCAAGACAGGCCAGCCACCACCGCCAGTCGCTGCCGGCAACAACATAAAATCCCCCCAGCACGATGCCGGTTCGCAGTGCGAGACTGCCGAAAAACCACAGCGCCGGACGCGGCGACACCAGTGCCTTCTGCACGGTCCACCAGAGACCGCCAAAGAACAATATCCCGAGCCCCCCGCCAGCGAGCAACGTCAGCGCCAACTGCACTACGTCATTCATCCTTCTTTTCCTCCGCTTTGTGCATCTCCCGGTCTTCCTTCGAAATCCAGTGCCACGCATTCCAGCATCCCAGGCACAAGCCCGCCAGCAGCAGGGTTAGCGTCCAGGAATGAGCGGCCGGATGATGCCTATCCAGCCACAACCCGAGCATCGTCCCGAGCAAGGTCGGCACCACCACCGACCAGCCGACCAGTCCGAACATGCCGAAACCGGACCAGACGGTGCGCATGATCCTGCGTTGCGCCTTGAGCTTGCGGGTCTCCTTCGCGCTGACTTGACGGATAAACGTCTCATCCGACCCGGACTTGTCCGGCACTTTGCCTGATGGCTTGGTCTCAGACGGCTCAGCCACGCGCATACTCCCTGAATCGCCGCACGAAACCGCTCTCCAGTTTCGCCAGCACGGCGCGCACCCGTTTCTCGTTGTCGTCGAGTTGCAGGAACTCCTGCTCCACCGCCGCGTGCAGTTCCCCGAGATCCATGCCGCCAATGGCATTGCGCACCGAGACCAGCACCTCCGTGCCCGCCTTCACGAGCACGCCCTGATCGACGGCCAGGTATACCTCGCCCTGCTCCGCAGTTTCATATGTGAGAATCCCGGGCGCCAGCACCGCCACACAGTCGAGCCGCCGCGGCAACAATCCGAATGATCCCTGACGCGTTTCCGCCACGATACGCGTGACACCGCTGATTTCAGCGAAGACTCGATACGGCAACAACACCTTAAGCTGCATGGACGCCATGTTCGACCTCCGGTACTGCGGGCTGGGATTTGCCCGGCGTGCGTGCCTCGTCGATCGCCCCGATCATGTACAGCGCGCTCTCGGGTACATCCTTGAACTCATCATGCAGAATCCGCTCGCAGCCATCCAGCGCATCCTCGAGGCTCACGAGCTTGCCCTTGATGCCGGTGAATTGTTCGGTCGTAAAAAACGGCTGGGTGAGAAAGCGTTCCAACCGGCGCGCCCGCGCGACCACGTTGCGATCCTCCGGCGACAATTGTTCGAGCCCCAGCATCGCGATGATATCCTTGAGATCCTCGTATTGCGCAAGCGTGCGTCGGATTTCCTGCGCCAGCAGGTAATGGCGCTCGCCGACCACGCCCGGCGTGGCCATTTTGGAACTGGACACCAGAGGGTCGATCGCCGGATAGAGCCCCTCACTCGCATGTTTGCGCGAGAGCACGATGGATGCGGACAGATGCGAAAAAGTATGCACCGCAGCCGGGTCGGTAAAATCGTCGGCGGGAACATACACCGCCTGAATGGACGTGATCGCACCGGTATCGGTATTGGCGATACGCTCTTCCAGGCTCGACAACTCGGTCCCCATGGTCGGCTGGTAGCCCAGGCGCGACGGCATCTGTCCCATCAAGCCGGACACTTCGGAGCCGGCCTGGATGAAGCGAAAAATATTATCGATCAGCAGCAGCACATCGCGCTGCTCGTCGTCGCGGAAATATTCGGCCATGGTCAGTGCCGCATGTCCCACGCGGAACCGGCTGCCGGGCGGTTCATTCATCTGGCCGAACACCATCGCCATGTTCGGCAGTACCCCCGCTTCCTTCATGTCGCGGTACAGTTCCTCGCCCTCGCGGCATCGTTCGCCGATGCCGCAGAAGATACTCACGCCCTCGTGATGGCCGACCATGTTGTGGATCATCTCGGTCAGCAGCACGGTCTTGCCCACGCCCGCACCGCCGAACAGGCCGGCCTTGCCGCCGCGTTCCAGCGGCACGAGCACATCGATGACCTTGATGCCGGTTTCGAAAATTTCGGATTTGGTGGAGCGCCGCGCAAGCGGCGGCGGTGCGCGATGGACGCTGCGCCATTCGACTTCGGTCGGCGCGGGCTGGCGGTCGATGGCATTGCCGAACACATCGAACATGCGCGAGAGCACTCCCTTGCCGACCGGCGCTCGCAACGGCCCGCCGGTATCTTCCACGGTCACGCCGCGCGCAAGTCCTTCCGTGGGGGTCAGCGCGATGCCACGCACGCGGTGTGCGTCGAGCTGGGTCAGCACTTCAATGACAATCTGGCCGGCGCTGCCCGCGCGCAGCAGCGAGTAGATGGGCGGCAAACGCCCATCGAAGCGGATATCCACGACACTGCCACGCACCGAGACGACCACGCCGAAATTCGTGGGGCTGGCTTTGTTTTGCATGTTATCTCCCGCTCACCGCGCGGATTCTTCTACAAAGTACCACAGCCACTGGCGGCGCATGTGAACCGCCGCCGTCACGAAGAATAACTCAAACCGCGTGTCGGATTCCATCATTTTGCACAGTCACGATCCGCATCGCAGCCACTGCCTGCAACAGCGGCAGCGCAGTGCCGTATTGATGTACTGCAACAGGGTGTTGAAAAACGTAGCGAGGACAGCCAGATGCAAGGCGCACGGAACGGAGCAACGAGACATATCTTGCAGATAGACGAGGAAGCGAGTACCGCGCAACGCAGCAGATGGCTGCCACAGTAGTTTTTCAACACCCTGCTAACGCGCGGCCAGTTCGCCGACTTGCTTGGCCAAGGCAGCCAGTTCCTGCCCGCCTTCAAGCCCGTCGATGAAGCGCGGCGGAATACCGCCGAGGCCAACCTGCGCGCCGACCAAGGCGCCAGTCAGCATGGCGCGCGACATGTTCTGCCCCCCGCCATTGAGCGCATGCAAAACCGCACTGTCGAAATCCCTGGAAAAGCGTGTGGCCAGGTAATACACGGCCGGCAGCAGGTGGTAAATGGCACACGGCATGCCGTATACGATGGACACCTTCCACGCGGGTTCGATGGTGATGCCGGGATCGCAGGCGGCCAACGCCGCATAATGCGGAGTGAGCAATGCGTCGGGAGAGGAGAAACGACCGACGCGCGGCGGATCCGGGTCGCCGGGACGCGGCCCCTGGGACACATTGGTTGTGACTGAGTGGAAGGGCAATTCTCCGCTCTGCACCAGCTGCATGAGCTTGTCCGAAACCGCCGGCGTCATCTGCTCGCCGGTAACCAGCAGCGATAGCACGCAATTGTATGCCGTACTCATCGCGACGATCGCATCATCGCTCTGTGTCAGACGACAATGAGCCGGCACGACTTCGGCAACCTTGCGTGGCTGTTTCGCGTAAAGCGCCGACAGCACGATGGCGCGTTCCGCCGCCTCAGTGGTATCGGCGGGACCACCCGTTTCCTGCCAGGATTTCTTTTGCTCCACGCGCCGCCGGTAGGCCTCGCGAATCGACTGGTTGGTATAGCCGCCCGGCCCGTATGCGGGCGTGCCGTTGATCAGCGGAAACAGTTCCTCATCCAGGCGGCGGGTGAAATCATTTTCGTTGTAGCCTTCATGTTCGACCACCGAACGCAGCAGCATGACCGTGATCAGGCCGGTCTGCGACAGCTGTCCGGCTTTCATCCCGCCGTGATAACGATCGGGCTTCGGATCGGTATAGCCGGTAATCCACAGCCCGTAATCACGCTGCAATTCGGCAAGGTTATAGTACCAGTGACATCCCAAACCGAGCGCATCGCCAATCAGCGCTCCCATAATGGCTCCGGCGGCGCGATCCTGAATCATGGTCGTCTCCTTTTTTTCGGGACAGCAGATGGTGTCCAAAGTAACAGCATGAGGCACGAAAGTCGATACAGGCTTGGTTACGATTTCGTATCAGAAAAACCTCGTATTTTCGGCAGACTGGGTTGCATCATTTCATTGCGCGCGAATTCCCTGCTAGAATTTCCCGCGTCCACCACAGGAGGAAACAGTATGCATGGCGCTCTGTTTAGTCGAACCCCGGTGCTGATTGGCAATGATGCCGAGGTCAAACGACAGGAAATTCGCGACTACTTCCTTTCCACCTACCACCGCTACGAGCAACTGTTCGAAACCCTGACCAGCGAACAGGCCTATTACAAAAAGCCGATTACGCTGCGCCATCCGCTGATTTTCTACCTGGGCCATACCGCGGCTTTCTTCATCAACAAACTGGTACTGGCGGGTCTGCTGGCGAAACGCATTGATCCGCATCTCGAGTCGATGTTCGCGGTCGGCGTCGATGAAATGAGCTGGGACGACCTCAACGAAACTCATTATGACTGGCCTGCGCTCGACGCGGTGATGGCGTATCGCAACCGCGTGCGCGAAGTGGTCGACCAGTTCATCCAGACGGCACCGATCACGTTGCCGATCGACTGGAACAAGCCGTGGTGGGCCATCCTGATGGGCATCGAGCATGAACGCATTCACCTGGAAACTTCTTCGGTGTTGATACGCCAGCATGCGATTGAACACGTAAAGCCCCATCCCGCCTGGGATCCGTGCTGGAAGACTGGCCCGGCGCCGCAGAACCAGCTCGTGCCGATTCCCGCCGGCAAGGTGCGCTTGGGCAAGGACAAGGCGGCAGCCAGCTATGGCTGGGACAACGAGTTCGGATCGCATGCCGCCGATATCCCGGCCTTCCAGGCGAGCCGCTATCTGGTCAGCAACGAGGAATTTCTCGAGTTCGTAGAAGCCGGCGGTTACGGCAACGAAGCCTGTTGGGAAAAAGAGGGCCTGGACTGGAAGAACTACACCCGTGCAGAACATCCCACGTTCTGGATCAAGCGTGGCAAAAAGTGGCAATTGCGCCTGATGACGGAGGAAGTGGACATGCCGTGGGACTGGCCGGTGGAAGTCAATTACCACGAGGCCAAGGCCTTCTGTAACTGGAAAAAGGTCGCCACCGGTGAAGCAGTTCGGCTCCTGACCGAAGACGAATGGTATCGCCTGTATGATCTTTCCGGACTATCCGAGATTCCCGCCAATCAGACCGCGCTGGCCAATATCCACCTCGATCATTTCGCCTCGTCATGTCCGGTGAACGAATTCCTGCATGGCGAACTGTACGATGTCGTCGGCAATGTCTGGCAATGGACCGAGACACCGATCTATCCGTTCGAAGGATTTGATGTGCATCCGATCTACGACGATTTCACGACGCCGACTTTCGACGAACGCCACAACCTGTTCAAGGGCGGCTCGTGGATTTCGTGCGGCAATGAAACCCTGCGCAGCGCACGCTTCGCCTTCCGCCGTCATTTTTTCCAGCATGCCGGCTTTCGCTATGTCGTCGCGGCGATGCCACCGAGTGTACCGGTCTCGCATTACGAAACCGACCAGCAGGTTTCCGAATATGCCGAATTTCACTACGGTGACATGTACTACGGCGTGCCGAATTTTCCGCAGGCGCTTGCCCGGATCGCGATCCACGCTATGAGCAACAAACCGGCGCACAAGGCACTCGAACTCGGCTGTGCGGCGGGCCGTGCGACCTTCGAGCTGGCCCGGTATTTTGACCATGTCACCGGCATCGATTTTTCCGCGCGCCTGATCGGTTCCGGCGTCCAGTTGGCCGAACAGGGCATGCTGCGCTACACCCTGACCGACGAAGGCACACTGGTCAGCTACAAGGAAGTCAAACTGGCGGACCTTGGCCTGGACGAGTCTCGCGGCAAGGTGGAGTTCTTCCAGGGCGATGCGTGCAACCTCAAGCCACTCTTCACTGGCTACGATCTTATTTTTGCGGCCAATCTGATTGACCGGCTATACAGCCCGAGGAAATTCCTCGCGTCCGTGCACGAGCGCCTCAACCTCGGCGGCATCCTGCTGATTGCGTCTCCCTACACCTGGCTGGAGCAGCACACCAAGTGCGAGGAATGGATCGGCGGGTTCAAGAAAAATGCGGAACGCTACACCACACTGGACGGCCTGAAGGAAATCCTCAGTCCGCATTTTCGTCTGATGGAAGCGCCGCAGGATGTTCCCTTCGTGATCCGTGAAACCCGGCGCAAATTCCAGCACAGCCTCTCCGAAGTCACGCTCTGGGAACGAATCGCTTGAGCTTTGACTTCGATCGCGAGATTTCGCGCCACGGTACCTGCTCGGTCAAGCATGACGGCCGCACTGCATATTTTGGTACGCCCGATCTGACGCCGCTGTGGGTGGCCGACATGGATTTTGCCGCACCGGAGGCCGTAACCCGCGCGCTGTCGGAACGCGCCGCACATCCGATATACGGCTATACCCTTTATCCGGATAGCCTGTATGACGCATTGATCGCTTGGTTGAAAACACGCCACGGCTGGGAAGTGAAGCGCGAGTGGATCATCATTGCGCCGGGCGTGGTGCCGTCGCTGTTTGCGTCGGTGCTCGCGTTTACCAAGCCGAACGACCGCGTCATCGTCCAGCCGCCAGTCTATTTCCCGTTTTTTTCCGCAGTGACGACCAATCACCGGCAGTTGATCGAGAACCCGCTCCGGCTGACGGAGGGCCGCTACCGCATCGATTTCGAGCATTTCGAACGCTGCGCCGCCGAAGGCGCGCGCCTCTTGCTGCTCTGCTCGCCGCACAACCCCGTCGGGCGTGTATGGAGACGGGAAGAACTGACAGAACTGTTGCACATCGCGCAGCGTTACGAGATGACGATATTGTCGGACGAAATCCACGCCGACCTGATTTATCCCGGCGAACAACACACCGCCCTGGCTGCGTTGGCGCATGAACTTTGGCCGGATGAAACGAACCATAACGTGATCACCGCCATGGCGCCGAGCAAGACCTTCAATATTCCCGGGCTCGGTCTGTCCAGCCTGATTGTGCCGGACCCGGCCCAGCGTGCCGCGCTCAACAATGTCTTCGCCATGCTGCATGCGGGCAATACCAACCCGTTCAGCATTGCCGCGTTTGAAGCCGCCTATCGGGAAGGCGCCGCCTGGCTGGACGCACTGCTGGTCTATCTGCGCGACACCCGCGATTTCGTCAGCGATTATCTGGCCAATCATCTGCCCGGCATCCGGCTGATCCAGCCGGAGGGAACCTATCTGCTCTGGCTGGATTGCCGCGCGTTGAACATGAGTGATGGGCAGCTGCGCAAGTTTTTTGTGCATGAGGCCCAGGTCGGCATGAATCCGGGCACGGTGTTTGGTGAGGGCGGCGGCGGTTTCATGCGTCTCAACATCGGCTCGCCGCGTCATGTCATTGCGGCGGCGCTGGAACGCATCACTTGCGCTCTTGCCGCTCGCGCGACCTCCGGCGCCAAGGCGTAACGCGGCCTGCGAATATTCGATTGCGGTGATGAACTCACTGAAAAAGGAGGCACGTCGTGAAGAAGAAAACGCCGGAAACTCTGCAAACCATATATACCGTTGGACATTCGACCCATGAACTGGACGAATTCATCCGCTTGCTGCAAGCGCACGGTGTAACAAAAATCGCGGATGTGCGCACCATCCCGCGCTCGCGTCACAATCCCCAGTTCAACCAGGACACGCTGCCCGATGCGCTGCAGGCTGCCGGCATCGGCTATGTCCACCTGCCGGGGCTCGGCGGGCTGCGCCATGCGCATGCCGATTCGCCTAACCTGGCGTGGCACAACGCCTCGTTTCGCGGATTTGCCGACTACATGCAGACTGCAGAGTTTGCGAAGAATCTGGAGCAGCTGATCAAGCTCGGCAAACACCAGCCGCTCGCATTGATGTGCGCCGAAGCCGTACCATGGCGCTGCCACCGCTCCCTTATTGCCGACGCCCTCATCGTGCGCGGAGTTGCAGTAGAACACATCACGAGCGCGACCCATCGCCACCCTCATGCCTTGACTCCGTGGGCACGCGTGACACACGGCCACATCACCTATCCCGCCGAGGCGTTGCCGGACGAGCCTAACCGTTAAATCTGGCAACTGTTGTCAGTCGCTGATTCGCCCCACCAGTGTTTCGCGCGTCTGCGGTTTCCTTTCCGCAATCAACTGCGTCGCGGCAGCCACCTTCCCCCAGGTGTTCCACAGCAGCACCCCGCGCACATAGCCATCGCGCAAATAGTAAATGACGCCCTTGCGATGCATCTCTTTCCAGTCTTCGACTACATCGAGGCCCGCGTCCAGCTCGCCCACTGCTTCATAACCCAGGTCGAACAGGTCGGAATAGAAGAACGGGTGATGGGTGTAACTGCCGCTCTGTCCCGCCATGTTAGCCCCCGCCAACTTGCCCATCGCGTTGGCATTGTCTTCATGCTCCACACGCACCCGCTTATCCAGCACGGGTGAATAGAAGTTCGCCACGTCGCCTGCCGCATAAATGTCCGGATTGCTCGTGCGCAACAGTTCGTCCACCACGATGCCGTTGTTTACCGCCAGTCCGGCCTGTTCCGCCAAGGCGGTGTTGGGCTGAATGCCGAGTCCGGCGATGACCCCGTCAGCCGTAATTTCCTTGCCGCCACCGGTGGTCACGACGACCTTCTCACCGACCGGCCGCACTGACTTGACCGTTTCGGATGCAAGCAAGGTCACGCCCTTGTCGCGATAATACGAATTCAGGAACGTCACCAGCGATGGCGGAAATACGCGTGAACTGATCCCGGCATCCGGGAAAATCATGGTGACATGTTTACCGTTCATCGCCAGCGCCGCGGCAATCTCCGAACCGATGAAACCGCCGCCAATCACGACAAAATCGTTGCCGCGCTCGCACAGGTCGCGCAGCGTGCGGTAATCGGCCGCCGTCCGGAAATAGATCACACTGTTTCCGTCATCGGGCAAGCGTCGCACCGATCCGCCCGTCGCGAGCAACAGTTTCTCGTAGGAATACACGATGCCGGCGTTATCCGTTGCAGTCTTCCCTACCGGGTCGAGTGCGACCACCTTCCTGTCCACCTGAAGGTCGACGCCGCGTTCCTGCGTCTTGCGCCAGATGGATTCGACGGGCTTACCTTTCCAGAGCGCCTTTGACAAGGGCGGCCGGTCATAGGGCGGATCGCACTCATCGCAGATCATCGCGATGGAGCCGTCCTGGTCAATCTTGCGAATGCCGCGGACAGCAGAATCAGCAGCCATTCCGCCGCCGATGATGAGGTACTTGTGATAATTCATGGCAGTTCCTTTCGCATGTCAGGTTCGTCTGTTTACCGCCTAATCTGAACCGCTCCGTCACATGAAAAGCAATGAAACTCGCCGCATGGCCACATCATCTTACGCCTGAATCCGGCCCATGGCATCACGGCGGTGACAGCCCCGAAATGGGGTCGATTGCGTATAGGCAACAGCCGCGCCTGACCACTACACTTCGTAGCCACTGATGATGTGTCATCTGATCTCGGAGATGGATCGATATGTCAACACTCTTTCAAACCGGCACATCCCTGAAACTGTTCGTCGCAGGGCTGCTGCTCATGGCCTCGGCGACGGTAGCGAGAGCCCAGGATAACGCGGTCTGCATGATGCTGTCGCTCAACGACCCGCCCGCCGTTATAGTTGGCAAGGCCAAGCCGTTCTCGTTGCTGATGAATGACGCGATGATCGTAATGAATTACGGCATGGGTATTGCACCAATGACCGGCGATCCGGACCACGATTTTGCGGCGATGATGATTCCTCATCACCGGGGAGCCATCGACATGGCCAGGCTGGAACTGCAGTATGGCAAGAATCCGGCTTTGCGCAGGCTGGCACAGGAAGTCATTGCAACGGAAGAAGCAGAAATCGCGCTGCTGCGCCGGGAGATGCAAAAACTTCCGGCAACCTCCTCTTCCCAGTCGAGAGGTAAATAGCAGGCAGCAGCCCTGTACTGTTACGATTTACCCGGTCTTATGCCAGATCCGCGCACCGCGAAACGCACCCGGTCCACTTCCTGCCCTTTGGCATCCTGCAGAGTCAAGACATGTTCGCCCGCTTCCAGTTGCCAGGGAATATTGCCAGGCAGCTCGTTGCCATCCAGGCGCCATGTCAGGGAATGGTCAACCGGAGACATCTCGAACAATACCCCCTGATTGACGGCCGGAATATCCGGATCGAGCGCCAGAATCTCGCCCTCGACCGGATAGGAAATGCGGGGCGATATGCTGCCGACTGGTCCAAGACTGACCTGTGAGCTTTCGGTGCCCGCGAGAAACCATTCGCGCCGCGGCGGCTCCAGCGCGGGTTCGAACCGCACCTCCCGGGCGATCACGCCGCGCGGTGCAACCGGCCCCCGGTTTGGTGCCATGCCGTGCAGGAAATTCATTACTTCCAGCCATACCGGCGCCGCACCCGTGACACCGGAGACGTCGCGCATCGGTTCACCGTTGAAATTTCCGACCCAGACCCCGACCGTGTAATGGTCAGAAAATCCGATGCACCAGTTGTCGCGCATGTCCTTGCTCGTGCCGGTTTTCACTGCGCTCCAGTAGCGCGTAGCCAGCGGGCTTTCCAGACCGAAGGTAATCGCGCGCGCGCCGCGGTCGGAGAGAATATCTGCCACCACAAAGGCGGCGGCAGGATCGATGGCCTGCTCCATTTTGACACCATCGGCGGGAAGCAAGATTAACGGGCCGTAGCGGCCGCCATTGGCGATGACGCGGTAGGCGTTCACCAGTTGCCATAGGGTCACCTCGGCCGAGCCGAGCGCCAGTGAATAGCCGTAGTAATTGGCATCTTCGGTAAGTCCGGCGAAGCCGAGCGCATGCAGCCGGTCGAGAAAGGTATCGGGTCCCACGAGCATCAGGGTCTTCACGGCCGGAACATTGAGCGAACCGCTGAGCGCCAGCCGGACGCTGACCATGCCCTTGAACTCATGGTCGTAGTTTTGCGGCACATACAGGCCGTTGGCGGTGGGCAGATTAACCGGCGCATCGTCAATCAGGGAGGCAGCCGTCAGCAGGCGCCGTTCCAGAGCCAGACCATAGAGAAACGGCTTCAACGTCGAGCCGGCCTGGCGCGGCGCGACCACGCCATCCACATAAGAACTGGCCGACTCTGGCCCACCACTGACATACGCAAGCACCTCGCCGGTGCGATTATCGACTGCCAGCACGGCCCCTTCGGTGACGCTCCTGCCTTTGAGCTGGCGCAATTGCTCGAACAATGCTTCGGTGGCAACGCGTTGGGTCGCTGCATCCAGCGTGGAGCGCGTGGCCCTGGTTTCCTTGAGCAATTGACGCGCGACCTGAGGCGTAAGTGCAATATCCGGCGCGATATTGGACGCACGCTCCAGAGCGGCAGTGACCTTCTCCTGAATATTCGCGCAGGGAGTCCTGGCCGCAATGATTTCGCCGAGCTGGCAGGCACGCTTTGCGACGAGATTCGACGATGCATTCGGCGCACGTAACAGGCTGGAGAGGATAAGCGATTCGGCTTCGTCCAAGCCGTCCGGCGTCTTGTCGAACAGTCCCTTGACGGCCGCGCCGATTCCCTGCAGTTCACCGCGATAGGTCACCAGATTGAAATAGGCTTCGAGAATTTGCGCCTTGCTCCAGCGCTTCTCCAGCTCCTGCGCCGCCTCGATCTGGTTCCATTTCTGCCGGTAGGTGCGCTTGGTCTTGCCCGGCCTTAATGCCGGGTCCAGCAGACCTGCCAGCTGCATGGTCAGCGTGCTTGCGCCCCGCTGCTTGCCACGAAACAGCGAGTTCACCGCCGCCTCCGCGAGCGCCGCCCAGTCCACGCCGGCATGCGCATAAAAGCGCTTGTCCTCCGCCTGAATCACCGCCGCGACCAGTGTCGGCGAAATATTCGCGAGCTTCACCCAGTCGAGGCGGCGCACTTGCTGGTTGATGCGAAGCCAGTGAATCGCCTCGCCGTTGCGGTCAAGCAGGGGTACGTCGGAAGGTAAATACTCTTTTCTTACTTCGGAAAAGTCAGGTATCGCCGCAGCTGCCGGACACGTCAAAAGCACGCAAACCGTCAACACCAGGGAGCGCAACCAGCGCACGAGCTTCACCCTGTCACTGGCCCCACCAGATCCATCGCGTTTCATTCCTGAATCGCCACCGGGCTGTTCGGAATGTCTCCGAACATTTCGGGCGAGTACATCGCTTCCACATGGGTCGGCGGCAGCTCAAAGCGACCCGGATTATTCAGGCGCACGGTGTATTCCACGCTCCAGCTGCCCTTGGGCACAAAGGCATAATAGG
>DASSQR010000029.1:0-21254 GCA_035702405.1 Gallionella sp. | reverse complement strand
CACGGACTGGCTGCAGCAGGCGGCGCCAGTCGCGCTGGTGATGACCAGCGCCAATCCCGGCGGCGAACCGCTGGTGAAAGACGACGCCGATGCGCGCGAATCGCTGGGCCGACTGGCCGATGCCTTCCTCACCCATGACCGTGACATCCTGCATCGCTGCGACGACAGCGTGATGAAAGTGCAGGGCGATACGCCCGCTTTCATTCGCCGTGCGCGCGGCTTTACCCCGCGGCGTATTGCGCTGGCGGAATCCGGCCCGTCGATCCTGGCGTGCGGCGCCTGGCTGAAAAACACCGTCTGCGTTACGCGCGGCAACGAAGCCTTCGTGTCGCAGCACATCGGTGATCTCGACCGTCCCGGCACGCGCGCAATGCTGGACGAAACCGTCGCGCACCTGTGCGCCATCCTCGATGTGCAGCCGCAGGCCGTGGCGCATGACCTGCATCCGGATTTCTACAGCACGCAATTTGCGCAGGCCTATGCTGCGCAGCACGGTTTGCCGGCCATCGGCGTGCAACATCACCACGCGCACATCGCTGCCCTGTGTGCCGAACACCAGGTCCGCGCGCCGGTACTCGGGCTGGCGCTCGACGGGGTCGGGCTGGGCAGCGATGGCAGCGCGTGGGGCGGCGAATTGCTGCGCGTGGAGGGTGACGCATGCGAACGGCTTGGCCATCTCGCGCCGCTGACTTTACCGGGGGGAGACCGCGCAGCGCGCGAACCTTGGCGCGTGGCCGCGGCAGCGTTGTTCGAACAGGGGCGTGGTGAAGAGATTGCGTCCCGCTTTCCGGCACAGGCGGGCGCTACGACGGTGAACGTGATGCTGCAACGCCGCTTGAATTGCGTCGACACGACCAGCATGGGGCGCTGGTTCGATGCGGCCGCGGGCCTGCTCGGCGTTAGCGAGGTACAGGCCTATGAAGGACAGGCGGCGATGCTGCTGGAAGGTCTGGCCGAGCGGTACGGACAGGTTGCGCCGTTCGCAGCGGGCTACGCGATTACGGATGATGGCGTGCTGAGCTTTTATCCGCTGCTGGAAAGGTTGGCCGGATGCATGGATGCAGCTTACGGCGCCGCGTTGTTCCATGCCACCGTCGCCGCCGGCTTGAGCGAATGGGTTGCCCGCACCGCGGAGCGCTCCGGTATCGGACAGGTTGCGCTGGGTGGCGGCTGCTTCCTCAACGATTTGTTGTCCGGTACGCTGCGTGCCGGACTGGCAGCGCACGGCGTGCAGGTGCTGACCGCGCAACAGGTTCCGCCCAATGACGGCGGCATCGCGCTGGGGCAGGCATGGATTGCGCTGCGGCGTCTAACACAGAAAATTTGAACCATGTTTTTTGATTAAAGGAAATCGAATGAAAAAGTCGTTGTTGTTCCCTCTGTTGCTGACCGCGCTCTGCGCATCACCGCTGGCATTGGCCGAACTGCCATCCACAGTCGACGTGAAGCAGGCCGCAGAGTTGCGTAATCGCGGCACCTTGCTGCTGGATGTGCGTGACCCTGCCGAGTATGACGAAGTGCACGCCAAGGGCGCCATTCTCATCCCGCTGGCGCAATTGCCTCATCGCCTCAACGAGATTGCGCAGTACAAAAACAAGCCGGTTGAAGTGATCTGCCGTTCCGGCAAACGCTCGGCGCGTGCGGTGGAAATTCTGCGCAGCGCGGGATTTACTGACGTCGCCAATGTGGAAGGCGGCACGACCGCGTGGGTCGAAGCGGGCCTGCCGGTGGTGAGGAAGTAGACCATGTGCCTTGCCATTCCCGCCCGCATCGAGGAGCTGACGACTCCGGGCAACGCGATCGTCAATCTGGGCGGGGTGCGCAAGGAAATCTCGCTGGCGCTGGTGGATGATGCCATTGTCGGCGATTACGTCATCGTGCACGTCGGCTACGCGTTGCAGAAGCTCGACCCGGAAGAGGCCGAGCGCACGCTGACGATGTTCGCCGAGATGGGGCAGCTGGATGAGCTGCACGAAGAACTGGGTGTTAAACCGGCATGAAGTACGTCGACGAATTTCGCAACGGCGAACTGGCCCGCAACATCGCCGCCAATATCCGGCGCGAGGCAGCCAGCGGACGCAGCTACAGTTTCATGGAGTTCTGCGGCGGCCATACCCATGCCATCTCTCGCTATGGCATCGCCGACCTGCTGCCGGGTAATGTGCGCATGATCCACGGTCCCGGCTGTCCGGTGTGCGTGTTGCCTATCGGACGCATCGACCAGGCGATCCGCCTTGCGCTGGAACAACATGCCATCGTTTGTACCTATGCTGACACGCTGCGCGTGCCGGCTTCCGACGGCCTCTCGCTGATGCGGGCCAAGGCGCGCGGCGGCGATGTACGCATGGTCTATTCGCCGCAGGATGCCTTGAGGATCGCGCGTGACAATCCGCAGCGCGAAGTGGTGTTTCTCGCCATCGGCTTCGAGACCACCACGCCGCCCACCGCGCTCATTATCAGGCAGGCGCAGGCCGAGGACGTCGGCAACTTCAGCGTGCTGTGCAACCACGTGCTGACCCCGGCGGCGATCACCCACATCCTGCAATCGCCGGAAGTGCGCCAGTACGGCACCGTGCCGCTGGACGGCTTCATCGGCCCGGCGCACGTCAGTGTGGTGATCGGCAGCCAGCCCTACGAACATTTTGCGCACGAATACCGCAAGCCGGTGGTGATCGCCGGCTTCGAGCCGCTGGACGTGCTGCAGGCGATCCTGATGCTGGTCCGGCAGATCAACGAGGGGCGCGCGGAGGTGGAGAACGAATTCATCCGCGCCGTCACACGTGAGGGCAACCTCAGGGCGCAGGCGATGGTGTCGGAAGTCTTCGAGCTGCGGCGCAGCTTCGAATGGCGCGGCCTTGGCGAAGTGCCGTATTCGGCACTGAAGATACGCCCGGCGTTCGCGCGCTTCGACGCCGAGGCGCGCTATGGCATCGCCTACCAGCCGGTTCCCGACAACAAGGCCTGCGAATGCGGCGCAATCCTGCGCGGCGTGAAAAAGCCGCAGGACTGCAAGGTATTCGGCACAGTGTGTACGCCGGAGACGCCCCTGGGTTCGTGCATGGTGTCCTCGGAAGGGGCGTGCGCGGCGCATTACAGTTATGGCAGGTTTAGAGAGACAGTTTAACGTTCCCCTCGCCCGCGGGCGGGAGAGGGGTTAGGGGTGAGGGATTGGAAAAATGAATTGTGTTCTGGATATGCGCAGACCCTCATCCCCAACCCTTCTCCCGCTTGCGGGAGAAGGGGGGAGAAGCCGCATGGAAGATTACGTACCGCATCATCCTGCAAGATTGCCGGAGGATATTCGGGCTTTTGCCAGGGAAATGCGCGGACGGATGACTGATGCTGAAGCTTTGTTATGGATGTTGTTGCGCAATCGCCGTATCGCGGGGGCGAAATTCAGGCGGCAACATCCGGTAGGACGTTACATCCTCGACTTTTATTGTATTGAGAAGCAGTTGGGCATCGAACTCGATGGTGGGCAGCATGGTGAGACGATTGGTGACGATCAACGCCGGGATACGTGGCTGCAAAAACAAGGAATCCGTGTCTTACGTTTCTGGAATAACCAGATGCTGACGGAAACAGAGGTGGTGATGGAAGTGATATTCCAGGCCGTTGTTACCGCAGAAACAACGAATGAGCAGAATAGATTATGAATGGTGAAGTGAAGAAGGGTTACGTGCGCGGGCTGGACCTCAAGCACGGATGCGTGGACATGAGCCACGGCAGCGGCGGCCGCGCGATGGCGCAATTAATCGAGGAACTGTTCGGCCAGGCGTTCGACAACGAATACCTGCGCCAGGGCAACGACGGCGCGCTGCTGCCGGCGGCTGGTGGCAAGCTGGTGATGGCCACCGACGCGCACGTGGTATCGCCGTTGTTTTTCCCGGGCGGCGACATCGGCTGCCTGTCGGTACACGGCACCATCAACGACGTCGCGGTGATGGGAGCAAAGCCGCTCTATCTCTCCGCGTCGTTCATCCTCGAAGAAGGCTTTCCGCTGGCCGACCTGCAGCGCATCGTGCAGTCGATGGCGGCAGCAGCGCGCGAGGCGGGCGTGCCCATCGTCACCGGTGACACCAAGGTGGTCGAGCAGGGCAAGGCCGACGGCGTATTCATTTCCACCACGGGCGTGGGCGTGGTGACGGAGGGTGTGAACCTGTCCGGCGCCAACGTGCGGCCTGGCGACGCCATTCTGATCTCCGGCAGCATGGGTGACCACGGCATGGCGATCATGAGCCGGCGCGAGAATCTCGCCTTTGACGTGCCCATCGAGTCGGACACCGCCGCCCTGCATCACCTGATCGCGGCCATGCTGGAGAGCGGCGCGGACATCCGCTGCCTGCGCGATCCCACGCGCGGCGGCCTGGCGACGACATTGAACGAGATCGCCAAGCAATCGGCGGTCGGCCTGACCATCAACGAAGAAACTATCCCGGTGAAGCCGGTGGTCGCTGCCGCCTGTGAGTTCCTCGGCCTCGATCCGCTGTATGTCGCCAACGAGGGCAAGCTGATTGCGATTTGCGCGGCAGAAGATGCCGAGCGTCTGCTCGCGGTGATGCGCGCGCATCCGCTGGGCGGTGACGCGGCGATCATCGGGACGGCGCATGCCGACCCGCATCATTTTGTGCAGATGAAGACGGCCTTCGGCGGCCGCCGCAACGTGGACTGGCTGGCGGGCGAACAACTACCGCGCATCTGCTGATGGCACGTTGACATGCGTATCCTGTTGCTCACCCACTCCTTCAACAGTCTCAGCCAGCGCATCTGGCTGGAGCTGAAGGCGTGCGGGCACGAGGTGTCGCTCGAACTAGACATCGCCGATTCGGTGACCGAGGAAGCGGTGGCGCTGTGGCGGCCCGACGTGATCGTTGCGCCCTTTCTCAAGCGCGCCATCCCCGAGTCGGTGTGGTCGCGCCATGTGTGCCTGATCGTGCACCCCGGCATCGTCGGCGACCGCGGGCCGTCCTCGCTGGACTGGGCCATCCAGGAAGGCATGGACGAATGGGGTGTCACCGTGCTGCAGGCCAACGCCATCATGGACGGCGGCGACATTTGGTCGGCGCAGACCTTTCCCATGCATGCGGCGAAGAAATCAAGCCTGTATCGCGGCGAGGTGGCGGATGCCGCGGTGCGCGGCGTGCTGGAGGCGCTGGCCCATTACCCCGCCTGGCTGCGCGGTGAATGGAAGCCCGTGCCGCTCGCCGCGGTGAAGAACCCGCCGGGCCGCGAGCGTCCCGCCATCAGGCAGGTGCAGCGCGCCATCGACTGGCAGTGCGACGACACCGCCACCGTGTTGCGAAAGATCGCTGCGGCGGATGGCTGCCCCGGCGTGAAGGACGCGTTGTTCGGCCAGCCCTGCCACTTGTTCGATGCGCGCGCCGCACTCGCCTATCGCGGCAAGCCGGGCGAACTGCTGGGCCGCTGCGGCGATGCGCTGCTGCGCGCGACCCGCGACGGTGCAGTGTGGATCGGTCACGTGCGCCGGCTGGAACACGAACCCGGGTTCAAGCTGCCCGCGGCCGTCGCGTTTGCTGCCGAAGCGGCAGCCTTGCCGGAACTGGAGGAAGAAGGCATCGACGGCATCCGTTACGAGGAGCACGGCAGCGTCGGCTTCCTGTACTTCGATTTCTACAACGGCGCGATGTCCACCGGGCAGTGCGAGCGTCTGCGTCTGGCCTATCTGGATGCCTGCTGGCGTCCGACACGCGTGCTGGTGCTGATGGGTGGCGAGGACTTCTGGTCCAACGGCATCCACCTCAACCGCATCGAGGCGGCGGAAAGTCCGGCCGACGAATCCATGCGCAACATCGAGGCGATGGACGATCTGGCGCTGGAGATACTGCGTACTACTGACCGGCTTACCGTTGCGGTGATGCAGGGCAACGCCGGCGCCGGCGGCTGCTTCCTTGCCCTGGCAGCGGACCAGGTGTGGGCACGTCACGCCGTGGTGCTCAATCCGCATTACAGGAACATGGGCAACCTGTACGGCTCCGAATACTGGACCTACCTGCTGCCGGCCCGCGTCGGCAAGGAGCGCGCGCAGGCCATCATGCAGAACCGCCTGCCGATCTCGGCGCAGGGTGCAGTGCAGGAGGGCCTCATCGACGCCTGCTTCGACGACGATGCCGCCGGCTTTCGCGCGCGGGTCAGGCGCATGGCGCAGGAGCTGGCGGCGGCGCCGGACTACGCGATGCGTCTCGCCGACAAGCAGGCGCGCCGTGCCTGCGACGAGGCGAAGAAACCGTTGGCCGAATATCGCGCCGCCGAACTGGCCGAGATGCGGCGTAATTTCTACGGTTTCGACCCAAGTTACCATTACGCAAGACACCATTTCGTTCACAAAATCCCGCACGCCTTCACACCGCGCCACTTGGCCTTGCATCGCGAGTTGCCGGCAAGCGGTGGCGGAGTGCACGTGACGGGCCTGCTGCAACTGGAGGAAGGCTGTTCCCATGGCTAATTTACCCACTGTTCTGGTCATCGATGACGAGGTGCGTTCGCAGGAAGCGCTGCGGCGCACGCTGGAAGAGGATTTCACCGTGCTGACGGCGTCCGGCGCCAAGGACGGGCGCGCGGTGATGGAACGCGAGTTTGTGCAGGTTGTGCTGTGCGACCAGCGCATGCCGGAGATCACCGGGGTCGAATTCCTGAAGGAATTGCGCGAACGCTGGCCCGATACCGTGCGGCTGATCATCTCGGGCTACACCGAGACCCAGGACATCATTGCCGGCATCAACGATGCGGGTATCTATCGCTATATCCTCAAGCCGTGGCATCCCGACGCACTGCTGCAGACGGTGCACGCGGCGGCGCGGCTCCATGATTTGCAGCAACAGCACCAGCGCATGAACCTGGAATTGCGCACCGCAGAGCCGGTGCTGCGCCAGCGCGTCGAGACGCAGCGCGAGAAGCTGCGTGACTATTACGAGTTTACGCGCATCACCCGCGCCGCGGCGAGTCCGCTGAATGCGGTGGTCGACATGGCGCAGCGCGTGGCCGACTGCGACATCGCGGTGCACATCAACGGAGAATCCGGCACTGGCAAGGAGTTGCTCGGACGCGCGATCCACTATGCGAGCCCGCGGTCCGGGCGTGCCTTCGTGATCGAGAACTGCGG
This sequence comes from Gallionella sp., assembly GCA_035702405.1. Lineage (GTDB taxonomy): Bacteria > Pseudomonadota > Gammaproteobacteria > Burkholderiales > Gallionellaceae > Gallionella. Next base: position 14,134 of record DASSQR010000029.1, on the reverse strand, counting down.
CGCGATGTCCGACCAGTTGCTGGAGTCAGAGCTGTTCGGACACAAGCGCGGCAGTTTCACTGGTGCATATGAAGACCGCATCGGCCTGTTCGAGCAAGCTGATGGCGGCACGATTTTCCTCGACGAAATCGGCGACACTTCACCCGCGTTCCAGGTCAAGCTGTTGCGCGTCTTGCAGGAAGGTGAAATCCGCCCGGTCGGCAGTTCACGTTCGCGCAAGGTAAATGTGCGGGTGGTCTCGGCGACCAACCGCGACCTCGAGGAAGAGGTACAGCGCGGCCGGTTCCGCGCCGACCTGTATTACCGGCTGACCCAGTTCGTGTTGCACGTGCCGCCGCTGCGCGAGCGCAAGATGGACATTCCGCTGATTGCGTTCGACCTGCTCAACAGCGCGGCACGGAGCATGGGCAAGAATGTCGCGGGGTTTTCACCCGAGTCGCTTGACTGCCTTGCGCGCTACCACTGGCCGGGCAACGTGCGCGAATTGCAGAACGAGATCATGCGCGCGCTGATGTTGAGCGATACGCCACATGTCGGTGCGCACCTGTTTTCGGCCCGGGTGTTGCGCGCGGCGCCGGAAGAGGACGCAAATGAAATGCAGATGCTGGCCGGGATCAACGGCAGCCTCAAGGAACGCATGGAAACTCTGGAAGCACGCGTACTGCGCGAAACGCTGATCCGCCTGCGCTGGAACAAGACCCGCGCCGCGGCCGAACTGGGACTGTCGCGCGTGGGCCTGCGGAGCAAACTGGCGCGCTATGGATTGGAGAAGAAAACTGATTAACGCTGAGCCTACTGAACCCCTCAACCTGCTCTGGCTGCAATCCGGCGGGTGTGGCGGTTGCACGATTTCGTTGCTCAACGCTGACTGCAGCAACGTGTTTGAAACACTGGCCGCATCCGGCATCCGCCTGCTGTGGCATCCGTCACTGTCGGAGGAAAGCGCGCAGGAGGCGCGCCGCATCATCGACGATTGTGCAAACGGGATGACGAGGCTCGACATTCTCTGTGTGGAAGGGGCGGTGCTGTGCGGCCCGGACGGCAGCGGCGCGTTCCATCGCCGCACTGGCGGTGACACCATGATGGCGCTGATCGAGCGGCTTGCGAGCGTCGCGCACCATACCGTGGCAGTGGGCAGTTGCGCGGCGTTTGGCGGGATGACCGCGGCCGGGTGCAATCCGGCCGATGCCTCCGGCCTGCAATTCGAGGCTGACGCGCCCGGCGGATTACTGGGCCGGGACTACCGCGGCAAGGCTGGATTACCGGTGATCAACATCGCCGGTTGCCCGACCCACCCGAACTGGGTGATCGAAACGCTGGCTGCGCTCGCCGGTGGCCTGCTGCGTGAATCGGGCCTGGATGCGTTCCAGCGTCCGCGGCTGTATGCCGATCATCTGGTGCATCACGGGTGCACTCGAAATGAGTATTACGAATTCAAGGCCAGTGCGCAGAAGCCATCCGACCTGGGTTGCCTGATGGAAAACATGGGCTGCAAGGCGACGCAGGCGCATGCCGATTGCAACGTGCGCCTGTGGAACGGCGAAGGTTCGTGCACGCGGGGAGGCTATGCATGTATTTCCTGCACTGACCCGGGTTTCGAGGAACCCGGGCACGCATTCACCGAAACGCCAAAGATTGCCGGTATTCCGATCGGATTGCCGACCGATATGCCGAAAGCCTGGTTCGTCGTGCTGGCCTCGTTGTCAAAATCGGCCACGCCAAAGCGGGTTAAGGAAAACGCCGTATCCGATCATCAGGAAGTGGTTCCTGCAGTAAGAGGATTGCATAAGACATGAAACGTTTGGTGGTCGGTCCGTTCAACCGGGTGGAAGGCGATCTCGAAGTGACACTCGATATTGCCCAAGGGCAGGTGCAGACGGCGTATGTGAATTCGCCGATGTACCGCGGGTTCGAGCAGATCCTGCGCGACAAGAACCCGCTTGACGCGCTGGCCTACGTGCCGCGCATTTGCGGCATTTGTTCAGTGGCCCAATCGGCGGCGGCGGGACAGGCGCTGGCGCAGGCAATGGGTATCGCACCGCCGGAGAATGGCCGGCTCGCGGCAAACCTCACGCTCGCCGCAGAAAATCTGGCCGATCATTTGAGCCATTTCTATCTGTTCTTCATGCCGGATTTTGCGCGCGACTATTACCGGGGACGAACCTGGTTTAACGACGCGCATGCGCGCTTCAAGTCGGTCAGTGGCAGTGCGACGGCGGACGTGTTGCCGGCCCGCGCCAAGTTCATGCACCTGATGGGCTATCTGGCCGGGAAGTGGCCGCATACCCTGTCACTGCAACCGGGCGGCTCGTCGCGGCCGCTGGAACAGGCGGAGCAGCTTCGGCTCGGCATCCTGCTTGCGGAATTCCGTTCGTTCGTCGAGCGGATCTTGTTCGGCGATAAACTGGAAGCGGTGGCCGCGCTCGACTCCGAAGCGGCGATGCTGGCCTGGCTCGACTCGCGCGGCACGGCGGCGGATTTTCCGCGCTTTCTCACCATTGCCTATGACCTGAAATTGCACCGGCTAGGCCGCGCGCAGGATCGCTTTATGAGCTACGGCGCCTATCACGACGGCGAGGAGCATTTGTTCCGCTCTGGCCTGTGGGAAGCAGGCGCGGTGCAGCCGCTCGACCTCTCGGCAATCCGCGAGGACGTGTCGCATAGCTGGATGGAAGGCGAAGTCGCCCTGGCGCCGGCTGCCGGTTATACCCTGCCGCAGCCCGACAAGGCCGGGGCATACTCATGGTGCAAGGCGCCGCGACTGGATGGCCGGGTCGTGGAAACCGGCGCGCTGGCGCGACAACTGGTCACGGGGCATCCGCTGGTTCGCGACCTGGTCGTGCGTTACGGCGGCAATGTGACGGCGCGCGTGGTCGCGCGGCTGCTCGAGATTGCGCGGGTGCTGCCGGTGATGGAGCAATGGGTGCGGCGCATCCGACCCGGCGAACTGTTCTGCCGACCCGCAACCGCCTTGGGCGATGCCAGTGGCGTCGGACTGGTCGAAGCGGCGCGCGGCAGCCTCGGCCATTGGCTGGAAATACGGGAGGGCAAGATACATAATTATCAGATCATTGCGCCGACCACCTGGAATTTTTCTCCGCGCGATGCTGCCGGCCAGCCGGGCGCGCTCGAGCAGGCGCTGGCCGGTATTCCGGTCGAAGAGCAGGAGGCCGACGCGCCGGTGACGGTGCAACATGTAGTACGTTCGTTTGACCCGTGCATGGTGTGCACGGTGCACTGAGGAAGGAACAGTATGGAACGTTTCACCATATCGCTCGATGACAAACTCGCCGGCGAATTCGACCGTCTGATCCGGGAGCGCGGCTACCAGAATCGTTCCGAGGCAGTGCGTGATCTGTTGCGCGGCAAGCTCGACAGCCTGCGTATCCAGGAGGCCCAGGCACCATTCTGCGTGGCGAATCTTTCCTATGTTTACAACCATCACGAGCGTGATCTGGCGGAGCGGCTGACCGCGTTGCAGCACGACCATCACGATCTGGTGGTGGCGACCACCCATGTGCACCTGGATCACGACAACTGTCTCGAAGCGATGATGCTGCGCGGCGCGACCGAGGTCGTGCGGCGCTTTGCCGATGCGCTGATGGCCGAGCGCGGCGTGCGTCACGGCCAGATCAATCTGGTACCGGTGGACGTGGATGGTGGCCACGGCCATGTGCACAGCCATCCCCGGAATTGAGGTTGGAAATGAGAACTGTCCCCATTTCTCCGTTTGAGCATCTGGCGCAGGCGACGCCGCCGGAGGCGATGTCGGAATCCACCTGGATCGAGGTGGTGCGCAAGATGGATGAGGTCTACAACGAGCTGCTGCAGTACGAAGTGGTGCTGGAGCAGAAGAATGCGGCGCTGGAAGAGTCCCAGCAGTTCATCTTCAGTGTGCTCACGTCGATGTCGGACCTGCTGGTGGTGTGCGACCGGCATGCAGTCATTGAAGAAGTAAACCAGGCGCTGATCAACTTCACCGGCAAGCGTGAGGACGAGCTCAAGGGGGCGAAGCTCGCCTCGCTGTTTGCCGAGCCCGAATCATGCGCGGCCGCCGAACGCGTCATTGCCCGGCTGGCGGCGGAGCCGGCGCACGATATGGTATTACAGTTCCGTACGCGCGACGGCGGCTATACGCAAGTGGCGCTCAACTTCACCGCGCGCATGTCCGGCAGCGGCAAGCTGCTCGGGGTCGTCATCACGGGCCGCCCGGTCGGCGAATTGCGCCGCGCCTATCACGCCTTGCGCGAGGCGCACGACGAGCTCAAGCGCACCCAGCAGCAGCTGCTGCAATCGGAAAAAATGGCCTCGCTTGGCCGGCTGGTGGCGGGAGTGGCGCATGAGCTCAACAACCCGATCAGTTTCGTGCTCGGCAACGTCCATGCGATGCGTCGCTATGCGCCGCGTTTCAAGCAATATCTCGATGCGGTGCACGCGGGCGTTGGTCCGGCGGCGCTGGCGAAGCTGCGCGAGGATTTGCGCATCGACCGCATTCTCGAGGATCTGGCGCCGCTGCTCGACGGCGCGATCGAAGGTGCCGAGCGCACACGCGACATCGTCGACGGCCTGAAACGGTTTTCCGCGGCAGACCGCAACGAAAACGTGGAATTCAACCTGACCGAGATCATCGAGCGCTCGGTGCACTGGGTGACGCGTGCTACGCCGGTGAAGTTCCGTGTCAGCATGGACCTGCCGAAAGAACTGCCGGTGATGGGATCGCCGGGGCAGATGCAACAGGTCATCATCAACCTGGTGCAGAATGCCGCCGATGCGACCGATAACCAGCCCGAGCCGCTGCTGACGATCATGGCGCGGGAGGAGCGCGGCGACATCATCGTGGTGTTCCGCGATAACGGCCCCGGCATTGCGGAGGAATCACTCGGAAATATTTTTGATCCGTTTTACACCACCAAGCCGGTCGGCAAGGGTACCGGCCTGGGGTTGTCTATCAGCTACGGCATCATCGACCGCCACGGCGGCAAGCTGTCGGCCAGTAATCTGGCAGAAGGTGGCGCGGAATTCATGCTGCGGCTGCCGCGGGTCTCCGGTAATGCTGGCTCGGTTTAGGCGATAAAGAGTCGTCATTCCCGCCTGTGCGGGAATGACAGGTGTCTTGCCAATAACCAGTTCCCGGACGTTTATCAGACCCAACGTGTTAAACTCGGTCTCGAAGCTGGCCAGACAGTCGCTGCGTACTTTGTACGGAGAGGAAAGTCCGGGCTCCACAGAGCGGGATGCCGGTTAACGGCCGGACGCCGTGAGGCGATGGAAAGTGCCACAGAAAATACACCGCCCAAGTTCCTTCGGGAAACGGCAAGGTTGAAATGGCGAGGTAAGAGCTCACCGCGCTGGTGGCAACATCAGCGGCAGGGTAAACCCCATCCGGAGCAAGACCAAATAGGCAGGCCATGACGTTGCTCGCGTCGCCTGCGGGTAGGTTGCTCGAGCGTCAGGTAACGAAACGCCTAGAGGAATGACTGTCCACGACAGAACCCGGCTTATCGGCCAGCTTCACTTATTGCGTCGCGTCCATCTCAAAACGATTGTCAGGCACAAATGGTTCGCTCATACACTTTGAACTCACGACCATTTCTTTCTATATTATTAGTGTGAACAAAGCCTGATGACTCATATAACCGCTGAGCTGAATTCATGGAAAGCTGTGTCCATAGAATTAGTTTCGAGCAACCCAAGCGATTCGCGTTGTCGATAGCTGCATCAATAAGCATATGACCCAATCCCTGTCGTCGATGCTCTGGCTTTACGCCTAGCAAGTGCAGTTCAGCCTCATTGTTTCTTGCCAAACGTCTGGCTGGTGAATCGGGAGGCACGACGATAATGAAGCCAGCCAACATTGACTGTTGATTTTCACGAGCGCCGATTAAAACTCCTCGCCGTCTTACCGCAGAGGGCTCAAATAGAGAAACCGCCTCTTCTGGAGTTGTGAATCCACCACCGACGTAGACTTGCGCAAGAAAACCCGATATTTCGGAATCAGCAATTTCTAAACGGTCTGCCGTCGCAATTTCAAATTTTGGATGCGGTGACGTCATGGAGCTTCTTATGCCGAACGTAAAGGTGAGGGGCTGCGCGCTTTTGCGCAGTCCCTCTCGGCTGGCAGATTAGCCCGTTCATATAACGCAAGCTCAAGCATAACTATCCCCATTAATGAATTAGCAAAGACAACGCGCCAAACGCCAGCGGTAGAGTAAAGAGAACGAACGAGGCAACCAAGGAGTACAGAAAGGTTTTGCGAACCCACACTCGCGAGAGGAACTGCACGCGTGACGCAATAAGGACTGCCACGGAAGCAACTCCAAAACCAAAAGTAAACTCCCACGCCGCCCACTCACCATAGTCACTTGGCGCAGAAGGTACTACGACCGCAGATAGAAGATGGTAGATGCCCGATGCCAACTGGATCCACGAGGCCAAGAGGAGCGGCAGAGCTAAAGCCATGTAGACATACGGTCGCATGCTCGGCGGGCTAACGTAAATTAGGCGTCAGTAGCACCGGATGTTCTGAGATATACTGCCGCATTCGCTGGAACAACATTCTGGATTTCCCTGTCATGCAGTATGTAACACGTCTGACGGCGCAACTTGCCGTCGCTGGTTTTCCCGAACGCGCAACCCTACCCGACAATCCCGCCGAGAGCAACCAACAGGAATATCTAGGCCCATCTGTTACAAACAGCTTTAGCTTATTTTCGCAATTCATTGCTTATTAAGCATATTTGATTCTTCTTGATGTTTTGCGCTAAGCCCTTGTCCCGTAAAGAAAAAGCCGGTTTTCGGCTTGACTGTGTGATTTATTTTAAATATAGTGGGATTAAGTGGTAAAAAGTGGGAGATGGTGGGGCAAATGTTCCAAGGCGCGACGCAACTCAATCTGGACAGCAAAGGCAGGCTCGCGATTCCCGCGCGGCATCGTGACATGCTGCTTGCCAGTTGCGCGGGCAATCTGGTGCTGACCGCCGATGCCGACGGCTGCCTGCTGCTGTACCCGCAGCCCGAGTGGCAGCCGATCCGTGACAAGTTGCTCAAGCTTTCCGCGCTCAATCCGAAGATTCGCGCGCTGCAGCGTCGTTTGATTGGCTACGCAGAAGAGGTGGTAATGGATAGCGCCGGGCGTGTGCTGGTTTCGCCGGCCCTGCGCAGCTACGCCGCGCTGGACAAGCATGTGATGCTGGTAGGTCAAGGGAACAAGTTCGAAATCTGGGACGATGCGAAATGGCAGGAGCAACAGCAGGCTGACCTGTCGTTCCTGGATGGCGAGTTGCCGCCCGAGCTTGAAGGTTTTTCTCTGTAAAACCTTCACGGCACGTAATGAGCGCAGCAGAGGCAAGGCGAAAAATGGCGAAGAACCGGAGTTTACAGAGTGTAAATGAGGATTCTGAGCCATTTTTTAACGCCGCATCGGCAAGCGCAGTAGTGGCGGGGAGGTTTTTGTGAATGAGGGGTTGGCTCATACCACGGTTTTGTTGCATGAAGCGGTTGACGCTCTCGCCATCAAACCAGATGGCATTTATGTAGACGGCACCTTCGGGCGCGGCGGGCATAGCGGGCGCATCCTGGAGCGGCTGGGCAGCAACGGCAGGCTGATTGCGCTGGACAAAGATCCTTCTGCGGTGGCGGTGGGAAATAGTTGGCGCGACGTGCGCTTTCAAATGGTGCACCGCGGTTTCGCGCAACTGGCAGAGGTATTGCGCGAACAGGGAATGGAAAAAGTGGACGGCATCCTGCTGGATCTCGGGGTGTCGTCGCCGCAGCTGGACGAAGCGGCGCGCGGGTTCAGTTTCCGCTTTGATGCGCCGCTGGACATGCGCATGGATACCAGCAGCGGGATGACCGCAGCCGAGTGGCTCGCGGCGGTGGATGAAGGATTGCTTGCGGAGGTGATACGTGATTACGGCGAAGAGCGGTTTGCTAAGCAGATTGCAAAAGCGATTGTTGCTGCGCGCGCAACTCAACCCATCCAGACCACGCGGCAGCTCGTCGAGCTGGTTAGCAAAGCGGTACGTACCCGTGAAGCAGGGCAAAACCCGGCGACACGCACCTTTCAGGCTATACGGATTTATCTCAACCAGGAACTCGAGGAGCTTGCGCGGGTGCTGCCAGACTGCGTCGCGCACCTCAAGACCGGAGGCAGGCTGGTGGTGATCAGTTTTCATTCGCTGGAGGATCGCATGGTGAAGCATTTCCTGCGTGACATGGCCGAAGGTGACAAGTTGCCGCGTCATGTGCCGATCCGTGCCAGCGAAGTCCCGCAAGGCCGGGTGACCCTGGTCGGCAAGGCCGTGCGGGCGGGTGAGGCGGAAGTGGCGGCGAATCCGCGGGCGCGCAGCGCGGTGATGCGGGTGGCGGAGCGGAGCGGTGTCGCGTAGCCGAGGCGCGTTGAACGTGTTGCTGCTGCTCGCGGTGGTGCTATGCGCGCTAAGCGTGGTGACCTCGCAGCACAAGGCACGCAAGTTATTTATTGAGTTGCAGAAGGAAAAGGAACTCGCGCAGCAGATGGAAGTGGAATGGGGGCAGCTTCAACTGGAGCAGAGCACATGGGCGACCCCGGCACGGGTGGAAAAAATCGCCGCGCAACAGTTGCAGATGCAGGTGCCCAAAACGGGGCAAGTTCAATTATTACGGGTAGAGCCTGACGGCCAGACAAACAAACGACCATGAATTATGCGGCCAGCGCAACTCACGACCTCAAGGCAACATTGCCTGGATGGCGTGCCACTGCGCTGTTTTTGGCGTTGCTCGCGGGGCTGACTGCGCTGCTGGTGCGCGGCGTCTACTTGCAGGGTATCCGCAACGGCTTTCTGCAGGAAAAAGGCAACGAGCGTTACAGCCGCGTGGTCGAAGTCAGCGCCCATCGCGGCATGATGACCGACCGCAACGGAGACCCGCTCGCGGTCAGTACGCCGGTGGAGTCGGTCTGGGCCAGTCCGGCAGATGTGGAAATCAGCAAGGTGCAATTACGGCAATTGGCGCAGGTACTCGGGGTGGATGCACGGGAGGTGCGCAACCGTCTGGCCGATACCTCGCGCGATTTCGTCTATCTCAAGCGACAGTTGCCACCCGATGAGGCGGAGAAGGTCGTCAGCATGAATCTGCCCGGCATCGCATTGCAGCGTGAATATCGCCGCTATTATCCGGCGGCCGAGGAAACGGCGCAGACGCTGGGCTTCACCGGCCTCGATGACAACGGCCAGGAGGGATTGGAGCTGGCCTTGGAGGAGCAGCTGGCCGGCAAGCTCGGCAGCCAGCGTGTGATTCGTGACCGGCGCGGCCGCATCGTGGAGAACGCCGGGCGTCTGAATGCGCCCAAGCCGGGCGGCGATGTTGCACTCAGCCTGGACAGCAAGGTGCAGCACTTGGCCTATCGTGAACTTGAAACCGCGGTCCGGGAGCATCACGCCAAGGCAGGCGCTGTGGTGGTGCTCGATGCGCGCAGCGGCGAAGTGCTGGCGCTGGCCAACTACCCAGGCTACAACCCGAACAATCGCGGCAAGGTCAGTCCCCATGCGATGCGCAACCGTGCGATTGCCGATTTGTTCGAACCCGGCTCGACGATGAAGCCGTTCACGGTCGCGACCGCGCTCGAACAGGGCAAGGTGCGGCCGGATACCGTTATCAACACCGAGCACGGCGTGATGACGCTGGGCAACAAGAAGATTCATGATACCCATGCGGAAGCGATGCTGACCGTCTCGCAGGTCATCCAGAAATCCAGCAACGTCGGCGCGGCCAAGATGGCTCTCATGCTCGAATCCGAACAGCTGTGGCAGAGCCTGGCAGGCAGCGGTTTCGGCGCGCCGACCGGCAGCAACTTCCCGGGCGAAGCACCGGGCAAATTACGCGACCCGAAAACCTGGCGCCCGATCGAACAGGCCACCATGTCCTATGGTCATGGCCTTTCCGTGAACTTGTTGCAGCTCGCGCGCGCCTACACCGTGTTTGCCAACGATGGCGAATTGAGACCAATTTCCCTGCTCAAGCTGGACGCGCCGGCAGCAGGAAAACGCGTTTTCTCTGAAAACACCACCCGCGCCCTGAATGCAATGCTGGAACTGGTAGTGCAGCCGGGCGGCACCGCGCCATTGGCGCAGGTGCCGGGCTATCGCGTGGCCGGCAAGACCGGCACCGCGCGCAAACTTGAAGGCGGGCATTACATCAACCGTTATGTCGCTTCGTTTGTCGGCTTCGCGCCGGTTTCCAATCCGCGTCTGGTGGTAGCCGTAATGATTGATGAACCCACCGGTGGCTCGTATTACGGCGGTCTGGTTGCGGCGCCGGTGTTCAGCAAGGTTACCGGAGCGGCGCTGCAGGCGCTGAATGTTCCGCACGATGCTCCCCTAAACAATGTGATTGCGCCGCCAAGTGAGATTGTGAGGGAGGAAGCATGACCTTTTCTCCTGAGCTGCTCGCCAAGCTGAACGTGCCCATCACGCGCCTCGTGACCGACAGCCGCGCGGTTCGGCATGGCGACACGTTTGTCGCCTATCCCGGCGAGAAAACCGACGGCCGTCAGTTCATCGGTCAGGCTATCGCGCAGGGTGCGAACGCGGTGATCTGGGAGGAGCAGCACTTCACCTGGAACGATGCCTGGCACATTCCCAATCTTGCCGTGAGGGACTTGCGCCACAAGGCGGGCTGGCTCGCGGATGCGGTGTATGGCGCGCCTTCCGGAAAACTGCGCATGGTCGGGATTACCGGTACCAATGGCAAGACTTCGACCAGTCACTGGATTGCGCATGCCCTGAATGACGCCGGACAGAAATGCGCGCTGATCGGCACGCTCGGAAACGGTTTCATCGATGCGTTGCAGCCCACCGCTAATACAACTCCGGATGCCATCCGCGTGCACAGCCTGCTGGCGGGATACCTGCAGGACGGGGCTAGAGCTGTAGCAATGGAAGTGTCGTCGCATGCGCTCGCGCAAGGACGCGTGAACGGCGTGCGATTTGATGTGGCGCTGTTGACCAACCTGAGTCGTGATCACTTGGATTATCACGGCGACATGCAGAGCTATGCGGCCTGCAAGCGCAAATTGTTCGACTGGGAACACCTGAAATACGCGGTGTTGAATCTGGACGATGCCTTTGGCGTGGAACTGGCGGAGCAACTGCAGAATCCCGACGTTGAAATCATCGGCTACGGCATGAGCGAGGCCGCGTTGCAGCTGGCCGAACGACTCGGAATGCGCATGGTGTATGGCCATCTGGTGGAAATGAGCGGCCAAGGACTGCAATTGCGGCTTCACACCAGCTGGGGCGGCGGGCGGTTGCGCAGCCCGTTGATTGGCCGCTTCAACGCAGCCAATCTGCTGGGGGCGCTGGCGGTACTGCTGGTGTGCGATATCAAACTGGGCGATGCGGTGGAATCGTTGGGCAAGGTGCAGGCCGTGGCCGGTCGCATGCAGCGCGTCAGCGATGCACACCAGCCGACCGTCGTGGTCGATTACGCGCACACCCCGGATGCGCTGGAAAAGGTACTGGTTACGTTGCGCGGCGTGAGTGCCGGAGCGCAGGTCAGCGCTCACGAAGGGGCCGAAGCCGACCTGCAGGAGACGGTGACTTTGGCTTCGCGCAAGCTCATTTGCGTGTTTGGCTGCGGCGGTGACCGCGATCGCGGCAAGCGCGCGATGATGGGGCTGGTGGCGGAAAAGTTTGCCGATTATTGCATCGTGACCAGCGATAACCCGCGCAGCGAAAAACCGGAGGACATCATTGCCGACGTGGTCGGCGGCATGGGCGGCACCAATCATGAAATCGTGGAGGACCGTGCTGCCGCCATTCAGCGCGCCATCGCGCTGGCCCGTCATGGCGACACCGTGCTGCTGGCCGGCAAAGGGCATGAGGATTATCAGGAGATTAACGGCGTGAAACATCCGTTCAGCGACGTGGCCGTGGCGCAGCAGGCGCTGCACATGTGGTCGGAACTGCAACCGGGGCAACACCGGGAGGAACACGCATGATGCTGCTGTCGCAAGCCGCGCAGGCATTGAATGGCCGTCTGGTCGGAACCGATGTGCGCTTTGACGCGGTCTCCACCGACAGCCGTAAACTCAAGGCGGGCGACTTGTTCGTCGCACTGCGCGGCGAACACTTCGACGGCTACGCGTTTGTCGCGCAGGGCGCGCAAAGCGGCGCGGTCGCGGCCGTAGTGAATGCGGACAGCTATCACGGTGAGGCGCTGGATTGCCCGCTGCTCCTGGTGCCGGACACGCGTCTGGCGCTGGGGCAACTGGCCGCGTACTGGCGCAAACAGTTCTGGGCGACCCCGCTGGTGGCGATTACCGGCAGCAATGGCAAGACCACGGTGAAGGAAATGCTGGCCAGCATCCTGCGCGCTGCGGCGGGCAGCGACGACGCGGTGCTCGCCACCCAGGGCAACCTGAACAACGATATCGGCATGCCGCTGACACTGCTGCAACTGAAGGCGCAGCATCGCTATGCCGTGCTCGAAATGGGCATGAACCATCCCGGCGAAATCGACTACCTGACGCACATTGCCTGTCCTGACGTGGCGCTGGTCAACAATGCCAGCGGTGCGCATCTTGAAGGGTTGGGGTCGGTGGAAGCCGTCGCGCGTGCCAAGGGCGAAATCTTCGCCGGACTCAAGCACGGCGGTACCGCATTGATTAATGCCGATGATGCCTTCGCCTCGTTATGGCGGGGAATGACCGATGCCAACCAGTTGCTCGAGTTCGGGCTGGACCAGGAGGCCGACATCTCCGGCCAATGGCAGCCGCAGGGAACGGGATTGCATCTGGATGCTCAAACTCCGCTGGGCAGCTTCAGTGCAGAGCTGCAAGTGCCGGGTGCGCACAACGCACGCAATGCGCTTGCTGCAACTGCCGCCGCGATTGGGCTGAACGTGCCGCTCGAAACCATTGTCGCCGGGCTGGAAAAATTCAGCGGCGTGGCTGGCCGGTTGCAGCGCAAGACTGCCCGTAACGGTGCGACGGTAATCGACGACACCTACAACGCGAATCCGGCGTCAATGCGCGCCGCCATCAGTGTGCTGGCGCAGGCCACCGGCACACGCGTATTCGTGCTGGGCGACATGGGCGAACTGGGCGCGGATGCGGCGAGCTTTCATGCCGAGATTGGTGCGGAGGCGCGGCAAGCCGGCATCGAACGACTTTATGCGCTGGGGGATTTGAGTCGCCAGGCCACGCAGGCATTCGGCGACGCAGCACAGCATTTCAATAATATTGAAATGCTGTTGCGTGCGCTGGAACAGGAACTGGATGCGAACTGCACCGTGCTGGTGAAAGGTTCGCGTTTTATGAAGATGGAACGAGTGGTGCAACATTTGGTGAGCGGGGAATGGCAAGGGACAGGCGGGGCACGTAACGCCGCGTCGGTGCCTGCTACGCCCCGTTCGTCGTAGGAGAAAAAATGCTACTGTCATTGGCACAATGGCTGGCTACGGAAATACGGTTTTTCAGCGTGTTCAATTACATCACGCTGCGCACGGTGTTGGCGGCGATGACCGCTTTGGTCATTTCATTCATGGTCGGCCCGGCGATGATCCGCAAGCTGACCGCGTACAAGATCGGTCAGGCGGTGCGCACCGACGGACCGCAAACGCACCTGGTGAAGGCCGGCACGCCGACGATGGGCGGCGCGCTGATCCTCACTGCCATTGCCATCACTACCTTGCTGTGGGGGGATTTGCACAATCATTATGTATGGACGGTGTTGCTCACCACGCTCGGCTTCGGCGCGATCGGCTGGGTGGATGACTACCGCAAGGTGGTGTATCGCAATCCGAAGGGATTGTCGGCCAAAGCCAAGATGACCTGGCAATCCCTCATTGCTCTGGTAGTCGGCGGGTATTTGTGGGGCAGCGCAACCTTGCCGACGCAAACCGAATTCATCGTGCCATTCTTCAAGTATTTCGTGATTCCGCTGTCGGCGGTTTCATTCATCACGCTGACTTACCTGGTCATCGTCGGTTCCAGCAATGCAGTGAACCTGACCGATGGTCTTGACGGATTGGCGATCATGCCGACGGTGATGGTCAGCAGTGCGCTGGCAATCTTCGCTTACGTCGCCGGCAATGCCGTGTTCTCGAAATACCTGGGCATTCCGTTCATTCCCGGCGCCGGTGAACTGGCGGTGTT
>DASSQR010000028.1:0-12865 GCA_035702405.1 Gallionella sp. | reverse complement strand
TTTCGTGCTTACATATCTGAATATTCGGCGCTGCGAAGTGGGGTAAGCAGGCAATCCGCGCAGCGGATGCTCGCAAATTTTTTCCACGCCTTGCATTTGGGCGAACTCTGAATTTTTAGAAGTACCCTATAATTCGTTACGACTAAACTTCTGGAGTCCGCAATGAGCTTTTTCGACAAACACGTTTTTTTCTGCACCCACCAGCGCGAGGATGGCAGCGACTGCTGCAATAATTATGGTGCGCAAAAGGCGCGCGACTATGTGAAGAACAAAATCAAGGAACTCGGCCTTTCCAGCCGGCAGAACAAGATTCGCATCAACAGTGCCGGGTGCATGGATCGCTGCGATGAAGGGCCGGTCATCGTGGTCTACCCGGAAGGCGTCTGGTACACCTACGTCGACGAAACCGATCTCGACGAGATTATCACCGAACACCTGCAGCATGGCCGGGTCGTCGATCGCCTGAAAATCTGAGCTCAGACAGAGCGGATGCCATTACAGCGCAAGGTATCATTTGCCGGACCCGCCGGCCAGCTTGAAGGTGTGCTGCATCTGCCCACCGGCACTTTGCGTGGCATCGCCGTGGTCGCACACCCGCTACCCACAATGGGCGGCACGATGGACAACAAGGTTGTCACAACGCTGGCCAAAGCGTTTGTTGATATGGACTATGCAGCGCTACGCTTCAATTTTCGCGGTGTTGGCGACAGCGTCGGAAAGTTTGACGAAGGTAATGGCGAGACCCTGGATGCAATTGCTGCAGCAGTGTATATGCGGCGCGAATTTCCCGATTTGCCGCTGCTATGCGCGGGATTTTCCTTCGGCGGCTATGTGCAGGCGCGGGCTGCCCTCGAACTCCAGCCGCAGCAGATGGTGCTGGTTGCGCCCGCGATCGGACGGTTCGCCATGCCGGAAGTGCCGGCGGACACTTTGCTTATACACGGCGACCTGGACGAGTTAGTGGGACTGAACGAGGTGCTGCGCTGGGCACGGCCGCAGCATTTAGCGATCGTCGTCCTGGCCGGGGCAGGACATTTTTTTCACGGGCGCCTGACGCAACTCGGGCAGACCGTGTTGCGGCATTTCGGAGTGCTGAGGTAGGGCGGACTTTGCCCTCCGAGGTGAAATGTCGGGCGGAGCCCGACCTGCAAGCCATAATTGAGGTACAAACAAGATCAAGATGAATTCCGTATTAAGCGCTCGCAATCTGCGTAAGTCCTATGGCGATCAGGTGGTCGTGGATGGGCTAAACCTGTCCATTCAGCGTGGTGAATGTTTCGGGCTGCTTGGCCCAAATGGCGCGGGCAAGACCACGACGCTACGGCTATTGCTCGGGCTGATCG
Source organism: Gallionella sp. (assembly GCA_035702405.1). Taxonomy (GTDB): domain Bacteria; phylum Pseudomonadota; class Gammaproteobacteria; order Burkholderiales; family Gallionellaceae; genus Gallionella. The sequence goes on along the minus strand of DASSQR010000028.1, from coordinate 11,522 downwards.
AACCGGATGGCGGCGAACTGGAACTGCTTGGCCGACCGGTGCCAGCGCAAGCGCGCGCCGCGCGCATGGCGGTGGGGGTGGTACCGCAGATCGACAACCTCGACCCGGATTTCACCGTGGCGGAGAATCTGCTGGTATACGGCCGCTATTTCGGCATGACCGATGCCGCCATCAAGTCGAAAATTCCGGATCTGCTGGAATTCGCCAGCTTGACGCAGCGGAGCGATGCGCGCATTCCCACCTTGTCCGGCGGGATGAAGCGGCGCCTTACGCTGGCACGAGCATTGGTGAACGACCCGGACGTACTGTTCCTTGACGAACCGACCACCGGCCTCGACCCGCAGGCGCGCCACCTGATCTGGCAACGCCTGCGTGACCTGACCGCGCAGGGCAAGACGCTGCTACTGACTACCCATTTCATGGACGAGGCCGAGCGGCTGTGCCATCGCCTCGCGGTAATGGATCATGGCCGCATCATCAGCGCCGGTTCGCCGCGCGAGATGATCGAGCAGAACATCGAACCGCAGGTGGTCGAGATCTTTGGCGAACAGGCGGCGGCATGGGCGCATGAGCACGGGCAACGCTACGCAAATCGTTACGAAATCAGCGGCGAGACCGCCTTCTGCTATGTCGAAGACGCACAGCCGCTATTAACACACTTGCACGAGCATAACGGATTGCGCTACCTGCACCGTCCTGCCAATCTGGAAGATGTGTTCCTCAAACTAACCGGCCGGGAGATGCGCGAATGATTTCAAGGTGCATTCATCGCAATATCTGCGTTGGCTGCGGCTTTCGGCGCCTCACCGTGCCAACAGCACTGTCTCGTCACCTCAAACCTTGCCGCCTTGATCTTGCTTCGACTGCACCTTGAAATGAGAAAACACTTTTTCGCTCCACCACGCATCAGCTACCGCTTCATCCCGATCTGGCAGCGCAATTTCCTGGTGTGGAAGAAGCTCGCAGCCTCGTCCATCATCGGCCACCTGGCCGATCCGGTCATCTACATGCTCGGACTCGGATATGGCTTGGGTGGCATGTTGCCGGCGATGGAAGGCGGCATGTCGTACATGGCGTTCCTCGCGGCCGGCATGGTGTGCTACAGCACGATGAACAGTGCTAGTTTCGAGGCACTCTACTCCGGCTTTTCGCGTATGCACGAACAGCGTACCTGGGATGCAATTCTCAACACGCCGGTCACGCTGGATGACATCGTCTTTTCTGAGGTCGTTTGGGCAGCCAGCAAGAGCCTGCTGTCCGGCATCGCGGTGCTGCTCGTAGTCTGGGCGCTGGGCTTGTCGCACTCGTTGCTATCGCTCTGGGTTATCCCGCTCGCCTTTCTGGTCGGCCTCGCGTTTTCCGCAATCGGGCTGGTCATGACCGCACTCGCGCCAAGCTATGATTTTTTCATGTATTACTTCACGCTGGTGATTACGCCGATGATGTTACTATGTGGGGTGTTTTTCCCAGTCGAGCAACTGCCATCATGGCTGCAAGCCGTGTCGGCAGTGCTGCCGCTGTCACACGGGGTGGACATCGCCCGTCCACTACTGAATGGGCAACTGCCGCCCAACCTGCCGATGCACATAGCAGCACTGGCGGGCTACGCGCTGGCCGGGTTTTATATATCGCTGGTATTGTTCCGGCGGCGCTTGTCGCAATAGAGCCGATTTTTTGTTGTGGATTGAATCAAATGTATCTGTGGGTTAAATCGTTTCATATCATTTTCGTGGTGAGCTGGTTCGCCGGCCTGTTTTATCTGCCCCGTCTTTTTGTAAATCATGCGATGGCCACCGAGCCTGCCGAGATCGCGCGCCTGAAGCTGATGGAGGGCAAGCTGTATCGTTTCATGACCCCGATCGCCTGGCTCGCACTGGCCTCCGGCATCTGGCTGTGGCTGGGCTTCGGCTTTCACGGCGGCTGGCTGCACGCAAAACTCGCGCTGGTGCTGGTGCTGGTTGGCTACCATTATTATTGCGGCAAACTGGTTAAACAGTTCGCCGCTGACCAGAATACGCGCAGCCATGTGTTCTACCGCTGGTTCAATGAACTGCCCGTGTTGATTCTGGTGGCCGTGGTTATCCTCGTCACGGTCAAGCCATTCTGATGAACACGGTCTCATAAACATGCCTGATTTCTTTGCCCCTTGCCCGCGCGGCGTGGAAAACCTGTTACACAGCGACCTCGTCGCTCTGGGCGCGCAGCAGGTGCGCACAGTTGAGGGCGGCGTGCATTTCGCCGGCGACTGGGCACTGTGCTATCGCGCCAATCTGGAAAGTCGCCTTGCGAGCCGCATCCTGTGGCGGGTGAAGGATACCCGGTATCGCAGCGAGCAGGACGTCTATCAGGCCGTGTTCGGGCTGCCCTGGCAACGGTGGTTCGATGTTTCCAGCACCATCCGCGTGAACACCACGGCAATTCGCTGCCCGCTGAAAAGCCTGGAATACATCACCCTGCTCGTCAAGGATGCCGTGTGCGACCGGTTCCGCGCGCAATGCAACGAACGGCCGAGCGTGGACACCTTCGCACCGGATGTACGCATCCATGTGTTCATCGAAGACGACCAGCTCATGCTGTATCTGGATACCTCGGGCGAAGCGCTCTTCAAGCGCGGGGTGCGCCAGCACACCAACATTGCGCCAATCCGCGAAAATCTCGCGGCCGGCATTTTGCGCCTGAGCGGCTGGCAACCCGGCACGCCGCTGCTCGACCCGATGTGTGGCAGCGGCACCTTTTTGCTCGAGGCGGCACAGATCGCGCTCAATATCCAGCCCGGCATTGCACGCAGCTTTGGCTTCGAAAAACTGCGCAATTTTGACGCTGCCTTATGGCAAGGTATGCGCGAGCAGGCGCTCGCGGCTCAGCTACCCGCCAAGCCGCTGGAAATTTACGGCAGCGATTTGTATGGTGACGCGCTCAAGACCGCCTGGCGCAATCTGCACGAAGCCGGACTGTCTGAATGCGTACAGCTCAAACAGGCCAACGTGCTGGAAATTTCCGCTCCTGCCGACCACGGCATTCTGGTGGCAAACCTGCCCTATGGCGAGCGCATGGGTGAACTGGACGAACTGGCAGAACTGTATCCAAAACTGGGCGATGCGCTGAAACGTAAATTCGGCGGCTGGACTGCTTACCTGTTTACCGCGGACAAGGCCATCCTGAAACTGATGCGCCTTTCCCCGTCGAAGCGCACCCCGCTGTTCAACGGCGCGATTGAGTGCCGCTTGCTGGAATACAAAATCGTGTCCGGCAGCCACCGCAAGGAAAAGGCGCAGGAGTGACCAGGCTGCTGCGCAAGCTGCGGCTGGCATGGCTGGACTTGCTGGCCTTCCCGAAGTCACTTATCTTCAATTTCCATTACCTGCCGTGGCGGCAAGCCATACGTTTGCCGATCTGGGTTTCGCACGCCACGCGGCTGGAAGCGATGCAGGGAAAAATCGTATTACCGTTGTCGATCCGCACCGGCATGATCCGATTTGGCCTGAACCGGAATGTGGTGTTCGGTGCGAGCGCTTCGAAATCGCTATGGCTGATGACGGCGGGGAGCGAGATCCATTTTCTGGGGCCGGCTGCATTCGATTTGTCACCTACGCTGGTGATCGAAGGCGGCAAGGTGGTGGTCGGAGAGCAGTTCCAGGCCAATGCGCGCTTTTCGCTGTTCTGCCGCAATCGCATTGAACTGGGTTCGCACAGCATTGCGGCTTGGGACGTGACCATCATGGACCATGATTTTCACCAGATCGTCGAGCCGGAAACTCTCAAGCAACTGAATGAACCGCGGCCGGTGCAGATCGGCGCGCATGTGTGGATCGGGCAGGATACGCTGATTCTCAAGGGAGTGGAGGTGGAACCGGACTGCGTCGTTGCTGCCCGCAGTATCCTGACCCGTTCCGTGGTCGGCACGCATCAGGTCATCGGAGGCAACCCGGCACGTGTCCTGAAACAGGGTGTGGACTGGCGCCCCTAGCCTCAGGTCATCTTCAGATGATCGAGCCCTGACATCACATCACGGTCGTGCGCATGCTTGCTTTCGAGTTTAATGCGCAGACGCAGGTCATTCACTGAATCAGCGTTTTTCAATGCCTCTTCATAGCTGATCGCATCGGCCTCGAACAAATCAAACAAGGCTTGATCGAAGGTCTGCATGCCCAGTTCACGCGAACGTGACATGACTTCCTTGATGGAATGCACCTCGCCCTTGAAGATCAGGTCGGAAATCGACGGTGAGTTGAGCATGATTTCCAGCGCCGGAACCCGCCCCACTCCATCTTTACGCGGAATCAGGCGCTGGGAAATGAACCCCTTGGTGTTCAGCGACAAATCCATCAGCAGCTGCTCGCGCCGCTCTTCCGGGAAAAAATTGATGATGCGATCCAGCGCCTGATTGGCGCTGTTGGCGTGCAGCGTCGCCATGCACAGGTGACCGGTTTCGGCGAAGGCGACGGCGTATTCCATGGTTGCGCGATCACGAATTTCGCCGATCAGAATCACGTCAGGCGCCTGGCGCAAGGTATTCTTTAGCGCCGCCTCCCAGGAATCGGTGTCCACGCCGACTTCACGATGCGTAACGATGCAGTTTGCATGTGCATGCACAAACTCGACCGGGTCTTCAATGGTGATGATGTGGCCGAAGCTGTTCTGGTTGCGGTATCCGAGCATCGCCGCGAGCGTGGTGGACTTGCCACAACCGGTTGCACCGACCAGGATCACCATGCCACGCTTGGTCATCGCAACGTCCTTGAGCACATCCGGCATGCCCAATTCTTCAAGGGTGGGAATCTTGGTGGTGATGGGGCGGAACACGACCCCGACACATTGCTGCTGCAAGAAAACATTGACGCGGAAACGTCCGATGCCCGTCGGACTGATCGCAAAATTGCATTCGTGCGTAGATTCGAACTCCGCCGCCTGCCGGTCATTCATGATGCTGCGCGCCAGTACTTGGGTATGCTGCGGGGAAAGCGCCTGATTGGACACAGGGGTCACCTTGCCATCCACCTTGAGGGCTGGCGGAAAACCTGCGGTAATGAACAGATCAGAAGCCTTTTTGCTGATCACCGCGCGCAGCAAATTATGTATCAGTTCGGTAGCCTGATCTCTTTCCATGGCAAGCTCCTGAAATAAGGACTACGTCAGACCGGGAAGGAATCCTTGTTCGCTGCCACGCTGCGGGCATCTGCCGACGATACCGCACCAGTCTTCACCAGACCGGCCAGGCACTGATCCAGCGTTTGCATGCCAAAGCTCTGGCCGGCCTGGATGGCGGAATACATTTGCGGAACTTTGGCTTCACGGATCAGATTGCGGATGGCCGGCGTGCAAATCATGATTTCATGTGCCGCCACGCGGCCGGAGCCGTCCTTGATTTTAAGCAGGGTTTGCGAAATCACGGCACGTAGTGACTCCGACAGCATCGCGCGCACCATTTCCTTTTCGTCGGCCGGAAACACGTCAATGATCCGGTCGATGGTTTTTGCCGCCGAGCTGGTATGCAGGGTCGCAAATACCAAGTGGCCGGTTTCCGCGGCCGTCATGGCCAGACGGATGGTTTCGAGATCGCGCATTTCGCCAACCAGAATGACGTCGGGATCCTCACGCAAACAGGAACGCAGGGCGTTGTTGAACGACAGGGTGTGATTCCCGACTTCGCGCTGATTGATCAGGCATTTCTTGCTTTCATGCACGAATTCGATCGGGTCTTCCACCGTGATGATATGCCCCAACTCCTTTTCGTTGATGTAATTGATCATCGCGGCCAGCGTGGTCGATTTGCCCGAGCCGGTCGGGCCGGTGACCAGCACCAAGCCGCGAGGAAAATCGGAAATATCGGTAAAAATCTTCGGTGCCTTCAGTTCTTCCAGGGTAAGCACCCGGGAAGGAATAGTACGAAATGCTGCTGACGCACCACGTTGCTGGTTAAACGCATTCACCCGGAAACGGGCCAGAGTGGGAATTTCAAACGAGAAGTCTACTTCCTTGTTTTCTTCGTAGACCTTGCGCTGGGAGTCGTTCATGATGTCGTACACCATGGCGTGCACTTCCTTGTGGTCCATGGTGGGCAAGTTAATGCGCCGCATATCACCATGCACGCGAATCATCGGCGGTAGTCCGGCTGAAAGATGCAAGTCCGAAGCCTTGTTTTTAACGCCGAAGGCAAGCAGTTCTGTGATATCCATTATAATCGTCCCTGTTTGAAAAGCGGCCGCGGGCCGCAAGAATACGAATCAGGATTAACTTGCGCGTGGGATTATGACAACAATTGCTTCCAACTTGCAAGCCGTGCGCAGTTCGATTGCGGCAGCTGTTGCCGAGGCGGGACGAGATGCAAACAGTGTCAGTCTGCTCGCGGTCAGCAAGACTTTCCCGCCAGCCGCCGTCCGTGCGGCCTACGTCGCCGGGCAGCGTTGTTTTGCGGAAAGCTATGTGCAGGAAGCGCTCGAAAAAATTGCAGTGCTGCAGGATTTGCCGATCGAGTGGCATTACATCGGCCCGATCCAGAGTAACAAGACGCGTCCCATTGCCGCCCACTTCGCATGGGTGCACAGCGTCGACCGCCTGAAAATTGCCGAACGTTTGGCCGAACAGCGTCCGCCGCACTTGCCGCCCTTGCAGTTATGCCTGCAGGTGAACATCAGCGATGAATCCAGCAAGAGCGGAGTGCCGCCGCATGAGGTAGATGCGCTGGCGCATGCCGTTGCCAGTTTGCCCAGAGTGCAACTGCGCGGCCTCATGGCCATCCCGGCGCCAACTCCGGATATTGCCGCCCAACGGCATGCCTTTGCCCGGTTGCGCGAACTGCGTGACCGCCTCAATCACGCAGGGTTGCAGCTGGACACCCTGTCGATGGGAATGTCGGATGACTTCGCTGCGGCCATCGCCGAAGGAGCGACCATCGTGCGCATCGGTTCGGCAATCTTCGGCGCACGCACCTATCAACCGGATTAGATTAGATCAGCATAAGGACAACAGTATGAACATTTGTTTTATCGGGGGCGGCAACATGGCCACCGCACTTATCGGCGGTTTGCTAAAACGCGATTTCCTGCCGGCGCAGATCAGCGTAGTGGAACTCAACGCAGGCAAGCGTGCGGAACTGCAAAGCGAGTTCGGGGTGCGGGCAGTGGAAGAATTGGCTGCCGGCATACCAGACAGCGATGTCATCGTACTGGCGGTGAAGCCGCAACAGCTCCGTGAAGTGGCGCGAAAACTTGCCCCGCACTTGTCGGGCCAGCTCGTGATCTCGATTGCGGCGGGCATTCGCATGACCGATCTGGCGCGCTGGCTGGGAAATTACCGCAAGCTCGTGCGTACCATGCCCAACACCCCGGCCCTGATCGGCGCCGGCATGACCGGCCTGTACGCTACCGCTGATGTAACGGCGCTCGAACGTCAGATCGCCACCGACATCCTGGGGGCGGTCGGGCATACGCTCTGGGTGGAGCGCGAAGAACAGATCGACGCGATCACCGCAGTTTCCGGCAGCGGCCCAGCCTATGTATTCTATTTCATCGAGGCCATGCAGGAAGCCGCGCAGGAACTGGGCTTTACGCCCGAAGAAGCACACCGCCTGACCATCCAGACGGCATTGGGGGCCGCGCAACTGGCTGCAAGCAGCGAAGAGCCGGTCGGGGTGTTGCTGAAGCGGGTGACCTCGGCCGGCGGAACGACCGAGGCAGCACTGCGCGTCAAGGCGGAACGCATGGTCAAGCAGGGCATCATTGCCGGCATGCACGCGGCCGAAGCGCGCGGCCGCGAACTGGGCGAGCTGCTGGGAAAGGACTGAGCGATGCTGGCCGATGCGCTGCGATTCTTGCTGGATGTCCTGCTGCAACCCTTCGCGGCCATCCTGCTGCTGCGCTTTCACCTGCAGTGGCTGCGTGCGCCGCTGAACAATCCGGTCGGGGCCTTCATCATGGCACTGACCAATTTCCTGGTATTGCGGACGCGCCGCTATATCCCGGCCGCCGGCAAACTGGACAGCGCGACGCTGCTGCTCGCCGTCGTCGCCGAATTGCTTTATCTGGCCGCCGTGCTGTGGTCTGTGGGCTTCCAGTTTCATGCATTCCCGTGGCCGGGGCTGTTGCTGTTGGCCTTGGTCAAGCTGTTCAAAATAAGCGTGTATCTGCTAATGACCGCGGTATTCGTTCAGGCGATCATGTCCTGGATTAATCCATACACGCCGCTCACTCCGCTATTCGCGGCAGTCACCGGCCGTTTCCTGTACCCGTTGCGTCGCATCATTCCGCTGGCAGGCGGTGTGGACTTGTCGCCGCTGGCGCTGTTCATCATCTGCCAGCTGATCGTGATGATCCCGGTCAGCCTGCTGGAGCGGCTTGCATTCGGCCTGGCGGGAGGTTCCTGATGGCTGAATGGTACCGCCAGAACGGCGAGCTGCTCACGCTGACCCTGCATATCCAACCGGGAGCGAAACGAAGCGAGATCGCCGGTTTGCATGGCGACGCCCTCAAGATCCGGCTGGCTGCACCGCCCATTGAAGGGCGTGCCAACGAGGCGCTGCTGAAATTCATTGCGCAGCTGTTCGAGGTGCCGTTGCGCCAGGTTGAGCTCAAGCAGGGCGGACAATCGCGCCACAAGGTAATCCAGGTTCAGGGCAGCAAAATCGCTCCCGAAAGCATACTTCCACGCTGAATAGGGTATATATCGCCGTCGTGATTCCTGAATAATTGTCCCAAAACAACAGTCTTTTCAGGTATCGTTATGAAAACTGAGCTTTTCCCGTTTTTTGTTACAGGAGGTCATTATGAGTTCCGATTACGAAAAATATCCGAAGCTTCTCGCGGCGATCAACAAGGTCAAGACAAAGTTTCCGGACCGGTTGCTCGCTGGTTTCGAGCGCATTCTGGCGCATATCGAGGCATTATGGGGCTCCAGGGAAGCGGTACTCTACATCAACGGTCTCCTGCTGGAAGAACGTCCGGACCGAAAGGGATTCCCGCTTGACGTACTGGAAGAAATTTCAGTGCTCAAGCAACTGCATGAATTCCTGTACCCGGAACTGAGTTTCAGCCGTTTCGATCCTTTCGCCAGCAGCGAAGTATCGGCGCCGGTCAATCAGACCTTCAAGTTCCCGCTTGAAGGCGCCAAAAAAGAAGCCAAGGAAGAAATCCCGCCTGCCGCCGCGACACCGACCATCAGCACACCTTTGTCCGCTCAACCGCAACCTCCGGAGCAGCCTGAGGCCGAAGCTCAACCTTCCCCGCCACCCACAGAGGTCGCCCAACCGGCAATCAAGCAAATTACCTGGCCCGACATTCGTACCCAGCACGAATTGAGTGAAGCATCCCAGGTTCAGCGTACCAAGGGCCGCATTTATGCGACCCAGGGCAAGCCAATCGGCGAAATCCTGCATTCTCTCGGAGCAATCGACAAACAAACCCTGGAGTCCATCAGCAAGGAAGGCCGTGCCGCGAAGGGGGCCAAGCATAAACCCATTGGCCAGTTGCTTATCGAGAAAGGCATCATCGATGCCGAAAGTTTGACGCGCGCATTATGCGTTCAGGCGGGCACCCTGATGGTGGACGTGCTGAGCATCAACATTCCATCCGATGTGCTGAGCCTTGTTCCGACTGATATTGCCCGTAGCAAACAGGTAGTTCCGGTCGGCATGTATAACAAGACGCTCTATCTCGCGGTAAGCGATCCCTTTACTTTTAACGAACAGCACTACTTCTCCTTTTTGACCGGTTTGACCATCGTACCGGTCTTTGCGCCACGCCACCAAATCGTCAACCGCCTCAACCTGTATGGCCTTGGCAAGAGCCGGCCCGAAGCTCGTGAAGAGTTTCGTACCCTGGCGGTCAAGGCAGCCCAGGAACTGACCACGGCGCAGCAGCCCGAAAAGGAGCGCGGGGTCTCCGAGGTCACCGAAAATGATTCCACCATTATCAATCTGGTGAACAAGATGATTGCCAGTGCAATCGATGAAGGTGCATCGGATATCCACGTCGAACTTTTCCAGCACAGCGAAAAATCCAGAATCCGGTTCCGACGCGAAGGAACCTTGGAAAAGTTTTCCGATTTTCCGGAGGGATATCATGACGCGGTCGTCTCGCGCATCAAGATCATGTCCGACCTTGATATTTCCGAAAAGCGGCGACCGCAGGACGGCAAGATCACCTATAAACAGCCGTATGGACAGCCGATTGAACTGCGGGTATCGACTATCCCCACCACCCATGGCACCGAGTTCGTCACCATCCGGATCCTGCCGTCCGGCGAGCCGCTGCCGTTAGAAAAACTCGGGATGAGCGAGCATGACATGTCGGTGTTCCGCACGGTGTTTCAACGCACTTTCGGCCTGATTCTGGTATGCGGGCCAACCGGCAGCGGCAAGACCACGACCCTGCATTCGGTGCTCAAGGAATTGAACACCGAAGACGTGAAAATCTGGACCGCGGAGGACCCGGTGGAAATTGTGCAGAACAATTTGTGCCAGGTGCAAATCAACGAGAAAATTGGCCTGACCTTCGAACACGTGTTGCGCTCGTTCCTACGTGCCGATCCCGACATCATCATGATCGGCGAAATGCGCGATACCGAGACGGCCAAGATCGCGCTGGAAGCTTCGATGACTGGGCATTTGGTACTGTCCACTCTGCACACCAATTCCGCATCTGAAACAGTTTCCCGTCTGATCGACCTCGATGTCGATCCCTTCAATCTCTCCGACGCCTTGCTGGCCATCCTGGCACAACGCCTTGCACGCAGACTCTGTCCGGCCTGTGCCAGAAAAGAAGAAGCGAGCCAGCGGGAACTCGAGGACATGGCCGGCGAGTATTACCATTCGGCACATAACAAAATGCCCAGCATGGGCGAACGCGAAACCATCATGCAGAAATGGCGCGACGCCTACGGGGAAAACGGCAAGATTTACCTGCACCGGCCCGTCGGTTGCAAATCATGCAGTTCCGGCTACAAGGGTCAGATCGGCCTTTATGAATTGCTGCAGGCGACACCCACGGTAAGGCGCCTCGTGCGCAATCATGCCGCTGCCTCCGAATACCTGAGCGCCGGGATCGCCGAGGGCATGCTCACGCTCAAGCAGGACGGAATTGAAAAGGTACTGCGTGGCATCACCGACATGGTCCAAATCCACGCAGCCTGCTCATAAAAGCATCGCGAGAACCACCAGACCTGCAGTAAAAAAGCCGGCAAAGCCGGCTTTTTATCGGAACTGCAGTAAATCAGTGATGCGCGTGCTCGCTGTTGCCTGCACCGGCTTTCGCGGTCAGAGCACTGATATCGCTCAGCTTGGCCGGATTGGTCTCGCCATTTACATTGACGATGTTGAGCTTGCCGGCACCTTCCTTCATGTCGTCGGCAAAATCGTAAACCGCGCCCACGACGGTCAGGTGTCCGTCCTTCACTTCCTCGGAAAACTTTTTCATCGCAGTCGCGACCTGGTTGTTGACATTGGTCTTCACGCCGTCAATGTTTGCCACGCCCTTGTCGATCTTGATGGTGTCCAGTTCACGCTTGATCGGCGACGATTCCTTGGAATA
>DASSQR010000027.1:0-16887 GCA_035702405.1 Gallionella sp. | reverse complement strand
CACCGAGCTCTTCTTTTAAAAGCTAGCCATGTATGACTTCAGGACAACTTGTGCAAATGCGCAGTCCCCACTCCATGTTCCAGCGGCAAGACTCGCGGATGCCGCAATTGGGGAGCTCACCTAAAGGAGCTTTGGCTGTGTCTACTACCAAAGCGGCGATCCCACAATGGTCATCTGCCCAATTCTGGCAGCTTTTTTGGGCGCAAGGATTGGCAAAGCGGAAGCGAACTTCGGGCGGGCGACCCAGCAGGGCTGTCCGCACGAATTCATGGTCGATGGTGACGGGTTTGCTGACAAAATGTATCTTGCCGTCAGAATCAGTGATGCCGATCAGCTTTACACCGGGGGCACACCGGTAGCTCGGGCATAACAACTTTTTGCCAGTCTCCATCTTAAGACTTCGGCCTCGACGCCCAGCCGACCAGCCCGCCCAGAGCAGCGGCACCTACACAAATCGCCACGATCACCAAGGGCACTATCCTTTCTCCAGTAGGTTGTTGGCCCTGATTTAACTGGTTCATAAGGGTATTGAAATTCTTGCTAGCCTGATCGTCGGCGCTAAGCAACTCCATTAGTGCCTGACTGTTGGAAATGATGGCTTGTCGGATGTCCGGCCTCTGGCAAACCGCCGCAAACGCAGCCGGGTCGGTCAGCGGCAGTGGCACATCGGGGTCGATGATGGACAGAACGCTGGGCGGACGAATGGCGGGTATACCTGAGCGTTCGCCGCTTACGCCAACGCCTACGGTGCGCAGAATAAAGCCCATTACGCCGCCCGGCCATGGTAAGAAACTGGATGGGACCACGGAACGCTCCGTAGAGCTTCCCGTGTTAAGCGGCTCAATAGACGCGTTAGATGCGAGGTCGAGCTTCGCGAGCTCGGCCATCACGGTTTTCTGCAAGGCTTCGTCGATGCGCGCCTTGGCTTCATTCGGCACGTCAATACCCTGCAATTCGATGGCAAAGGATGTGTTGTTGGCCATATCGTAGACCCTCCGATTATCTATTCCAATTGTGAGCTATCGTGTAGCCGGCCATGAAGCAGGCCACACCCAGAGCGATGAGTGGAATTATGCGCTCTCCTTCCCCGAAGGCATCACTGCGCAAAGACTCGGCCAATGCCGCCAAGCCCGCATCGCTTACGTTACGCTCAGCGCTGTTCCATTGGCTGTTCACCGCGCTAATGATCTGTGAAAAATCGGTCCGAGTTGTAGGGCTGGCGTTGAGCAGCCGCAGCTTGTCTACAATCGCTGGCAGCCCTTTTTCCATCTCCACCAGCTTTTCTCGCGTAATGGGTGGCATGCTCATTGAGTAGTATATGAGCGCGCCGATTTCGCTTTTTTGCCCATCGGTAAGGGTACCGTTGGCTATCGAGGAGGGATTGGATATTGGCGCGGACGGCGACGTGGATGTTGAAGGTGTAGTTGAAGGTGTAGTTGAAGGTGTAGTTGAAGGTGTAGTTGAAGGTGTAGTTGAAGGTGTAGTTGAAGGTGGGCCTGATAGCATCGACGCAATTTTACCTATGGCTTGGTCAAGGCTGCTTGCTTCTGACATAGCTCAGTACCTCCTTTTTCGTTGTTTAAGATTTACTGGTGGCGACCGACTTCATGGTTATCATCTGCCCACACGCCAATTCCACGTCAGGCCAGATTTCGTCAGGGATGCGACCTTGCCCCCCCGTATCTAGGGCAGCGCCGATGCTTGCGACAACGCGCAGAATACGCCCCAGTGCATCACAAAAAGCTTTCGATGCTTGCATAGCGGCCAAGATGCTAAGACGGCGATCTGACAAAAAGGAAACGATGACCTGACCAGCGTTGCTGCTATTGAGGTAAGAGAGGACTCGGCGAATACCCGCGTCCATGCCCTGCGTGGCAGTCGCCCGTTCTACCTCGAGCAAGGCGGGGATACCTCTCAAGGCTGCCATCGCATCGACCTGCCCATACCCGTAATAGGCGCTATGTCCTTGGTTATCGTAGGCGCCATTTTTCGGGTCAATTCGCTTAGCGGTCTTCTCAAGCAATTCCCGAATTTCCGAACCGCGCAGGTTTGGAGCTAATGACAGCACCAGACAGGCAATCCCTGCGGCGATCGGCGAAGCGGCAGACGTCCCACCAAACTCGAAGGTATAGCCGTTATTCTGCGCCGTCACGATTCCGCTCACACCGCCTGAGCTTGGTGCGCAGATGCTAAGCTCAGGCCCGACGTCGCTGTAAGGAGCGTGTATCCCTTGGTCGGTACTTGCGGCGACAGCAATGGTGAACTCGGAGCTAGCCCATTCGTCTGTTGATACAGACTCCGCACCATTGCCAGCCGCCCAGAATATCGGACAGCCCTTCCCCCCTCGGCCGTGGTTCGCTACGTAGTCAAGCGCGGCCCGTGCAACGTCTGGCAAAATCCAGCGTTGTCCGTCTCGCCCGTCGATGCCGAAGCTGCAGCTTATAACATCGGCACCGTGGTCAGCAGCCCACCCAAAGGCCTCTGCCAGAGACAGATAGTTAGTCACGCCAGGTCGGCGGATTGGCATGAGCCGACAGCTTGGCGCCACACCAGATACCTGTCCGCTAGTTGGGTCGGCAGTCATCAGCGCGGCGCAAGAGGTACCATGGCTGGACGTTGTAGGACTGGGGTCGCTATCGTTGTCTTGGAAATCATAGCCCGGTACGATTTTCCCAGGGGTGCTAAACGATTCATGTGTCACATTAACGCCAGAGTCGATCACGCAGGCGACGATATTCGACGTTCCCTGGGTGAAAGACCAAGCCGGATACGCAGAGATATCGATGTTAGCAAGACCACCCTGCTGCCCAGTGTTTTGCAGATGCCACTGCTTGGCAAGCAGAGCTGGGCCATTACGCTCTGGGACGTGCTCCAGAAACACCGGGTGAGCCCACAGAACATGCCCCTGCTCGACGAGACGGTTGGCACAGTCAAATGGATCGTCATTTCCGGAAATGCGAAAAACATAGCCATTGGGTAGGAATGATAGGCGCCTGTCGATGAATAGACGCATCGAATTGGCGATTTGCTCGACACGGCTTGGGCTTGTTTCAGCCCTGAACTGGGCAACAATATCGCCCGAGCAAAGAAGCGCACCGCCTCCATCTACATGACTCGCCACGGGAAACACTCTAAGATCGGGACGTTCAATCTGGGTGGCCTGCTTGATTATAGGCGTGGATGCTGACCGTTCCCCTTTTGCCCCCGATCTTTCTTTCTCGACAATATCTTGGAGAAGGCTTAGCGTACTTCCTTCGATCAAACTACGCTCAGCACTGGCGGTGACGTCTTCTCGGATAAGCAGTGTATATTGATTCGTGATCGGTCGGGATGTCCACCCTTTGACTGCAGGAGCGGAACGCTCACCTTCGGTGTGGATAACACGCACCGTTTCCAAAACAATAACAGGAACCTTTTGTCCCTGTCTGTAATAGTACGCTTCTCTCATTCCCTCTCCTCATCGTCAAAAAAACGATTTTCCCAACTGCCATGCCGAGTCACCTATAACTGGCCGTGCTTTCACAATTACAAGTTTTCGGTGGTGCAAACATAACACCATCGAACAAAGCCGGTTCTAAGAAGGAGCAAATGCGGATTAGACTCTAAATATTTGTTAAAAAAAAGTAAAGATATTTTTCGTGATGTGTATTTTTCGTGATGGAATGGATAGCGGGTTGTAGTTTGGCAATAGTGAGAGAGAGAGAGAGAGAGAGAGAGAGAGAGAGAGAGAGATCGATGTTTCACCAGGACAAGAATCTCCGTACAAATTTGGTGACGCAACGTGATTTGGGAGCGCAATGTCAGATGCGCTGCCCCTGCTCGGCCTGATCGTGCTCGCACGCATATGTCGGAAACGGGGATGGGGGCCTTTGCCACAACACTGAACCTATACACAACTTATTTCCGCCGCTTCATAAACCCCCCAGAACCAGCTAGAATCCCTCTTTTGCAACTGACCCATCAAAGGATTTTTCATTATGTCGATGTCTGACCGCGAAGGTTTTATCTGGTATGACGGCAAGATCGTGCCCTGGCGCGATGCCACCACCCACGTGCTGACCCACACCCTGCACTACGGCATGGGCGTGTTTGAAGGGGTGCGCGCGTACAAGGCGGAAAAAGGCACCGCCATTTTCCGTCTGCAGGAGCATACCGATCGCCTGTTTAATTCGGCACACATCTTCCATATGAAAATGCCGTTCGACAAGGCAACCATCGTTGAAGCGCACCGCGAAGTGGTGCGCCTGAACAAGCTGGAATCCTGCTACATCCGCCCGATCGCCTTCTACGGCTCGGAAGCGATGGGCATTTCCGCCAAGACGCTGTCGGTGCACGTTGCGATCGCCGCCTGGCCGTGGGGCGCCTACCTCGGCGCCGAAGGCATGGAACGCGGCATTCGCGTGCGCACCGCGAGCTATTCGCGCCACCACGTCAACGTCAACATGTGCCGTGCGAAGTCGGTGACCACTTACGCCAACTCGATCCTGGCGCACCAGGAAGCATCCCAGGACGGCTATGACGAAGCGCTGCTGCTCGACGTGGATGGTTTCGTGGCCGAAGGCTCCGGTGAAAACATTTTCATCGTCAAGAAAGGCAAGCTGTACACGCCCGACCTGACTTCCTGCCTGGAAGGCATCACGCGCGACACCATCCTCACGCTGGCCAATGACATGGGCATCCAGGTCGTCGAAAAGCGCATCACGCGCGACGAAGTCTACACCGCGGACGAAGCCTTCTTCACTGGCACCGCCGCCGAAGTGACCCCGATCCGCGAACTGGACAACCGCACCATCGGCATCGGCTCGCGCGGCGAAATCACCGGTCGGCTGCAGCAGGCGTTCTTTGACAGCGTGAACGGGAGGAACCCCAAGCACGAAGACTGGCTGGCCTACGTTTAACAGGATGTTGAAAAACTACTGCGCTCGACATAACGGCGTTGCTCAAGGGCTCAAAATGCTCATTTACTCAAATGTAAACTCCGCTTTTTCGCCCTTTCGCGCCTTGTTCTGTCTTCGCTCGCTACGTTTTCCAGCACCCTGTTAGGATTCAAGCCGATATTAACGATTCAGGAAAGACCCGCCGTGGAAAAAGTGGATATTACGCAACGCACCATCGAAGTGACCGCGCAGGACCTGCCCTTGACCTGCCCGATGCCGAACATGAATTTGTGGAATGCCCACCCGCGCGTGGGTATTCCGCTCAATCACGGCGGCGAGGCACGTTGCCCGTATTGCGGCACCCTGTACCGCTTTGTGGGAGAACTGCCCAAGGGGCATCATTAACATGTAGGATGGGTTGAGCGCAGCGATACCCATCACACATTCACGTTTTTTGTTGGGTATCGCTGCGCTCCACCCAACCTACGGCTTTACCCAATGAAAAAAATCCTCATCATCGGCCCCAGCTGGGTGGGCGACGCCATGCTGGTGCAGCCGATGCTGATGCGCCTCAGGCAGCGGCATCCGGATTGCCGCATCGACCTGCTCGCGCCACCATGGACTGCAGCGCTGTTGCGCGCGATACCGGAAGTGCATGAGGTCATCATCAATCCGTTCCCGCACGGTGCGCTGCAACTCGGCGCGCGCTACCGGCTCGGCAAGCAGCTGCGCGCGGCGCAATACGACCAGGCCATCGTGCTGCCCAATTCACTGAAATCGGCGCTGGTGCCTTTCTTTGCGCACATCCCGGTGCGCACCGGCTTCGTCGGGGAAATGCGCTATGGTTTGCTCAACGACGCGCGCAAACTCGACAAAACCGTATTACCGCTGATGGTGGAGCGCTTCGCGCAGCTGGCCGAGGATGCCGATGGTGCAATTCCGCGCCCGCTCGTTAATCCGCACTTAGCAATTTCGGTGACGCAGCGCGACGCCACGCTGCACAAGCTCGGCCTGACGCTGAACCAGCCGGTTGCCGTGTTTTGCCCCGGCGCCGAATACGGCCCGGCCAAACGCTGGCCGTCGGCCTATTTCGCCGACATCGCATTGCGCCTGCATGAACGAGGTTATGCGGTGTGGCTGATCGGCTCGGGCAAGGACAAGCCGGTGGCCGACGAAATCAACCAGCTTGCCCACGGCCACTGCCGCAACCTGTGCGGCAGCACCGACCTCGGCGACGCGATCGCGCTGCTGTCGTGCGCGCAACTTGTCATCAGCAACGACTCCGGCCTGATGCACCTCGCGGCCGCGCTGGATCGCCCGATGCTCGCCATCTTCGGTTCGAGCAGCCCGCAGTTCACGCCGCCGCTGTCCGACAAGGCGCAGGTGGTCAAGCTCGACATCGAGTGCAGCCCGTGCTTCAGGCGCGAATGCCCGCAGGGACATTTTCATTGCATGGTGAAACTCACCCCGGACCAGGTTTGGAATAAACTTCAACCACTAATGGAGTAACGACGATGCAATCGCTCTCCCCTCTCCCCAACCCTCTCCCGCAAGCGGGCGAGGGAGCAAACGAATCGCTACGCGCATTTCCTCCTCGCGAAATCTTCAAGGCGTATGACATTCGCGGCATCGTCGGCAAGACGCTGACACCCGAGGTGGTGGAAGCCATCGGCCAAGCGCTGGGGTCCGAAGCCGCTTCGCGCGGACAAAAGGCCATCGCCATCGGGCGCGACGGCCGCTTGTCCGGACCGGAGCTCATTGCGGCGCTGGCGCGCGGCATCCAGAAGAGCGGCATCGATGTGATCGACGTGGGCTGCGTTGCAACCCCGATGGTGTATTTCGCAGCCTACCACCTGAACACCAATTGCGCGGTGATGCTGACCGGCAGCCACAACCCGCCGGACTACAACGGCCTGAAAATGGTGCTGGCCGGCGAAACGCTATCCGGCGAGACCATCCAGCAATTGCGCCGGCGCATCGAAACCGGCGATCTCGCACACGGCAATGGAAGCTACACGCAAGAGGACATCAGCGCAGCTTACATCGCGCGCATCGTGTCCGACGTCAAGCTCGCGCGCCCGCTCCGCATTACGGTAGATTGCGGCAATGGCGTCGCGGGCGCGTATGTCGCCGGGCTGTACCGCCAGCTCGGCTGCACCGTGCAGGAAATGTTTTGCGAGGTGGACGGGCATTTTCCCAACCACCATCCCGACCCGTCGCAGCCGGAGAACCTGCAGGACCTGATCGCAGCCCTGCGCGACAACGACAGCGAGCTCGGGCTTGCGTTCGACGGCGACGGCGACCGCCTCGGGGTGGTCACCAAGGACGGCCGCATCATTTATCCCGACCGCCAGCTGATGCTGTTCGCCGCGGATGTGCTGAGCCGTAATCCCGGCGCGGAAATCATTTTCGACGTGAAGTCCACGCGCAACCTGTTCGGCTGGATCCGCTCTCGCGGCGGCAAGGCCACCCTCTGGAAAACCGGCCACTCGCTGGTAAAGGCCAAGATGCGCGAAACCGGCGCGCTGCTCGCGGGCGAAATGAGCGGCCATGTGTTCTTCAAGGAGCGCTGGTACGGCTTCGACGACGGCCTTTATGCTGGCGCGCGCCTGCTGGAAATCCTGAGCCAGGTGGACAACCCGAGCGCGACGCTGAACGCGCTGCCTGATGCCGTATGTACACCGGAGCTGCACATCCATACCGCAGAGGGGGAGAACCATGCGCTGCTGGCACAGTTGCAGCAGACCGCGAAATTCGACAACGCCACCGAGGTCATGACGCTGGACGGGCTGCGCGTGGAATACGCCGACGGCTTCGGGTTGGCACGTCCGAGCAACACCACGCCGGTAATCGTATTACGCTTCGAGGCGGATACGAAGGAAGCGCTGCAACGTATCCAAGGTGAGTTCCGCCGCATCTTCCAGCAGGCGGCGCCACATCTGGAATTGCCCTTTTAGGGAAGTGCTGACTAAGTTCCCAGTCGTCACTCCCGCGAAAGCGGGAGTCCAGTTGATTTAAATAGCAGGATGCCCTCCTAAACAACTAGCCATTCGACTAAGCCCGCAAGCGGGTAAGTCGCTGGTTATACGCGGGCATGACGACTTATTCAGTGTTTCCCCGAGATAAATCGCTCTTCTGCTGGTAAAAGCGGTAATTATTCTTGCCCGCCTGCTTGGCGAGATACATCGCCTCGTCCGCGTAAACCAGCAGCTTGTCGGCAGCGGTCGTGTGTTGCGGGAACAGACTGATTCCGACGCTCGCGGTAACGGTCACACTGCAACCACCCAGATCGTAATGCCGTGCGACACATTCGAGGATTTTTCCCGCAACGCGTTTCAGTCCCGCTTCGTCCGTGACATCGCGCAACAGCACGGTAAACTCGTCGCCCGCCAGACGCGCCACAGTATCGCTCTCTCGCACACAACTGCGCAGACGTCCTGCCACCAGCTTCAGCAAGCGGTCGCCGGCCGCATGACCGTACATATCGTTAACTTTCTTAAATCCGTCCAGATCCACAAACAGTAACGCGAGACTGCTTTTGCTGCGCTTTGCCTGGCTCACGCCGTGGTGCATGCGGTCATTGAACAGCACCCGGTTCGGCAGTCCGGTCAAGGCGTCGTAATACGCCAGATATTCGATTTCGCGTTCCAGTTCCTTTTTCTCCGATACGTCCTGCTGGATGGACAGGAAATGCGTGATCTCGCCCCGGTTGTTGTAAAGCGGGGAAACATTCTGCATCACGGTAATCAGGCTGCCGTCCTTGCGCCGGTTCACAACGTCATTGTGCCATGCTTTGCCCTGCAAAACGGTATGCCACATTTCCTGCCAGAACACTTTATCATGTTTGCCGGATTCGAAAAGACGCGGATTGTGCCCCACCATTTCCTCGACCGCGTAGCCGCTGAAGATGCTCAGGGCCTTGTTGCACCAGTCGATCGTGCCATCGAGGCTGGTGATGAACATTGCATTGATCGCGTTGTTCATTCCGGCGCTGAGCAGGCGCAATTGCTGCTGCTCCCGCGTGACCAGCAACGCCACCGCCACCCGGTCTGAAAACGCCGAGAAACGCGTCACCGCCAGTTCATCGAACGCATCGCGTTGCGTGGCGTACAAGGCCAGTGTGCCGATGATTTCGCCATGGACAACCAGCGGCAATGCCAGGACACTGTGGATACCGTGATTTTCGGCGCGTTCGCGCCATGGTGCAAAACCGGGATCAGTGACGCGCATCATCACCGGCCGGTTGGCCCGGATCGCGCGACCGACCGGTCCCTTACCCTGATGGCTCTCATCCCAGCGCACTTCCATCTCATGCAGATAATCCCGCGCGCCGCTGCTCGCGAGCACGCTTACCGAGCCATCATGCTTCTTGCTGCCGATCCAGACCAGCCCGAAACTAAACAATTCACCGATGCGCCGGCAGATCTGCGTCACCAATGGCACCACATCATAGGCCTGCAGAATCAAACCATCGATTTCGTGCAGCAGAGAATCAATCACAATATGCTCGCGTTGCCGGGCTCGCAGTTGCGCGTTCCCCAACTCGCGCTGCACCGCGGGCAGGATGCGCGCCGTGTTGCTGGCGGAAATAAAATCATGCGCACCGGCCTGCATCACCTCCACGATATGCTCGTGCGAATCCACGCCGGAATACACCAGTAACGGGATATCCAGTTGCCGCTTCTGCAAGCATGCCACGACATCCGCCAGCACGCGGGGATACTGCCCCAGTGAGTCCAGCACGACGAGTTGAAATTCATCACTGAGCATGTCCCGCAACCGGGCGGGGTCATGCAAAACAGAAGCGTCGGGGATGTAGCCGCCGCCACGCAATTCGCGCAGCAGAACACCGATGTCGGCGTCAGCGACATTGATGAACAGTATGCGAAGCGGAATAACGGTGTTCATGGCATGCCGACGGCGGCAGCATATTGGTGCAGTATCAACTGCAGAAAGGATTGTCTACAAGAGATTCCGGCTGGCGCGGACCGAACGGGATAGCCTCCTGCGACGGCAAAGCGCCACTGGCATGGGTTCACGAAACAGACCTGGCTTTGTTGCACTTGCCTCCCCACCGTTACCTCTCCCTCAGATAACGCAAAGCACTGCACAACACTCAACAACAATCCGGTAGGTCGGGCTCTGCGTGTGTTGTTGGGGCTTCAGCCCCGTACAACCACGGCGTACCACTTGCGGGTGCTGTCGACCTACCAGTTATCGCACCTCGCAAGCCGCACCGGCGCGGGCGCGGCTTGCGAGGCGAGCACGTCTACAGCTTTGCCTGAACCCAAGCTGGAACGCTGGCCAGCGCCGAACCGAGATGCTCCGGCTGCGTGCCACCCGCCATCGCCATATCCGGCCGACCGCCGCCCTTGCCACCAACCTGTTGCGCCACCATGTTCACGAGGTCCCCGGCCTTGATCTTCGCGGTCAGGTCGGCGGTCACGCCCGCTGCCAGCGAGACCTTTCCGTCGCCTACCGTGCCCAGCACAATCGCGGCTGACTTGAGCTTGTCCTTCAGTTTGTCCATCGTTTCGCGCAAGGTCGCAGCATCGGCGCCGTCCAGTTTCGCGGCCAGCACCTTCACACCGTTGATGTCCTGCGCCTGTGCGACCAGTTCGTCGCCCTGCGCCGAAGCGAGCTTCGACTTCAGTGTCGCGAGTTCTTTTTCGAGGGACTTCACGTTATCGAGAATCTGCGAGACGCGGGCGGCCGCTTCCTGCGGCTGCGACTTCACTGCGTCAGCGACTTGCTGCAACTGTGCACTCTGCTGCTGCACAAAGGCCAGCGCACCTTCGCCGGTGATGGCTTCCACGCGCCGCACGCCCGCGGCGACGCCGCTTTCGGACAGAATCTTGAACAGGCCGATGTCACCGGTGCGCTTCACGTGCGTACCGCCGCACAATTCGCGCGACGAGCCGATATCGAGCACACGCACTTCGTCGCCGTATTTTTCGCCGAACAGCATCATCGCACCGGTCTTTTGCGCATCGTCGATCGACATCACACGCGCCTGCGTCGCCATGTTACCGAGGATTTCCGCGTTGACCAGCGCTTCCACGCGGCGCAGTTCTGCGTCGGTCAGTGGCTGGGTATGCACGAAGTCGAAGCGCGTCTTGTCCGGGTCCACCTGCGAACCTTTCTGTTGCACATGGCCGCCAAGCACTTCGCGCAGTGCCTTGTGCATCAGGTGGGTGACCGAGTGATTGCGCTCGGTGCGTGCGCGCGCCTGCAGGTCGACCCGGGCCGTAACGCTGTTACCCACGGTCAGCTTGCCGGTCTTGACCACGCCGTGATGGCCGAACACGCTGGCCTGAATCTTCACGGTGTCTTCCACCGCGAAGATGCCGTGCGTGCTGCGCAACTCGCCGCGATCGCCCACCTGGCCGCCGGATTCGGCATAGAACGGTGTCTCGTCGAGCACGGCCACGCCCATTTCGCCTTCCTTCAGCTCGTTGACCGGCACACCATCCTTGTACAGCGCAAGAATATTACCTTTATGCTCGAGCAACTCGTAGCCGTGGAACACGGTGGCCGGGCCGTCGTATTCGAGGTTCGCCGCCATCTTGAACTTTCCGGCCGCGCGCGCCTGTTCCTTCTGGCGCGCCATCGCGGCATCGAAGGTTTCCGCATCAACGATCACGTTATGCTCGCGGCAGACGTCCTGGGTCAGGTCGAGTGGGAAACCATAGGTATCGTGCAGCTTGAACGCGGTCTCGCCATTGAGCACTTTGCTGTCGCGCTGCGCCATCGCCGCGAGATCGGCCTCCAGGATCGTCATGCCGTGTTCGATGGTCGCGAAGAACCGCTCCTCTTCCTGCTTGAGCACTTCCATCACACGCACTTGGGCGGTTGCGAGATCCGGGAAGGCGGTACCCATTTCGGCGACCAAATCGGGCACCATCTGGTGGAAGAACGCAGCGCGCGCGCCGAGCTTGTAGCCGTGGCGAATCGCACGGCGGATGATGCGGCGCAGCACGTAGCCGCGCCCCTCATTGCCGGGGATCACGCCATCGGCGATCAGGAACGAACAGGCGCGAATGTGGTCGGCCAGCACCTTGAGCGAATTGTTCGTGAGATCGCTGGTCCGGGTCACGCGCGCTGCCGCGCAGATCAGGTTCTGGAACAGGTCGATCTCGTAGTTGGAATGCACGTGCTGCAGCACCGCCGAGATGCGCTCCAGCCCCATCCCGGTGTCCACCGACGGCTTGGGCAGCGGATGCATCACGCCGGCGTCATCCCGGTTGAACTGCATGAACACGTTGTTCCAGATTTCGATGTAGCGGTCGCCGTCTTCCTCGGGCGAACCGGGCGGGCCGCCCCAGATTTCCTCGCCGTGATCGTAGAAGATCTCGGTGCACGGGCCGCACGGGCCGGTGTCACCCATCATCCAGAAATTGTCCGATGCATAGCGCGCTCCCTTGTTGTCGCCGATGCGAATCACGCGCGCGGCTGGAACACCGATTTCTTTGGTCCAGATGTCGTACGCCTCATCGTCCTCGGCATACACTGTTACCCACAGTTTCTCGACCGGCAGTTTGTAGACGTCGGTCAGCAGCTCCCACGCATACCCGATCGCCTCGCGCTTGAAGTAGTCGCCGAAACTGAAGTTGCCCAGCATTTCGAAGAAGGTATGGTGCCGTGCGGTGTAACCGACGTTTTCGAGGTCATTGTGCTTGCCGCCGGCGCGCACGCATTTCTGCGAAGACGCCGCACGGGTGTATGGCCGCTTGTCAAAACCGAGGAAAACATCCTTGAACTGGTTCATCCCTGCATTCGTAAACAACAGCGTGGGATCTTCGTGCGGCACCAGCGAGCTGGACGCCACGACGGTATGCCCCTTGGAGGCAAAAAAATCGAGGAATTTCTGGCGGATTTCACTGCTTTTCATGTTCTTGTATCCCTGATACTGGGTGGCTGACGCTGTTTCCACAATGGAAGCGGGCACACGTTATTTATTTGCGGTGCGAATAATATCATTTGCTGCCCCGGCTGCGCCGACCGAATTAGTCCGTGCCGGCGTGATCTGCAAGACAAGTATGATTTGACAAGGAATGCGGCAATACTGTGAGTTCGCGTTGCCTGCGTCAGCTCGACCGGCGGACCGGTCGGGCGACGAAATTTACCGATCGCAGGCAGTGGAACCAGTGATCCCAGCCCTCCAGCGCGACGTACGCTGCATCACTGCTTGGCAGCGGGCGGCGGCTGATTCATCCAGTACTGATGTTGCATCATGCGATCCATCATCATCTGCTGCATGCGCAGATACTGGTCGGTCATATACTGATGCTGTTTCTGTTGTTCCGGAGTAAGGCTGGAGTAGTAACCGCGCATCTGCCCCCATCCCATCATTCCCGGCCCCATGCCCGCCCCCCCCATCATGCCAGGACCGCCCATCATTCCGTGACCCATCTTGCCCGGTCCCATCCCCGGTCCGCCCATCATGCCCTGTCCACCCATCATGCCGCCGCCCATGCAACATCCCATCCCACCCGGCCCCCACATGCCATGCATCGTGCCCATCGCATCCTGCATTGCCACCCAGTATTGCTGCAGCAGCTGGCGGCGTTCCTGCGGGTCCTGCGTCTGACGGATTTTGTCCATCAGGGCATCCATCTGTTTCAGGCCTTCGTTCATCTGCTCCACCTTCTTGTCGAATTCGGCGACATTTGGCGCGGGGTGCTTCACTTGTGTGCTTTTTTCGGCGGGCTTGGTTTGCTGTGCCAATGCAGGCTGCGCGGAAAGCGTGATGGCAGCGACTGCCGCCATGAGAATCGTTTTATTCATGTTTCGCTCCCTTTCATTTGAAAAAATGACCCAGGTACGACCAACGTGTCACGTACGATCCAGCGTAAGACAGAGCTATGAAACAGTGCAGCAGACAGCTGCCACTTAGGGCTAATGGTTTGTTTCTGAAATCGCCGACTTAGGGTTAAAAGCCCTCTCCGGCAATGAGGGAAGGCCAAATGGCAATCGCTTTATACACCTCTCCGTTCCGGTCTGACAAGCCGAGGACCAGACTGAAAAGACCTTGGTACAGATCGGTTGGGCAAACTCGGTATATGGACATCTGGCGCGAACACCTCGCAGTCCGGCCTATTTGTCCGAAGGCGAAACAGCTGATGGAGGCGCAGCCGTTGATTCCTGCGGCTCCGTCCCGCCAATCACGGCCAAGTGCCGCCTGAGCAGAATTTGGCCGACTTCGTCCAGATATGAGCGCGCATCCACCGGGTTCTTTTCGAGAAGCTTGTAGCCGACGCGCTCCAGCTCCGCGGCGGCAATGCGGTTGGCCTGCCATTTGCGCTGAAAATCGCCGCTCGTGGAAATCGTGATCAGCAATGCCGCCACGACAGAGAACACCGCGGCAAAATCCTTTTTGGCGGCCTCATTCCTGACGAGCGATTCCAGCTTGAGAATCAGCGCCGCCAGCGCACTCAGGATTGCGGCGGCAAACGTGCAGCCCCAGTAGACCCCGCTCCATCTTGCCGCATTGGCCCGAGTCTCGTGGAAATTATCCAGGATCGCCCGCGCCACCAGTGCCTGCTCAGGATTCCGGTTCTTTTCGATCAATGTCGTCAGTGCGACACCGAGCGCTTCACCGCCCTGCAATGTCTCGCGGTCTTTCAGGAACGACGAAGCCACGACCACCAGAATACCGATGGCGACCAGCACAATCAGCACGCGAACCAAAGACGAAGATTTTGACGTTGGCATTGTTATCTCCTTGTATGCTTACGAAGGCCAAGCAAGGCCGTGTCACAAACACGTCGTGCCGCGATAAGGTATCTGTGAGAACACCATTTCATTGAATCCAACTTTGCTTTGACTACAGAGTGTCCCTACCGCATCAGCAACTAGTCTTGGCTCGGAAGTTGGACCTATGACAACTGACGGAAGAAAATCGTAGTCCCCAGTGGGCGCGGGCTCAAATTCGTAGATGTAGTACTGGCTGACTCGTTCGTTCGACAAGAAGGAACGAAATTTCGGGTCAACGGTGGAACGTGGCAAAGTCACTATTCTCCATTCCTTCTCCGCGGCGAAATGCATGTTCTTAAGCGCTGGCGCGACCTGGAGAAAGGTTGTGTTAAAGTAGCCTATAAGCTCCTTGCGAATACTTGCATGCTTCTCCGATGAAACCACTTTCTTCCACGTTTCATACCCTTTAATAAGCAATCGAATTAGGTCACGGATAACTTGTCTATGTTCATTGGTGTCATAAAGACAACGAAGAAGCTTCGCCCATCCGGTACGATTGACTCTTTCGAGGGTTTGCCCTGAAAAACCTAGAGCCACTCCAGATCCAGAGCCCCCATAGCCTCGCCATTGGCTTAGTAAGTCACCGTCCTCGCAAAAACTGGCTAAGCATATGTGCGTTTCATGAAACGAATCGAGTTGGGTCGCCGTCGTCGTGAGCAAATCAGCAACATCTACGTTTGCGGCTTCAAGGTTCGATGCCCAGATATTGGCTTCGCTTTGAAATAGCGAAATTGCATCCTTGAGTTCAGAACGATCATTTAGATATGCCGTCCTTGTTAGCCAAAGACTTTTGCTTTCAACAATGCCACGAAGCCCATTTAGAGTCGTGTAATGAAACAACCTGTCAGGCGCTGGACCTGTGAACAAGGCGTGCGAATCAAGATCAGTAATACCAAGAGGGATTCTAGTCCCGATTAGGTCGGAGGCTGTGACGCATGAAGAAGTTACACTCGAAATATCCGGTGCCATATTTTTCTGGACGAGCGAAGCAGTAGAAAAAATGATATCCGCGTATCGTGCCGTGAACCAAAACTAATATCAAGAATTCATTAACTCACTAACCCAACTGTTTGTCTGGACAACGGTCGTTACGCTGCTGGTTTCATTCCCCTCATCCGCCACCGAGTAGCGCAGGCTGGTCAGGGGAAGTCGGCGAGGACTGTCCGAGCGCGCAGCGCGAGTTCCGCAGCCGCCTGACCAGGTGAGCAACGCAGGGTATCCCTAAGGGATGGTGGATTGGGGACGACTTCTTTGGGTTACCTTTCTTGGCAAGACAAGAAAGATAACTAGCCGCCGGGCTACCCCCGGCAAACCATGCACACTGTTGCCTATCGAGAATTCACGCCAGACTTAAACCCTTCGTCCGCCGCAGAACCCGAAAGCCTCATCACCTTGAAAATCACATCCATCGAGAACCCGCGGGCCTGCAAAAACCGAACTTGCCTGGCCTTTTCCTTCTGATCCTGCGGCAACACACCGAATTTCTTTTGCCACACCGCCTGCGCCGCGGCGAACTCGGATTCCTTTAACTGCGGCATGGCCTCGTCGATGAGGCGTTCAGAAAAGCCTTTCTGGCGGAGTTCGTGAGCGATGCGCTGGCTGCCGAAGCGGCTACGCTTGGCGTGCAGCAGTTGAGTAACAGCCCGTTCTTCCGAAAGCCAGCCGCGGGCGGTCAGGTCATCGAGCAGCACCTCCAGGTTTTCCTGTGGCTGCGACTCAAATGATTCATCCGCCTGCACATGTGGCAACAACTTGCTGCGTAGTTCAGCGCGGCTGTATTCGCGGCGCGCGAGATATTGCAGCGCCCGCGTTCGCAGGTTCGGCTCAGGCCGCTTGCTCAACGGGAGCGCGCAGGGCGACGCCTACTGCCTCGCGGACACGATTTTCAATCTCCCGGGCGATGTCCGGATTTTCGCGCAGGTATTCGCGCGCGTTGTCCTTGCCCTGGCCAATCTTGTCACCCTTGTAGCTGTACCAGGCGCCGGCTTTTTCGACCAGTTTGTGCTGCACGCCGAGGTCGATGATTTCACCTTCGCGCGAGATACCCTCCCCATACAAGATGTCGAACATCGCTTCGCGGAACGGCGGCGCAACCTTGTTCTTTACCACCTTGACGCGCGTCATATTGCCGACGACTTCATCGCCGTTCTTGATGGCGCCGATGCGGCGGATGTCGAGGCGCACGGAGGAGTAGAACTTCAGCGCATTGCCGCCGGTCGTCGTCTCCGGATTGCCGAACATCACACCGATCTTC
>DASSQR010000026.1:0-16666 GCA_035702405.1 Gallionella sp. | reverse complement strand
GAAGTCTGCGCATTGTTGTTCTTTCGGTTTGGGATAACTCCTACAGCAAACAAACTCTATCAAGTTGTAAAGAAGGGGAGCATGAGCGCACCGGCAGAAGCTCTTTCCAGGTTCTGGAAAGAGCTGCGCGAGAAAAGTCGCATTCGCATCGAAAACCCTGCATTACCCGAGGAACTCCGAGTTGCTGCGGGTATCCTCACTGGCAAACTGTGGGACCAGGCTCAAGTCTTGGCCCACGAGAGTCTCAATTCATTCCGTGCGGAGACGTTGGAACTGGTTCATAAAGCACAGGTGGATAAAGACGCCGCTTACGCCGAAAGGGACGGGGCGATAAATGCGCTTAGTTCTGCCAACGGACGCATTGACCAGTTAAACGAATCAGTTAGCACTTTGGAAAAGCAACTTGCCGGAGAGCAAGCAATCCGCTCATCTCTTGAAACTCAATTGAGTCAGGCCGCACGGGAAATTGAAGGATTAAAACGCGATCTGACTGCCGCCAGGCAGGATTTTTCTGCGGAGCTAGCTAAATTGAATTCCGCGGCAAAATTAGCCGAGGAACGATATCTGGCTTCTGAACAGAGAGCCCTCCTGGAGATTGACCGTGAACGAACGATGGCCGGACGATTGGAGAAAGAACTTGCTCAGAGCCGCGTTAAACGCGTTGAAATGTTCGAGCTTCATAAGACTGAAATTACGTCGCTGCAACATGCGGTTGGGCAATATCGCCAACAAATCGGTGTTTTAGAAGGGAATCTCGAAGCTGCCAAGGCTGACCGGAATCGGCTTGAAGAAAAAGCCACAACCATGAGAACTCAATTTATAGAGATTCGTAGCCAATTGGCGGCGCATGAAGTCCAGTCTGAAAATTGGCGGGAAAAATATGAAGCAGTCATCGCCGAAAATGCCAAATTGGCGAACTTGGAGCGTCGTGGACGAAAGCCAAAGTTAGGCTTAAGGTCCGAAACTAGACGATCGATGACCATCCCAACATCAAAGAAGTGAAAGTTAAAAATTTCGGGAAGGGCGATTTAGCAGAGGGCAAACCTTTGCTGCTTTCATATGCTGTGAAAAAACTTATTTGAGTTGTGCCAACTGGCGAACATCTTTGGCTACTTGCAATCGGACACGAATTCCGACGATAACTGAGTCCGAAGATCGGCCTTTGCTGTTTGTAGCATCCAGGTGTACCAACGGCCGGCATGGAATCTTCACTTCGGCCATAAGAGCAGAAATCAGCCAGAACGGCCGCTTTCCCGCAACGCAACTGCGTGTGCTCTCGGCATCATTTCGGTCACTCGGAATTCCAGTCTGTATTAGATGCGACATATTTTGTCGTGTCTTGGCCTAATACCAAACAACCATGCGACAACTTTTCAACTCATCTTACGAAGTGCTTGTTCCAGCAATGAATCCAAGGGCCTGTCCAGTCGTGTGATATTCATTTCTTCCAAAAAGCGCGCTTCGTTTTTGCTTAGATTGCCCTCGATGACTGCCCAATGCTGCTGGGATGAGCGCTTCATGATCTGGCGCGCAAAGATGCGGTCGAGCTGGTAGGCGAAACGGCAGCCGAGGAACAGGAAGTTCTTACCCAAGCGACGCTGCTGCACGATGGGCGGAACCGGGGTCTGGATGTCGATCTCGGTGAGTATCTCGACATAATCCGAATCCGACACGATATAGTTTTGCGCCGGGCCGGCTGAGCCGAGCGGACGGTACAGCAGGGTCTGCCATTTTTGCGCCGCCTCCGCATCACTCAGCTCGCCTTGTGCCGTGTAGTAGCGCACCCATTCGCCGTGATGTTCGGCTTGGCTTACACCTTGCACCTGCCCCCAATCCGGATGCTGCGCCAGCGCGAGCTGCATCGCATCGTCGTACCAGGTGTCCACCACCAGCGGCAGCTTGTGCAGCGAGGCGACGAACTCGTGCATTTCGCCGGGTGCGGCCTTGCCTTGGAAGGCAGTGTTCATCAGGCCGGTCAGGGTCTTGCGGTGCTTGAAGTTCTCGATGTATTGCGCCGCGCCGGTCAGGTTTTTGCGCAGCTTGTGCGACACGGTGACGCGCTCGGTGAGCTTGGCGACCAGTTGCAGATGGTCGGCGGGATGGGCGGGCGGCGTGGCGGTCGTAGCCCAGACACCCGGGCCGAGGTAGGGAACCACGGTTCCCGCTTCCAGTCCCGCCAGAATTTCGTTGATCGCACTGTTGTCCGACATGGGCGGCTCCTTGATTGAACGTGATAATCCGGGAAATGATTAAAATCCGGACGAGAATCCCAACAGCTCGACGCTGATGTTTTCGTTGCCCAACATCACCTGGCAGGCCAGGCGCGATTTGGAGCTGACGCCGATGATGCTGTCCAGCTTCTCATTTTCGGTGCGCTGTATCCTGGAGAGGCTCTTGCGGCCTTCATGGATATAGATGTGGCAACTGCCGCATTGCGCCTGACCGTCACATTTGTGCTGGATATCCGCGCCGCTATTCTTGAGCGCGTCGAGCAGACGGCTGCCTTCGGCAGCTTCGATGGTTATTCCGGAAGGTCTTACGGATATGACTGGCATGCTTGCTCCTGATTGGTTAGTTTAAAAATTAAAGGTAGATGGCGGCACCGGCGCCCACATTTATCGAGGCGTCCTTGGTGGTCTTCACGATGAACGCGATCTGCGCCTCGGTGAGATGGGTGTGGAACGGCAGCGCGATGGCGCGATCTGCGACTTTCTCGGTGACGAAGCAACTGCCCTTGCGCCAGCCCTGTTCGACGTAATAGCGTTCGAGGTAGAGAGGCCGGCTGTACAGTGCGGCCTCGATCCCGGCGGTACGCAGGTCCTCCACAATGGCGCGGCAACTGCTGAACGAGAAGCGCGTGCCAAGATGCACGGTATAGAGGAACCAGTTCACCGAGTCCACCTCCGGCGCGAGGTGGGGCGGCTTGATGCCCTCGAACGACTTGATCTGTTCTTCGTACCAGCGCGTTACCTGTTGCCGCTTCGCGAGGATTTCCTCGATGCGCCGGAGTTGCACCAGCCCGAGTGTGGCGGTCAGGTCGCTGATGCGCGCATTCAGCGGCAACAGGCGAGTGATGCTGAGCGAGTGACGCTGATCCGGCTGACGGTCGCGCAGGTAGCGCAGCGTGCGTGCAAACTCGAGGTCGTCGGTGACGATCATCGCGCCTTCGCCGCAACACAGCGCGGACGGCTGCGCAAAATCGAAGATTGCGCAGTCGCCGAAGGTGCCGGTCTGCACGCCTTGGTAGCGCGAACCGATCGACTCGGTACAGTCCTCGATGAGGCGCAGGCCATGTTGCTGCGCCAGTGCGCGCAGCGCCTGCCAGTCGGCCGGATGGCCGTTGGTGTTGCCCGCGAGGATGGCTTTCGTGTCGGCGGTAATGCGCTCGGCGGCCTTGTCCGGCGCGAGCGTGCCGGCCCAGTAGTCGATGTCGGCGAATATCGGCGTAGCGCCCGCCAGCGAAATGCCGCGCGCGATCTGGTGCCAGGAATGTGCCGACGTGACCACCTCGTCTTCGTCGCCGATTTCCCAAGCCGTGAGGCACATCCACACAGCCAGCGTCGAGCTCGAAACCGCGATCGCATATTTGCGGCCGAGCCACGCGGCGAACGACTGCTCGAATGCTTCGGTCAACTCGCCCTGGCTCAGGCGCGCCGAACTCAGCACGGCCCCGGCAAATTCCAGTTCGAGTTTCGAGATATCCGGGTCGGACAGCAGGATGTTTTCCGCATTCATACCGCCACCACCACGCCGTCGGCCTGTTCCAGGCTATCGGTTAGATTGATGCAGAGACTCTTGCGGTTAATCAGGTAGAGCTGGTAGCCGTCACCGAGCCGATAGGGCTGCGTATCCATGTCGCCCTGCGCGCAGCACACGAAGGTGAACTCCGGAAACTGGCTGCGCAGCTCCGGCACCAGCGGTGCGCCGCTCGCCAGCAATGCGCTGACTGAAGTCTCGATGGTACCGAGTTGTGCTTCACTGATCCCCATTTTGCCCCCCTTATTCACGGTTGAGATGACGCGCTTCCACCGTCACCGGCAGACGCGTCTCTGCGGCCATCTCCGGCAGTTCCAGTTGCCAGCCGTTGGCGAGTGTGACAACGCCGCCCCACATGTCGGCCTTCTCGGCCGATACGATGGGTTCTTCCAAGTCCTTTTTCGGGACGTAGATGGAGGCCTCGCCCTTTGCATTTTTCCTGACCATTACTTTCATAGTGTTTTCCTTTTCAAAAAACGGTTCGCATGGTTTCCTGGTGCGCCAATTCCAGCGTGGTGGCAATGATGGCTTCAGTGGCGCGGTCGATCTCGGCGGCGCTGGTATGGCGCGACAGTGAGAAGCGCAGCGAGGCACGCGCGGCTGCCTGATCCAGTCCCATCGCGGTCAGTACGTGCGAAGCATGCTGGCCGCCGGCCTCGCAGGCGGCGCCGTGCGAGGCAATGACGCCGGCACGTTCCAGTCGGACGAGCAGGGCTTCTGCATTCAGATTGCCGAAGCGGATGTTGCTGGTGTTGCTCACGCGTGGTGCCTGCTGTCCGTTGATGCGAGCGAACGGCAGCCGGCTCACGATGCGCTGCTCCATGTGGCTGCATAGCTTGCCCACCCGCTCCTGTGCGGGCAGGTCCAGCAATGTCGCGGCCACGCCCAGGCCGACGATGCCGAGCATGTTTTCGGTGCCACCGCGCCGATTGCGTTCCTGGCTGCCGAACAGCAGCGGCGTCAGCGTCAGGTGATTGCGCAGCAGCAGCGCGCCGATGCCCTTGGGTGCATGCAGCTTGTGCCCGGAAAACGAGAGCAGGTCGATATTGCTGTATTTCCAGTCGAGCGGCAGCCGACCCACCGCCTGCACGGCGTCGGTGTGGAACAGCGCGCCGCAGGACTTCGCAAGCTGCGCGATGCGTTCCACCGGAAAGATGACCCCGGTTTCGTTGTTCGCCCACATGATGGATACGATCGCGGTGTCTTCGCCAAGGGCGGCTTTGAGTTCGTCCAAGTCGAGCGCGCCGTGTTGATCGACCGGCAGCAGCGTGACGGGATAACCGCGTTGTTTTAGCCAGTGCAGCAGCTTGAGTGTGGACGGATGTTCTACCGTGCTGCTGATGATGTGACGGCGCGTACCGCCGAAATGCCGCAGCGCACCGAGAATAGCCTGATGATTCGCCTCGGTGGCACTGCCGGTGAACATCACGTCACCGGTTGCCGCCCCTAGCGCGTTGGCCACGGCATGACGGGCCAGCATCACACGCTCTTTGGCGCGCTGGCCGAGCGCATTGCTGCTCGACGGATTGCCATATTCGTCGTCCAGCAACGGCAGCAACGCGGCGCGCACTTCCGGCGCGAGGCGCGTGGTGGCATTGTTGTCCAGATAGACCGGCCGGTCTTTCCGGAAACTCTCGCTGGCAAATAACCGGCTCGCGCTTCTCATGGCCAGAATACCCGTTCTCGATCGGGCAGCAGGATTTCCAGCGCCTCGTTGAGGGTGTCCGTCACGCTGTGCAGCACCCAGGTACTGTACTCATGGTCCTTGCGATACAGCAGCCAGTGCGGCCGCGAAAACTTGAACAGGGCGATGTCGATGACACCGCCAGAGGGCTCGACGTTGCGCGAGCAGCAAGGACTCTCGACACGATAGCCATGGTCCTCCCCATCCGGCACTACGCGCGGCGTGACGTACTGATAACGCCCGCGTTCTTTCAGCGCACGTTCGATGCGCTTGCAGTCGAACGGGTTGGGATGAGGATAATCAGAGGAGGGCATCGTCTTGCCTCACGCGCGTTCGATTTCGTGTTCGAGGCAGCCGATCACTTTGCCATTGCCGAACTCGACCAGGTACACCGGCATGTTTGTATCCTCATGCAAGCCGGTCTGCACGATTTCACCCTTGGTGCCGCTGGCCGCCAGCAGGGCATTTGCCTCCATGTCCGGATAACTGTCGTCATTGAGGAGGTCGATCGCGGCGACTACCCGTTGTCCCCACTGGAATTTC
This sequence comes from Gallionella sp., assembly GCA_035702405.1. Classification (GTDB taxonomy): domain Bacteria; phylum Pseudomonadota; class Gammaproteobacteria; order Burkholderiales; family Gallionellaceae; genus Gallionella. The sequence goes on along the minus strand of DASSQR010000026.1, from coordinate 10,683 downwards.
GGTTCCCTGATGTCAAGCATGTTCTTCCTCGCTTTCGGCCAGTTCATCAAACGCGATCAGCTCACGGGAGCGCATGCCAACCAGATTGCCGCGCTCGTAGAAATCCACGCCATAAATGTAATACTGTTGCAGGAAGGTGCCGATGCTGGCCACGTAACCCACGTCGCCCTTCTGCACCAGCAGTTCGCCGATCTCCTTGCCGCGGAAAGTGCCGTCGTTGCGGATGTTGAACCGCGCCACCACTTTGGCGCCGTAGTCATAGAGCGGCGGACCGTTCAGTTCGATGATGTCGCTGTCGCGGCTAATTTTTGCCATGTCCTCTCCATGATGTTGTGTCTCCCTTTATGGAATCTTCCTGCAGGCGTGCCAGCGCCGCCTCGCGCACCAATTCGTCCTCATCATTCGCCAAGCCGGCCAGGTGCTCATGCCCGATGCGTTGAGCCACTTCGTGGCGTACCCGCCAATCTTCATCCTGGCGCAGCAATGACAGGCGTTGCACGGGCAGACGTTTCGCCACCGCCAGCCGTACCGTGGCATCGTGATCGCCGCTCATTGCCTGCAGCATGTCTGTGTCGATACGTTCGGCCACCGCAATGCGCACGCTGCTGTCCGGGTCGTAGATCATCAGGGTAAGCATGCCCGGCGCGATGCGCTTGGCGACCACAGTACGAACGTAATAATCCGGATCGTGCATCATCTGTCCGAGTTCGTGCTGCGGCAGGCGGTAGGCGACGCGGATGCGCACCTCGCGATCCGGGTCGGTGCACATTGTGTGCAATTGCCCTTGAGGCAGGCGCAACGCAACCATGCTGCGCACCGTCTCGTCGGGATCGTTGCGCATGCGCGCGAGATGGAAGATATCCACGTATTTCGCGGCTACGGCGCGCACTTCGAAATAGGGGTGCGCCAGATAATCCAAGGCCAGACTGCGATGCGCGGTGAAGAAGCGCTCGATGCGTTTGGCATAGCGGTCATGCACACAGGCCTGGCGCGGCGCGCACATGCCCTTGGCCAGCAGGCCGGCGTGGATGCAATGCTCGCACTCGACCTGCTTGCCTTGCCAATCGACGGTTTCGAACGGGTCACTCATCGCAGTCATATAAAACATGGCACTCGCGCTAATGCTTGCGCTGAATGCTGGCGATGCTCACGGTCGCTGCCTTGGGCGGTGCGCCCGCAGATAAACCGGAACTGCTGCAACCGCAGGATTGAGCGTTCGGGTTGATGAAAGTCAGTCCGGTGGACATCGGCGAGTCGGCGAAATCCACGGTGATCCCTTCCAGCAGGATGCGGCTTTCGGCGGGCAGGAATACTTTCACGCCATTGCTGTCCAGCACGGCATCGCCTTCCAGCGGCGCGTTCTCTACGGTAAAGCTGGAGCTGAGCCCGGAACAGCCGCCGGGGCTGACCTCCAGCCTGAAACCGGCGCCAGCCGCGCCGCCGTTCATGCGGATCATTCGGCGCATGAAACCTTCTGCCCTGGGTGTGATGGTGACGTTCATGCTGGCCTCCTAGGCGGCAACGTAACGCGGATAGTTCTTGTCGATGATGACCGTGTTGTCTACCGGGCAGGCGGCGACGCATTGCGGGTCATCGTAATGGCCGATGCACTCGGTGCATTTCTCCGGCTTGATCACGAAAGTGCCATTCTTTTCGACGATGGCCACATTGGGACATTCCGGTTCGCAGGCGGAACAGGCTGTGCATGAGGATGAGATGATTTTGTAAGCCATGGTTTTTCTCCGTTGATAAAAATTTGTCAGGCCGCGAGGTATGCACCCTGCCGGATGCTGGCGTCGCCGCGCGCTTGATGTTCGATCTCGCCGCGCGAGATGCGGGCGCGGTAGTCGTTGAACCAGCCAAGCAGGCCGTGTTCGATGAACTCGTGGGCGAACTGGTCCACCGGCTCGATGCCGGCGGCCTTGAGTTCCTCGCGCGGGCAGGCGCCGATCTTGGCGACCAGCACCGCGTGGCAGTCGTTGATCGCATTGACGATCGACGGCAGTTGTTCGTCCTCGCCGTAGCCGCCCTGGCAATACAGGTCGACACGGCGGTGGCCGATGAACGCTGTGGTGATGTTGTCCTGGCTCGCGTCGATCTCGTAAATCTGGAACTCGCTGGCGTGGCCGAAATGCTGGTTGATCTTGCCCTGGCCTTGGGTGGCTACTGCGACCAGTACTTTCATTTCCCTGCCACCTTGCGCCTTGCTCGCGATGACGGCTGCCTGCTTCGCGGCGTGCTGCGCCTGGCGTTCGGCCTCGACCTTCTCCTGGTAGGCGCGGCGTTTTTCGAGGTCGTACACCACTTCCATTTTTTCTACCTGCTCTACGGTGAATTCGTCGCTGCGGTCTTCGCCCAGCAGACCCACTGCATCGGCGCGGCATTGGCGGCAGTGACGCATCAGGTTCGCGCCGCCCATGCAAGCGTCCTGTACCTCTTTCAGCTCATGCGCCGAAGGGCCGCGTTGTCCGGTGAGGCCGAACACGGTGCCGTGCTCTGGCTCGGAGATCAGCGGCATGATGTTGTGCAGGAACGCGCCGCGCGCCTTCACCGCCTTGTTCACTTCGATCAGGTGCTGGTCGTTGATGCCGGGGATCAGCACCGAGTTGATCTTGGTCAGGATGCCGCGCGCGGTAAGCATCTCCAGCCCGAGCATCTGGCGCTCCGTGAGTATCTGCGCGGCTTCGCGGCCATAAATGCGCTTGTGGTTGTAGAAGATCCACGGATAGATTTTCTCGCCCACCTCGGGGTCAACCATGTTGATCGTGATGGTCACGTGGTCGACGTTGTATTTGACGATCTCGTCCACATAGTCGGGCAGCGCCAGTCCGTTGGTGGACAGGCACAGCTTGATGTCTGGTGCCTTCTCCTGCAGCTGGCGGAAGGTCTCGAAGGTTTTCTTCGGGTTCGCCAGCGCGTCGCCGGGGCCGGCGATGCCCAGCACCGTCATCTGCGGAATGGTGGAGGCGACCGCGAGCACCTTCTTCACCGCCTGGTCGGGCGTGAGTTTTTGCGATACCACGCCTGGACGCGATTCGTTGGAGCAGTCGTACTTGCGGTTGCAGTAGTTGCACTGGATGTTGCAGGCCGGCGCCACCGCGACGTGCATTCGTGCATAGTGGTGATGCGCCTCCTCGGAATAGCAGGGATGGTTTTTCACCTTCTCCCAGATTTCCGGTGGCATGTCGTTCTTGCCGGCAGCCGAGCCGCAGCCAGATTTGCCGGCGCCGCCGCTGGCGCCGCAACCGGACGATACGGGCTGTCCGGCTACCACGATTTTGATGCTGCCAAATTGTCCGGATTTTGCGCCGGAGCTCGCTGTCACGGGTTGTGTCATGTTGACCTCAGTCTTTGTTAGTCTTCCTGACTGAGTAATTAGCAAGCCCTGTGCCAACAAAAACATCACATTAAATCAATATGATATTTGTCGATACACGGCCTTGTGTAAGCATCGCGACATTCGCGGGGATGGTTTGCGACAAAATTTCGTTGTGCGCAAAACGATAATAATTTTGCCGATAGGGAAGAGTGGTGATGTGTTCAGTCCGGATTATCCTTGAGCACAAGACTGCGTCATTCCCGCGCAGGCGGGAATCCAGCGGGAAAAAACATCCCGCGAAGCGGACAAAACGTGAGTTGTCCCGCTTCGAGGGAGATATTGCAATCAGCTGGATTCCCGCCTGCGCGGGAATGACGGTACTAATAGAATCTGCGTTAACCTAGTACCGCTTCACATCGATGTCGTTTTTCAGAATCGCATATCCCATCTGGCGCGGCGTAATGCCCAGCAGGCGTGCTGCCTTGGCCTGCACCCAGCCGCATTTTTCCAGAGCGTCGATGATCTGTTGCCGCTGCGGATTGGCAGTCTCCGTTGCGGAGGGCGTCTTGTTATCGGTGTCGTGTGATTCATCCACTCGCGTTTCGCGCAGTGGCGAAGCGGCGCTCCGGCGCGCGCTGGCGATGGGGACGACGCTGTGCTTGTGATGCTGCTGCCACATGATGGAAGAGAAGCACAGGTCGCGGCTGCACAGCAGGTCGCTCTTGCGAATGACGTTGCCCTGTGCGGTGGCTGCGATACGCTCCACGCAATTGCCGAGTTCGCGCACATTGCCCGGCCAGTTGCAGGCCATCATCGCCTGCATCGCCTCTGGCGAAAATCTGAGCTGCTTGCCGCTTTCCTCGTTTGCCTGCTTCAGGAAATATTCTGCGAGCAGCGGAATGTCATCACGCCGCTCGCGCAGGGGCGGCAGGAAAATCGCAACGACGTTGATACGGTAATACAGATCTTCGCGGAACTCTCCCTTGGCCACGGCTTCTTCCAGATTGCGATTGGTGGCGGCAACCAGGCGCACATCCACCTTGATGGTCCTGCTGCCGCCGACGCGCTCAAACTCGCGCTCCTGCAACACGCGCAGCAGCTTGGTCTGGAAGGCAGGGGAAATGTCGCCGATCTCGTCCAGGAACAACGTGCCGCCGTGTGCCAGCTCGAACCGCCCCTTGCGTTCCTGCGACGCGCCAGTGAACGAACCGCGCTCGTGCCCGAACAGCTCCGATTCGAGCAGCGTTTCCGACAGCGCCGCGCAGTTTACTTTGATGAACGGCGCATCCTTGCGCGGCGACAGGTGATGGATCGCGCGCGCGATGGCTTCCTTGCCGGTGCCGGATTCGCCCCGCAGCAGCACGGTGGCGCGGGAGGCAGCGACCTGGTGCACTTCGGCGAACACCGACTGCATGATCTTGCTCTTGCCGACCACGTTATCCAGGCTGTACTTATTGTGCAGTTCAGACTGCAGGCGCATCTTTTCCTGCAACAAGCTGGTGCGATCCTGCGCCACTTTCTGGTGCAGACGCACGGTCTGGCCGATCAGGTTGGCCACCATCGTGAGGAATTGCACGTCGTTGCCGAAATTCCGCCCGGCTTCCAGGTTAGAATTTTCCCGGTCGAAGCTCAGCACGCCGATGCATTCGCGCCCCACCTTGATCGGTGCGCCGATGAACGAAATGACGGTCTCGCCGCCAGACCTGCGGGCGCCGGTGCGGTTGAGGAACAGCGCTTCCTGTGCAATATCCGGCACGACCGCCGGCACCCCGGTCTTGAGGATGGTGCCCATCACACCTTCGCCAGATCGGAAGCGGCCAAGCGCCATTTCTTCCGCTTCCATACCGGTCGCTGCAACGACTTGCAGGCAGCCGTCTTCCTGCACCAGCGCCACCATGCCGCGCCGCATTTGCAGGTGGTTGGACAGCACGTTCAGCACGCCGCGCAGCGTCTTGTCCAGGTCGAGCGAGGAGCTGAGAATCTTGCTCACCTCATACACCGTGACCAGTTGGATGTTGTTCTTTGATATACGCATTCAGTTTCCCTCCGGTCAATACAATCATAAAGAAGGAAAGCAAAATGCGTGCCGTGCATGCCGGTGGCAGCTCGGCCCAGCTAGGACCTCAAGTTCATGTTCGCTGGCGGCGCCGATCTGGATTCAGTGATGACTTGCGGTTATATGCAAAGAACTGACTGTCAGGTTGGTTGGCGAGAGTCTTATAATCGGCCAAAGCTGCCAAGTCGTCATGCATTGAAATCTGGCGGCTTAGCTGACCAAAGCGGACATCAACGTGGAAGCGCGGAGGGAACCAACAAGCGCAGCTTATTGGCTGTCCCGCTCGACTTTAGGGTTAGGCGCGCTCAGATACATGATTCTCGAACGATCTTGCCGTCCTTCAAGTAAATAGGACAGCCGCCCGGCGCCGGTAGGTGCGAAGCGCAACGGCCTTGAATTTTTCTACCTTTACTTTCTGGCTGATCCTCTGGAACGCAATCTCCCTGGCATTGGTTATTGTCTGTGCATGACTTACCCGTGTCAGTAGTCTTAATCGAGCAAAAATAGAAGTTGCCCATTGGGTAATACGTCCAGATTCCGCCTTTGGCGGCACACTCCTTTTGGTCCTTAGGACGATTGGGTTTTACTACGCTGGCCGCATTTGAGGCACAACTAATGGCTAAGAATATAATTGTGGCGAGCGCGATTGCGGGATTGAGATTCATAGCGCCTAACGTGCTAGGTGAAGGGCCGCCGGAGCGGGAAGGGAGGGTTAGGCCTTTGGCGGCGAAGAAAGGCGAAGCGCGGCGCATATGAATTGAATATCCCATGCTGCGAGACCGTAGGCCGAAGAATGGCACCGATATGGCTAGGCATTTCGGGTCCTCCGGCGACGAACCCAAAGGACGAGGAAGAAGCCGAAGACTTCCAGAGCGAAGAGCATAACGCTCAAGAACCAGATGAACATTGGCAACTCGCCACCGGAAAAAGACCAGGCTAGAGCCAAATAGCCCCAATAGTAAGCGAACGTCAGTGGGCCGCCCTCTAGCAGAAACACGATGATGTAGGCAGCGGTCCAGGCAGCCACGTAGAGCAGCAGGGACCACACAAACCATTTGATGGGAGTCGACGACTCGGCCATGGGGGTATGAAGGGCCTAACGTGGAGCTAAGGGGCGCACCGAAGGCGCGGCCCAGCGACCGGCGGGAGCGAACTTGAGCGCAGGGTTAGGCTGTCTGGCAAATAGATTGTTAGGTTTCATTTTTTCGCAACCATCCGATCCATTCTTTTCGAAACCGCCAAGCTGTAGCTGCCAGCAAGATAAATGGGCCAAAGCTACGAAGAGCCGCTCTGTATTGCCCATTTATTAGGTCCAGAAATGAGGACAATAGAGCTGCGGTCATAGCAAGAGCGCCCATCAAAATAACGAAGCGGAAATACCACCTTGCCGTTGGATCTTTAACGGTTGGATCGCGGCCAACTGATTGCAGAACTGCCCAAAAGAAGAAAAAGAATATGAATGAACCGATAGCTGGAGCAAGCTGCCGCATTAGTAAAAATGAAAGTACAAAGAAAGCCCCCGTTGAAACAATCAGTGCGCTGACAAAGAAAGATGGCCGCCTCATTCGGTTTTGCCTAACGTGGAGCTAAGGGCTTGTCAGGAAATTGCAGGGTTGATCGGGGCTCATCTTGTAGCCAGCCATAGGAAAAACAGTAGCGTTGGAAAAGCCACGAACATGCCAAACAATCCCACAACGAACATTTGAAACCGGGTTGGGTTTTCAAGGCGTACTAAACCAAATGATATCGTCCTTAAAATTAAGCGACCTAGTCGGAAAAAGATATTTCCGACAACCTCCCAAAATATCCAGTAAAGAAGTTCGTTCATTGGACAGTCTGAATAAAGCCTAACAGTTAATATAGAGCCCCATGGGTCCGGACATTTTTTAATATAGAGACAGGCATAAGGTAGCTCTATCGTTTTGATTGCTTTAGGCATGCTTGCTCGCTTGTCTCTTTATTGCATTATGCAAAAGGAGACCGACGGCTTTCGGATTATGCGCCTAATTCTTTCCCTCAACTATCCCCGTGCCGCGGGGAAGCAAGAACCATGACTCGGCTGGCAACTTTGGCCGAAAAGCAGCCGCTCGCGGCAATCGCGCTGGCCATCTGCAACGTAGTAGTTTCAGCATCCATCATCAAAGAAGCTTGGCACACAAGCTCATCGCACCAAATCCCTCTCATTCATTTCTCATTTGCTTCCTTTGTCGCAAACCCTACAAACGTTGCATTTGTCCGGTTTTGTATTTCTGCGTGGAACGCGACAATAAAATTATCTGATTGATTTCTATCGCTAAACAGTGCGTGCTCGGCTGTGGCATGGTTGTTGCTGACCATGATGGTGAGAGGTGAACATCATGTACAGAGAACAATACGCCAATTTAGTCACAATCAACGACACCACGCTGCGCGACGGTGAACAGACCGCCGGGGTCGCTTTTACTCCCGACGAAAAAATTGCGATCGCACGAGGACTCGCGGCGGTGGGAGTGTCCGAACTGGAAGTCGGCATCCCGGCGATGGGTGACGCGGAGTGCGAGGTGATCAATGCGATTGCCGCCGAACGCCTGCCGCTCGGGCTGATGGTCTGGGGGCGGATGCATGCCAGCGATCTCGCCGCGATCGCGCGCTGCCAGGCTGACTGGGTGAATCTGTCGATTCCGGTGTCAGACATCCAGATCCGGAACAAGCTTGGCAAGGATCGCCAGTGGGTGTTGCGCACCGTGCGCGAGTATGTGCGCCGCGTTGCCGGGATGGGCTTCTATGTCTGCGTCGGCGGCGAAGATGCGTCGCGCGCCGATATCGACTTCGTGCGCCGCGTCACCGAAGCGGCACAGGAGAGCGGTGCACTGCGCTTCCGCTTTGCCGATACCCTCGGCATTCTCGATCCCTTCATCACCTACAACCGCATCGAGATTTTGACCCGGACGGTCGACCTGCAGCTGGAAATCCATGCGCACGACGATTTCGGCATGGCCACCGCGAATTCGCTCGCCGCCGTTCGCGCCGGCGCGACCCACGTGAACACCACAGTGAACGGGCTGGGCGAGCGCGCCGGCAACGCGCCGCTGGAAGAGGTGGTGATGGCCCTGCGCCATATCCAGGACATCGACACCGGCGTCGAAATGCATGACTACGCGAAATTGTCGCGGCTGGTCGCGGCGGCATCCGGGCGTGCTCTGGCGGCAAACAAGAGCATCGTTGGCGCCGCGGTGTTCACCCATGAGGCCGGCATCCATGTCGATGGCCTGCTGAAAAATCCGCTCAACTACCAGCCATTCGACCCGGCCGAGGTCGGCCGCGCGCATCGCCTGGTACTGGGCAAGCATTCGGGCACCAGTGCAGTGATGAATACGTACGCCGGCATCGGCATTGCGGTGAGCCAGCAAGAGGCCGCGTTGCTGCTTCCGAAGGTGCGCGAGTTCGCCACGCGGGCCAAGAAAAATCCGCAGCCGGACGATCTGCGCAAAATCTATTTCGGGCTGACCGAATGCCTGGCCAGCCATTCATGAAAGGGAACGAGATGAGCAGCATCGAAACAGGAATGGGCAAGCTGTCATCGGCCGAGGAGTTTCTCGATTTCTTCGGGGTCGAGTACGCGCAGGCAGTGGTCAACGTGAAGCGCCTGCATATCCTCAAGCGCTTCCAGCAATACCTCGCGCGTCACAGCTTCACGTCGATGACCGAGGCTGAACGCAAGGAGGCATACCGGGGATTGCTGGCACAGGCCTACCGCGATTTCGTGGTATCGGATGCGGTGACCGAAAAAGTGTTCAAGGTGTTTCGCGACGCGGCCGGCGTGCAGACGTTCGGGCTGGAACAATTGCGTGCTTCGTTGCCGGCGCGCTAACAGGATGTTGAAAAACGTAGCGAGGACAGCCAGATGCAAGGCGCACGGAACGGAGCGACGAGACATATCTTGGTAGATAGGCGAGGAAGCGAGTACCGCGCAACGCAGCAGATGGCTGCCGCAGTAGTTTTATAGAAGGGAAACAATATGATTCATATCGTCGTATGTATCAAACAGGTGCCGGACTCCGCGCAGATTCGCGTGCATCCGGTGACCAACACCATCATGCGCCAGGGCGTGCCGGCGATTATCAACCCGTATGACCTGTTCGCGCTCGAAGAAGCGTTGCGCATCAAGGACAAGCTCGGCGGCTTCATCACCGTGATCACCATGGGTCCGCCGCAGGCGGAGAACGCGTTGCGCAAGGCGCTGTCGTTCGGCGCCGACGATGCGATCCTGGTGACCGACCGCGCCTTTGCGGGCGCCGACACGCTCGCGACCTCGTTCGCGCTGGCGTCAGCCATCCGCCAGATCGAAAAGAACATGCCGGTCGATCTAGTGTTCTGCGGCAAGCAGACCATCGACGGCGACACCGCGCAGGTCGGCCCGGGCATTGCGAAGCGCCTCGAGCTTGAACTGCTGACCTACATTTCCAGCATCGTCAGCGTCAGCGGCGAAAAGCGCGAAATCGTGGTGCAGCGCCGCGCCGAAGGCGGCGTGCAGGTCCTCAAGACCCGGCTGCCGGCGCTGGTCACGATGCTGGAAGGAAGCAACGAAATGCGCTTCGCCACCATGCCCAACATGATCCGCGCCGCGCGCACCCCGATCAAGAAATGGGACCGCGTCGCAGCAGGTATCGAGGACGTGAGCAAGATTGGCCTGAAAGGTTCGCCCACCGTGGTCAGCAAGGTGTTCGCGCCGACGCCGAAGACGGTGAAGGCCGAGATTATCCAGACTGAAAGCAACGAGCCGCAGGACTTGGCGGGTGCGCTGCTGATGCGTCTGTTTACCCGCTTCCCGCACGTGCGCGAGGCATTGGCGGAGAGCGTGTAGGGCGGGCTGCGCCCGCCACTAAAGAACTTGTCGGGCGTAGCCCGACCTACATCCGAGGTAGAAGAAATGAGTGAAGAAGCAAAGAAACCTGCCGGGAAAAAGAAACTGGCGCTTGACCCCAAATTGGCCGCTTACCGCGGTATCTGGGTGTTCATCGAACACGAGCGCGGCAATGCACACAGCGTATCGTGGGAATTGCTGGGCGAAGCCCGCAAGCTGGCGGATCAGCTGGGGGTGCAAGTCGCCGGCGTGGTCATGGGCGCACCGGGCGAAGCGACACGCGGGTTCTGCCAGGAAGCGTTCCACTACGGCGCCGACCACTGCTACCTGATGAAAGACCCGCTGCTGAAGGATTACCGCAACCAGCCATTCACCAAGGGGCTGACCGACCTGGTCAACGCGTACCAGCCGGAAATCCTGCTGCTCGGCGCGACCACGCTCGGGCGTGACCTGGCGGGCAGCGTT
>DASSQR010000025.1:0-11375 GCA_035702405.1 Gallionella sp. | reverse complement strand
ATCAGCATCGGCCACAGGATCAGGGCGAGCATTTTCGGGCTGAAGAGACTCTTGAGTGCTTCGATTAGTGCAGATATGACGCTGTCCATCTGGATTCATCCCGTAAACAAAATGTTTTTTAGAAAAACGTCTGCATTTCTGAAATGGTGGCCGGTCACTTCTTGTCGGCCCTATCTGCCTTGGATACAGTAATTAGCAAGGGGGTTACTATTAGGTAAATGCCCACCGCTACAAAAAAGAGTATCGCTGACCACTCATCGTAAGTAGCCGGTCTGGCATTTATCATCTTGAACAGAATATCAGCTATGCACCAAATCAACGGGGAAGCGCAAATGTAGCCGATCCAGACCTTGGTATCCGCTTCAGCAGCGTTTGAAGTGAGATGGCGCTGGCAGTGCGGACAATCAAAATCCTTTTTGATCCGAAAAAACCATATCGGGTAGTCGCAATGCGGGCACTTGATTTTTAAAGAATACATATATCCTCACCAGAAAAAATGCACCATCACGATTTTCCCTTGCCCACGCTCTCACTCAGTTGGCAAAGTCAGATCTTTCCAGACACCCCCGCCTCCGCAAAAGTCGCCATATTGTTGTGCAAAGCGCAGGCTAGTCGCAGCAGTGGTATCGCAACGGCGGCGCCACTGCCTTCGCCCAGACGCATGCCCAAGTCCAGTAACGGATCCGCACGGAGCGCCTGCAGCAGCAAGGTGTGGCCGGGCTCTGCCGACCGGTGGGCAAACAGCAGCCAGTCGGCCACCCCGGAATTAAGGTGCACCGCGAGCAGCGCGGCCGCCATGGCAATGTAGCCATCTACCAGTACCGGAATGCCGCACTGCGCGCACCCGACGAATGCACCGGTCAGTGCCGCGATCTCAAAGCCGCCGAGGCGGCGCAGCACTTCGCGCACATCTCCCAGATGTAGCTCGTGCTGTGCCAGCGCGCGGACGATAACATTCGCCTTGCGCTGAACCCCTGCTGCATCAAGTCCGGTGCCCGGGCCGGCCACTTGTTGCGGTGACAATCCCAGCAACGCGCAGGCAATCGCCGCCGCTGCGGTGGTGTTGGCGATGCCCATTTCGCCGCCGATATAGAGTTGCGCGCCGGCCTGCTGCGCCCGGGCCGCGCTGTCGCGCCCCGCCTGCAGCGCAGCGGCGAGCTGGCTCTCGGTCATTGCGGGTTCGGACGCGAAGTTGGCCGTACCCTTGCCCAGATTGCATTGCCGCACGCCGGGCAGATCGCCGGTATCAAAAGCGGTCCCGAGATTGACCACCTCCAGCGTGGCGTCAAGTTGCTTTGCCAGCACGCTGATCGCCGCCCCGCCGCGCGCGAAGTTCTTCACCATTTCGGCAGTCACCGCCTGCGGAAACGCCGACACACCTTCCGCTGCGACGCCGTGGTCGCCTGCGAATACACCGATGAACACCCGCTCCATCCGCGGCTTTTCGCATCCCTGCATCGCGGCAAGTTGTACTGCCAGACTTTCCAGTTTGCCGAGCGCGCCGGGCGGTTTGGTCAGTTGCGCCTGGCGTGCGAGTGCCGCATTGCGTGCGGTTTCATCCAATGGTTTTGCGGCTTGCTGCAACCAGGAAAAATCGTTCATACACTTATCCTTTCAAATGCAACGGCAGCCCGGCCACCGTCAAAATCACCTTGTCGCACTGTTGCGCGAGCGCCTGATGCAGCCGCCCGGCCTCGTCGCAATAGCGACGTGTCAGTTCGCCCAGCGGTACCACGCCCATGCCGGTTTCGTTGCTTACCAGGATGAGCTGCCCTGGCAGACTGGGCAGCACGTCTGACAGCGCGCCGATTTCCCGGCGCAGACGCGCCTCGTCTTCGAGGCACAGCAGATTGGTCAGCCACAGGGTCAGGCAGTCCACCAGCACACAATTGTTTGGCGCCGCATTGCGCTGCAAGGCAGCGGCCAGCGCGAGCGGTTCTTCCACTAGTTGCCAGTGCCCGGGGCGCTGCGCCTGGTGGTGCGCGATGCGCGCACGCATCTCGTCGTCCTGCGCGGTTGCGGTGGCGACGTAAATCACATCCAATCCGGATGCCTGCGCGTGGCTTTCAGCCAGGCGGCTCTTGCCCGAGCGCACACCACCGAGAATCAGTTCCTTCATACCGTTTCCCCAAGACCGAATAGGACCGCCAGCCGCGTGGTGTCCAGATGCTGTTCCACGGCATCGGCAAGCCGCTCCAGATCGGCCTCGCGCCGCGCGTGGTAATCGGGCGTCTGCACTTCACCCAGTCCGGCCCAGCGCAGCAGCGCATCGGTTGCAGCGCGCGATTCAAACAGGCCGTGCAGATAGGTAGCGAAAATTTGCCCGTCGGCAGAAATTGCGCCGTCTGGACCGTGCTCCAGTTGCAGCGCCGGATGCTGCAATGCGGGGCCGGTAGAGACACCGGCGTGGATTTCATAACCCGCCACCGGCGCATCGTCCAGCGCCAGCGTGCCGCGCACATTGCGCAACTGTTTTTCCGCAGCCAAGATAGTTTCCAGCTCCAGCAGACCCAGACAGGCACTGCTGCCCGCTTCACCTTCGATGCCATGCGGGTCGTGTATTGCGGTGCCGAGCATTTGCAGGCCGCCGCAGATGCCGATGAGCTTGCCGCCGTAACGCAGGTGGCGTTGCAGCGCAGCATCCCATCCTTGTGTGCGCAGCCAGGCGAGATCAGCGCGCACGTTTTTGCTGCCGGGCAAGATGACCAGGTCGGCGGGCGACGGAGGTTCACCGGGCGCTATGAATTGAAATTCCACCTGCGGGTGCAGGCGCAGCGGATCGAAATCGGTGTGGTTGCTGATGTGGGGCAATGCGGGAACGATGATGCGCAGCTGTTCTCTCTCCCCTAACCCCTGTGTCAACTCCGCACGGGCTTCAGCCCCTTGCGGATTGCCTGCCTTTGGTGCCCCCGCAAGCGGGCGAAGGGGACATGACGGCACGGCATCTTCCGCTTCGAGGTGCAGACCGTGCAGATAGGGTAGCACGCCGAGGACGGGCTTGCCGGTGTATTGTTCCAGCCAGTCGAGTCCGGGTTGCAGCAAGGCGAGGTCGCCGCGGAAGCGGTTGATAACAAAGCCCTGCACGCGCGCCTGTTCGCTCTCGCTCAGCAACGCCAGCGTACCGACCAAATGGGCGAACACGCCGCCGCGGTCGATGTCGGCAATCAGGATCACCGGGCAATCGACTGCTTCGGCAAAGCCCATGTTGGCGATATCGCCCTCACGCAAGTTGATTTCTGCGGGACTGCCTGCGCCTTCGACCACGATGGCTTGATACTGCTTCGCGAGGCGCCTATAGGATGCCAACACCGCCTCGCGTGCGACCTGCTTGTAGTCGTGATAGGCCGTGGCCTCCATGTTGCCGATGGCACGCCCGTGAATGATGACTTGTGCGCCGGTGTCGCTGTTCGGTTTCAGCAGCACCGGATTCATGTCGCTGTGCGGAACGAGGCGCGCGGCGTGGGCCTGCACCGCCTGTGCGCGCCCGATCTCGCCCCCATCAACTGTGACCGCACTGTTCAGCGCCATGTTCTGTGGCTTGAATGGCGCCACCGCGACGCCCTGCCGCACCAGCCAGCGGCACAGCGCGGCGACCAGCGTGCTCTTGCCGGCATCCGAAGTAGTACCCTGGACCATCACGGTTTTAGTATTCATCGCTCCACCGTGCTCAAGGCTTCCGCGAGGCGCAGCCACTGCGCTTCGTCGCACGGCAAGCCGAAACGCAAGCTGGCGGGAAAGGCGAACAACCGCGTGAGAACACCACGCCGCGCAAGCTGCTCATGCACATTTGCCGCATCCGCACAGCTTACCCATTGAAACAGGCTGGTGCCGCCCGACGGAATCAAGCCGTATGCGTGCAGCAACTCCATGAGACGCTGTGAAGCGTGCGGCAATACTTGGCGCGTTGTATGTTGCCAGGCGGCATCGCGCAAGGCCAAGGTCGCGACATGCCGCGACGGCGCAGCGATTGGCCACGGACCGAGTCGTTCGGCCAGCGATTGCAGGATGGATGGTTCGGCCAGCACAAAGCCGACGCGCGCACCGGCCAGCCCGAAGAACTTGCCGAGCGAACGCAGCACAATCAGGCCTGCGCGCGGACACAGCGGTGCGAGGCCATGCTGTGGCGTTGCGTCAATGAAAGCTTCATCCACCACCAGCCAGCCACCGCGCGCAGCCAGCTGGGCGTGCAGATTCAACAATTCATCACGGGTAAAAAGTTTGCCGGTGGGATTGTTCGGGTTGACGATGACCACGACTTGCGCAGTTTCAGCGGCCCGTTGAATTTCCGCGGCCGGCACCTGCACCACGGTGTGGCCATGACGCCGCCAGGCGTGGGCATGCTCGGAATAACTCGGCGCCACCAGCGCGACCTGCGAGCACGGACGCAATGCCGGCAATGTCTGAATGGCTGCCTGCGAACCGGCGACTGCCAGCAATTGCGAAGTGCCATAGTAGCTTTGGGCCGCTTCGGCCAGTTCGTCGTCATCCTGCGGCAAGCGCTGCCAAACCTCGGCCGGCAATGCTGGCACAGGCCAGCCGTTCGGGTTAATGCCGGTAGAGAGGTCCAGCCAATCCGCCTCGGCGATGCCATAACGCAGCGCCGCCGCGTGCAATCGGCCACCGTGTTCAAGCATGTGGCCCCCAGACTGTTGCCAGCAGCGCGCCCAGCGTAATCAGCAGCAGCCACAGAAACAAAGTGTCGCGCACTAGTCGCATGGCACGCCTGATGTCCTCTGCTTGGGCTGCCGTGCCACAACCAAGCGCTGGACGCTGCTCCAGATGGCCGTGATAAATCGCCGCACCGCCAAGCTGGATGCGCAGCGCACCGGCTCCAGCGGCCATCACCGGACCGGCGTTCGGGCTGTCCCATGCGGCAGCCTGTTGCCGCCAGCAAGCCAGCGCGCTGCGCGTATGCCCGAGCAGCGCGTAACTTACGGCTGTCAGCCGCGCGGGAATGAAATTGAGCACATCGTCGAGTCGCGCGGCCGCCCAGCCGAAATAGTAATAACGTTCATTGCGGTAGCCCCACATCGCGTCGAGCGTGTTGCTCAGACGATACAACACCACGCCCGGCGCACCGGCCACTGCAAACCAGAACAGCGCGCCGAAGATCGCATCGTTGCCATTTTCCAGCACCGACTCGACCGTCGCACGCGCCACGCCGGATTCGTCCAGCTCGCGGGTATCGCGGCTGACCATCATGCTGACCTGATGGCGCGCCTCCGGCAAATCTCCCGCCGCAAACGCCGTGGCGACACGTCCCGCATGTTCGTTCAGGGCCCGCGGCGCAATGGCGAAATACAACAGAATGACGGAAAACAGTATGCCGAATAACGGGAGCTGTTGCAGCAGCGCGGCCAGAATGCCCAGAGGGAGCAGCAGCACACCGACCGCGATGACGCCGCGCATCCTGCGCATGAAAGGAGCCACCGATGCGTCACCGTAACCTATCTTTTCGATGCGACGTGCCAGGTTGCCGAAACCAACCAGCGGATGTAACCGGCACGGTTCGCCCAACAGCCGGTCGAGCAACACCGCCGCCAGCATCATCAGCGGCACCGCAAGGTGATTTGAAAAGTACGCCATCTGCATCATTCAACCGCGTGGCAGCCCCAGCTGTTTTCAAACAGCATTTCATGCAACGGCTGCGGGGTGCGCCATTGCTCCAGTTGCAGCATTGGTGCGGCGTAGAATTCCTCGACCTGCCCCAGACACAGGATGGCCACCGGCTTGCCGCCTGGCGGAATATTCAGCAATGCCGCCAGCGCTTGCGGATCGAACAGCGATACCCAGCCCATGCCCAAGCCTTCGGCACGCGCCGCCAGCCACATGTTCTGGATGGCGCAGGCGACCGAGGCCAGATCCATTTCCGGCAGGGTGCGCCGTCCGAAAATATGTGCCTCGCGCCGATCCATCAGGCTTGCCACCAGCAGTTCGCCACAGTCGCGCACGCCCTCCACTTTCAGGCACAAGAACTCCGCATCGCGTTCGCCCAGCGCCTTTGCGGTCAGGAGCCGTTCCGCGTCAACCAGCGCGTGTATCCGCTCGCGCAACGCGCCGTCGCTGATACGGATGAACCGCCACGGCTGCATCAGCCCGACACTGGGGGCCTGATGTGCGGCATGCAACACTCGCTGCAAAATTTCTGCGGGAACAGGATCGCTGCAAAAATGGCGCATGTCGCGCCGTTCGGCGATCACGCGATAAATGGCAGCGCGGTCGGCGTCGGAGTAACGATGCGGCTGGCTCATGGCATGAACATTTGCGCGACCGCGTGCGGGTCGGACGGGAAATAGAAATGGATGTACGAGGCAGTCAGGCGTTTCTGCTGATACACCGCTTCGCTACCCGCGCCGCCGTTCGGACATATCCCGCGAGCACATGGAGCGAGACTGGTTTGCAGCTGCGAGTAATGAAAAGTATGTCCGCGCAACGTGCCTTGCAGCAGCGCCACGCTTTGCAGCGCGAGAGCGCTCAGGCGCGGCTGCATCAGCGCCACACCCTCTAACAGACCCAGCAAATTTTCCGTTTGTCCTTGCGCATCGGTGAGCGATTGCAGCGTGTACAACATGCCGCCGCATTCGGCCAGTATCGGTTTGCCTGCGGCGTGATGGGCGCGGATCGCGGCAAGCATCGCAGCATTTCCTGCCAATTTCGCCAAGTGCAACTCCGGATAACCGCCGGGCAGGTACAGGCTGTCGGCTTCCGGCAAAACGCTGTCATCGAGTGGCGAAAAGAAACGCAGCTGTGCGCCCAGCTCGCCCAACACATCGAGGTTGGCCCGATACAAAAACGAAAAAGCGGCATCGCGTGCCACGGCAATTGTTAAGCCTTCCAATTCGCGCGACAGGCCGGTTTGGTCTGAAGGTGAAAATGCCACGGCAGGCGGCAAACCGGTGTCGCCATGCTCCGCCCACAACTGTGCGGCATGCGCGATGCGCTGCTTGATGTCGGGCAATTCCGCCGCCTGCAACAGCCCCAGATGCCGCTCGGGCAAGCCGATCTCCGCGTCACGCGGCAATGCGCCGCAGAATTTTATCGATGCCGGTAATCGTTCTGTGAGCATCGCCGCATGGTGTGCGCTGCCAACGCGGTTCGCGACCACGCCGAAGAATGGCAATGCGCTGTCCAATGTGGACAGGCCATAAGCCACTGCGGCAAACGTCTGCGCCATCGCGCCGGCATCGATCACCGCCAACACGGGAATGCCGAACTGTCTGGCGAGATTGGCACTGGAAGGCACGCCATCGAAGAGCCCCATCACGCCCTCGATGATAATCAGGTCGGCTTCTGCCGCCGCCTGATAAAGCAAAGTTCGGCAATGCGCCTCGCCGCCCATCCATAAATCGAGCTGATAAACCGGATGGCCGGAGGCTTGTTCGAGGATGGTCGGGTCAATAAAGTCCGGCCCGGTTTTGAACACGCGCACCACACGTCCCAGGCTGCGATGGTAGGCTGCCAGAGCGGCCGTGACGGTGGTCTTGCCTTGCCCGGAGGCGGGTGCGCTGATCAGCAGCGCGGGACAATGCCGCACTGACATCAGGGAGCCTCTAGAAATTCGTTTTGCGGGATGAAGCGCAAGGAGCCGCGCAGCGAACGACGCGACATATCAGATTGATAGGCAAGGAGTGAGCGAGCATGCGACGCTGCGATTCGCCCGCAAAACGGATTTATAGAGGTTCCCGTCACAACTCGATGCCCGGCTGTGCCTGAACCCCTGCATCGAATGCATGTTTGATCGGCCGCATCTCTGTGACAGTGTCGGCCAGCTCGATTAATGCGTCCGGCGCCGCACGGCCGGTCAGTACCACGTGCTGCATCGGCGGGCGCTTGCGCAACGCATCGAGCACCTGTTCGACAACCAGGTAATGCAGTTTCAACGCGATGTTGATTTCATCCAGCACCACCAGCGCAATTGCCGGATCGCTTAGCATGCGGCACGCCACGTCCCATGCGGCCTGCGTCGAGGCGATGTCGCGCTGCTTGTCCTGGGTTTCCCAGGTAAAACCGGCGCCCATGACGTGATATTCGACCTCGGGGAAGCGGCGGAAAAATGCCTCCTCACCGGTGGACATACTGCCCTTGATGAATTGCACCACGCCCACCCGCAAGTTGTGCCCGAGCGCGCGGGCCACCATGCCGAATGCCGAGCTGCTCTTGCCCTTGCCGTTGCCGGTGAGCACGACGATCACGCCGCGATTTTCTGTCGCATGGGCGATCTTCGCGTCGACGATTTCCTTCTGGTGTTGCGCCCGCGCGCGGTAGCGCTCGTCAACGGAAGCCGGATCGGCGGTCATTACTTGTTTACCACCTTGCCGGTGAGGGGCGCGCGTGCGGCGAACACAGCATACAGCGCAGCAGCACAAGCCAGATACAGCAGGCCGCCGGTCAGATATTGCGGATAGTATTCAGCCAGGCGAGCCACATATTCAGCGAAGCTCAGGTTCGGGTGGCGTCCGGAAAACAGGTAGAACGAGCCATTGGAAATGACGAATGCCGCACTGAGCGCACCCAAAGAGACGGCGGAAAACACACCGAGGCTACTCGCAGTATATTGATGAATGCGCGCATAGTAGCGTCCCGCTCCCCACAGCACCGCATAGGTTGGAATCAGGAACCAGTACGCCGGTGTCACGCACCAGTCACTCACGCCCAGCTGGGTAATCGCCACATAGTCCAGCGCGCCCGCTTCCAGCAGCAAGGCGCCGAAGAACAGCGGACTGGCGATGAAAAATCCCGCCAGCAGGAACACTGCCACCGATGCATCCGGCAGATGCAGTGCGCTACCGTAGTGGTGCATGCGCGTAGCCGCCATCAGCAGCGCGAGCGCGGAAATAATGCCGATTTGTTTGGTTTGCAATTGCATTTTTGTTACTCCCTGTTAATTACGCCTCCTGAATTCAGGTGGCAACTTTAGCAGAAAAGCCGGGGCGATTATGCTCACCCTTGCCATTCCTTCAATCTGTTACTGATAGCTCAGACCGACATACAGCCTGCGTCCCAGCGGGTTGTAGCCATGCGCGGTGGCATCGTTCCGGTTAGTGAGGTTGTCACCGCGCAGCGACAGCTTCCATGCCTTGCTGATGGCATAGCTCGCGGTCAGGTTCAGCACGTCATAGCCGGCCAGAACAACGCGGCGCGTCGGGAACGCCGTGACGTGATTGTCCTCGCGCGCGCCGATGTGCAGCCATTCGCCGCCGATCAGCCAGGCGCCAATTTGCTGCGACACCTGGGCGCTGCCATGCAGTCGGGCGCGTCGAACCAATAGCTGGCCGGTCAAGGCATCGCGCGGGTTTTGCGACGTCAGTGCGGCTTTCCATACCGTATCGCCGAACTGCCCAGCGTAACTGATTTCCACGCCGTCAATGCGCGCCTGGCTCAGGTTGACCGGCACCGTGGTATACACGATCAGATCGCGGGTGCGATTGTCGAAATACACCATGTCCACGCGCTGACTACCCGCCACATAATGCACGCCCGCTTCCGCGCTGCGCGCATGCTCTGGTTGCAGCAGCGCATTGCCGAAACCGGGGTAATACAATTCGTTGAAGGTCGGCGCACGAAAAGCAGTGCTGTAACTGGCGGTCAGGCGCCATGCGTTGTTGATGGCAAAGCCGTAGCCCAGCAGTCCGGTAGTCGCCGAACCGTATTGGGTGTTTCGATCCTCGCGCAGATTGGCCTGCACCTGATGTGCGCCATAAGTGCCGCTGTATCCCGCGAACAGGCTGTTCACGTCGCGCCGCGTCCGGGCAAAAGCCTTGTCGCTGGTCACCTGTTGCGCGAGGTGTTCGGCGCCAAAGAGGAGTTGGTTGTCAGCACCGACCTGCACCGTATTCTGCCAGGTGAGCTGGTTCTGCGTCGTCTTGTAATGCCCGCCCACGGTCGGCAGATCGTTTTTGTAATCCTGATAGTCATCCACGCTTTGCGCCAGCAGCACCTTGCTCAGCCACGCATCCGCGAGGCGGTTATCGGAGATGAGCGAGAACTGGCTGAGCTGCGTGCGACTCGCATTACGGTCCGTCGGCAATCCAAAGGCATTGTCATACTGGTTATCGCCATGGCTGCCGAACAGCGTCGCGGACAAACCGTGGTCAGCGTTGAAGGCATGGTGAATGTTTGCCGACAAACTGGTGTTGCGATAGCCATCGTTATCGGGATTGGCGTTGGGCGCTAGAGCGGGATTAAGTGCGGAAACTCCATCTGTTTTGAAGCCGGACACCTGCACATTGAAATCGGTATTCGCCGCCGCGCCGCCAAAACCCGCCGATAGACGCTGCGTGCCCAGACTCCCCAGCCCGCCATTGACACTCACGCTGGGCGCTCCGTGGCCACGCCGGGTGAAAATCTGCACCACCCCGCCGATCGCTTGCGAACCGTACACGCTGCTCACGTTGCCGCGCACCACCTCGATGCGCTCGATCTGATCCAGCATCAACTCCTGCACGGAGGCAGTACCCGTGGTCGCGGTATTGATGGGCATGCCATCCAGCAACACCAGAACCTGCGGAGCGTTACTGCCGCGCAAAAACAGGGAAGTCGTCTTGCCAAACCCGCCGGTCTGCGACAGCTCCACCCCGGCCAGATTGCGCAACAGCGAGGGAACATCAATGGCCTGCGAGGTCTGGATATCCTGCCGGGTGATCACGCTGGTGCTGGACAGCAATTGCGTCAGCGGCTGGGAGGTGCGGGTGGCGGTTACGACAATTTCGTCCAGTGTGTCGTTAGTCGCGGCGTGCGCCGCCGTGGTGGCCGCCACTAGCACGGCGACGACGAAATGCTTCCGTTTCATTATTCCTGTTTTTCCCTGAATAGCTTCCCAGCGTCCCCGCTGGAATATTCACACAGGAAATGATGCAGAAACAGAAACGGTCTGATGCTTTTTTAAGAAGCCTGCCGTTCATGCGCCGCCCGCAGCATTTCCTGAACCGCGGAATCTTGAGATTCCTGCTCCAGGCCGGTATCCGGGCTCGCAAGTCTTGATCCGCCGCCTTCCCATGATTGCTCACAGTGGCCTGCTGGCGAATCCGCACTCGCTTACCGTTGCGGGGGCAGCACAGGCATGGAGAACCGACGTTCTCGCACCTGTTTCCCGTTTAACCCGCCCGGTTTGGGCGAGCACCTCAAAGCCCGCGCACTTTATCACAAGCGCCCCGCATGGCGCCAATTCGGGACTTGTCCGGTCTCAACAAACTGCTTGCACAAGCCTGGCTTAGCGTTTGACTAGGCGCCACTTTTCCCTCTATAGTCAGCGCATGGAAAATGACTTAAAGACCCTTGAAAGCAAGCTCACGCAGCTCATCGGCATCTGCAACCAATTGCGGGCAGAGAACCATCAGCTGCGCCAGGAGCTGGCCAACGCACTCAGCACCAATCGT
>DASSQR010000024.1:0-6925 GCA_035702405.1 Gallionella sp. | reverse complement strand
TGCTAACATTCGCATCGTTGATTGCGTGTAGTAGCCAATCTATCGGCTCAAAGATAGCCGGCGCCTCAAAGAATTTCTCCGTGTTAAGCACAGAGTCATAGTGAACAAAGAGGTAACGAAGATAGGCTACGATTTCCTTGTAAGCCCTGATGTAAATTCCATCGTCGAGCGAAGATGGATCAGCCAAGCAACAAGCGTTGACAGCGGTGATGGTCTGCTCAATTATCTCGTAGGCCTTATTTGCGGAAACGGTTTGGCGGGCACCTAATGCCCATAGGTTTGGGCAATGCTCATAACTCAAGAATCCAGGCGTGTCGTCGGCTGGCCACGTAACGTCCCCTCCCATCACAAACAGGTTGGAGAGATCCACAGAGTCTATTGGGTTGCCTTTCAGCATTGCCATAGAGAGTCCGTTTCCGGCGATCAGTAGTATCTTCATGCGTCTGGTGTGATGCCTTTTTAGGTGGACGGACTCAGGAAAGTACGGTTAATAATTGATTTTATGAAGACTCACCGTCCGAAAATGTTTTGATAATACGGACATGCAAACGCTTCTTGGCTCCCGATGAAATTTGAATTATACAATTTACTTGTTACTTACAAGGCGACAGTTTGACGGGCCACTTCTGGCACAGAGCAGCCATGGTTTTAGGATGTTGTGATCGACCGCAACGGCCGAATAACAGCCTTTCGTAGCTACATCATTGACCGTCGGCTTCTGGCACAAAACGGTCAAATTGAAGAGTCGTTTCTGCGCTGGTCTCATTTCGACTCCGGGTTGTTTAGCGGGACCAGATGCACTCAGGGTTTCTTGAACAATTCATCCAGCGGATTCTTCCCCGCTGGCGCACTGCCCGAAACCCGCTTCGCCGCAAATTCCTCTTCGATATTGTCGCGGTAATAACTCCACGCCGAAGCGGACGTGCTGAGCCGCCGCCAGATTTCCTCACCGACACCGCTGTACTGGAGCGTGTCGCCGTTGTCGAGCTGTACCTGCAGAAGGCGGGCCCGCGCATCGTAACCGATCGCGCGCAGCTTGCCGGAATTGATCTTTTTCATTTCCATCGTGAATTACCAAGCGTCAAGAACAAATACAAATCAATCATACTGATTACCGGGAAAGATACGGCGACGAGTTGCCATCAGGAAATATGCCCTTCGCCGCCGGCGTCTGTGTACATGTTCGCGTTCACAGGAATGTTGCCCAGTATGTTGCGAGTTTATCCTTGCCGGAATTGTTAAGGTGGATTTCGTTCAACCAGTCGCCGCTGCTGCCGGTGCTGTCCGGGCTGGCAGGAGTCAGCGCGGCATTCGCCAGGGTATCGACGAGCTTGAGATTGGCGCTCAGGGTGGTGAAGCTGCGGAGCAGCCCGCCAAGCTCATCGATGATGGTATCCGCCACCGGCTGCCAGTATTGAACGGGAATATTCTTTTGCGTGAGCGCCGTGTATAGCCACGGACCGATCCCAAACGAGGCGGGGGCGCTGCGCGGCGTCATGTGGCCATAGGTGTGGTAATAGATCGGGATAGAACGATTCTTGACGAATTCGGAGGTGTCGCGCACGTTGACCAGATACTGGAAGAATGTCTTGAGATGGTCTTTCAGGACGTTCATGGCGCTGCCGTCAATGAAATCCAGATAGCTGGCCGGGTTGGCGCATTCCTTCAGGATGCCGGCAGGTGACAGCGCCGCATCGATCACGTCATTCCCACCGGCGCTCAGCAAAATGCCGTCCCATTCCCAGCCAAACTTCTCGTCATGGAGCAGCTTGAAGAAGTTCAGGTTTGCGGTCCAGTCGACCATTTTCTTGAGCGTATCGCCGGGATAGGCACAATTCACGATCAGCGTGCTCTGCTTGAGCGGCACGTGATTGCCGAGCCGATACAGGAAGCTGGGCGAGAGGATGTCGCTCATCGAGAACCAGGAGTCGCCCTCGGCCAGGTAATGACACTTGTAATCACTCCACGTGAAGGGAATGTCCGGCCGGCTGATGATGCCGTTTCCCTGCAGTTCGTTGGGGAAGATGACGTTAACGATCGGTGAGTCGATGGGCATGGCGTCTCCTGCGAGTCAGTATGAAAAGTTGACGATTGGGTATGCGGCTTCGTTGGCTCCGTGAATTACATGTTGACAGATGGGTCTGCAAAGTTTTTCAGGCTGCTGCTCGGTTGTCTGAGCGTCGGTGTCGACATACTCGCCCTACACCGGTTCATAGCCTCCCTTCGGGTCGGACTTCGCTGCAGGTGGTGCCGCCGGAGTGGCGTTGTCAACGTGACGTTCCGGAACCTTGAAGCCCAGATAGGCGCCGGCACTGATGCCCATCAGCGCGAGCACCGAGCTGTCGAATTCGGGCATGCTCAGTTTGTTGAGCATCTGATCGATGAATACCACGCCAAACAGCAGGGTCCAGATAACCTGTTGCAGGCGCGGCAGGGTGACGCCATGTGCATCGGTGGTGATGTCATACCAGAAGCCTTTGGAGGGCTGTAGCGGATCGTTGCGGTTCTTGTCTATCCCCGCAGCGATTAATGCGGTGCCGCTGGCCATGCCGATGAGTCCCAGCACCGTTGCCGGGATGCGGGGCAGTTCATGCATGGTCAGCCAAAGCAGCACATAGCTCACGAAGACGATGCCGAACCACCAGACCATTTGCACGCGCGCCAGACTGAAGGGGCGGTCGCCGCCGCCCTGGGGAACTCCGGAATCGCGCAGCATCCCGGAGCGCATGCCGACCGCCAGCAGGAGGAATGCCACGATCACCACAATGGCTGCCAGCCATAAATCGCTTTTTTCCAGCAGACGCATTTTTGTTGCCTGATGCGCCAGCGTGGTGCCGTTATCGGTTTTCAATGTGACCAGCACGCTCCGGTCAAAGGTATTTTTGTCGGTGTGCGTGAATGGATCGCGCAGCAGCGTGAGCCATGCCTGGTCGGTCTGGTCATTGGCTGCGGTGCCGTCGCGGCTGATGTTGAAGGTCAGCATTTTTGCGATGTCGTCACAACCGATGCTGCGCACGCCGGTGTCCATGCCGTCGAGCCACAGCTGCATTTTCTGGGCGTTTGCGCCGCAGGTGAGGGACGGCACGGTGAAATGTGCGGTTTGATCCAGCGTGAGGTTCGTTTCGCCGCGCGCGAGTGTCGAGGCTGCGGCCGGAGCGGAGGCGGCGGAGCCGGGCACTTCGGCTGGTTTGGCGGAGACGGCTGCGGGCGCTGGCGCCTTGACCGTTTGGGCCGGTGTGGGCGTTGCCGGGCGGGCTGGCTCTTCCGCTGCCTGGACCGGGGCGGCGCACAGCACCGCAAGCAGGGGAACGAGGGAAAGATATTTCATTATGGTTCTCCTCAGCTCAGGAATAAGTTGCGTTCTGCGGCGCGGCGCTTCACAAGGCCGGGCAAGGTCTTGCCGTTGGCTTTGACCCAGCGCGGAAATTCGTCGGCAGCGCCGGAATAGTCTCCCACATTGAGTTTCTTCAGCAGGGTCGATGAGGTGAGGTTTCCCAGTCCCAGATTGAAAGTGAAACTGGTCAGTGCGCCAAACTGGTTGTCGGTGAGCGAAACCGCGATAACCGACAGCACATCGCGGCCGGCGTTGACGAGATCGGCATGCAATAGCGCTTCGGCCTGCTCTTTGGTGATACCTTGGGGGTATAGGGATTTCACCAGCGCGCGGTCGTCTTCGCCACGCAGGAAACGGTCGTCGTAGCGAATGGCATGGCCCCAGCCGATCGTCCAGATGTTTACCGGATCAAGGTAGGGATCGATGTTGACAGTGGTCGGGTCGCCATCCGGTATTCCCTCGTAGCTTTTGACGAGGTCGACGGTCGACTGGTTGACGTCACGGAGAGGCATGTTCGCTCCTTCAAGGATTGAGCTGCGGTGACTGAAATGTCAATCCGGGCGAACGGCAAGGCTTGTACGTCAATGGCAGAGAATATACCGCGCGGGCAAGGGTGCATTCATTCGACGGACTGCATGTGAAACTGTATTAAAGTTTAATGGTGCTGTCAACGTAATGCAACGCGTTGCCGACGCGTCATTTGGCGGGGCATAGCAGCGCGGCCCGCTCGGTGGTGGGCGGGTGGGTGGAGAGGTAATCCAGCACCCGGGTTTGCGACGTACCTGCGCCTGTTGGCTGGTCACCTTTTCCGGTCTGCCGGTGGGCTGCTTCCAGCTTGTCCAGCACGCTCGTCAGCAGGCAGGGCGAGAGTCCGTTCAGCCGCAGCGTCCGTTCGGCGTATTCGTCCGCTTCGCGCTCCATGTCGCGCGAATATCCGGCTTCCATGAGGACTACGGGCAGGGCGGTCAGTACCGAGCTCACATCGCCCAGATACCAGGCGGCAACCAGGCCAACGGCCGAGGCTTGCAGCGCCATGCGCATGGCGTGACGGCGTTCGACGTGGCCGCGTTCGTGTGCCAGCACGGCGGCAATTTCGTTGTCGTCACCGGTCAGCGTGACCAGTTGGTCGAGCAGCACGATGGTGCCATCCGGCAACGCGAAGGCATTTGGACCGATATCCGGTGCACTGCGAAAAACGATGTGATAAGGAAGTTGTGTACCGGGCAAAGGCTTGAGCCCGGCAAACCGTGCAGTCAGGGCCCGGCGGCGTTTTTCGTCCAGCTTGCTGGGCTGCAGCATGCTGTAATCCATCGTTTGCAGGGTCGAGCTGCCCATTTGCTCCAGCACTTCTGCCGGCATCCGCATGGCAAGGATTTCCGCACCCCATGGCAGGAGGTAGCGGTAGGCGGCAAACAGGGCCACCACGAGCAGAACTGCGGAAAGCAGTGCCCCGCGCAGGCTGTGGTGCATGACATCCAGCCAGGATGATTTTGCGTCGGCCTTTGCCAGCAGGGCGTCCAGCGCTACGTGATCGGTGACTTCGCAGTGACCGCCTTGATTGAACGTGAGCAGGCGCGGGGTGTTGCCCAGACGCTCCGAGATGCGCACCTCATGCAGCGGATAGCGCAATTCGAAATCGTTGCCGCGGAGCACCAGGTCCTGTGCTTCCAGCGCCAGGCTCACCGGGTGTGCGGCGGCAGTTTTTCCGTCGAAGTAGCGCGCGGCAAGCACGTCAGAGCGAGATGTCGAGGTCGAACATTTCGGCAATTTCCTGCCCTGCGGCCCCGGTTTGTTGTTCCTGCCCGGCAACGAAATCTTCCAGATTGCCCTGGGCCAGCAGCTTCATGTTCTCAAGCTTGTAGCGCAGCATGCGCACCTCGGCGAACGGAATGAACAGACCCAGGGTGAACAGGATGCCCAGCAGGTTGGTAAAGCCAAGCCACATGTAGCCGCTCACCTTCATGTGACTGACGAACCTGTGTTCGCCCAGGGTGGTCGAGTTCCAGATCAGGTTGAACAGGCTTGCGGTCCAGTAGGCCATGACCAGCAGGCCGGTAACCATGAAGAACGGCGGAACCAGTTCCGGCAGGAAAGCGGGCCCCGGGGCGAACAGGACGGCCAGAGCAATCATGATCCCTGCGGACTTGAGATAAATGCCATAGAAGCTGCCGGCAGATGCGTCGAAATTGAAGGGCGTTGCCCCGAATTTGCTGTTCCGGTGCTGGTACTGTTTAATGCGCTGATGAGTAAGCGGCGCGAGCAGGTTGAACGTTGCCATGGTGAGAACAGGGAACAGCAGGAACGTGGTGTAGGCATCCTTGTTGCCGCCGGAAAAGGCAAAACGCAATCCCCGGTAGCTGCTGTTGTACAGTTTGAAGCGCAGCGAACGGACAATCAGCCAAGGCATCGCCAGACCTATCAGGAGCATGATTGCGAGTGCCGCGAATGGATTCGCCTGCCCGGCTGCGTAATACAGCAGGAATAATGCGCCGGCAATCAGGCGCCCCTTGAGAATTGCGATCGGTGTGCCGTGATAATCGAAGCCGGCGTCCGCCAATTGTGTGTTGCGGTAAAGGTACTGCAGGCGGCGGACCTTTGCCCAAGCGCTGTAGATGCCGAGGGTCACGATTGTCAGCAGCAGATTGACGACCCAGATGCCGAAGTATTCCCAGCCGTCGCCGGTGAACCTGAAAACGTGTTCCTGCGGTTGCTGCGTATCCATGCTCTCCTCGAACTTGTTGGTTTCCTGTAGCTTGCCGGGCTGGCGCGCGTTGTGCGGAGCCGAACTGGAAGGTTTTGCGGACTTTAGGAGAGACGCGCCGCATTTGTCAATATTCGTGTCATGGATATGAATGTATTGAGTATTACCGTTAACGTCCGGGTTACGGCTGGGCAACGCGGCAAAGGTATAATCGGTACCCGGGCCATGATCTTCCTGCCCAATATTTTCTGAGGTCTTTGTGTTCAAACTCATCGGTGCTGTTGCGGGGTATTACTTTTTTGGCTGGCCTGGAGCGGTGCTTAGCCTGCTGCTCGGGGCGGTGATCGACCGTATCAGGGCGTATGGCTCCGGCGCGATGAATCCGCTGCGCAATGCGATCCGCCAGACCGTATTTCTTGAAACGGTATTCATCTCGATGGGCAAGCTGGCCAAGGCGGATGGGCGGGTTTCCCCGGATGAAATCGATCATGTCGAACAGTTCATGCAGAAGCTCGGCATGACGGCGGAGCATCGCCAGCGGGCGATTGCGCTGTTCAGGCAGGGCGTCGATCCCGCCTCGGATCTTGCGCCGGTTTATCAGAAATTCCTGGCAGTCTGTGGGCACACCAGACATCTGAAGGAAGTGTTGCTGGTCTATCTGATCGTGCTGGCGCTGGCAGATGGCCATTACCATCCGGCAGAAGAAGCATTGTTGACGGACATTGCAGCGCGCCTTGGTTACGGTCCAGCCGCGTTCCGGCTGTTGCGGGATATGGTGCTGAACCAGACCCACTTTGCCGGCGGACAACCGGCTACCGCAGCAACGGCAATGGACGATGCCTACAAGGCGCTCGGCGTGAGCCGGGACAGCAGCGATGCGGAAATCAAAC
>DASSQR010000023.1:0-40522 GCA_035702405.1 Gallionella sp. | reverse complement strand
GGCCCCGCCACGACCGGGTAGGACCAAGTCGCGCCTTGGTGGCTCGACAAACTCGCGATGATCGTCAACTGACGAATTTCAGGACCGATCTTGAGCAGCACGGGGGCCGGCACGGGATTGGCTTTCTCGACAGTTGGTTCTGATGCCAACGGCGGAGTGACATCGGCCGTCGCGCCGCCGGCAACCCCAAGTACCAGAATGCAGACGAGGATAAATGGTTTCATGGGTATTCAGTTATTGATGTTTCTGAAGATCATCACAAGCATCCCTCTCCCCTACCCCTCTGGTAAAACTACTAGCCATTCGACTAGGCGGCAGGGCCGCCAAGTCGCTGGTTATCCCACTCGTGGGAGAGGGGACCGACAAAATCCCTCTCATCGCCCCGTCAATAATCCGTATACCCTTTTTCACCCGGCGTATAAAACGTGTTGAAATCCGGCGCAATCAGGTCAGTCCCGTTCCGGAGTTTCTGCACGATGTCGGGGTTGGAGATGAACGGACGACCAAACGCCACCAGATCACCGTGATTCGCATCAAGGTCGGCATTGGCGCGCGCCGTATCGTAGCCGCCGGAGAGGATATATTTGCCTTTGAAAGCATCACGAATCCTGGCCTTCAACACCGGACTGACTTCCGGTGCGCCCATCGAGCTGTGGTCGACCACATGGATATATAACAGCCCCAGCGCGTTCAGTTCGTCGATCAAACGCAGATACATCGCATCCATCTCGGGATCTGGCGCCATGCCGTTGAACACGCCGTATGGCGAGATGCGCATGCCGACCCGCCCTGAACCGATCGCGGCCACGACGGCCTTTGCGGTTTCCACTGCGAAGCGGATGCGGTTCTCCAGGCTGCCGCCCCAGCGGTCGGTGCGCTGGTTCGAAGCAGTGTTGAGAAACTGGTCGATCAAATAGCCGTTCGCAGCATGCAGCTCGATGCCGTCAAATCCGGCTTCAATGGCACGTTTCGCGGCATTCGCATATTCGGCAATGGCCCGGGTAATCTCCACCTCGCTCATCTCGGCGGGTACCGGGTATGGTTGCAGGCCGTTGCTGTCGGTCCACATCTCGCCGGGCGCGGCAATGGCCGAAGGCGCAAGAATCCCAGTTCCCGCCGCCATGTTCGCCGGATGGCTGACCCGGCCGGTGTGCATCAGTTGCACGAAAATTTTGCCTCCAGCCTGATGTACGCTATCGTTCACGCGCTTCCAGCCCTGTGCCTGCGCATCGCTGAACAGGCCGGGGATGCGTGCATAGCCAAGCCCATTGGGAGAGGGCGAAGTGCCTTCGGTGATGATGAGCCCGGCCGTCGCGCGCGCCGCATAATATATTTCCATCAGCTCATTGGGTACATTGCCAATGGCGCGGCTGCGGGTCATGGGTGCCATTACGATGCGGTTCTTCAGTTGCAGACCGCCGAGTTTGATGGGCGTAAATAGTGTCATTTGAATTCCTCCTAGCGATAGTTGGTCATGCAAAATGGCCCTGTCTGAAATCGTCCAGCGCCTGGTGAATCTCTTCCTGCGTGTTCATTACGAACGGCCCGTACTGCACGATCGGTTCGTTTAGCGGTTTGCCCGCAATCAGGATCAGCCTCGCATCACTGGACGCCGTGAACGTCACGCCGTCCGCTTCGGGATCGTTGCTCAAAATACCCATGCGTTTCGATTCCACCAGCGTGTCTCCGACTTGCACCGCACCGCGATACACGTAGAGGAACGCGTTATGTGATTTTGGCAAGGCGGTCGAGAATGTCGCGCCCGCTGGCAGATGAATATCCAAGTACAGCGGTTCGGTGATTTCGCGCGTGACTGCGCCCGTAACGCCGTTGTTCTCGCCGGCAATAACGCGCACGGTGACATTTTCTGCAGTCACGTACTCGGGAATCTTGTCGGCAGAAAAATCCTTATACCAGGGATTGGTCATTTTGTTTTTTGCCGGCAAATTGAGCCAGAGCTGGAAGCCTTCCATCAGGCCGTCCGTCTGCTCGGGTGTCTCGGAATGGATCACGCCGCGTCCGGCAACCATCCACTGCACCCCGTGATCGCCCAGCAACCCTTCGTGCCCCGCATTGTCGCGATGGCGCATGCGCCCGGAGAGCATGTAGGTCACAGTCTCGAAGCCACGATGCGGATGATCCGGAAACCCCGCGATGTAATCGTCAGGGTTATCGCTACTGAAAACATCCAGCATGAGGAACGGATCGAGGCGGCGCTGCAGCTTGCCGGTGAGCACGCGGGTAATGCTGACGCCCGCACCTTCCGAGGTGGCGATACCCTCGACAAGGCGTTCAATGTTGCGCGATCGGTGCAAGCTAACTTGAGCGGCATTGTTCATGGGAACCTCCTTAATTGAGAGAACTGGCTACATATTAAAGAGCTCGAAAAAATAGATAAAGCCACGCATTCTGGATAGACTGTTCCGCAAATGGAACAACAGAACATCTCTGCAGACGATCTAATCCTGTTCGCCACCATCGCCGAACAGGCAAGTCTTATTCGCGCTGCCGCACAACTCGGCATGCCCAAGGCCACGGCTTCCCGCCGCTTGAGCAAGCTTGAAGAATTGCTGGGACAGAAGCTGTTGATCCGCACCACCCGGCGTCAGACGCTGACCGAGTTCGGCCGGGAATTTCTCGACCACTGCCGTCGCGTTGCCGAGGAGGTCGACACGGTTCAGGATTTCGTGCGCAGCCAGGATGCGCAGCCACGCGGACATTTGCGTGTCTCCATGCCGGGCGATTACGCCAAATACCACTTCTCGCGTGCGATTGCGACTTTCATCGAAACCTGCCCGGAGATCCAACTCGATATTGACCTCAGTTCACGACGGGTCGACCTGATTGGTGAACGCTTCGATCTTGCGATCCGCATGGGCCAACTGGATAACGATGCGACTCTGGTCGCGCGCAAGATAGACGAACTGAGCCACGCGCTGTATGCCAGCCCGATTTACCTGGCGCTGCATCCGGCACCGCAACATCCCGACGATCTTGAACGACATGCCTCAGTTCGCCTTCTTTCCGTGCGGGGAAATGCTGTCCCGTGGAAACTGTCACGCGCCAAGACGGTGTGGGAAGGAATACCGCCCGGACGGCTGACGTTGAACTCGCCCGACATGATTCAGCAGTTGTTGCTCGACGGGGCAGGCATCGGTGCGTTGCCCTGCCGTTTTGCGGCAGAAGATGTAAGCCTCAATCGGCTGGTACGAGTGCTGCCTGAATGGTCATTGCCGGCGGTACCGGCGTGGGCAGTGATGCCGATGCGCCGCTATCTGCCCGTCAAGACGCGCATCCTCCTTGCACATCTGGAACGGTTCATGGAAAAGGGGAAAAACACACGCCACAAGTAGCTCCCGAGCTCTTCGCGCAGTTTAGATTGCCCACTGGGACAATAGTTACTTGGGGCACACGCGACCTATCTCTCCCCGAGAATCTTCATATCGACCAATGCGTTGTTCACTACGCCATCAATTAGCGGCATAAGAGCCTTCTTCGTCTCTGCAAGGTTTGCTGCATCTGGGGTCGTATGTTCATTATCAACCCAGAGCGACTCTGCGCGTGGCGAAGATAGCCATCTAACACGACTAGTGATTACCTCCCCAGTCTTTCCATCCACAAGAAGAATGGCTAACTGGACAAAATTTACGCCGCTCTGACGCCCAAAATAAGAACGCTGGTAAATACCATAGCCGGTGATGTATTGATTGGTGTGGAAGAACGGATCCGAAAAAGCGTTGGGTGCTCTCGCAACAATTAGAAGATAGTCAGCATTTGAGCCAAGAGCTGCTTTCTGGACACCTTCTTTGCCTCCCGCAAAAGAATAATTGCCAGTAAAGTTAAGAAAAGACATCGCGCCGATATGGCTCTTCGATCCGGGCGCTGCCCTTCCCGAGTTAATGCCGGCAGTCCTGAGGTAATTATTTGCAGAGTCTTCTATATTTTCGTCAGTATTCCATTCGGATACATCAATAAGCTTTTTGTCATTTCCGAATACCGTCGTACCCACAACCCTAAAGTCCAGAGTATTTCCAACAATACTGATCGGAACAACCTTTGAGTTCCGAGGGACATTAGCTCCCGTAGTGGCACACGCTGCCAACAATGTCGTAAAAACTATTACAAACAAGAGCCGCATCATTAAACTCCCCAAAAGATTCTGAACATTATGCTGAATGCTTGGCAATCCCGGTTCAGCAACATCGGGGCCGCAGATAGACTTGTGCGAATTTAACAGTAATAACGTTAACTGCCAATTTGATAATGCTTTTAGTTGATCTTGGCGTGAAGTTGAAGAACGCTTCAAAATAGTTACTTGAGAATGGGAAATGAAAAAGGCCTGCATCACTGCAGGCCTTTTGTTTCAATGGTGGGTCGTGCTGGACTTGAACCAGCGACCAAAGGATTATGAGTCCTCTGCTCTAACCAACTGAGCTAACGACCCGTGAACCCTTAACTTTCGCTATCGAGGAAGCTTTTGAGCTTCTCGGAGCGAGATGGATGGCGCAGTTTGCGCAATGCCTTGGCTTCGATCTGGCGAATACGTTCGCGCGTGACGTCGAACTGTTTGCCGACTTCTTCCAGCGTGTGGTCAGTGTTCATTTCGATACCGAAGCGCATGCGCAGCACCTTGGCTTCGCGCTGGGTCAGCGTATCGAGAATGTCAGCAGTCGCGCTGCGCAGGCTTTCGTACACTGCCGCATCGATCGGCACGGTAGTGTTCGAGTCTTCGATGAAATCGCCGAGATGAGAATCGTCGTCGTCGCCGACCGGTGTTTCCATCGAGATCGGTTCCTTGGCGATTTTCAGGATCTTGTGGATCTTGTCTTCCGGCATTTCCATCTTGAGTGCGAGCGTCGCCGCATCCGGTTCCACGCCGGTTTCCTGCAGAATCTGGCGCGAGATGCGGTTCATCTTGTTGATGGTCTCGATCATGTGCACCGGGATGCGGATGGTGCGCGCCTGATCAGCGATGGAACGCGTGATCGCCTGGCGAATCCACCACGTCGCATAGGTAGAGAATTTGTAGCCGCGGCGATATTCGAACTTGTCCACCGCCTTCATCAGGCCGATGTTGCCTTCCTGGATCAGGTCGAGGAACTGCAGGCCGCGATTGGTGTACTTCTTGGCAATGGAAATCACCAGACGCAGGTTGGCCTCGATCATGTCGCGCTTGGCGCGGCGTGCCTTGGCTTCGCCGTTGGTCATCTGCTTGTTGATTTCCTTCAGGTCACGGATCGGAATACCGACGCGCTTCTGCAGATCAAGCAGTTGCTGTTGCTGCTCGATGATGGCGTGCTGATAGCGTTCCAGCGATTCGGCGTAGGGCTTCTTCGACTTCAGTTCCTCGGCCACCCACTCCAGGTTGTCTTCGTTGCCGGGGAAGGCCTTGATGAAATGCGGACGCGGCATCTTGGCCTTGGTCACGCACAGTTCCTGGATGCTGCGCTCGCTGCGGCGCACTTCTTCCACCAGACCGCGCATGGTGTCGCACAGCGCATCCACCTGTTTTGCGGTGAAGCGGAAACCCATCAGCGCTTCGGAAATATCGGACTGGAGCTTGTCGTACTGTTTGCTGCGATAGCCATGCTTTTCGTAGGCCTTGCCCATCTTGACGAACAGGTCGGCAATCACCGCAAAGCGCTCCAGCGCATCGGCCTTCAACTGAGCCAGATTGGCAGCGGCAGCGGCCGCCGAGGCTTCTTCGTCTTCTTCCTCGTCGGAGGCTTCGGCGCCTTCTTCCAGTTCTTCTTCGCCTTCTTCCTCGCTGATGACCGCCTCGTCTTCGGCGTCGACAAAGCCGTCGATCAGCTCATCGACGCGCATTTCATCGTTTTCGACCTTCTTGGCCAGTGTCAGGATTTCGGAAATCGTCGCCGGGCACGCCGAAATCGCCTGAATCATATGCTTCAGGCCTTCTTCGATGCGCTTCGCGATTTCGATTTCTTTTTCGCGGGTCAGCAGTTCAACCGTGCCCATTTCGCGCATGTACATGCGCACCGGGTCGGTGGTGCGACCGAACTCGGAGTCGACTGTAGACAGCGCGGCTTCGGCTTCTTCGGCCGCATCTTCGTCGGCGACTGCCGGTGCAGCATCGTTCATGATCAGCGTTTCGGCATCCGGGGCGACGTCGCACACCTTGATACCCATGTCGTTGATCATGCTCGCCACGCCTTCGATCTGCTCGACTTCGAGCATATCCGGCAAATGGTCGTTGATTTCCGCGTAGGTCAGGTAGCCGCGTTCCTTGCCGAGCACAATCAGGGCTTTAAGGCGCGTCCGGCGCGCCTCGATATCCTGCTGCTGCTCGACGACCGGCGCCTGTTCGACGAAGTCGTCCTGAGTCTTGTCCTGCTTTCTCTTGTCTTTGTCTTTTGGCTTTGCCATGTCAAATTCCTAGTTGCGTGATGCCGCAAAAACGGCGGATTATACCCGATTTCCCCAACTCTTTCTGTACCTGATTGAACAGCTTAGCTTCGTTGAAATAGTCGCATGTACTCCTCGCGTTCTTCAGCATTCAGATCGCGCACGCTCTTGTTGGCCAACCTGTTCTCCAGCTCACGCCGTTGCAGCGGCCGCTGGCTTTCCTGCAACTTCTTCAGGGCGTCTGAAAACCATTGCTCCACATCGAACTCATCACCCCAATCGAGCACCTGGAGTTGCGCTCCCGCGAGCACATTCTCGTGGGGCGTACCCTGAAAGAACTGGATCAGCGCCGCACTGCTCAGCGAAAAATCCGCCTCCCGCAGCAGCGCCAGCACGGCCGCCAAAGCCTCCGCCTCCACCCCCCCGCCATGCCAATCCGCCGGCATCTGCGCGCCCAGCGCAGGCTTGGCCACCAGGCATTGCAGCAGAATGCGCAGCGTAGAAATTTGGGTTCTGCTCGCCTTCTGCATGACCGGAGTCTGCGCCGCACGCGCCACCGGCTTGATCTCGAAGAGCGCCTCCAGTTCCGCCT
Organism: Gallionella sp.; assembly: GCA_035702405.1. Taxonomy (GTDB): domain Bacteria; phylum Pseudomonadota; class Gammaproteobacteria; order Burkholderiales; family Gallionellaceae; genus Gallionella. The sequence goes on along the minus strand of DASSQR010000023.1, from coordinate 33,564 downwards.
GGCTGATGCCACCCCGTGCCGCAACGTCCTTGCGCAACAACAAACCAGTCGTCGGTGCCGTTATTGCGCTCAATAACGGCTTGGCGCGCTGCAGCAACTGATTGCGCCCTTCCTGGCTGCGCAAATCCAGTCCCGTACTAATTTCGCGCAGCAAATAGACGGACAACGGCAAGGCATCGTGCACACGCTGTTCGAATGCCTCGCGACCAAATTCACGAATGAAGCTGTCCGGATCGTGCTCGACCGGCAAGAACAGGAAGCTGATGCGCTTGCCGTCCTGCAGATACGGCAGCGCATTTTCCAACGCCCGCCACGCGGCGCGCTGACCGGCCGCGTCGCCATCGAAACTGAACACGATGTGATCCACCAGCCGCAACAATTTCTGTACATGATAGGGCGTGGTCGCCGTGCCGAGCGTCGCTACGGCATATTCCACGCCGTGCTGCGCCAATGCCACGACGTCCATATAGCCTTCCACCACCAGCACCTGTCGTGCGGCGCGAATTGCCTTTTGCGCCTGAAACAGGCCATACAGCTCGCGCCCCTTTTCAAACAGCGTGGTTTCCGGCGAGTTGAGGTACTTGGGCTCGCCCTTGTCCAGCACCCTTCCGCCGAAGCCGATGACCTGGCCGCGCACATTGAGGATGGGAAACATGATGCGATCACGGAAGCGGTCGTAGCGCTTGCCCTCGTCGGAAGCAATCACCAGGCCGGTTTCGTTCAATACTGTGTTCTGATAATCCGGAAACGCGGCCGCCAGGTTTTGCCAGCCGCCCGGCGCATAGCCGATGCCGAATTTCGCTGCAATCTCCCCGCTCAGTCCGCGCAGCCGCAGATAGTCGATGGCATGCTGCGACAGCTTGAGCTGCTCGCGGTAATAACGGGTAGCGGATAGCATAACTTCATACAAGTCCGGGGCAGCCTTCTGATGCGCCCCGCCGGCTGCACGGCGTTCGTGAGGAACTTCCAGACCGACGCTCCGCGCCAGCTCCTCAATGGCTTCGACATATCCCAGGCCCGCTTGTTCCATCACAAAACTGATTGCCGTTCCATGCGCGCCGCAGCCGAAGCAATGGTAAAACTGCTTGGTCTGGCTGACAGTAAACGAAGGAGTCTTTTCGTTGTGGAACGGACAACAGGCAACGTAATTTGCGCCGGCTTTCTTGAGTGGCAGATACCGCTCAACCACGTCCACGATATCGAGACGGTTGAGCAGATCCTGTATGAAACTTTTTGGAATCAAGCCGGCAATGCCTTTTTATCGCACCCGGCAGCGAACCGGGGAAGGGTTAATAAGAGTTATACCCAGGCAAAAACAGTTGCGATAGTTTACTTGGTAAGCTGCGCTTTGATCAATGCTGAAACTTTGGCCATGTCCGCTCGGCCGGCCAATTTGGGTTTGACGATGCCCATTACCTTGCCCATATCCTGGGGGCCGGAAGCACCGGCAGCGGCAATCGCTTCGGCCACTGCCGCGGCAACCTCGGCTTCGCTGAGCTGTTGCGGCATGTAAGCGGACAGCACACTCATCTCGAATTTTTCGATATCCGCCAAGTCCTGGCGGCCACCAGCTTCATACTGGCTGATAGAATCGCGGCGCTGTTTCATCATCTTGTCGATGATGGAAATGATGTCAGCATCCGTCAGTTCAATGCGCTCATCCACTTCACGCTGCTTCATCGCTGCCAGCAATAAACGGATCGCACCGAGACGCGCCGTTTCCTTGGCACGCATCGCGGCTTTCATGTCGTCGCTGATTTGTTGTTTGAGACTCATGGTGACCTCCTGGAGTCAGACTGCGCCAAGCCACCGCGCATGCGGAGCCGTCTCGCACATACCGTTTCGCAAGCAAATGCGGCGCGGCAGATGCGCCACGCCTTGCATTACGGCAACCCCACTGCCGGGATTACCAAACATCAATACCCAAGCTGCATTCCCTCAGAATGCAACTCGTTGGTCAGGTACGGATTAGTACAGCTTCGGAGGGAGCATCTGGCTGCGCAGACGCTTGTAATGACGCTTCACGGCAGCAGCCAGCTTGCGCTTACGCTCTGCAGTGGGCTTTTCGTAGAATTCGCGTGCACGCAAATCAGTCAGCAAACCGGTCTTTTCAACGGAACGCTTGAAACGACGCATTGCGACTTCAAACGGTTCATTCTCTTTAACACGTACAGTTGTCATGGACAAGCCACCTTTACCAAAAAATTAAGGGCGCGATTTTACAGAATAACCGCCTGCTTCACAACCGGTATTTTCTGCCGACGCAACAAGCTCTTCTGCCATCGCCCCCCCCAATCAGCGTCTCCGCTCAGCCGACCGTGATGCGACCGAACTTGCGCTTGCCCACCTGCGCCACGACGATCACACCGACCTTGATTTGCAGCGCCTTGTCGCTAACCTTCTCACCGTCGAGCTTGACGCCGCCCTGGTCGATCATGCGCAGCGCCTCGGAGGTGCTCGCAACGAGACCGGCCTGCTTGAGCAGGTGTGCGATACCGATCTGACCATCCTTCCCGGTGACCGTGACCTCGGGCATGTCGTCCGGCAATACGCCCTGCTTGAAGCGTGCCTCAAATTCGGCCAGCGCATCCTCGGCCGCCTTCTGCGAATGGAAGCGCGCGACGATTTCCTGCGCCAGCAGCACCTTGATGTCGCGCGGATTTCGCCCGGCCGCAACTTCCGCGCGCCAGCCGCCGATTTCGCTCAAACTGCGGAACGACAACAACTCCAGATAGCGCCACATCAGCTCGTCTGAAATCGACATCAGCTTGCCGAACATGCCCTGCGGTGCATCGGTGATGCCGACGTAATTGCCCAGCGACTTGGACATCTTGTTGATCCCGTCCAAGCCTTCCAGCAGCGGCATGGTGAGGATGCACTGCGCCGGCTGTCCGAAATGCCGCTGGAGCTCGCGCCCCATCAGCAGGTTGAATTTCTGGTCCGTGCCGCCCAGTTCAATATCCGCCTTGAGCGCGACCGAGTCATAGCCCTGCACCAGCGGGTAAACAAATTCATGAATCGCGATCGGCTGCTTGCTCTCGTAGCGCTTGGAGAAATCATCGCGCTCCAGCATCTGCGCCACCGTGTGGGTCGCCGCGAGCTTGATCAGATCCACAGCACTGAACTTGTCCATCCAGGCCGAGTTGAACACGATTTCCGTCCGTTCCGGATCGAGCACCTTGAAGACCTGGTCGCGATAAGACTGCGCGTTCTCAAGCACCTGTTCGCGCGACAGCGGCGGCCGGGTGGCGTTCTTGCCGGTCGGGTCGCCGATCATGCCGGTAAAGTCGCCAATCAGGAACAGCGCGTGATGCCCGAGATCCTGCAACTGGCGCATCTTGTTGAGCAGCACGGTGTGCCCCAGATGCAGGTCCGGCGCAGTCGGATCGAACCCCGCCTTGATGCGCAGCGGCCGATTTAGCGCCAGCTTGTGTTTCAGTTCATCTTCCAGCAGCAGTTCATGAGCCCCGCGCTTGATCTGGGCCAGCGCATCCGAATGTGTCGTTTCCATGTGAGTCTTTTCAGCCATATTCATCTTCAAAACCAAGCCGGAAAACAGGAATAACCCTTTATATTTCCGCCAATTACCTCATTCCGAGCGTTTTAGTGCGACATCCCTGCTTTTTTGGGTTTGCCGGACCTTTTCTTTCTGGTAAAGTACGCGCGCTAAATAAATGCAACAAAATGCAACACGTTACTAAAACAAAAGAACAATAAGAAAAAACGAATTCGGGAGGCGCGAATGTTAACCCAAAACCTGCTCAGCCATGAGCGCAAAGTAAAATTGCGCTGGTTCGTCACGCTGTCGACCATGCCGCTATTGGGCGTCGTCACTGCGTTTGGCCTGGTGCCGCAAAGCGAACTCGGCCTGAAATCGCAAAAAATCGCGGTCGAAGAAATCGCCCTGCCGGCGGTCGTTCCCGGGGTGAGTGCCGCCGCCAGTTTCTGGCGCAACGAACTGGTGCGCCGCGGCGACACCGTCGATGAACTGCTGCGCCGCCTGAACGTGGAAGATCTTAACGCCAGCAACTATCTGCGCACGAATGCTGCGGCTGACATATTCCGCAAACTTCCGGTGGGCAAGGAAGTGCAGGCGGAGACCAATGCCACCGGCGGCCTGCTCTCGCTGCGTTTTCTTAACGCCAGCGGTGCACAGGTCGTAATTGAAAAACGGGGCAACGACTTCCAGACCCGAACCTTTCAGGCCCAACTGGAAAAACGTTTGTTCGTGCGTACCGGCGAAATCAAGACCAGCCTGTATGCGGCAACCGACGAGGCCGACTTGCCGGAAGCGGCCGCCAACCAGCTGACCGAGCTTTTCAGCGGCGATATCGACTTCCACCATGATTTGAAACGCGGCGACAAATTCACCGTGGTGTATGAAATGGCCTACAGCAACGGCGCGCTCGTTTATACCGGGCGAATCCAGGCCGCCGAATTCATTAACCAGGGTGTAGCCTATCGCGCCATCTATTTCCAGAACGATGCCCAGCATGGCGATTACTACTCGCCTGAAGGCAAGAGCGTGCGCAAGGCTTTTTTGCGTTCACCCATCGAATTTTCACGGGTCAGTTCGGGCTATTCCGGCTCCCGCATGCATCCGGTGCTGAATCAGGCACGCGCACACAAGGGCGTGGACTTTTCTGCACCGACCGGCACCAAGGTCAAGGCAACCGCCGATGGCGTCGTTACGCACGCCGGCTACCAGAACGGTTACGGCAACATGATCACGATCAGCCATCAGGGTCGCTACACCTCCCTTTACGGCCATTTGTCGCGCTATGCCAAAGGCTTGCGTAACGGCCAGCGCGTCGCACAGGGCGAGGTGATCGGCTATGTCGGCATGACCGGTTTGGCCAGTGGCCCGCACCTGCATTACGAATTCAAGATCGACGGGCAACAGCGTGATCCGCTGCGCGTCGCCCTTCCGGATGCCAAGCCGATCGACGCTGCGCACAAGGAAGCGTTCCGCAAGGAGGCCAACAATTTCTTGGCGCGACTGAACCTGCTGCGCAACACCAACCTGGCGATGCAAGACTAGCCATGCATTAACAGGGTGTTAAAAAACGTAGCGAGGACAGCCAGATGCAAGGCGCACGGAACGGAGCAACGAGACATATCAATGAGATAGGCGAGGATGCGAGTACCGCGCAACGCAGCAGATGGCTGCCACAGTAGTTTTTCAACACCCTGTTAGCCGCGCGTGCAACCGCCCGAACTCTACATCGGTTTAATGTCGGGCACGAGCCTGGACGGCATCGATGCCGTCCTGGTTGATCTGAGCCGGCCTTCACCAAGTCTGGTCGCCAGGAACTACCTGCCCTTCGACAAGGCACTGCAGGGCGATCTACTCGCATTGCACCAGCCGAACCATAATGAACTGCATCAGTCGCAACTGGTTGCCAATCAACTCGCACGTCTTTACGCCCAAAGCATTAGTCCGCTGCTGATGCAAACGGGTCTCGACGCGACACAAATCAAAGCCATCGGCTGCCACGGCCAGACCATCCGTCACTGCCCCGAGCATGGCTACACGCTGCAAATCGGCAATGCCGCACTGTTGGCCGAATTGACCGGCATCACCGTGGTCAGCGATTTCCGCAGCCGCGATGTTGCCGCGGGCGGCCAGGGCGCGCCGCTGGTGCCCGCGTTTCACGACCGCGTGATGCGCGATCCCGCGATCCACCGCGTCATCGTCAACATCGGTGGCATCAGCAACCTGACCAACCTCGCACCGGGTGCCGACACCTTCGGTTTCGACTGCGGCCCGGGCAACCTGCTGATGAATGCATGGTGCCTGCAGCACCTCGGCCGTGACTTCGATGAAAACGGCACATGGGCGGCCTCCGGCAAAGTATTGCCGGCACTACTGGAACGCATGCTTGCGGAACCCTTCTTCGCGCTGGCTCCACCCAAGAGCAGCGGCCGCGATCTGCTCAACCTCGCATGGCTGCAGTGCCGACTGGATGGAAACGAACAAGCGGAAGACGTGCAGGCCACCCTGCTGGAACTGACCTGCGTGACCATTGCGCAAGCCATCCGGACCCATTGTGCGGGCGCAACGGAAATCTATCTGTGTGGCGGCGGCGCACACAACCAGACCTTGCGCAATCGCTTGGGCGCACTGCTAACCGAGGCCGTGGTGGAGACAACCGACACCCTCGGCATCGACGGCGATTTTCTCGAAGCCATCGCCTTCGCCTGGCTGGCGCAACAAACCCTGCAGGGCAAACCTGCCAACCTGCCGCGGGTCACCGGTGCCAGGCATCCCTGCATCCTCGGCGCGATTTATCGCAGCTGATATTTGTCTCGCCGTATCCCGTTCGGGATGATGAACCAGGAAAACGCTGATTAAGTCGAAAATATGGTTCGATATATCTTCCGTTCGTCCTGATAACCAGCGATTTGGCTGCCGTTTTATGGCTGCCTAGTCGATTGGCTAGTAGTTTCATCAGTGCCGCGCACAGCGCGGTGTATCGAAGGAACGGAAAACACTCACCACGAACGGACTTAATCAGCGTTCCCCTAGCTGCAGATCTTCGGTATCTTGTCTCGCCACGGATGCGCCGCCTCCAGCTGGGCTGCCAGCTGAAATAACATCCGGTCGTTGCCTTCGGCGGCCATGAAATGTGCGCCATGGGGCAATCCGCTTTGATCCCAGTACAGTGGAACCGACATCGCGGGCTGTCCGGTCATGTTGGCGATCGGGGTAAACGGGGTCAGAGACAGGGACTTGCGGACAATCATATTCAGGAAACTATCGAAATATGCCCTTTTGCCCAGACCGGACCAGTTCAGCAAGTGCATGACGAGCTTCTCTACCAGATTGTTGTCGAGAGCATGCGAGGGAAGCGGCGGCGTAGCGACGGTCGGCGTCAAAATCACATCGTAAGTCCGGAACAGATCGGACATGTACCCGGCAGCCTCCTCCCAGGCGTCAAATGCCCGGGCCAGACGCTCTTTGCTCGCACCGGCGCCGACCACCGCCATAAATCGCGTATTCAGCTCCAGTGGCATATCCCGTTGCGCCTGCCCGAGCAGTTGCTCCATTTCAGCAACGTCTTGCGACGTGGAGTAAAAGACGATGGTCAGGAATGCGCGCATCAGTTTCATTCCATCATGGCGCCATGCAGCAATCTCGACATGGTGGCCGAGTTGCTCGCAATATTTCGCCGCGTTCTGCGCCGCGGCGACGCACTCGCGATCGACCCGCCTCTTCATGGGGGACTGGGTAATCAGGCCAATCCGGAGGCGGCGCGGGCATTGCATCGTCGCCCGCAAATAGGAGTGTTCCGGCGGATTTGCCGCCGAGTATCCTTCATCGGTAATGGCTGTCACCATATCGAGATAGGCCGCGCTGTCCCGCACACTGATGGTGGATACATGGCTCACCACCGCGCCGCCCCACGCCTGAGACATATCCTCAAACCGGTTTAGCCCGCGCGACGGCTTGAAGCCGAAAATCCCGCAATATGAAGCCGGCAGCCGAATCGAGCCGCCGCCGTCACTGGAATAAGCCATCGGAACCACCCGGGCGGCGACTGCCGCGGAGCTGCCGCCGCTGGAACCGCCGGCATTCAGCCGCAGATCCCACGGGTTTCTGGTTTCGCCGAAAGCCGCGGGAGCGGTTAGGGCGGAAGCACCCAACTCCCCGGTGTTGGTTTTGCCGAACGGGATCAGCCCCGCCTTGATCAGCCGGTTGGCCATATCGCTGTTTGCCGGGGGGACATAGCTTTTCATGGCGGCACTGCCGTTCGACAGCGGGAATCCGGCAAACGGCAGCATGATGTCCTTGACCAGAAACGGCACACCGCAAAAAGGCGCTCCGAAGTCCGTATGAGCCGCCAACGACTCGGCGAGGGAATCCATCGGGCAGATAACCGCATTCAGAAGCGGATTCACCGCTGCCAGTCGTGCCTGTGCCTCCCGCAGCAATTCCTTCGGAGATACCTGCCGCGTGCGTACCAGCTCCGCAAGGCCCAACGCATCAAAATCCTGATAGTTCGCGAATCCGTTCATGGTCTCACCAGGCAAAGGCGCGGATATCATACCGTTCTTCAAAGCGTCATCGGACTTTACCAGGGGATAGCCCAAACTCACACGGTGATCTGCGTCGCCGAATAGGTTCCGTCAACGGTTATCAAAACAGTGTCTGCCATGTCCTTGACCTGGGATTGAAAGGTCCCGCTGAGCGCACCGCTCTGCCGGTCCAGCGTCAACACCAAGCGGATGTTGTCGGTGCCGAGTGGCGCACCGGTGTCCTGGTTTTGCAGCAGGAAACGGAAGAATGCTTCGAAAGCGTGCTTGCCCGTCGACTTCCACGCACCATGCCCGGTCGTCTCCTGCATGTTCCCGAAAGGGGTGCCCGGCACGACGCAGCGGCGCGATTCGGTCACGACACCGTTTGAGTGAAACGAGATCAGGTCGTTGAAACTGCCGATGGGCGGATTCGTGGCAGTGACCATGCCTAACCACGAGCCCACTGGTGCTTGCTCATCACCAACGTGCGCATGTGCCCGTGTTGCGGTGCCGGGGTGGGTTTGCTGAATATCCATTCTTTATTCTCCTGTATGAAAATTTCGAAACAGAACCAGACAAGCCAGACATGAAACGACCGCTTTGGAAAAGCTGACGGAGGCATCCGTCAACACACTCCGGCAATTGCAGCGGCCGGCAATGCGAACCAGATTAGACGCCATATCCTTTCTGCTGGCAAGGACAACCCCGAGAAGAAAGAAGCGCACGAAATCGCAGAGGTTATGCGTGAAAGAGAAGATTGCGGATAAACGTCATCCTGTTTTGTAGTCGCCGTCCGTTATGGCTCGCAGGCGAGCTTGCGATGCCACGTTTAATGGTGGTCAGCTTACCTCTTCGCAAGGCGGCGTACTTCCTGCAACTTGGGCTGTGACTCGGAAAGCAGACCAGAATTACCGCAATTATTGACTGTAAATGCAGGCTGACCCGGCAACAGCCCCTGTTCGGCCGACGCAAAGACCAGGTAACTCTCGCCAACCTTCATTGGGAATCGTCCACTGCTGTCTTCGCTGAACAGCGTAAGGCTCTTTTTCTGCTCGCCGCGCAGCACCTCGCTAACCGATAGCCGGTAGTTGATGCCATCAACGTAGTCGCCGCTGGCAATCACCTTCTCTTCGGCGACCACCTTGGCCACCAGCACCACGGCGCTGCGTCCGAATTCCTCGGCTACCGTTGGATGATCTGCGCACCACGCAAACGCACTGGGTGAACACAGAGCTAGTTGAGCAGCAAAGATAACGAATGCCGGTTTCAGACAGGAAGATTGGTTATACGCCATCGTCATTGCCAGTTATGGTGTTGGCGCATTCGAGGCAGAACCGCTCCCGGACAGACCCGGCGATAACACCGGAAATGTCTTTATGGGAAATGCAGAAATGCCTCGTTGTTCGAGTTTGCTGATGATTCCCTTGACCTCTGCATCATCCGGATGAACCGAAAGATATGCCTTGTATTCGGCGAGCGCACGTTCGCCATCTCGCTGCGCGATATATACGAAACCAAGGTTGCGGTGCGCCTCCGGCACACCAAGTTCGATTGCACGCTGAAGATATGGGATACTCTTGGAAATCAACATTGTTTGCGACAGGAAAATACCGTAGTAGAGGTTCGCGCGCTTGTTATTGGGGTCTTTTTCGATCAAGCGCTTAAATGCATCAATCGCTCGGTTGCCGCAACCGGGAATCTCAAGGTTGTGCCCCAAGGCATTTGCATAGGCGACGCGGAACAGGAGTTCGTTGTCGTCAGGATAATCGCGTGATGCCGTATCCAGCAGTTGCAGTAAATCCTTAAGCTTGCCAGAGATCTCCCAGCGTTGTTCATCTGATGTGAAGACGGGCGGGTACCCATTTGCGTGGGGAAGGACTTCTTCGAGCGTCGCATCGATTTGCGATAACGATATGTATCGCGCCTCGGCGTGCAGGGGCATCAAAAAAATCAGGGCAAACAGGATTATGAAGATTCGGTTCATGGCCAGTAGCGCCTAACGTAAAGCAGCCATCCTATTCGCCGCAAAACCTTGCGTCAAACAGAATATATGATTTTCTTTGGGAAGTACTGGAGCAGGCAAATATGACGTTCCCGCGCAGGCGGGAACTCAGCCGATTCAAGGAACTGGATTCCCGCCTGCACGGGAATGACGCTTGGTTAACGCTTGTTAAGGACGCCAGTCAGGTTTAAACCCGACCGGCGCTGATGGGGTCATCTCGGCACTGGCGCCAGCATGTTGGCATCACGCGCCAGCAGCCATTTGCCGTTCTGCTTTTGCAGGATGGTCATGGTATGTCCTGCACGCGTCACCGGCTGAGCACCGCCGGGCGGAGTTACCGCGACGGACATCCTGGTCCAGATAAAGGCCCAGTCACCCAGGATCCTGATTTCCTGAATCTCGCTTGTGCCATCAAATTTTGGCGCGTTCTGCCCTGATTGCGTCTGCGCCGCGGCGGCAAAGTCGGCTTTACCCATGGGTGCCCGGCCGGGCACCAGAAAGACCACATCGTCCGCCATCAACGACAGCACTTTCTCGAAGTCAGCCGCCTTGCTTGCATCCATCCAGGTAGAGACCAGTTGGCGTATTTCCTGTTCGTCGTTCTGCATATAAATTCCCTCGTTATGATGGAATCGCCGATAGGCGATCCCGCTTGATGGATGGTTTTGGCTTGTCTTTAAGTATCTTCACGTGCATCGGACCAAAGGTTATAGAAATCAAAGTCGATCTCAAGATGGTACTTGGCAAGTCCAAGCACAAGCTCAGGCTCGAAGTGAAGGCCAGGATAGCCATCATGGAAAAAGCCAACAAGCTGCATACACCCGCCATGCATCTCAGATACTTTGATAAAGCCCGCCGGATTTTCCTCTAATTGTGCTAAAACATCCGCGATATGTGCTTCGATTGGTTCCCACTCCGACAAGCGTGATCTAAGCTTCCAGTGACTGGCCTTTCGCTCAAATCTACGTGTTGGATGAAGGTCTCCTTTGTTCCAGCACTCCGATGGTTGAACACCGACCGTCAAAGTTATCTCTCCAGGGTCAAAAGCTCCATGAAGTGAAAAATAAGCGTATTGGCGATTTGGCTCAGACATTATGAGGCCCAACGTGGAGCTAAGGGGCCGCGCGCTTTTGCGCGGTCCCGCTTGAGCGCAGGGTTAGACCTCACGGTTTGCAGCTTCCAAGAGCTGTTGCACAAAGTTTTCTCCAAACATTTTGTCCACTCTTGAGATTGCTTCTACCGCCTCTGCAGCGTTGAACGATTTGCCCTCAAGAACTGCCAAGGCTTGATTGTGTAGTGCGTAGGCGAGATGTGCGGCGGCGCGAACCGAAGGGTCGGCCTCAATATTGCTGCCTACGTACCCCGCCAACAACAGGCGTAGTTCGAAAACGGCAAACGCCAATATCTTTGCTGGGTCGATAGGAAAAGGAAGCATATCGGCTGGCGAGATCTAACGTAAATTAGCCATCCTATTTGACGCAATGTTTTGCGTCAAATAGGATGGCCAAAATACTTAGCGCGCGCCTATTGAACAAATGCTCCCTGCTACCAGGGAGCATTTTATTTGAGGTCTGTCAGGTGTTCTGCACCACGATCTTCGGGAAGGCCGCGCTGTGATCCTGCGCCATCTCCGCGATCTTCACCGCAACGCGACGCGCAATCTGCTTATACGATTTCGCGATGTTGCCATTCGGGTCGGCGACCACGGTCGGACGGCCGGAATCGGTCTGTTCGCGGATGTTGATGTCCAGCGGCAGGCCGCCGAGGAATTCCACGTTGTAGTCGGCACACATCTTCTCGCCGCCGCCGGCGCCGAAGATATGCTCTTCATGGCCGCACTTGGAGCAGATGTGAGTGCTCATGTTCTCGACGATGCCGACGATCTTGATACCGGTCTTCTCGAACATCTTGAGGCCCTTGCGCGCGTCCATCAACGCGATGTCCTGCGGCGTCGTGACAATCACGGCGCCGGTCACCGGCACCTTTTGCGCGAGGGTCAGCTGAATGTCGCCGGTGCCCGGCGGCAGGTCCAGCACCAGGTAATCCAGATTGTCCCAGCGGGTCTGGTGCAACAGTTGGTCGAGCGCCTGGGTGACCATCGGGCCGCGCCAGACCATCGGCGTGTCGTGGCTGTCGATCAGGAAGCCGATCGACATTGCCTGCAACCCATGGGCCTGCATCGGTTCCATCGACTTGCCGTCGGTCGACTCCGGCATGCCCGAGATGCCGAGCATGGTCGGTTGCGACGGACCGTAGATATCTGCATCCAGAATGCCGACGCGCGCGCCTTCGGCGGACAGCGCCAGCGCCAGGTTTACGGCGGTGGTGGATTTGCCCACACCGCCCTTGCCGCTCGCCACGGCGATAATGTTCTTCACGCCTTCCACCAGCTTCACGCCGCGCTGCACCGCATGCGGCACCACCTTGCTGGAAACATTCGCGGTGACCTTGCCGACGCCGGGCAACGCTGCCTTGAGGTGATTCTCGACCATCGCACGGATTTCATCCCACACGCTCTGCGCGGGATAGCCCAGCAGAATGTCCAGCGCCACGTCAGCGCCGGTGATCTTGACGTTCTTCACAGACTTGCCGCTGACGAAGTCCTTCTTGGTGTTGGGGTCGATCAGATTCTTCAGTGCATTCTGCACATCATTTTCGCTAATGCTCATTTCTTGCTCCTGGATTGAAAAATGGATTCGGGCTGACAAGGCGACAGCCCGCTTGAGATTTCGTACTGCCTGAATTCTAGCCTATTAACGCGCTTCGCGGCTCTCACCCGCCGCAGCCAGACGGTCAAGATAGTCTTGCCACAGCTCCGCCTGGCGCGCACCCAACTCGTGCAGGTATTCCCACGTGTAAATGCCGGAATCATGCCCGTCGTCAAACTCGATCTGGATGGCATAACTGCCGGCCGGCACGATCTCGCGGATTCCCACATTCTTCTTGCCGGTCTGCAGCACCGCCTCACCCGGCCCGTGGCCGGTCACCTCGGCCGAAGGCGAATACACGCGCAGATATTCGTAAGGCAACTGATAAGTGACGTTGTCGGAAAAGCTGATTTCCAGCACGCGCGACTGCTGGTGCAGCTTGATTTCGGTTGGTTGGATCGACATGGTTTTCAATTAGTCCTGAATTGTATGTAATGGGGTTATGGGGGCGCCAATACTTATTTCAACCGCGCGAAGCACAGGGTTATATAAGAAAAGACTGCTATTGTGATGAGCCGCAATCAGGCACGTATGTTGTCCCCGTGCAACGCGTCATGTCCGGCATCTGGCAGGCTTCGACTTGACAGCACACTTCAAGATCGCTGACATTCTCGCTCCCGAATTCCGGCCCGCGAAAGAACTTAGCCGCGCCAGTAATGTCCATCAAAATCATGACAAGACTCTTCACACACTTTGGCCGGCTGCTGGCCATCGGCCTCCTTATCGCATCCGGCTTTGCGCAGGCAGACGACTGGATTACGCATTACTACGAGCATCCGACTCCGGAGCGTTTTGTCGCCGAAGTTCAGAAACTGCGGGAAGCCGGCAGTCTCGCCAAACCGGAAAGTGCCGCGCCGGTAGCGGCCTTCCTCGCAAGGGTGATGGCGACAAACCCAGCCCGAGTTGAGGGCTGGTTAACTCAACTAAACGGACTCAAGGGCGCAGACCGGGATACGTTGCTGTATGCCGCCAATTTATCGGGCACGCCGGAAGCACTCGCTTATTTGCGCAAGCAGGCCGACGCGCGCAGGTATCTGCAGAAACAGGTTGATCTCCGGACTGTGGAACCTGTTGATGGCGCCATTCTGGACATGCTGTGGGGCGACTTTTTCGCGAGCGGCGACCCAACACCGATTCGCCGCATCGTATATGCGCTCAACTATGAGAAATACTCCGGGGCACTCAGCCGCTACGAGACCTCGAAAAAGACCGAACAGGACCGCGAAGAAGCCAACCGCGAAGCCGCCTTCGAAGCCGCGCGCTGGTCCCTGGAATCCAACATCCAGCAACACCGCCGCGTCGGCGAGATCATCGAACAAGTCTACTGGAACGAACAGATCACCCCATCGGAGCGACTGTGGCTATCGGCCATTCTGGCCAAAAACTTTCCCGAAAAGTACGAGTTTTCCCAAGTCCAGAGCGGTGAATGGGCGTTCCGGAAACGGCAGTAGTTTCTGCCCTTCGCCAGCCATGGCGGGGTGCGCTTGATCTTGAAAGAGGATATCGCGTTTAATCCCGCCGGCGGAAGTGTTGTTGATCCGGCGCGCAACCCTGTGACTTCGCCGTTCCGGGCTTGACCCTGAATCCAGCGATAATCAAATACTGGCCGTTCTGCCTCACCCTCTATCGTTCCGGGGCGTTTCCGAAAGCAGCGCCTGTTCTGGTTTTCGTGGGCGCTGGTTTACGCGGTGGGCCGATGATTTCGATTTTTGTGTCCATCGCCGGCATCTTTACGCTCTCAGTCGGCTGTCTGCTGCCTGGTACTCACTTGTTACGACGCAGGACAATGCCGAGGGGTTAGTAGAAGAACTGGCGATACAGCGCCGCTCAAGCCGTAATACCGTGTGCACCGACTTGATGGATATGTGGATACAAATGATATTGCCACCCGATGAATTGGTTTCTGAATTTGGTCAGCCCTGCCTTTTACCGTTGTATTCACATCGGAGGAAAGTGACATGAAAATCGCAAAAAACGACATCCCGGTCAAAATCGATGTTCCGGGCGCCAAGGTGCGGCAACAGACGGATTTTGGTGACGCCTCAGGCTACAGCAAGATTGGCGGCGAATACTTTTCGCTCGGCGCGGGTACCGACATCGCACCTCTCCTTCAGGGGTTGGAGGGCAACCTGTGCCAGGCGCCGCACTGGGGCTACCTGCTGCAAGGCGAACTCACCGTCACCTATGCAGACGGCGCCAGCGAAGTGGTCAGCGGCGGCGACCTGTATTACTGGCCACCCGGACACACCGTCAAGGTCAGCAAGGATGCCGAATTGGTAATGTTCAGCCCGCAGCATGAACACAGCAAGGTCATCGAGCACTTGCGTCAGAAGGTTGGCGGCTAAGAACGAGAACATTCGCTCCAAAAAAATGCGGGAGCCAAGTGCTAACACACCCGGCTCCCGCATTCGGTTTTCAGTCGCTTACTTCTGTACCGTCTTCTTCAACACATTCCGGATTGCGTCCGGGGTACTCATGATGTTCATGAAGCTGTTGGCCCCCATCATGCTGAGGTCAGGGAAGTTGATCGCGATGCGGAAACGGGCGTAGAGCGCGTATACCTTGTTGCCTGATACCAGCACTTCGTACGGCAGGTGCGCGGTCGACTTCAGGTCCTTGAAGTCGATCTCGCTCATGATGAATTTGTCATCCATGTACTTGTCGGCAGGGGTCGGGCCTTTCAGGCCGACGCCGAATACGGTTTCTTCCTTGCCGCTCACGTCGACGCGATAGACCTTCGTCACACCGTTGCTGTTGTTCGACAGCTTGGCTTCTACTGCCTTCACGGCTTCGGCATAGCTGGGGTATTCGGCCAGCGTGTCCGGTTCGTCGAAATATTCCATACCGATCGTGTAGTGGTACTTGCGCGCCTGCGCGGCGGTCATGCCGTTCTTGGAACCGAATTCCTCGACGCGGCCAAGCGCAGCAGCCAGCTTGTCCGACACGTTCTTCAGGTCGCCCTTCATGCGGTACACATTCGACATGTAGACCGGGTTGGTATAGCTCACCTGGACTTCATCCTTGGACTTGGTGATGGAGACACGTTGCGCCGCGCCGAAGCCGCCCTTGTCGGAACCGGCCGCGTTTGTTCTCATCTCGTCGTTGGTGACGACCAGGATGTTTGCGTCGGCATAGGGTGAATAGCTGCCGACCACCTGGAATCCGGCTGCCTGCAGGGCCGTCTTGGCCTGTTCGGTTTTTTCCGCGACGGTGCCGGCGCCCTTCGACCCCAGCACGAACGGTTTCATTCTTGCTTCTTCGGCAGCGGCGGAACCGATGCTCAACAGCAGCATGGCGCCCAGCAGCAGCCCTTTCATTGTGATGCGTTTCATTGCTTCCCTCCTTAAGGAATTGTGGTTTTGGTTGTTTTACTGCTCTTGGCCCGGATTGGCCGTCAGGACAAAACCACTTCCCTTGCAACGGGAGGTCTGAAGGGGTAGTGCATGAAACAACGCTTCTACCCTCTCCCCCACCCTCTCCCTGCAAGTGAGAGGGGATGTGATTCTCCCTTACCCTGATGGAATGACTAGCCATTCGACCAGGCGGCCTAGCCGCCAAGTCACTGGCTATCTCTCTGCCAGAGAGAGGGATATGGATGTGACTGATGGTTAATCCGGGTTATTCCGCCTGCTTGGTTTCAGGTCTTATTGGATTGAACCACGCCAGCTTCTTGCGGAGCGAAACAACGCCGCCGACGATAATCAAGGTCGGCGCCTGCGGTTTTTCGGCTTGGGCGATGCCGGGCAACGTGGACAACGTGCCGGTAAACACCCGCTGGTTTTGCGTGGTTCCCTGCTGCACGATGGCAGCCGGTGTGTCGCCTGGCAGGCCATGCGCGACAAGTTGGTGACAAAGGGTTTCGAGTCCGTGCAGCCCCATGTAGACCACGACGGTCTGGCGCGGCCGGGCCAAGGCGTCCCAGTCGAGGTTCATCGTGCCATCCTTCAGATGGCCGGTGACGAACATGCACGACTGCGCGTAATCGCGGTGCGTCAGCGGGATGCCCGCATAGGACGCGACGCCGGCGGCGGCAGTGATGCCGGGCACCACCTGGAACATGATGCCGTGTTCGGACAGGGTTTCGATTTCTTCGCCACCGCGCCCGAAGATGAACGGGTCGCCGCCCTTGAGGCGCAGTACGCGCTTGCCTTCCTTGGCCAGCCGCACCAGCAGGTCGTTGATATCTTCCTGCACCATGGTGTGCTCGGCGCGCTTCTTGCCGACATAGATGCGGTGTGCATCGCGCCGCGTCATTTCGACGATCGCCTTGGACACGAGGTTGTCGTACACCACCACGTCGGCCTTCTGCATCAGGCGCAGTGCGCGGAAGGTGAGCAGGTCCGGGTCGCCCGGGCCGGCGCCGACCAGGTACACCTCGCCGCGCGGGCCTTCCTTGTCGTGTTCCAGTTGGTTCATCAGCATCGCTTCGGCGCTCGCCTCGTCGCCCGCGAACACTTTCTCGGCGACGATGCCTTCGAGCGCGTTTTCCCAGAAGATGCGGCGCTTGGACGGATTGCTGATGCGCGCCTTGACGGTCTCGCGGAAGCGCGCGGCAAACGCAGCAAGGCGGCTGTAGCCTTGCGGAATCAGCGTTTCGAGCCGACCGCGCAGCATTCGCGTCAGCACCGGCGATGCGCCGCCGCTGGAGAACGCCACCATCAGTGGCGAACGGTCGAGGATTGCCGGCATGATGAAACTGCACAGCGCGGGGTTGTCGACCACGTTCACCGGAATGTTGCGCTGGCGCGCCTGTTGTGACACCTGCCAGTTGACCCCGTGGTCATTGGTGGCCGCAATCGCGAGCACCGCGCCCTCCAGGTGGTGCGGCTCAAACCGTTCCGCGACATGTTCGATGCCGGTCAGGTTCGCAAAAGAGTGTGATAGTTCCGGCGCGACGACTTTTACGGTCGCGCCCGCGTCCAGCAGCACCGATACCTTCCGGTGTGCGACTTCTCCGCCGCCGACGACCAGGCAGTGTTTGCCTTTTACATGCAGAAAAATCGGCAGGTAATCCATCTCAGGCTCCGAAAAATTCGCGGTTGCGTCCTTGCCACAGTTCGGTGGCCTGGCGTTCGGCGTCGGCCATGCTGGCGGCGCGTCCCATTGCGCGCAGCGCAATGGCGGCAGTGCCGATGACCGCGGCCTCGCCATATTCGTCCGTCGCTTCGCCGCGCCACACCTGACCGAGGCGGGCGATGTCCATGGTGTCATCTTTCATGTGGCGCGTGCTGAACATCGCGGGCCAGGTTTCTTCCGACACCGCGCCGTTCACGTACAGCTTCACGAGGCAATCCGTATCCGGATTTCGCTCCGATTCGCCGCCTTCGCCCTTGAACACCGCAAGGTTGGCGTCCTGCAGGATTTCGGCCGCGCCCTGGTGCGTGGTGTCGTAACCGGGGTGGAAAATGCCCATGATGGAAGCCGCCGCACCCGCCGGGTTCATCTGGCGCACCACGGTGTGGATCGGCGAACGCAGGCCGAGGATTTCCTTGAGGTCCATGATGCGTTGCAATTCCGGATTCATCACGTCGAGCTGCAGGAATGCGAAATTGCGCTGGCGCAGTTCGCGCGCGGCTTCGTCAAACGAATTGCACGCCGCAATGCCAAGCGAAGCCAAGGCTTCCGGCGCATAGATGCGCTCCGGGGTATTCACGCTGATGCCATGCATCAGCACCTTGACGCCGTGGCTCGCAAGCAGCAGCGCGGACAGGACGAACCACGGTAGCTGGCGCCGCTTGCCCGCATAGGCCGCCCAGTCCAGGTCGACCTTCGGAAAGTCCGCGGGCATGTGCAGCGACCGGCGCGCGGCGCGGGTGAAGCCAGCTATTTCGGTGGAAGTCTCTTCCTTGATGCGCATCAGCATCAGGAAGGCGCCAAGCTGCACCGGCTCGACCTGGCCGGTGAGAATCATGTCCATCGAATGCTCGGCTTCCTCTTGGGTCAGGTTGCGCGCACCGCGCTTACCCTTGCCGAGCGTCTGAATGTATTGTGCGAATGGATGTGTCATGTTGTCCCGTACGAAATGTTGGTTTAACCGCCGCCGGCACTAGCTGCCGGACCTGGCGGCTTTGACTTGCTGAATAAAGGCGACAAAACGGGCAGCCCAGTAGCAGCTGCCGATGGTACGAAGATGCGTGTACGACGCGAGCAAGTTGTTCAGGATGATGCCATCCTGCTGCCCGTTGATGCCGTGGCCACGTTCAACATGGTAAGCGAACTGACAATCGGGCGGAAGATTTTCCAGGCTCGAATAGTGGAACTCGTGCGCGCGGATTTGTTTGGCCGGCACATCCGGGCGCGGCCACGGATGATTGGTGTTTTCCCCAAGGTGCACGTAGCCGCGCCCGATGGGTTTGACGTGCATCTGCACGTCGCCGGGAATCGCACCGACCATCTGGAAGGTCTTGTCCTGGTAGCTGATGCTGCGCGACAGATACATCAGTCCGCCGCATTCCGCATAGACCGGCATGCCGTTCGCGATGGCCGATTTGATTTCGCTGCGCATCGAGGCGTTCTGCTCCAGCTCCGCCGCGAACATTTCCGGAAAGCCGCCACCGATGTACAGCGCATCTACTTGGGGCAAATGCGCATCGCCGATCGCGTCGAACGGCACGATTTCGCCGCCCGCTGCGACCAGCGCATCGAGGTCGTCGGCGTAATAAAACCCGAACGCGCGGTCGCGCGCGACGCCGATTTTGACCGTACCGCTACTGGGGAACACCTGCAACTGTGGTTGCGGCGGCGTCTCCGCACGCGGCGGTTTCACCGACAACTGCAACAGCTTGTCGAGATCGACCTGTTGCTCGATCGCGTCGCCAATCTGTTTGATCTTGGCAGTCGCCTCCGATGATTCATTGCTCGGCATCAGCCCGAGATGGCGCTCGATGATGCCGAGATGCTCGTCATACTGGATCGCGCCAACCACCGGCACGTCGGTATAGTGTTCGATCACGGCGCGCAGTTTGGCTTCATGGCGCCTGCCGCCGAGATTGTTGAGAATCACGCCCGCGATCTGGATGTCGCGATCGAAGGCCTGATAGCCGAGAATCAGCGGCGCAATGCCGCGCGTCATGCCGCGCGCATCGATCACCAGGAACACTGGAAGATCGAGGAGCTTGGCGAGTGCCGCATTGCTGTTGCTGCCGTCGAGCGCGAGGCCGTCATACAGCCCCTTGTTGCCTTCGACGAGGTTGATTTCGGAACTGTGCCGTTCGAAGGTCGCGATGACGTCATCGTTCTCCATCAGGTACAGATCGAGGTTGCGGCAGGCATGACCGGCCGCCTGGGAGAGCCACATCGGGTCGATGTAGTCGGGTCCCTTCTTGAAGGGCTGGACCGCGTGGCCGCGCTGCTTGAGCGCGGCACACAGCCCGATGCTGACCAATGTTTTACCGGAGGATTTGTGCGCTGCCGAGATCAGCATCCGGTTCATGGCGGGATCAGTCGGCGGCGTGTGATTTGTCACGTGGCATGAAATCGAGCACGCGCACGCCGATGGTAGTTAACAGGAAAGCGACCGCCAGACCGCCAAAGCCCAGCACGATTTCCGGCAGCGACGGCGTGTAATTCGTAATCTGGCCATCGGCGAAGGTACTGGTGACTTCAAACCCGGGGAAGATCGACAGCGGATAAGCCTGGCCGCCGATGATGAACACGTACAGGAACGCGAACCCGCCCAGGATGACCAGCAGCGACGCCGCCACCACGCACCGGGTCTTTCCCAGACGCGGATGGTAGATCAGCAGCAGCGGCAGCACGGTGCCCAGCACGCCGAAGCCCCACCAGAACAGCTGCGGGAACACGCCGCCATCCAGGAGGATGAAGCGTTCAAAACCGGACTGCTGTGCGAAATACAGGTTGGTCATGTGATAGGCCACGACCAGATACAGCGCGCCGAGGATGAACACGCCGAGCAGGTTCTTCATGCGTTGATGAATCGCCGGATCAAGCACCTTGTTGTTCCATTTGTTGATGGCAGCCTGCACGACATGGAACACCGCCAGACCCCATGCAAAGGAGATGACGATGAACAACGGCGGCAACAGGGCCGAGCCATACGCCTGACGTGCGGTCAGGAACGCGAAAATCAGACCGGTACCGGTGGTAAGGATAAAGCGCCACGCAAATACCAGCAAGCCGGCTGGCTTGGACCACGGATACATGCGCTGCTCCATCATGGTCCAGAGGTAAACCGCGACCGAGCCGAACAGGCCGGAGTACAGCACGATGTTCCACGCGAACACCGAGGTCACGTTGTAGTTGGTCGCGGCGACGACGAAACGGTCGGGCCGCCCCAAGTCCAGCATCAGCACGGTCAGGCCGCCGGCCAGCAATGCGATCGACAGCAGACCCGCCAGCGGTGCCCGGGCCTTGTAGGCCGCCTTGCCGAATACCGACCCGATCGACGCGACGTTCAGTACGCCGGACGCAGCCACAATCATGAAGATCGCGAACACGTGCGGCATGCCCCACACGATCTGGTTATTCATGCCGGTGACGATGTGACCGTGCGTCTCCATGTAATGCATGGCGAACAATCCCATCATCGCCACCAGACCGCCCGCTGCAACCAGCGCCCAGAACAGGCGGTTCTTGAAGTACAACGCAGAATGACTAGCCATTTGACTTATAACCCTTGATAACGAATGCCGGTGTTGAGTTGCAGATCAGCGCGCACCTGCGTGGAGGCGACGGTGCGAATCTTCTTCGCTATTTCGCTCTCCGGATCGTTGAGATTGCCGAACAGGATCGCCTTGTTCGGGCATGCTTCGGCACAGGCCGGAATCTTGCCCTGATCCACGCGATGCACGCACATCGAGCAGGCTTCCACCGTACCCTTGCCACGCGGCACGTCCGGATTCTGGTCATGCAGCGGTTCATGTACGAACGAGCGCGCCTTGTACGGGCAGGCCATCATGCAGTAACGGCAGCCGATGCAGCGATGGCGGTCGACCAGCACGATGCCGTCATCACGCTTGAACGACGCCGTGGTCGGGCACACCTGCACGCAGGGCGGATTTTCGCAGTGCTGGCACATCATCGGCAGCGACAGCGTGCGGCCGTTGTTCACGTCTTTCAGCTCGACCTTGCGAATCCATTGCGAGTCAGTCGCTTTGGTGCCGCCGGACAGGCCGTTCTCCTTGTTGCAGGCGGTCACGCATTCGCGGCAACCTTCCTTGCAACCGGTGGTGTCGATCAGCATGCCCCAGCGCACCTTGTTCGATACGCCTTCGGTCTTGCCGTGCGCAACCTGGTACAGCAGCATGCCGGGCGCAATGGCAATCGCCGCCACGCCCGCTGAGTTTTTCAGGAACTGCCTGCGCAGTACATTAACGTCGCTCATTTGCGCTGCTCCCACGCGGCTCGCCGTTTGCTCGAATGGCATTCGAAGCAATCGATGCTGACTGCCTCATAACGGTGGCATCCTTCACAAAAACTATCCTTGCGACCGATTACGCTGTTGTCCTGGGTGCTGGCATGGCACTCGATGCAGTTCTTCAGGCTCAGCTTGTCATCGCGCACGCCCTTGCGGACGGTCTCGTCGCGCTGGTGCTTCAGCAACTGCATGTGATTTTTCACCATCCACTGCGGGTCCTTCACACACTGGCCGCCCTTGCCGATATCCAGCTCGGGCTTCAGTGAATTTCCTGCAGCACCTGCCGAGAAACTCAGCAGGCAGGCTACCAGCAACGCAATCAGTCTCAACATGTCAATTACTCACCCAGACCCATCTGGATATAGCCAGTCGGGCATACGTCAGCACAGATGTGGCAACCGATGCAACGGTCGTAGTCGGTCTCCACATAACGCCCGGTGGTGGACTGCGCCTTCTTGACGCGTTTCACCGCCGTCTGCGGGCAATACACCACGCAGTTGTCGCATTCGAAGCACATGCCGCAACTCATGCAACGCTTGGCTTCGGCCACGACCTGCTGCTCGGTGAGCGGATTCAGGCGCTCTTCGAAATTGCCCAGCGCGCTTTCCTTGTTCAGGGTAATCACTTCGCGCGCATTGCGTGCCACCGGCGTGAAATGCCCGAGGAACAGCTTGTCATGCGGAATCACATAACGGTCCGCGCGGTTGTCGAAGTTGTGCACCGCGAAATTGGAGAAGCAGGTGCCGCGGGTCGGCTCGTGCTGTTCGGTAATCGAGAGTCCCTTTTCCGCCATCTTGTGCGGCAGGTCGAATGGATGCACGTCGACCTTGGGACGCTTGCCGATTTCCAGCCCGCTCAGGTAACTGTCGATGCCTTCCGCGGCGATGGAACCGTGGCCGACTGCGGTCGTCAGCAGATGCGGACGAATCAGGTCGCCACCGGCAAATACGCCCGGCTGGCCGGCCACCTGATAGGTGCGGTCAGTCGTTACGCCGCCCTTGCCGTTGTTGAATTGTTCCAGGCCGGTGAAGTCCACTGACTGGCCGATCGCCGAGACGATCAGGTCGGCCGGGATGTCTTGCTCGGTGCCTTCGAGGGTCTTGATGTCCAGCTTGCCGCCCGCCATTTTCGCTTCGCATTGGGCGACGCGCAGTGCCGTGGCACGACCGTTGGCATCGCGCACAATGCTGACCGGCACCAGGCCACCGCGAATCTCGATGCCTTCGGCGAGTGCCTGTTCCACTTCATGCTTGCTGGCCTGCATCTTCTCGAGCGGGACCAGCGAGGTCAGGGTCACATCGGCGCCCTGCTTGGTCGAAATTTCCGCCACATCGTGCGCGAGTTGGCCGGTAATCGCCAGTTCGGTTTCGGTCGGATGGGCATGCTGGATATGGCCAAGACGGCGCGCAATGGTCGCGACGTCGATGGAGGTATCACCGCCACCCACCACAACCACACGCTTGCCCACGTGCTGCAGGCGGCCATCGTTGAAGGCTTTCAGGAAAGCAGTTGCTGTCACCACGTTCGGCGCATCGCCATCGGCGATTGGCAGCGCGCGGCCGCCCTGGGCGCCCAAGCCGAGGAATACTGCATCGAATTCCTGGCGAATCTGCTCCATCGTGATGTCCTTGCCGACATGACACTTCATGCGGGCCTTGACACCGAGGTCGAGAATGCGCTGGATTTCCGCATCCAGCACGTTGCGCGGCGCACGGAAGCCCGGAATGCCGTAACGCATCATGCCGCCGAGGAACTCATGGTCATCGAAAATGGTGACGTCGTGGCCCTTCAGCGCCAGTTGATAGGCACAGGACAAGCTGGCCGGACCGCCGCCAATGACCGCGACTTTCTTGCCGGTCGGCGCTGCGGTTTTCTGGTAGGCCAGATTGTTGGCAATCGCGTATTCGCCCAGGAAATGTTCCACCGAATTGATGCCGACACGGTCTTCCACTTCGTTGCGGTTACAGCCGCTTTCGCACGGCGCTGGGCAGACACGTCCCATGATCGCCGGAAACGGATTGGCCAGGGTCAGGCGCCGCCAGGCGTATTCCTGCCAAGTCATCGCCGGCTTGCCATCGGCACCGACGGGCGGCTTTTCGACGCCGCGCACGATGGACAGATAGCCGCGAATGTCTTCACCCGCCGGGCAGCTGCCCTGGCAGGGCGGCGTGGATTGAACGTAGGTCGGGCACTTGTAGGTATGGCCCGCCTGAAAAATTTTATCGTTCAACCGGCGAACTTTATTGTTGCCGTCCTTGAAACGGCGAGCCGTATATTTCGCGGTATCGTTTTGGGTTGCTTCGTTTGTTGATGACATGAATCTGCCTCCAGTAAATTATTACTTGTCGCCCAGGATGATCGCGTTACTGACCAACTGGTGGACACCGCCAACCATTTTTCTGTCGAATCCGTACATCGGCATGACTTTGGTGAACTGCGCCTTGCAAATCGCGCAGATCGTTGCCAGGAAATTGACCCCGTGTTCGTCGACCACCTGCTGCAATACTTCCATCCGCGGCAGCGCGCCCTTGACGCGCAAGTCCAGCAGATCGTCGGTCAACAGGCCACCACCACCACCGCAGCAGAAAGTCTTTTCACCAATGGTCGCTGCCGACATGTCAACGTAGTTGTTGGCAACTGCCTTGATGATGTTTCGCGGAATTTCGAACTGTCCGCCGGCGAACGCGCCCATGCGGGAGCCGCGCGCGACGTTGCAGGAATCGTGGAACGTGATGATGTGCTTGTCGTTCTTTTCCTTGTCGAACGACAGCGCGCCACGCTCGATCATGTCCCAGGTGAATTCGCAAATATGCGTCGGCTGCCGGTAGCGATGGTCGAGCTGCTTCTGCAGCATCCGCGCAAACTGATCGTTCGCATCGGCGCCATCACCGACTCCGGTCAGGGTATTCCAGAAACTGTAGGCCACGCGCCAGGCATGGCCGCACTCGCCCACCACGATGCGCTTCACGCCCAGTTCGAGCGCGGCTTGGCGAATACGCAGCGCGATCTTGCGCAGCTGCTCGTAATTGCCGATGAACATGCCGAAGTTACCCGCCTCGGACGCCATTGAAGACAGCGTCCAGCTCGTGCCGGTGGCATGAAATACTTTGGCGTAACCGATGAGACTGTCGATATGCGGTTCGGCAAAGAAATCCGCGGATGGAGTGATCAGCAGGACTTCGGCGCCCTTCACGTCCATCGGGAAGCGGATGTCGATACCACAGGCGTCCTTGACGTCTTCTTCCAGCCCTTCCAGCGTATCTTCCAGCGCCGGGCCGGGCAAGCCGAGGTTGTTGCCGATCTTGTGTACCTTGCCGATGATCTCGTTGGAATACTTCTGGCCGTAACCCGCCGACGCGAGAATTTCACGCGCGGCCATGGTGATCTCGGCGGTATCAATGCCATACGGGCAGAACACCGAGCAACGGCGGCATTCCGAGCATTGGTAGTAATAGGTGTACCATTCGTCGAGCACTTCGCGCGTCAGGTCGCGCGCTCCCACCAGCTTCGGAAACAGTTTTCCAGGGATGGTGAAATAGCGGCGATAGACGCTGCGCATCAGGTCCTGACGTGCCACCGGCATGTTCTTCGGATCCTGCGTGCCGATGAAATAATGGCACTTGTCGGAGCACGCGCCGCAGTGCACGCATGCATCCATGAAAACTTTGAACGAGCGATACTTGCCAAGCATCTCGCCCATTTTGGCGATAACACGGTCATGCCAGTCGTCCACCAGCTGACCCGGAAAGCCCAGTGCTTCCTGGATCTTGTCATTGGCGACAAACGACCTTACTTCCGCCATCGCTCCCGGCTTCAGCGCGGGAATGATGGGAATGATGCGATATGCGGGTGCAGTGATCGGTGCACTCATTTGGTGTTACCCATGTCAGTTGATTCGAATTGTTTGGCCCATGCCGCAACATGGCGCTTGTCGCGCGGATTGTCGGCCTGGTTGCGCGTCGGCGAGAAAAATACGCCGGGCGCATGCAGCAGCTTGCTGACCGGGAAAATCACCAGCAGCAAAGCCACCAGGAACAGATGTACATACAGTCCCGCGTGTTCGGGCAACGACTGCACGTTGAACGACATCAGTCCCAGGAAAAATTCCTTCACCGCGACCACGTCAGTGTGGGCGACGAAACTCATCGACAGCCCGGATGCGGCGATAAGCAGGAACAGCACCAGCATCAAATGATCGGACGGTGTCGAGATATAACGGATGCGCTCGACGAACAGGCGCCGCACCCACAATCCGGCCGCACCCAGCAGCATGGTGAGTCCCGCGTACATGCCGAAGGGTTGCAGGAACGCGACCCATCCCCATACGGGGTCGGTGAAATAACGCAGGTGGCGCAGCAGGACGAGGGCCAGGCTGGCGTGGAACAGCCACCCCATGCCCCACGTCCACAGATTCGCCTTGAACAGGCTTTCGAACAGCACCACTTCGCGGGTCAGGCGCAGCACGACGCCGCCTGTGCTGACCGGCGCAGGGGTAGTGGGTATCTTAAGCGGGGCCGGAGTACGCGTATAAACGTTGATCCGGTATAGCATGCCCACGACAAACAACAAGGTAGCAAGATAAAACAGGATTGCGAACAATATGCTTGTCATGAGGCATTCCTAGCAAAAATATCCACTCAGTCAGCTTAGATCAGATACAACCGGTCGGCTTCGGCAGACCGGCGATCTTGCACGCCTGCTTGCCAGGACCATACGGGAACAGGCCATACAGGTACTCGCTGTTGCCCTTGTCGGCGCCCAGCTTCTTGCCGATTGCCTTGGTCAGCACGCGCACTGCCGGCGCAATTTGATATTCCTCGAAATACTCACGCAGGAAGTTGATCACTTCCCAGTGTTGGTCGGTCATGACGATATTTTCAGACTTCGCCATGTATTCGGCGACTTCCTGGTTCCAGTCGGACAGGTTGATGAGGTAGCCTTCTTCGTCCGTTTCGTAGGTCTTGCCGTTAACTTCGATGTTAGCCATGTTGTGTTACTCCTTATCAGTGCAGTTTTACTGCTGGTTTTAAAGCCAAGATTGGCAGTTTTGATTGTTGATCGTCAGGTCGACGAAGCCACCGTAATCCACCGGCGATACCCCTTCGATCAGACGGTCCGCTACGCCCCGAGCTTCCAGATCCGGACGCAGGACATATACCTTGTGCCGGCCCATTGCTTCACGCAGCTGCGCTTCGAACGCATTGCCGGTGGTTGCAGCATAGACGGCATCCTCGATCAGCAGGATTTCGCCCGGTTCAGCAACGCGCAGACAGCTCTCCAGCGCAGTATTGGCCAGCGGGGATTTATTGACGATATGTAGCATGTTCGTTTTCCCCTTCGTTAAAAACTCAAAACCACGTCTTGTGCATTCATCAGTTCGCCCATTTCGGCGCGGCTCAGTACCGTGACGTCGACCATCAGGTCATCCTCGGTGAGGCCGCGTGCGTCGAGCGATTCCTTTTCGACATACAGTTTCTCGATGTCGTAACCTTCCAGCGCGCGGTAGGCAGGCGAGAAGTTCTTGGTTTCGATCCCCTTGGTCTGCTGCCCTTTTTTCAGCTGATAGACGCCGTCGTCCAGGAAAACCAGCGATACATCCTGGTCGAACGCCGCGGTGATCAGCACCACTTCGAGCGATTCCAGCGCGTAGATCGAACCGTGCGGCGCCTTGCGGTTAACAAACATGAATTTCTTTACATCACTCATCTCGTTCCCCTCAATCGCCAAACACAACCAGACGGTCGGCCTTGATGCCGGCTTCCACCAGCTGGCCGAGACCAGAGATGCGGAAGCCCTGCGCCAGGTTTTCGTCCTTGATGCCGCGCCGCAAGGCTGCGGCCACGCACACCACTAGGTCCACGTTGTGTTCTTCCGCCAGCTTGCTCCAGCGGTTCACGATGTGGCGGTCGTCCTGCGGCGGCTCGGTCAGCTTCGACGCATTGTTGACACCGTCGTGATAGAAGAACACGCGCCACACTTCATGACCCTTTTCGATGGCCGCCTTGCAGAACAGGTAAGCCGAATCGCTCGCCTGGTGCTGGTAGGGTCCTTCGTTAACGAGAATACCGAATTTCATTCAGTCACCTCAGCTCAGAAGCGGATGTGCGTGGACTGATTCAACGAGTTGCGCGAGCCGCGCCAGTCATCGATCAGATACTTGGTGAACGGCAGCCCGGTCTTCTCGAAGAAGCGCGGCCAGCCAATACGCTCGACCCAGTCCGCGATGCGTTCCCACGGACGCGCATCTTCCTTGTACACATTCAGAATCTGCTTCACGACTGCCGCCACTTCCGGCCAACGCGGTGCGTGGTTCGGCAGACCGGCCGCCACCATCTTCATGAAGGTGGGCTTGCCGCGGGCGTTCGAGTTCTTGCCACCGATCCAGATCGCCAGCTTGGAGTTTTCCGGATCGTTGATTTGCATCGGCGGGCACGGCGGGAAGCACGCGCCACAGCACATACACTTGGTTTCGTCGACTTCCAGTGACGGCTTGCCGTTCACCATGGCCGGACGAATCGCAGCCACCGGGCAACGTGCCACGACGGTCGGACGTTCGCAGATGTTGGCCACTTGGTCGTGATTGATCACGGGCGGCTTGGTATGCTGAACGATGATCGCGATGTCAGCCTGGCCGCCGCAGTTGATTTCGCAGCATGAGGTGGACAGGTGCACGCGGTTCGGCATCTCTTCGCGCTTGAACTCGTCATACAGTTCATCCATCAGGGCCTTGACCACGCCGGATGCGTCGGTACCCGGAATGTCGCAGTGCAGCCAGCCCTGGGTGTGGGAAATCATCGACACGGAGTTGCCCGTGCCGCCGACCGGGAAACCATTCTTTTCCAGTTCGGCGATCAGCGGGTCGACCTTGCTGACATCGGACACCATGAACTCGATGTTGGAACGGATGGTGAAACGCACGCGGCCTTCGGCGAATTGATCGGCGATGTCACACAGCTTGCGGATGGTGTAAACGTCCATCTGACGCTGGGTACCGGCACGCACCGACCATACTTCGTCACCACTCTTCGCGACGTGGTGCAGCACACCGGGCCTGGGCCGGTCATGGTACTTCCATTGACCATAGTTCTTTGCCAGAACCGGATGCAGATATTGCGTATTTTCCGGTACGCCGGTTTCTTTCGGACGGCGCATTTGAGCAGGTTGAACGGCTTGATTCATAATTTATTCTCCTCAGGCAGCGGATTGTTTCTTGGCGTTGATCTTGGCAACCTCGTCATCCCAGCCATCAGTACGGACATAAGGATTGGTACGCGGCGTGGCAACCATGGCCGGATCCACGTCGAGCTCGACGCCTTCGAGGAAATTGGCCAAGCCGATACGCTCGATCATTTCGCCGGTGCGCTCGTGCTCCAGTGCATTTTCAGCAAAGAAGTCGATGACGCGCTGGGCGATGTCGACCAGCTTTTCGACGTCTTCATCGGTATCCAGCTTCATGAACGGCACCACCACGGTACCCAGCAGGCCGCCGATCTTCAGGTGGCTCTTGCCGCCCACCAGGATGGTGGCACCCTTGTCTTCACCAGCCGCCAGCGCGCCGGTCATCACGTTGATGCAGTGCATGCAGCGCACGCAATCCTGATTGCTGATCTCGAGCGCGTGGGTGTCATTCACCTTCACGCTGGAGAGATGCTCGCCGGTCTTGACCTTGCCGATTTCCTTGATCTGGATCGCCTTGGTCGGGCAACGGGAAACCACGTCGTTCACCAGTTCGTCCATACCGTGCTTGGCAAACCACTTCTGCGCCAGTGCTTCGTCGGTACGGATATTGTCGCGCCAGGTTCCGATCACGGACATGTCGGCACGCTGGATGGAGTTCATGCAGTCGTTCGGGCAACCGGAGAACTTGAACTTCATCTTGTACGGCAGCGACGGACGGTGCAGGTCGTCGAGGAAGTTGTTCAGCACGGCGCGATGCACCTTGGCTTCGTTGTAGCAGGACTGCTCGCAGCGCGCGCCGCCGACGCAGGACATCGCGGTACGAACGGCCGGGCCGGCACCGCCGAGATCGAAACCCATTTCATTGAATTCGTCGAACGCCTTCTGCACGTTCTCGGTGGTACATCCCTGGAACATCATGTCGCCAGACTGGCCGTGGAGTGCGATCAAACCGGAACCATATTTTTCCCAGATATCGCAGAACTTGCGCAGGGTGGCAGTATCGTAGTGCATGCCGGGCGGGGGCATGATGCGCAGGGTATGGAACTCTGCCGCATCCTTGAACTTGGGGGTTTCGTCTTCGTTCTTCAGCTCGGTAAAACGTGGAATCACGCCGCCGCCATAGCCGAACACGCCGACCGTACCGCCCTTCCAGTAACCCTTCCGGGTCTGGTACGAAGTTTCGAGCTGGCCAAGCAGATCAACTACCATATCTTTGTCTTGAGCCAACCGTTTCAGGCCAGTCACAAAACTGGGCCATGGTCCATTCTCGAGTTCGTCGAGGTTTGGGGTGTCATGTAGCTTCTTAGCCATAATCTTCCTTTCAATCTCGCTGCCCTAAGCCAACTGCCGGCAAACGATTTAATGACCCGGCAGAGCGGGAACTTGGATTATTTAAACTCTGCCACTCAGGCAACAAGTGGCGCACGATTTCTTACCGATGCTGCATCATACGGTTCAACTACTACGCAAACCATCACCCTTAGCGGCTATCTTTTGTAACCCTAAAGGGTGGTACTTGAGCTTCCCACAGTAGTATTTCATTACCCTATCCAATAGCGCTAGACTTACTCCCAATTGATAGTCGCCAGCGCATCTTGGAATATAATAGCATAAGAATATAATGATACTAGAGGGTACAAGCATGGCACAAATTAGCGAGTTGGCAAAATTCCGAATTCCTCTTGGGAATCAGGAAATTGAGTTGCAGCAGATCGACCATGCCGAAGGCGGCATGAGCATGATGCGCATCCGCATCCGCGAAGGGCGCCGCTTCACGATTTTTGACATCGACCCGGCGACTGCCCAGTTGTGGGCCACAACGATGCAAAACTGGCTGGATACACAGAAACAGAGTAACGAATGACTGAACATGCTCCGGAAATGATTGACCTGGTGTTCGATCTCGAAGGCGGAATACTGCACCGCGGCTACCCCTTTGCCTTGTGGGGCGCGCTGGTCGGCCATTTCTCGGCGCTCGCCGATGAGCCGCTGGCGGGAATACTGCCGCTGCGCCTGGCCGAGAGCAGCGAAGGAATGCTGCTACCGAAGCGCGCCAAGCTGGCGCTGCGCCTGCCTGCCGCACGCGCGGAACAGGCCGCGGCTGCACTGCAGGGACGCCGGCTTGAGGTTAACGGCAGCCCGTTGCAGCTCGGTGCAGCGAAAAAACGCCCGATCCAGCCCTCGGCTACGGTGCATGCGCAAATCGTCGTCGGTGCCGGAGACGAAGTGCTGTTTATGGAACATATCAAGATCCAGCTTGAAGAATTGCAGATTGCCGGTCATCTGATCTGCGGCTTGCGCAGTACGCTTGACGACGGCCGGCAATCCATTCACGGCTTCAGCCTCGTGATCCACGACCTGAAGCCCGAAGCCTCGATGCAATTGCAGTACGCCGGCCTCGGTGACCACCGACGCTACGGCTGCGGCATCTTCGTACCGTACAAGGCCATTACCGGCCTGGAATTCAATTGATTTGGTTTATTCAAAGGAGAAAAAGATGGGATACATGGTTGCAGGCAATGAACTCGAAACCGATGCAGAAGGCTATCTGCTGGAGCCGGATTTCAGCGAAGAAGTCGTCAATGTGATCGCCGCTGCGGAAAATATCGTACTGACCCCGAAACATTGGGAAATCATCAATTACATGCGTGATGAATACCGCGAAAACGGCCAGACGCCAAATTTCCGCAATATGCTGAAAGGCGTCAATGAATTTTGGCCAGAGGCGGACAGCAAAGCGTTGTATGATTTGTTCCCGGTAGGTCCGGCCAAGCAGGCTGCCAAAATCGCCGGCCTGCCGCAACCCAAGGGCAAGGGGGGATACTAAAGTAGTGCCCGTTCATTAACCAATGGGACTTTATCAAATGAATACTCGAGAATTGCAGGCCAACGTGACGCTGGATTTGCGTGGGCTGACCTGCCCGGCACCGTTGCTGGGCGCTAAGCGTGTGGTCAATGACCTGAAGCAGCAACAGATCCTGTTGCTACTGTCGGATTGTCCCGGCACCCGCGACGACCTGTTCGCCTGGGCGGAACAAACCCACAACCAGGTCGTAAAAACTGAAGCGATGCCGAATGGCGGCACCGGTTACTACATCCTGAAGGGCAAGGGCGAAACGCACAAGCCGAATGTGATTCTCGATATTCGTGGCGTGGTCTGCCCCGGTCCGATCGTCGAAGCGAAGAAGCTGCTGAACGGAATGAATTCCGGTGAAGTGCTCAAGCTGGTCAGCAACTGCCCCGGCATTAAGTCCGACATCATCGGCTGGGCGGAGCAGACCGGCGTGAAAATTCTCGAAACGGTTGAGGTTGCGGCCGGCGAGTTTGAGTTCTTCCTGCTGAAAGGCTGATTCATCAGCCTCATGGGCAGCAGCGATTCGCCCGCAATGAATTTATAGAGGTGACCTATGGCGATGCGCATCAAGAGCCACTGGTTCAAGCCGGGGCGAGAAAAAACCACGCGGGAAATCGCGGGGTCAGTGGCTTTTGTGATCTGGCGCATTGGCGACAATGCGCTCAAGAATACCCGCAAGGCGGATTTCGACATCGCCGTCGGACCGCAGTATTTCGCCTTCCTGAACGAATTCCTGATCTTCCTGATCCAGGTTGCCGACCGTATTGCCTATCGGCAGTTGCCACCTGAAACCCGCACTGAGTTCACCGGTACATTGGCGAACCGCGTGGCGGAAAACATGGCGGAAAACCGGGCAAGGCTGCTCGGGGACAGCTTTGCCGAACACAAGCAACACTTCATCGACGAACTCAACGAGCGTGCTGCTGACTATGCCGAATTCGGCTATGACGATAACGGTCCGGATTTCGCATTCATGCGCTATCTTGGTTTTCGCATGGAACAAATCATGGAGGCCAAGGATGCGCCGTGGGTAGTCGACCAGATGATGAGCTTCGAGGCGCCCGAGGCCGTCAAGATGCTGGAAAAGACCATCCGCGACTTGTATGAGGTGGAGCCGCGCAAACCGCGCAGCCGCAAATCCGTCAGCGGGGACTGAATGACGCCGAACCCGTTCGACCTCACTGACTCCGCCGCGTATGCCCGCTGGCGCGACCAGAAGCTGGCGCGCGCCATTACCCATACCAATGAGCTGATTGTTGAAATCGACAATCCGCGCGCACTGACGGCGGCTGAACACGCCGCGCTGCTCGATCGCTGCCGCCGCAGCAATATGGCGATCTATGCCACCCGGCGTGAAAGCGGCGACGACCAGATGGTGCGCGAGCTCGCACAACAGTTTGGCCTGACCCGGCTGGATGCCAACTGG
>DASSQR010000022.1:0-8277 GCA_035702405.1 Gallionella sp. | reverse complement strand
GCCTGCCAGCCAGATATGCTTATACCCCTGGCGACGCGCGGGATCGATGATATCCTCCTTGAGACGGGTTTCGATGGTCTGCGTTTGGTAATAACCGAAATTCGCATCAGGAGCAATGACGTCGAAAGGAAGGTGGCGGTGGCGAACTTCTTCGATGATCCCCGCTCTGGCAAATATGGTGTTGTCTTCGGTATAGCCGCGCAACAACACCAGCAGGTTTCGGTGCTGCGCCGCGTTATCGGTCCGGTAACTGATGTACGGGAGCGGCACCGCGGGTGCCGGCCCCGGTGGTAAAGTGGAACTGCCGGACAGAAAAAAGGCCGCAAAAAATGTCGCAAGCACAAACCGCCAAAGACCAATGCGGGTGTCATGGGAGCCGGATCCCACGGGTTCTGGCCGGTTCAGGTTTTCAGTGACCAGGTTGAACACTGCACCCTCCATCTGTCAATTTGCCCTCTATGTGCTCCTCAAGTCGGTTATTCGCAGAAGGAAAGAAGGCAAGGATAGTGTGCTCGGTGTTTTCTGCTTTAACAATCAGCAGACTTACCCAGTTCTTCGCGGGAAACACCGAACCTCTCCACTCATGGCTCGGCGAATGATTGTCTACCCCGCTGTTCCATGGCTTAAAGTGCCGCTCCTGTATAAAATCCGCACCCACTTGGACTTCGCTTCCCTTTCTGAACTCTCCGATGCGTATCTCGCAACTTCGCCAACGACTGCATGGACTCGGCGCCAAGCCGTGCCACGAAGACCGCGTGCTGCGCGGCTGGAGCCAGGTGTGTTCGTATGACAAAAAAGGCAGCCCTGCTGCCACTTTCTTTCCGGCAGCACTTCGCAAGGAGCTGCCGGCCATCGAGGCGGAGTTGAATGGGCTGGCGCGGCTGCATGGCGAATATCCTGCCAACGGTCATGGAAACCATGACCGCTCCCCCTCTCCATCCCTCCCCCGCAATGCGGGAGAGGGGGCAAACGCCGCGCTACGCGCATCCTCCAATAACGATGAAGTAGCGCGACTGCTGGTGGAGTTGCATGACGGCCAGATGGTGGAGAGTGTGCTGCTGCCGCGCGGCGGGCTGTGCATTTCGACACAAGTGGGGTGCGCCGTGGGGTGCGTTTTCTGCATGAGCGGACGCAATGGCCTGCAGCGCCAGCTCGGCAGCGCCGAGATCGTGGCGCAGGTGGTACTCGCGCGCCAGCGTCGCGCCGTGAGCAAGGTGGTGTTCATGGGGATGGGCGAACCGGCGCACAATCTCGACAATGTGCTGGAGGCAATCGACGTGCTCGGCACTCAAGGCAACATCGGCCACAAGAACCTCGTGCTTTCGACGGTGGGAGATTTGCGGGTGTTCGACCGATTGATGGAGAGGTGCAAATTGCTTTCGGCTACCGCTCGGCCTGAGCCTGTCGAATGGGTGAACGGTTCATCCTTCGACAAGCTCAGGACGAATGGAAAAGATATGGTGAAACCCGCGCTTGCCCTTTCCTTGCACAGTACGAATGCCGAGCTGCGCGCCAAGCTGCTGCCGCATGCACCCCACATCGCGGTGGAAGAACTCGTAGAGCGCGCCGAAGCCTATGCGCGCGCCACCCACTACCCAACGCAATACCAGTGGACGCTGATCGAGGGCGTCAATGACAGTGACACCGAACTGGAGCGCATCGTGCAGCTCCTCTCCGGCAAATACGCCATCATGAACTTCATTCCGTTCAACGATGTGGACGGCCTCGACTATCGCCGTCCTTCGGCCGAACGGATCGCGCACATCGCGGGCACGCTCAAGCAGCGCGGCATCATGTGCCAGTTGCGCGACTCCGCCGGGCAGGAAGTGGAAGGCGCCTGCGGGCAGTTGCGCGCGCGGGCTGTTAACGCAAGATAGTCCGCTCAGGCCCCATATGAAAAAAAATCGCCCCAACCAAGGATGAGATCGCGCTGCTGGAGCCGTTTGTCGGCCTCACGCTGGATCGCATCCTTGTACCGGCAACCACGCAGGAGTTTGCCGCAGCAGCAGCCAAGATCAAGGCGACGGGCATCGTCGGCTTCGATACCGAATCCAGACCGACATTTGCCACTGGAGACATCAGCGAAGGGCCGCATGTGGTGCAGTTTGCCTTGCACGACAGGGCTTACCTGTTTCAGCTGCATCGAACGGATGGGCATCCGTTCCTGATCGAGTTGCTGCGATCGGAACAGCTGCTCAAGGTCGGCTTCGGCCTCAAATCGGATAGCGGCCATATTTTCGCGAAATTGGGCGTCAAATTCGGCGGGGTGGTGGATCTCAATACGGTATTCCGCATGAAGGGCTACCGTAAGGAAATGGGCGCCCGGGCGGCGGTGGGACTGGTGTTCAAGCAGCGTTTTGCCAAGTCGAAAAGGATCACTACCTCCAATTGGTCGCAGCCCCGCCTCGCCCCGCAGCAAATGCTCTACGCGGCGAACGATGCCTATGCGGCACTCAAGGTGCTGGAGGCGCTTGACCTGCCCCGCGAAGAATTGCCCATCATGGGCATGAGCCAGCCCAAACGAAATCCGGACAAAGCCGATTTATTGGAGTAGCATGATTTTTCCTTAATCACGACAAGGAGTTGAATCATGTCCAAGTCACATCACTCCAACAGGAACATCAAGAAGAAACCTTTGTTAACACCGAAGGAAAAGAAGATAGCCAAACACGCGAAGAAACATATGCACGATGTTCAGCCTTTGATCCATGCGACTCATTGAGTTTTCAGCCAGGTCGTGATGCACGGCCACGCAGGTGAAAGAAGCGCTAGACGACGGATCGCCATTTCCGCCGCGGGTTGATAGATTCCAATTGAGAAAGCCGGCAGTAAACCGGGCTTTCTCTTCATCGCAAACCACTCAGCTTTTCTCGAACCGGATCACATTACAATCACGCCGCCTGAGCAAGAAATCCACATGGATGGCGTTGTAGGTGAAGACGATCGAGCCGTCGTCCGTTTTCGACAATAGACCAGCGTTGAGCAGCGGGTCACAGTCGCCTGCACGGCCTTGACGCCGGGCCGCTTCGCGAACGAATACTGGGCCTGCGCCGGTCATCGCATTCAGCAATTCTCGGTGTTTGTTGGACTTCGAAGTGCCGTGCCGACCGCTCAGTACCGGTACGGTATCTACACGCGGCACCACGATTTAGCTGGACAGGGAGGTGGAAGGCGCGTGCGGGCAGTTAAGATCAAGGGCGGTAAAGTCGGGGTAGCAGACCGGTACTTCGATCGCTATTATTCGAATGGGAAACGTGGCCCAAATCCCACAGACACTCAGCACGTATAAATGCAATAAGCAAGCTGCAGTGACATAGGTGATCAGCTAAATGAAGAAAAGCACTAAAGAAATATTTAGACGTCTTGAAGCTCAAAAGAAAGCGAAACATTTCTTTGACCCATTGGAGCTTCTTTTTCCCAAAAAATCATCTATCCACCTCAAAAACACAGTTGGCTATTTTGCCGACCAACTTAGCTTACCCGTCGAGCTCTTGATTGACCAATTTGAGGCAGCTGGAATAGGTGGTCTTACTCCCGCACATAAAATTCACGAAAGCCACAAGTCCAAACTACTCAATTACTTGCGAAAAACCCACAGTAGCAAACCCGAGAATATTAACAACGTTACGTTACTTTATGAACAGAAAGTTGTTGGGCCACAATGTATTGCGCTGCTTGAAGATGTCAATGAAGAGCTATTGCGGATGATCTCAAGATCACCTGACCTTGTATACAAGTTAGCACCCCGGAAATTTGAAGAATTGATTGCGCGATTATTT
Organism: Gallionella sp.; assembly: GCA_035702405.1. Classification (GTDB taxonomy): domain Bacteria; phylum Pseudomonadota; class Gammaproteobacteria; order Burkholderiales; family Gallionellaceae; genus Gallionella. The sequence goes on along the minus strand of DASSQR010000022.1, from coordinate 4,498 downwards.
GCGGACAGAGGTTACGAAGTATCCTTAACAAAAGCCACGCGAGACGGCGGATACGACTTACTTGCCAAGTGGAGCGACGGTATGGCGACGAGCGTGGTATTTGCAGAGTGCAAGCGATACGAGAAGAACATCAAGGTTGGCGTGGACGTCGTGCGAGGCCTATATGGCGTTACGGAAATGCACGGAGCAAATCAAGGCTTGGTAATCACCTCGTCGTATTTCACCAAAGATGCAATAGAGGAGCAGCTTAGAATAGGGAACCGCATTGGCTTAAGAGACTTCAATAATTTAGTCGACTGGCTTAAGCCATACAGCACTTAAAGTGTGTGATTCACAGAGATCATTTCAATTTTTTTAGCGCCAAATCCAACTTGTAGTTGGCGTCCTGAATCCGCTCTGACGACGAGCGATAATTTCTTATGACCTCATCTGAGTATGGCGTTTCATTCGCAAGTTCGAAGTATTTTTCCATCGGAGTTTTGCCGTTGTGAGCGCTGTGGGGCCGATCCCAGTTGTAATAGTGCTGCCACTCAGCAAGGAGGCGTTCCAAGTTCTCATCAGCAAGATCAACGGTTGAATAGAACTCTGTTTTGTCCGTCTTTTGGGAGCGCTCAACCTTTCCGTTGAGATGAGGCGAACCGGGTTTATTCGGTCTGAACTTGATCCCGTTCTCGATAAGTCTTTCTTGGACTTTGATCGCGAAGAACTCTAGGCCACGATCAGTCTGAATTCGCTGAATCGGGAAAGGCATTTCATCAACGACGCAATCAATAAAATCTAGAGTATTTTCGGCAGTGCGGCGTGAGTACAGTCTTAACACCCTGTACCGCGTGCAATCATCGACGGAAGTGTATTGATACATCCCTGGGGCAATCTTACAGGTGTCCATCTGGACTCTATCGCCAGGCAAAGGCCTGGCGTATCGAATGTAGTCACACTTTTTGCGCAGCTTCTTAATCGGCTTGACCTGATGCTTTTGCAGGACCTTGTGAATAGTGGCTAATCCCAAGGACAGGTCATGCTGGCGTAACAACTCGCTTTGGATTCTCCTTGCGCCTAAATTACGCTGACTCCGCAGGCCCAGGATCAAATGTTCATGATGATTGCTGACTTTGGCGTTGGGAGAGTTCAGCGGACGGCGACTGTGGCTCTGTAAACCAGCAACCCCATCTTTCTGATATCGCTGCCACCATTTACGCAAAGTTGGCCTTGAAATACCGCACCGTCGGCAGACAAGGCCAGCATCACTCGACTGCTCGTAGAGTGCTACCCACTGAAGCCGCTGCTGAATTTCCCTGTCCATGCGCAGAGATTATATTGAAAGGATGTCTATGAATCACACACTTAAAGCCTTTGTAGCGCAACGCCCCTTCTATAAAGCCCGGCAAGGCCGGGCTTTATATTTACTTGCCCTTAAGACCGTCGCGAGCGGATAGGTGGCGGCGAAGCCGCCGGGCATCACAGGCCTTTCCCTCGCTGGAATCGAGCCGTGCAACAGGTCTTATTTCTCGAACCGCATCACCCCGCCGATGCAATCCACCTTGACCGTATCCTTCGCGGCAAAACGCCCTTCGAGAATCGCCTTGGCCAGCGGGTTCTCGATCTGCGCCTGGATTGCGCGTTTCAGCGGACGCGCACCGTATACCGGATCGAAGCCGGCGTTGGCGACTTCGCTCAGTGCGGCGTCGGTCACTTCCAGCTTCATCTCCATCGCGGCCAGACGTTTCTCCAGCCCTTGCATCTGGATGCGCGCGATGGATCTGATGTTCTTCTCGTCCAGCGCGTGGAACACCACCACTTCGTCGATGCGATTGATGAACTCGGGGCGGAAGTAGGTCTTCACCTCGCTCATCACCGCGAGTTTGACCACCTGGTAATCGTCGCCGGCCATCTGCTGGATCATCTGGCTGCCGAGGTTGGAGGTCATCACCACCACGGTATTCTTGAAGTCCACCGTGCGCCCTTGGCCGTCGGTCATGCGGCCGTCGTCCAGCACTTGCAGCAGCACGTTGAACACGTCAGGGTGCGCCTTTTCCACCTCGTCCAGCAGAATCACGCTATACGGTTTGCGCCGCACGGCTTCGGTCAGGTAGCCTCCTTCCTCATAGCCGACATAGCCGGGAGGCGCGCCGATCAGGCGGGCGACGGAATGCTTCTCCATGAATTCGCTCATGTCGACGCGGATGAGATGCTCTTCCGAATCGAACAGGAAAGTCGCGAGCGTTTTGCACAGCTCGGTTTTACCCACACCAGTAGGGCCGAGGAACAGGAACGAGCCATACGGCCGGTTCGGATCGGACAGGCCGGAACGCGAGCGGCGAATCGCATCGGACACCAGTCGCACCGCCTCGTCCTGCCCCACCACACGCTCGTGCATCTTGTCTTCCATATGCAGCAGCTTGTCGCGCTCGCCCTGCATCATCTTGGAGACCGGGATGCCGGTCGCGCGGCTCACCACTTCGGCGATCTCTTCAGCGCCGACCTGGGTGCGCAGTAGCTTGTTCTGCTGCCCTTCGGCCTCGCGCTGCGCGGCTTCCTTCAGTTTGGTTTCGAGTTGCGGCAGTTTGCCATATTGCAGCTCGGCCACCTTGTCCAGCTTGCCCTCGCGCTGCAGCCTCGCGATCTCGGCCTTCACCCGGTCGATCTCTTCCTTGACGCTGGCCGCGCCCTGCGCCGCACCCTTCTCCGCTTTCCACACTTCTTCGAGGTCAGCGTATTCGCGTTCGAGTTTCTTGATCTCGTCTTCGATCAAGCCCAGACGTTTCTGCGAAGCTTCGTCCTTTTCCTTCTTCACCGCTTCGCGCTCGATCTTCAACTGGATAAGGCGGCGGTCAAGCTTGTCCATCACCTCCGGCTTGGAGTCGATTTCCATCTTGATGCGCGCGGCGGCTTCGTCGATCAGGTCGATTGCCTTGTCCGGCAGGAAGCGATCGGTGATGTAGCGGTTCGACAATTCCGCGGCGGCGACGATGGCCGGATCGGTGATGTCGACGCCGTGGTGCAATTCGTATTTCTCCTGCAGTCCCCGCAGGATCGCGATAGTGGCTTCCACTGTCGGCTCGTCCACCAGTACCTTCTGGAAGCGGCGTTCCAGCGCGGCGTCTTTCTCGATGTATTTGCGATATTCGTCCAGCGTGGTCGCGCCGACACAGTGCAGCTCGCCGCGCGCCAATGCCGGTTTAAGCATGTTGCCCGCGTCGATCGCGCCCTCGGCCTTGCCCGCGCCGACCATCGTGTGCAGCTCGTCGATGAAGACGATGATACGCCCTTCTTCCTGCGCAATTTCCTTCAGCACCGCTTTCAGGCGTTCCTCGAATTCGCCGCGATATTTCGCGCCGGCCAGCAGCGCCGCCATGTCGAGGCTCAGCACCTTCTTGCCCTTCAGCGTTTCCGGCACTTCGCCGTTCACAATGCGCTGCGCTAAGCCTTCCACAATCGCGGTCTTGCCCACACCCGGCTCGCCGATCAGCACCGGATTGTTCTTGGTACGGCGTTGCAACACCTGAATGGTGCGACGGATTTCATCGTCACGCCCGATCACCGGGTCGAGCTTGCCTTGACGCGCGCGTTCGGTCAGGTCGAGGGTGTATTTCTTTAGCGCCTCGCGCTGCCCTTCTGCCTCGGCGCTGCCGACGGTCTCGCCGCCGCGCACCGCATTGATCGCCCGTTCCAATGGCGCACGCACCACACCGTGCTGCTTGAGCAGGCGGCCGGTTTCGCCCTTGTCGTCGCAGGCAGCGAGCAGGAACATTTCCGATGCGATGAACTGGTCGCCGCGCTTCTGCGCTTCCTTGTCGGTGAGGTTCAGCAGGTTGCCCAAGTCGCGCCCGACCTGCACCTCGCCGCCGAAGCCTTCCACCTTGGGCAAACGCTTGACCGCCTCGCCTAGCGCACTCTTCAACGGCGCGACATTGCCGCCCGCCCGTGCCAGCAGCGAACCCGCGCCGCTGTCGGCATCATTGAGCAGGGCCAGCAGCAGGTGCTGCGGCTCGATGTACTGGTTGTCCGCGCCAATCGCGAGACTCTGCGCATCGGCCAATGCCTGCTGGAATTTGGTAGTGAACTTATCGAAACGCATGATGGCTCCTCAAAGGTAATATTGAACTACCCTGTAAATGGGGCGGTGCGCAAGGATTTCAAGTAGTTCGTTATACACCAATATTGCAGGCTGGTCCTGCGGTCAGTATCACAGGTCGGGCTTTGCCGGACGGGCCGGGCGGAGCCCGGCTTACCAGCGTCGCCAAGCGTGAGCCGCTGGTCATGTTCCACTTGTCTACTTCTCATACTTTATACTGCGTGCTTGTCAAAAGGAACGAAAGATGTCCCAGCCAAACCTCGACACCCATATCCAGACCAATATCCGCACTGCACTTGAGGAAGACCTCGGCAGCGGCGACCTGACCGCGCAGCTGATTCCGGCACAGACCCAAGGCCAAGCCACCGTGATATCACGCCAGCAAATGGTGCTGTGCGGAACTGCTTGGTTCGAGGGCTGCTT
>DASSQR010000021.1:0-15514 GCA_035702405.1 Gallionella sp. | reverse complement strand
TACCCTGAATGATGGCGATCCCAAACCGCTCACCATCGATCTGAACCGTCCTAGCGGCCTGCAACCACTCGCCCAACCCCAGACCATGCCGCAACTGGGTGCTGCAACCAGCACTGCTCATACTACGGCGCCAACAGGGGAGACCCAACCTGGCGCACCCGGTAACGTGCCGCAGGAAGGAACGCACCACGACGGCATGCGCTACTTATCCATGACGCCGATCAGCAAGCTGCTCCGGGTCAATGTCGTCATGCTGCAGCAGGGGCAGACACCCCAACCGCTCGAGCTCGAAAATAATTTCGACCGCAACGACTGCATCGAATTCTTTACCTTCTTGCACGAGTGCTGGTGCGGCGATCGCAACGTCCGCTTTGGGGAACGGCGTGAAGTTCACCTGCAGGCGCAACTCTGTTGCCAGCTCGAAGGCATCTATGCCCATCTGTCTGGCAAGCCCTTCAAACAGCCTGAGCGCGACACGAGCACCGACCACCAGGCCTACCGACAGATCGCGACCTTCGGCCGCATCCTGCAGGATGCGCACGACAAGAAATTGCTGGAAATGGGGTTCCCACTGGAAACGTGGAATCTCGAAAATGTCAGCATCATGGGAGCGCGCCTGTCTCGCGAAGATCCGCTGGGCATCCGGCTGAACGCAAATCAGCTGATCGCCGTGCGCCCCAGTGATTCCGCGGCCTTCACACTTGGGGTCACCGCCTGGGTAAATGTCACTCAAGCCGGCAAACTACGCATTGGCGCGCGTTTCTTTCCGGGCACGGCGGAACCGGTTTCCATCCGCACCATTGGCGTAAATCCCGCAGTGGGAAACAAATATGCGCCGGCATTTTTGCTGGGCGCGGTGCCGGCCCTGAAGGCACCTGCCAGCCTGGTGATGCCGCGCGACTGGTTTCAGCCGGGCCGCGCGATTGAAGTATTGCATCAGAACAAGAACACCTACACCGTCAAACTGGGCTTCAGTGTCGAGCGCGGCATCGATTACGAGCGCGTCAGCTTCACCCTAGCGTGACGCCCGCTTGCCCGGGAACACCAGCAAGAACGTGCTGCCTTTTCCTTCTTCGCTCACAACTTCGAGCTTGGCCTGGTGCCGCATCGCAATATGCTTGACGATCGCCAGCCCGAGGCCGGTACCCCCGGTTTCACGGGACCGGCTGCGGTCCACCCGGTAGAAACGCTCCGTCAGGCGCGGAATATGCTGGGCCGCGATGCCGATGCCGCTGTCCTGCACCGAGAATACCGGCTGACCCGCACGCTCGGCCCAGCGGAGCTGGATCGTCCCGCCTTTCGGCGTATAGCGGATCGCATTGCTCAAAAGATTGCCGAACGCACTGCGTAACTCGTCACGATTGCCAAGCAGTTTCGCGTCGCTTTGCAGTTCTATTTGCAACGTATGCGCGCCGCCGCTCAGCAGTTGACCATCCTGGAACACTTCGCTGATCAGTGCAGCCATATCCAGAGTTTCCTCCCGCAGCGGACTTTGCTCGTTTTCCAGACGCGACAGGGTCAGCAGGTCGGTCACCAGGTTCTCCATCCGCTTCGTCTGGTCAGCCATCAATTGCAGGGCGCGCCGCGCATTGTTCTGATTGAGGTCGGGCATATCCTGCAGGTTCTCGACGAAGCCATTCACCACGGTCAGTGGCGTACGCAGTTCGTGTGACACATTGGCGACGAAGTCGCGTCGCATCGCTTCGATCCGCTCCAGTTGCGTAATGTCGCTGCTGATCAGCAAACGCTTGTTTTCACCGTAAGGGATGAGTTTGATCGACAACACCATCCCTTCATGCCGCGCCGGCCGCATCACCAAAGGCTCGCTGAAATTGGCGCCATGCAGGTAAGCGACAAATTCGGGCTGACGTACCAGATAGGTGATGTCCTGCAGGTAGTCGCGTTCGGGATCCAGGTCAAAATGCTGCTGCGCGAGCGGATTGCACCACTCGATACGGCTGGCTTCGTTCAGGATGGCCACGCCTTCCGGCAGCGCCGAAGTGGCCTGCTCGATGTGCTGGAGCTCTTCGGCCAATTCCTGCTTGGTCTGCTTGTGCTGCTTGACCATTTTGTACATCTGGGAAAACACGTGGTCCCAGATCCCGCCCGCGTCGGGCATGGTTTCAAGTCGCGGATCGTTCAGCCAGCGTCCCAGTTTGTAGAGTTGCCGCGCATGCAGGGTCATCACCACCAGCAGCACCGTCAGCATGAACAGCAAGGCAGGCGTCAGTGAAAAAATGCCCCACAACAATAGTGAACAGAGCGCACCGAGCGCAACCGGCACGATCAACCGATTCCAGAAATCCTGCAAACGAATCCCCTAGTTAGTCGAAAAACGATAGCCGCTGCCGCGTACCGTCTGAATCAGGTTATCCATGGAAACGGGCTCCAGCACCGCGCGCAGACGCCGAATGTGCACATCCACCGTACGTTCTTCCACGAACACCTGCGTGCCCCATACCTGATCGAGCAGTTGGGTACGACTATACACCCGCTCGGCATGGGTCATGAAGAAATGCAGCAGACGAAACTCGGTGGGTCCGAGTTCCAGCGATTTGCCGTTGGCTGTCACCCGGTGCGCCGTCGGCGACAATTCCAGGCCCGCAGCCGATACCATTTCGTCCGGTATCTGCGGCGCATGGCGACGCAGCACCGCACGGATGCGGGCCATCAGCTCACGCGGCGAAAATGGTTTGGTAATGTAGTCATCGGCGCCGGACTCCAGCCCGAGCACCTTGTCGCGTTCGTCGCCGCGCGCTGTCAGCATGATGATCGGAACATCCTTGGTGCGCGCATCGATGCGCAGCTGCTTTGCCAGCACCACGCCACTGGTATCCGGCAACATCCAGTCCAGCAGAATCAAATCCGGCAAATTGTTACGAATCTGTTGCCAAGCGCCGTCGGCGTTTTCGGCGCGCAAAACTTTGTAACCGGCCTGCACTACATTGAACTCCAGCAACTCCTGGATCGCAGGCTCGTCTTCCACTACCAAAATCTTCGCTTGCATCATTACTCCGTTGTTCACTGTTGAGGTTGCGAGCATATGAAGAATTCATGACAGCAAGATGACATGAAATATTATTGTTGCGAATGATGATGCAAAGGCTCCGCCACATGACCAGTATGGCTTGCTGCATGGTGATGGAGCTGGGCATGCTCCGGCTCTTCCGGCAGTGGCTTGGCCACGATGCTGGGCAGCAGCGAGCCGATCACCATGCCGAGCACGCTGGCCATCAATCCGCCAAACTGTGCCGGAATGAACGGATCTGCCGGACCGAACAGATGAATTCCCAACCACACCGAAAGGCCGCCAAAAATAGCAGCCAGTGCACCCTGCGCCGTGGCCCGCTTCCAGAACAGCCCGCCAACCAGCGGGACAAAGGCCGTAACCAGCGTGATCTGGTAGGCATTTTCCACCATTTTGAAGATGCTGGCTTTCGAATTCATCGCATACAGCGTGACCAGAATGGTGAACACCACCGTCACCGTGCGCATCGCGTGCAGCAGCTGGCGGTCAGACATTTTATGACCCAGCATCGGCTTGAGGATGTTCTCGGTAAAGGTGACCGACGGCGCCAGCAGGGTCGCCGACGCGCAACTTTTGATCGCGGAGAGCAAAGCACCGAAGAACATCACCTGTGCCAGCAAATGGACTTCCGGCCGCATGATCAGGCGCGGCAGAATCATTTGCGGATCGGAATCGATCAACCCCGCTACCATCTGCGGGTCAATTAGCGTCGCCGAATAGGCAAGGAACATCGGCACGAACGCGAACAGGAAATACAGCACCCCACCCAACACCGCGCCCCAGATGGCAATCTTCTCGGTGCGGGACGACTGCACGCGCTGAAACACGTCCTGCTGCGGAATCGAGCCGAACATCATCGTCACCCAAGCCGCGACAAAAGCGATGATTTCCTTTGCATCAACCGCCGGCCAGAAGTCAAACTTGCCGGCCTGCGCAGCGTGGTTCACCACTACCGCTACCCCTCCCACCTGACCGCTGATTTCATGACCAATGAACAACATGCCGATCACGATAATGATCATCTGCAGAAAGTCGGTAACTGCCACCGCCCACATGCCGCCGAAAAAGGTATAGACGAGGATGGTGCCCGATCCGATCCACATACCGGCCAGTTTGCTGATTTCGCCGCCGGACACCACATTGAACACCAGCCCCAGAGCGGTGATCTGCGCGCCCACCCAGCCGAGGTAGGAAATGACAATCGCGATGGTGGTCAGCACCTCGACCTTGCGGCCAAATTTCTTCTTGTAGAAGTCACCGATAGTCAGCAGGTTCATGCGGTACAGCGGCGCTGCAAAAAACAACCCGACCAGGATCAGGCACATCGAGGCGCCGAACGGATCGGCCACCACGCCATGCAGTCCTTCTTTGAGGAAGGTGGCCGGAATGCCCAGCACCGTTTCCGACCCGAACCAGGTGGCGAAGACCGTTGCCGTGACCATGTAGAACGGCAGCCCCCGCCCTGCCACCGCGAAATCCTTGGTGTTATGCACGCGGGTCGCGGCATACAAACCGATCCCTACGGAAATAGTCCAGTAGGCGATGACAAACCAGAGCAGCATTACGTGACCTCGAAAAGCCGGAAAAAAAGTAGTTTAAATTTTAGCAGCGATACCGATGTCGCGATAACAAAATGCCGTAACAGTTGCGTCCTGCCCCTTCCTCTGTCGGTGCGGCTGCGAATCAGAGTCCGATGCTACCGGCTTTAGCCAACTCTTCCGGACGCTTGATCGCAATGGCCCCCCGCCTGGTCTCCACGCTCTTTTCCGCCACGAGTTTGGCGATCAACCGTGCAATGACTTCCCGCGTGGTCCCCAGATGCGCGGCCAGTTCGCTCTGGGTAATGCGCAGGACACCATCCACCCCCGCCCTGAGCAACAGAAACTTGGCCAGGCGTTCATCGAGTTTGAGGGAATGGATTTCTTCCAGCTCGGACATCAGCCGGAACACCAGCACGGATAGGGCGTTGATGGTGAGGTTTTGAATCGGCGGCTCGTGTTGAAACAGCGTCCGGTAGACCGGTGCGGGAATCACTCCGACACGGGTTCCCGCTTCGGCCTGCACCCAGGCCGGGTAAAGCAGGTTATTGAAAATGCAATTCAGCGCGAGCACGCATATCTCACCAGGCCGGATGAAATATAGCGTGGCTTCATTCCCCTGCGGGGTGATCGTAAACACCCGCAATTGCCCGCCGATGACTACATAAGCACCGGAAACACTGTTGCCCTTCTGGATGACGATTTGCGATTTTGGGAAGCGATGGACCAGCAAACCGTGCTCGAGCTGCTCCTTGCCGGGGTCGGAAAGGGTGCGAAATACCTCGAAAGTTTCCAGTTCATTCATACGTTGCATCCATCTGAAACAGAACACCCGCCTCTCGTCCGGCACTACCGCGGGAGTATACCTGCTGTCCGGGAGAAATACTGTTTTGCCAAGGCTTGCTGCCCTGCTGCAATGCGTAACAAATGCTACAGACCGGGCATGGCGCGGCACCTATCCTGAGCCCGCCGGCAGCCTCGTTGCAGCAGAACCCTTCAGCTCAACCGATGGAAACCACGCCGGCTCGTCGAAAGGAAAAAAGCCATGACCAGCAATGTTCAAAACGTTACCAACCGGCATGGAAGAGCTGCCTTGCCGGGCAGCCAAACCCTTGCCTCGCCGCCTCTTGCTTATTGGCACCACGCGCAAAATCTCCTGTTGATCGGTGGCATGGTGCTGGTTCTCACCCTGCTCTGGCGCCCCACCGTCGGGCTCGACATCATGTGGAATGCATTGATCCCCCTCGCGCCCGCACTGATCGTGGTAGCGCCCGGATTGTGGCGCAACCTCTGTCCGATGGCCACGTTCAGTTTGGTGCCGCAGCGATTCGGAATTTCCAGAGGTGCAAAGCTGTCCCGGCGCGGCTCTGCTTTGCTGGCTGCAGCCGGTCTGGCTGCGTTGCTGCTCATCATTCCGCTGCGCCACCTGGCACTCAATACGAGTGGCCCACTGACCGCACTGATGCTCGTCACATCAGCATCATTGGCATTCATGTTGGGCGTGACATATGAGTGGCGCAGCGGCTGGTGCAATGCTTTGTGCCCGATTCATCCGGCTGAAAGGCTTTACGGCCAGACACCGGCAATATCGCTGCCGAACGCGCGCTGTGATGTGTGCCACAAATGCACCGCGCCATGTCCTGATTCCACCCGGTCGATGAGTCCCGCTGTTACAGGCCCGTCACTCACCGAGAAAGCAACCGGCCATATCATGACCGGCGGTTTCGCGGGCTTCATCTGGGGCTGGTACCGGTTGCCGGATTATCGCGGCGCAGTGAGCGCGAGCGAAATCGTCGCGGCTTATCTGTGGCCCTTCAGCGGCGCATTGATCACCCTGGCGATCTATGCCGTAACCTGGCACTGGTGGTGCCGCTCTGTTGACGAGCGGCGCAGATTGGTCAGACTGTTTGCCACCGCGGCGGTGTCGACCTACTACTGGTATCGCATTCCGGAACTAACCGGATTCGGCCCGCACCCCGGAACGGGCATGCTGCTGGACCTGCGCAGCGCTTGCCCGCAACTGCCCGTCTTCAGCCGTTTGCTTACTTCTTCGTTCTTCGTATGGTTCATGTTGCTGCGCAAGGCGCCGGCGACAAGCTGGTTGGTTCGCCCCGCAACGACCGGCTAGGTGGCAGGTCGCTTTGGGGAAGTGAGCGAGTCGCTGCTCAACGCCCGCAGAAACGAAACGATATCATCGACGTCGCGGTCGGACACGGTCGCGACCTCCTCGCTAGTGAGTGTCCCGCTCTCGGGAGACCAGATGATGCGCCTGACCACCGGCAAAGCGCTGATGATCTTGCCGCGCTGAACCGTCGCCATGATGCGCACCGCTTCCTTCAGATCACTTACGGCACCGTTGTGAAAATATGGCGCCGTCAGCGCCACATTCCGCAGCGAGGGGATACGCCAGGCCCCATGCCTGCTTCCCGGCGTATTGAGGCCGGTGTCCTCGATCAGTCGGTAGGAGGTCTCATAACCAGGCGCACTGATCACGGGAAAGATTCTGAAAGGGATCGGCGGCGTTTCGAGCAGGCTGGCATTGCTGAAATTGGGGCCGGAGTGGCACATGATGCAGCCGATGGACTGAAACAGGGCCATGCCGCGAAGTTGTGCGGGACTCAGCGCATTCGCATCCCCGCGGACAAAACGGTCATAGGGCGCATCCGGTGTGATCAGGGTGCGTTCGTAAGCCGCAATCGCTGCCGCGATTTGCTCGATGGTGATGGGTTGTCCGGCACCGAACGCCCTTGCGAACATTTCGCGATACTCCGGCTTCCCGGCCACCCGTTGAACGACCGCAGCCGCCGACGGCATGCCCATCTCCAGCGGATTCAGCATCGGGCCCACGGCTTGTTCTTCCAGCGAATGCGCGCGCCCGTCCCAGAATAATACCGATTGAAAGGCGGCATTCCACACGGTAGGCGCATTGCGATTGCCGGTCTTGCCGTCAATCCCGACGGAGGTACTGCGGCCGTCGACTCCGGCTCCGCTCTCGATGTCGTGACAGGAACTGCAGGAAACCCTGCCGTCTCGGGATAAATCCGGATCAAAGAAAAGCTGCTTGCCGAGCGCCACCTTCTCGGAGGTGGTCGGATTTTCCCTGGGTGCAGGCGCAACCTCGGGAAGTGCACGCCAGACATACTGCAACGACGGCCCTGCCGCCTGACTCAGGTGGCCCTGATCTGTGCGCATGGCCGCTCGCGGCACCGCATTCTGCGGCGCCATCTGTGTCGCAATGATCTGCTTCGAAAAACCGGCCAGCGTCGCAATGATCGCCAGCTTGATACCGAATGCGAGAATCCCGGAGCCGAGCGCCGCAGTCAGCAGCCATTTGCCCCCTACCGACAGCCTGCTCGCCGGACCAAGTTCGCGCTGCACAATGAACAGGAGCGTGACCGCTCCAATGATGAGAATCGCCAGACTGACACTGGCAAAATTTACCAGACCCGCATGATTCATTTTCTATCACCTTAACCCATGAGATGTTTCCGGCAGTTCTGAGCCGGCGGGTTCAGGATAGAGACGGGCACGCGGCATTTCTGTAACAAAAGTTACATTCATGCACGATCAATCAAGCACTACGAGCTGTGCTGATGGCGGAGTGCAAAAAGCAAAGGCTCCCGAAGGAGCCTTTGCCGTCTTGCAAAAACCGCGCTTACAGTTCGTGCGAACCAGATGCCCGTCGCACTGGCGTCTCCATCCCTCGCATCCTTAAACATCAGAAACCGTGGTCCATCCCCTATTGCGAACTTCCGATTTCGACCAAAGGAGACGATGATCATGATTGTTGCTAGAACCCTGCTTTCCGGTTCTTAGTGGTCAATCAATATGTTTGCCTGTAGATTTGTACTTCCCGCTTTGTGGAATACAAATAGACTCTCACTGTTTTCAATAGGTCTCAACAATTCTTATGATGAAGCCCGATCCAATAATTCGAGCAACTCCGCGCCCCATACGAGTAGCATATCTGCTCGAAGATGGCCCGGATTCTCATGTGTGGCTAGATGCTATTTTTGCGGATTGTTTCGGAAGGCACGGCGGTCGGCAGTCGCTGATCGTGCCTATCGCAAATGGGATGATTCCAGAACGTTACAAGGCATGGCTGCAGTTTCTCGACCCAGACTTTGTTCTCGCGCTCACTTACGACAACCAATCGCTGGTTCCTGTGTTAGCTGACCTGTTAGCTGGCACGGCTATCGTAGAACGCAAGCGCAAGCGTGATGAGATCGAGCTGCATCCGAGGGTCGGAGTCAACGCAACTGGCCTTACCGCACTTTCGTGGCTGCCGTTCATCAAGATCGTCTCGGGCATGCATCGTGCTGCGCCTGAGCTCATCTTGGATCGTTACCCCACATGGACAGACGACGGTTTCATAAAAGACAACTTTGGGACTTTGTGTGACAGCGTGAACCCATTTCCGGTACACCGGCAGATCGGCATGCGGGGGCTTATCCTGACACCGAAGGATGCGCCAGAGAACCGATGGCACTTTCGCGCAGTTGAGGCTGTTGAAGCACTGGACGGATACGACGTGATTGACCGCATGTCGAAAGAGAGCGGCATCATGACCTTAGGCCAATTGTCAAACCTCAATTCGCAACCTCACCGACCTGAGCATCCATGGACAAATGGGTTCTGTTTAGTTGTGGGAGATAGCTTCGAGGATCGCATTTCGTGTTGGAATGCCGGCCTTCTTTTTGACGATGCACAGAACCAAACCTTCAAAACGTTGCGCGTCCCAGCCGCAATCAGGTCGGACGAAATTAGAACCGGTAAAATCGCAAACTTTTTACGCCAGCGCAACTGGATAGGCGGAGGAAACGGCCCTGCGAAGATAGTGGTGCGCTCGTATTCGTTGAGTGCCACAGACGTACAAGAGTTCGTTGACCGGCTACGCAGATCCACGATGTCATATATTGACTTCAGCGTGATTGAGTCGAGCGAGGAATGCTGTCCGCCTGAGAATATGCGGATATTTCGCATACCTCAAGTCGAACCTGCTACAAATAAAACCACAATTCGGGAAGACACGACTATTGTGTCAGTGCCAGAGCCAATCCAGCTTGGTTACTGCACGGGAATGCACCCAATCTTCTTGGATGGCTGTTGGTTCGTCGACCTGGAAATTGATCGACTGAACGACAACAGTCGATTTGCTAACGTCCGTGAAAAATGGAAGGTACCGCTACACCCGCAATTGGTTAAGCAGTTTTGTCCAAAATCAGATGCTCGCCTGACGAAACACGGCGATATTTCTGTGACAACCGATATCAACAGGCGTGTAATCGAAGTCCGACAACCGCAGAATGAAAATATCTTTTATGGAATTTTTCACGATAAACCGCATTTCCCGTACCCGGATATGCGCGTACACACGGAGAGTGGTATTACATACAAATACTCTGCTCCGTCCGACAAAGGCCGATATCTTCAAGGCATGCTGGGAATGCTCGGCTCTTTGAACGAATTTGAAGAGGTACTTAGTAACCACTTTTGGCGCAGTCAGTTTGAAAGCATGGCTGCGCCAGCGAAGGAACAGCAGACTGAAGTTATCAGCCTAATGCAAAAGCGCATGAAGGCAACCGATGGCAACTTGCAGATTAATGATGATGCCGGGTGGCAGAACCTAGCTGAGCGGATCATTCAGATATCTAACAAACTTAAATCTCCTCGCAAAACGACGAGTTACAACTGGCTGTTCAGTGCTTGGGAAGCTGAGCTTAGAGCGGCTATAGATGAGGACGAAAACCTTAAGGGGCGGCGAGACGAAATCCTCGCAGAGGCTCCAGATGAGTTGAAACGCTCTTTGAGTTTCCTGCTGGAGCGCGGGGTGTTTTATCGCGGTCATGAATGGAGCTGCAGACACTGCTCACATCGGAATTGGGTTGGTGTCGGTTTTTTGAAAGACAAAATGCCGTGCGAAGTCTGTCGAAAAGATCATCAGCTTCCGGTTAATGTCGCGCTCGATTTTCGCTTGAATGAATTTTTTGCAACCTGTCTGCGTGAGCACGACACAATTTCAGTGGCATGGGCGTTAAGCGCCTTGCGCCGAGAATCGAAAAGCTGCTTCATCTTTGCTCCGCAAACAGTTCTCTACCGGGATTATCCAGAAAATCAGGGAAATAAATCAGATCGCGAGCTGGATGTAGTCTGTATTATCGACGGAAAGTTTGTGATTGGGGAAGTTAAGGCCGAGGTAAAGAAGATTGCCTCGAAAGATATAGAGGATTTGGCCTTATCTGCACGAGAATTGGGGGCGGATGTGGCGATCCTGATGGCCATGTCTGGTGACCACGGGCTAATGGATAATAAAGTTCAGCAGCTCCGCAAGTTACTGCCAGTCGAAATTGAAATTAGAGGCCTCGTATCGGATTGGGATGACACGCCGTCGTGTTATCTGTAAGAGGCCCTTTCCGAAAGTCAGTTACGACCTGTAGACCGCTTCTGGCAAAAACCCGCCGGTCGTTGCGGAAAAGTCAGGGTAGGCCCGGAAAAATAAAATGGCCACAGATTCCTCTGCGGCCATTGGTAACTGCTACTTCTTGCAAATAGCGGGCAGACCACGGTTTCCTACACGATCAATTAGCGCAACCGGTGCGTTGCGCTTAATTGGCGGAATGCAAAAAACAAAGGCTCCCGAAGGAGCCTTTGTCAGTACTGCAGAAAACCGCGCTTACAGTTCGGAAGCGTGTGTTGCGAGGTACTCTGCCACACCGGCGGTCGAGGCCTTCATGCCGGCCTTGCCCTTGCTCCAGCCGGCCGGGCAGACTTCGCCGAATTCTTCGGTGAATTGCAGCGCGTCGATCATGCGCAGCATTTCGTCGACGTTGCGGCCGAGCGGCAGGTTGTTCACCACCTGGTGCTGCACCATGCCTGCCTTGTCGATCAGGAACGAGCCGCGCAATGCGACGCCGCCAGCGGTTTCAACATCGTAGGCCTTGCAGATTTCGTGGCGGAAGTCAGCTACCAGCGGGTAGCGAACCTGACCGATACCGCCCTTGTCCACCGGGGTGTTCTTCCATGCCAAGTGGGTGAATTGCGAGTCGATGGACACACCGATGACTTCCACACCGCGCTTGGTGAATTCTTCCAGACGATGATCGAACGCGATCAGTTCGGACGGACAAACGAAAGTAAAGTCGAGCGGGTAGAAAAACAGCACCGCATATTTGCCGTTGATATGGTTTTTCAGATTGAAAGCGCCGTTGATTTCGTTGTTGCCCATCACGGCTGCTGCCGTAAAATCCGGGGCCGGCTTGCCGACTAGAACTGCCATATTACCATCTCCTTTTTGTTTGACTAAATTACTTGGGTTTGCGAATTTAACCAGCCGCTGTGCGACTGTCAACCTTTCGTGCAAATTTCATACGCTGTTTGCTGCAAACTGAATCCGGTGCAATTGCGCATACACGCCATCTTTGGCGAGCAATTCGCGGTGCGTGCCAACCTCGACGATCTCGCCCTTCTGCAGCACCACGATCCGGTCGGTCTTTTCGATGGTCGACAGGCGGTGCGCAATGACCAGCGTGGTGCGCCCCTGCATCAGGGTCTCCAGCGCCGCCTGCACGTGGCGTTCCGATTCACTGTCCAGCGCCGAAGTCGCCTCGTCCAGGATCAGGATCGGCGCGTTCTTCAAAATCGCCCGTGCAATCGCAATGCGCTGGCGTTGCCCGCCGGAGAGACGCACGCCCTTTTCGCCAACCAGCGTCTCCAGCCCTTGGGGCAGGTCACGAATGAATTCCAGCGCATGTGCCGCCTGCGCGGCAGCGATGATTTCGTCTTCCGGCACCTCGCGCATCTGGCCATAGGCAATGTTCGCCGCAATGGTGTCGTTGAACAGCACCACTTCCTGGCTGACCAGCGCGATGTTCGCACGCAAGCTGGCCAGCGTCAGGTCGTTGATGTCATGACCGTCCAGCGCAATACGGCCGCTGCTCACCTGATAGAAGCGCGGCACCAGGTTGGCCAGCGTGCTCTTGCCGCTGCCCGACGCGCCGACCAGCGCGACTGACTGTCCCGCCGGAATGTCCAGACAGATGTTGCGCAACGCCTGGCGCCCGTCTGCCTGGTAGGCAAAATTCACCTGCTCGAATGCCAGCCGCCCACTCGCGCGCCCGACCGCAGTCTGGCCGGAATCGACTTCACCGGGCGTATCGATCAGTTCGAATACGCTTTCCGAAGCCGTCAAGCCGCGTTGCAGAAACTCGTTCACGCTGGACAAGCGCTTGAGCGGCGCAGTCAGCATCAGCATCGCAGCAATGAAGGACAGGAATCCGCCCACCGTGGTCTGGTCGGCTTTGGATTGGAGCGTCGCGAGGTAAACGATAACGGCGAGCGCGATTGCCGCCACCATCTGCACGATCGGCACATTGGCCGCAGCCGCGGCAGCTTGCTTCATCGTGTAACGGCGCAGCCAGTTGGCCTGCTCATGAAAGCGTCCGTCTTCATACTGCTGCCCGCCGAACAATTTCACCACTTTATGCGCCGTGACACTTTCCTCGATGACCTGGGTGATGTCGCCCATCGCGCGCTGCGAGTCGCGGCTGGCAGTGCGCAGTCGGCGGCTGATGGTACGGATGATGTAGGCGATGACCGGCGCCATCAGCAAGGTCAGCAGCGTCAATTTCCAGTTGAGGTAGAACAGCCAGCCCAGCAGGCCGGCGATAATGATGGAATCGCGAATGGTGATGGTCACCACGTTGGTGGCCGCAGCCGTGACCTGCGTCACATCGAACGTTAGCTTGGAAATGAGGTTGCCGGTGGCGTGGTCGTCGTAAAAGCGCGTCGGCAGCGCGAGCAGCTTGCGGAACATCTCATCGCGCAAGTCCAGCACGACCTTGTTGCCGACCCAGTTGATCGCATAGCTGCTCACGAAGGTCGCTATACCGCGCACGAAAAAGATCACCAGAATGAAGATCGGCGTAAGCCGGATCACGGTGTCGTCCTTGTTCACGAACGTACCGTCTACCATGGGTTTCAGCAGCGCCGGCACCAGCGGCTCGGTGGCCGCGGCCACCACCGTGGCAAAAATGGATATCGAGAAAGCGCGCCAGTAAGGCTTGACGTAGCCGAGAAGGCGCAAATAAAGCTGGCTGCTGGATAAATTCATGGCGCGCACTTTAGCAGAAATGCGCTTGTCCCGCCGCTGCAGCGCCTGTCTCCCGCCTTGTTTCACACCATCCGCAATGCGCGCTGGACATGGATTGCGGGCACTGCTAGTCTGCCCGCGCCCTCAATTATTCTGCACGCCATGCTGCGAGAACTGCGCCTGTTCCTGACCGCCGTCCAATTTTTCACGCGCCTCCCGGTGCCCGCGTGGGTCGGTCATTCCGCGGAACAGCTCGAACAGGCCGCGCGCTATCTGCCGCTGGTCGGCGCCGGCGTCGGTGCAATTGCCGCCGTGGTGCTGTGGTTCGGCGCGCTGGCACTGCCGTTGACGCTGGCGGTAGGCCTGAGCATCGTCGCGAGCATCCTCGTCACCGGCGCATTTCACGAAGACGGGCTCTCCGACTTTGCCGACGGCATGGGCGGCGGCCATACCCGCGAAAAGGTGCTGGCGATCATGAAGGACTCGCGCGTCGGCGCGTATGGCGTGGTCGCTCTGGTATTGGTACTGCTGCTGAAATACCAGGCGCTCGTCGCATTGGGAACCAGATACCCATTGTCATTCATTGCCGCAACCCTGATCGCCGCGCACGGCGTCAGCCGTCTGCTCGCCGCGAGCCTGATGGTCACCCAGCACTACATCCGTGACAATGACAGCGCGCGCGCCAAACCGGCTGCGCGACAGTTGAACGCGATCAGTATTACCGTTGCGCTGCTCACCGGTTTTGCCACGCTTGGCCTGTTATATTTCGCCGGTGCAGGTGCCGCCATCATTGGCGCCGCCATTGGTGGCGCATTGCTGATGCGCGCCTGGCTTGCATGGCGACTGCAAAGACGTTTGGGCGGTTACACCGGCGACTGTCTGGGCGCGGTGCAACAGCTGACCGAACTGGCATTCTATCTGGGTCTGCTGGCCGCTTTCTGACAGGCACCCGATGCAGACCTTATACCTGATTCGCCATACCACCCCCGACATCGATCTCGGCGTCTGCTATGGCCAGCTCGATATCGATGTAGCTGCCAGCTTCGCAGAGGAAGCGAACCGCACCCGGCATTGGCTGCCGCCGTTTGAACTGATCGTCACCTCGCCGCTATTGCGCGCGCGCCGCCTGGCGGAATATTTGGGGCAGGGCCAACGCCTGCCACTCCACAGCGACGCACGCCTGATGGAGAAAAATTTCGGGGCATGGGAAGGCAAAGCCTGGGATGACATTGCGCGCCGGGACCTCGATGCTTGGGCTGCGGCCGTGATGGGCTACGCGCCCCCGGGCGGAGAATCCGCGCAGCAGCTGTTGCAGCGCGTGCAGGATTTCTGGCAAGAGCTATCACACCTGCCGCAGCGCGACATCGCGATCGTGGCCCACGGCGGGAGCATTCGCGCTTTGTTGTCTCTGATCGCCGATATCCCGCTGACGCGTACTTTGAACTGGCAAATGGAATATGGGACTGTAATCTGCGTGAAAAACTGGTAAACAGTGCCAGTAACCATACTGATTGCGCCTTCCCGTCACCAGCGTGACCAAGTTCCCAAAACAAAAACTGCTCGCGGGGTTGCCGCGAGCAGTACCATCTTCTTCTTGTTAGCGTTGACTGAACAACGATCTCGTTATTGTTATTTATAGGCCGGTACCGGTGAAGTTGACGTACTGGATACCTACTCCATCTACCACTTTCAGCCGTCCTGACTTGAGACCAGTTGCCGTCGGCTTGAACGTCACGCTGATCGTGCAGCTCGCGCCTACTGCCAGACTGGTGTTGCAGGTGTTGGTCTGACTGAAGCTCTGGTAGCTGCCCCAGACGTCAACCCCGATGCTGCTGATGTTGACCGGAATCACCCCGGTGT
>DASSQR010000020.1:0-2210 GCA_035702405.1 Gallionella sp. | reverse complement strand
AGCACGCGCGACAGCGGGCCGACCTGTGCGGGTTTGCCGTAGAAGGTCGGCGATTTGACCCATGAATATTTGCCATCGTCCTGGAAATCGGTGTAATTCGGGACAGTCTCGCCCTTGAACGGATGCAGCGCGCCCTTGCCGCCCTTGTACCAGGAATGCTTCACGCTTTCCTCGACGCCGTCGCGGAAGTACTGGTCGTTGAACGACTTGATTGCCTTAACGCCCGCCAGGTCGCCGCCCTTCACATAGCCGCCGGGCATCGCAAACTTGGTGCCCTTGGTATCAAGCGGCAGATCGGGCACGGCCAGATAGTCCATCACGCCCGCGCCGATCGCGGTCCAGTCGGCATAGAACGCGCCGACCGCGGCGACATCCACCAGATAGACGTTTTTCACGAAGTCGGCCAGTTTGTCGATCCATTCCTTGATCGCCATCAGGCGCTCGACCGTCAGCACCGACTGTGAATCCAGCGCGATCGGGTTGGACACGCCGCCCACGGCCAGATTCTGCACATGCGGCGATTTCGAGCCGAGGATACTGACAATCTTGCTCGCATAACGCTGGATTTCCAGCGCCTGCAGGTAGTGCGTTACCGCGAGCAGGTTCACTTCCGGCGGCAGTTTCATCGCCGGATGGCCCCAGTAACCGTTGGTGAAGATACCGAGCTGACCGGTGCCGACGAAATTGGACAACCGATCCTTGACCTTGGTGAATTCCTGCCGGCTGTTGCCGCTCCAGCTGGACAGACCGCCCGCCAGGCTCGCAGTCGCGGCCGGGTCGGCCTTGAGCGCGGAAGTCACGTCCACCCAGTCGAGCGCGGACAGATGATAGAAATGCACGATATGGTCGTGAATCGCATGCGCCGTGATCATCATGTTGCGGATGTACTGCGCATTGAGCGGCACTTCCATCTGCAGCGCGTTTTCCACCGCGCGTACCGAGGTGATCCCGTGCACCGTGGTGCACACGCCGCAGATCCGCTGCGTAATCGCCCAGGCGTCGCGCGCATCGTGGCCCAGCAGGATCTGCTCGACCCCGCGCCACATCTGCCCCGATGCCCATGCCTTGGAGACCTTGCCGCCGTTAATTTCGCAATCCACGCGCAGATGACCCTCGATGCGGGTGATCGGATCAATCGTAATTCTCTTTCCCATTTAAATTCTCCTAATATTCCTGATTACTTGTAGGTGGCGACGGCAGCCGGCGCAGGTTTTCCCGACAGGATCGGCAGGTACCGCACGAGGACGATGTACCCGAGTATTTCCAGCGCAATCATTCCGACGGAAACCATGATCTCCGGAACCGACGGGAAGTAGTGCCAGCCCGGTCCGGTCTCATACCCGACCAGGAACGAATTGATGCGCAGCAGGAAACCCGCCGCCATCAGGCAGGCAGCCGCGATGAACAGCTTGGCAGGCTGCCGGCGTGCATCGGGCTGCGCCAGGATTACCAGCGGTGCGATGAACAGCAGCATTTCGATCCAGAACATCAGTGTCTCGATGCTGGCCCCGAACATGCTGCCGACCGCACCGCGCATCACCAAGTCGGCGATACGCACCACGAGATAAGCAGTCAGCATCCAGGTCATCACTTTGGACAGCTTGCCCAAGAGGTCCATCTCGAGCGGCCGCTTGAAGCCGGAAGACGACAGGCAGGCTTCAAAGATCACGATCGCGAAACCGATGGCCAGCGCAGTCATCAAGTAGAGCAGCGGCAGCAGCACGGTTTGCCACAGCGGATGCACCTGATAGCCGAACACCACCAGCAGCGAGCCGAGCGACGACTGGTGCATCGACGGCAGCAGCGTGCCGAGCGCGATGACAAAGAACAGCACCTTGTTGAGTTTCTTTTTGGCATCCTTCATGCCAAATTTTTCGAGAAAGGCGGGCGAGAATTCGATCCACATCACGATGATGTACGCCGTGATACATACCGCAACTTCGAACATCACCGAGTTGACCTGCGCATAGCCGGGCCAGAAGATGTGCCAGAAGTTCCAGTAACGCCCAAGGTCGAAGATGACGCCGACACCCGCCAGGGTATAGCCGAACAGGCTGGCCAGGAGTGCCGGACGCACCATCGGGTGGTACTCGCCCTTGTTGAAGATGTACACCAGCAGCGCCACGGAATAGCCGCCGCAGGCGAAGGCCGAGCCGATCACCACGTCGTACACCACCCAGATGCCCCAGGTGTAGCCGTCGTTGATGTTG
>DASSQR010000019.1:0-3312 GCA_035702405.1 Gallionella sp. | reverse complement strand
CCGTGCGCCTTGCATCTGGCCATCCTCGCTACGTTTTTCAACGCCCTGTCAGTTGTCAGCCTCAGTAGTTGTAGGTCGGACTCTGCCCGACAAGTCGAGAACTCGACCTGCATGCGTTCTTTGATGCTATAGTTTTTGCATTGCCATTTGACACTTAACCGAGGAGCAAGCGATGCGAATGTGGTGGATGTTGTTATTGACGGTGCTGTTGAGTGGGTGTGGCTACAATACCTTCCAGACCACCGATGAGCAGATCAAGTCGAGCTGGGCGGAGGTGCTGAACCAGTACCAGCGGCGGGCCGATCTGATTCCCAATCTGGTTAACACCGTCAAGGGCTATGCGGCGCAGGAACAGACCGTGCTGCTCGGCGTCACCGAGGCACGCGCTAAAGTGGGCAGCATCCAGGCTACGCCCGAGCTGCTCAATGATCCCGAGGCTTTCGCCCGCTTTCAGGCTGCGCAGGGCCAGCTCACTTCCGCATTGAGCCGGCTGCTGGTGGTATCCGAAAACTATCCGCAATTGAAATCCGACCAGAATTTTCGCGACCTGCAGGCGCAGCTCGAGGGTACCGAGAATCGGATCACCGTCGCGCGCAATCGCTATATCAAAGCCGTGCAGGAATACAACGTTGCCGTACGCTCGTTTCCGACCAACCTGACGGCGATGCTGTTCGGTTACAAGGTGAAGCCGTCATTCACCGTGGAAAACGAGAAGGCCATCTCGCGACCGCCAACGGTGGAATTTGCACCAGCGGCGGTTCCGGCTCCCGCAAAGTGACATGACCAGAAATTGGGTATGGCTCCTGCTGCTTGCGCTAGCCCTGATCGGGACCGCGCAGGCCGAGGTGGCTGTGCCGCCGTTGACGCAGCGCGTTACCGATCTTACTGCGACGCTTGATGCACAGCAGTCGCAGGCGCTGGAAACGCGCCTCGCCGAATTCGAAAAGAACAAGGGCGCGCAACTTGCGGTTCTGATCGTGTCGACCACCCAGCCAGAGACCATCGAGCAATACGGCATCCGTGTCGTCGAGGCGTGGAAGCTGGGACGCAAGAATGTGGATGACGGTGCCTTGCTGTTGGTCGCCAAGAATGATCGCACCCTGCGTATCGAGGTTGGCTACGGCCTTGAGGGGGTGCTGACTGATCTGACATCGCACCGGATCATCGACGAGATCATCGTGCCGTATTTCAAGCGTGGTGAGTTTTATTCGGGCATTGATGCCGGGATGACGGCGATCATGAAGGTGGTGCAGGGCGAACCGCTTCCGGCACCGCAGTCGCAGCGCACTCCGATCAGCGAAAAATATGATATCCAATCGATGCTGTTTGTGGCCTTTGGACTGGTCGTCGTGGTGGGCGGCATGCTGCGCGCATTGCTCGGGCGATTTCCGGCGGCGGTGCTGATGGGGGGTATCCTCGGCGGGCTGGCCTGGTTGCTGGTAGCGCCGCTGTTGGTTGCGGTGCTGGTCGGGTTGATGGCGTTCGTGTTCGTGCTGCTGGGCGGAAGCCGGCACGGTTTTGGCGGTTACCATGGCGGCGGGTTTGGCGGAGGCGGTTTTGGGGGCGGCGGCTTCAGCGGCGGCGGTGGCGGGTTTGGCGGCGGCGGTGCCTCCGGAAGGTGGTGATATGAGACTCGGACGAATCATCCGGCATTTATCGACCGGCCGCGCGGCGGTTCGGCAGCTATTCCCGCCCCGTACGCTCGGTGCAATCGAGCGGGCGATCCGTGAGACCGAGGCACAACATAACGGCCAGATTCGCTTTGCTGTGGAGGCTTCGCTTGAGCTGGCGCCGCTCCTGGCCGACCAGTCGGCGCGGTCACGCGCGGAAGAGGTGTTTGCGCAGCTGCGGGTATGGGATACCGAGCATAACAATGGCGTGTTGATCTATCTGCTGCTGGCGGATCGCGATGTCGAAATCATTGCGGATCGCGGGGTGCATGCGAAGCTGGGGCAGCCGGTGTGGGAGGAGATTTGCCAGGAGATGGAAGCGGCGTTTCGCCAAGGCAAGTTCGAGGAAGGGGTGCTTGCCGGCATTCGCAGCGTGGGGCAACATCTTGCACACCATTACCCGCACGCAGGCGAAAAGATCAACGAATTGCCGGACCGGCCCGTATTACTCGGGGGCTGAAGCAGGCAGTGGACTAAGGATTGGAATTGGTGGTGATGCGGCGCGCACCATTGAACCGTTTGCGCCAATATTTTTCCAGCATGCTTTCTATGCGAATTTCGCCACCTCTGCGCGGTGCATGGACGAAGAGGTTGTTGCCGAGATAAATGCCGACATGCGAGAACGTGCGCCGGAGCGTGTTGTAAAACACCAGATCACCGGGGCGCAATTCATCCTTGGGGATGGGCTCACCAAGGTGATTGATTTCGTGAGCGCGGCGCGGCAAGGTTATGCCCATTACCTGCTGAAACACGTGGCCCACAAAACCGCTGCAATCGAATCCGGTCTCTGGGGAAATGCCACCATATTTGTATGGTGTCCCGATCAGCGTCAGGGCATAGAACGTCAGATTGTTCGGCACATCTATGCCGGGAATAACCGTGGTGATTTCTGCTGGCGCGGCTTCCGCAGAACTTTGCGGGGTGACCGAAATCTGGGGGGCAACCGGCAAGAGCACCGCTTCATCAGCCAGAGCAATTACGGGGATTACCAACAACGAAAGCAACAGCAGAACAAATTTCATCCCGTGAATTTAATGTAGAGTATGCCCGTTTGTAAAGAAGTAATAATGACCATGAGACGTATCATACTGTTATGCATGCTGTTTTTTGTTTCATTGCCCGCGGCGGCCAATGAACTGGAAATCATTGCGCTCAAACATCGCAGCGCTGATGAAGTACTGCCGATCATTCGCCCGATGCTCGACCCGGGGGCAGTTGCAAGCGGCATGAATTACCAGCTGTTTGTGCGTACCTCGCCGCGCAACCTGGAACAGATCAGGCAACTGCTGGAGAGCATCGATGTCGCACCGCGGCGGCTGAAGATTACGGTGATTCAGGACGTCGACAGCGAAACCATCGCGCGTGCGCGCGAATTATCCGGCAGCCTCGGTGTTGGGGGCCATGCGCGTATCGAGGTGCCAGACCGTGGTGGCCGTGGCGGGCTGGAAGTCGAGGCAGGGCGGGGAGACGATCGTCTGACGGCGCGTTTGAGCAGCAGCCGCGCTTTCGAGAACCAACACAAAACCCAGCAGATCCAGGTGCTGGAAGGCAATCGCGCGCTGGTGCATACCGGGGAAAGTGTTCCGGTGCCGCAACGTCAGGTGATCCGTCATCCATGGGGAACGGAGGTGATCGAAAGTAC
>DASSQR010000018.1:0-10957 GCA_035702405.1 Gallionella sp. | reverse complement strand
GTGAATTCCCTCACGCCTTGCGCCACCAGCGCTGCGACGTCACGCATCACATCCTCGAACGGGCGCGACACTTCCTCGCCGCGCGTATACGGCACCACGCAGTAAGTGCAGTACTTGCTGCAGCCTTCCATGATGGATACGAACGCGGCGCCGGATGCGGTTTGCGGAGCGGGCAAATGATCGAATTTTTCAATCTCGGGGAAGCTGATGTCCACCTGCGCGACACCGGTGTCGCGCCGGGCCTGAATCAGTTGCGGCAAACGATGCAAGGTCTGTGGACCGAATACCAGGTCCACGTACGGCGCACGCTGTACGATCGCCGCGCCCTCCTGGCTCCCCACGCAACCGCCCACGCCGATCAGCAAACCGGGCTTCGCGAGCTTCAGCTGGCGCACGCGCCCCAAATCGGAATATACCTTTTCCTCGGCCTTCTCGCGAATCGAGCAAGTGTTGAGCAGGATGACATCCGCCTCTTCCAGCTTGTCGGTCTGCTCCATGCCCGCGCAGGCGCGCAGCACATCGGCCATCTTGTCCGAGTCATACTCGTTCATCTGGCATCCATAGGTCTTTATGTACAGTTTCATTAACATGCTGTATTGATTCCTGAATATTAAAAAAATTCCACCAAAAAACTCTCATCCAAATATCCCACATAAAAATTGTGGGAATTGTCGACAAAAATGCTGATATAATCAGAAAAGCTTTAGTCGGCTATTTGATTTAATTTAGTCAACTATGCTACCGCAGCTAATCATCAAAAACTAACACATTAAGGGAAGAGAAAACATGTCGATCATTGCAGACGTATGCTCCGTTGGTACCGCATTGTTCTCGGTCGGGTTTGCTTTGTGGATCACACTGCAAACCTTCAAGGGATAAGCAGGAGCCTGTAGCGGGGGGTCGTACCGACCCCCTGAAAAAATTTTCTGCAAATACAGTCCAGTGCCTATGGAATAGTCCATCGGGCTTATCTTGCCATGAGAAAACGCTTGCCATAAATAATAACTGTGCTAGGATTCACCTCACGGGGTTTTTGTTGTGTTCAATTAATTATCTCGGAGGAGGTGTTCAAAATGGCAATTATTGCGGACGTAGCAGCACTGGGCTCAGCTGTATTGGTAACTGCTTTTTCGTTGTGGATGTTGAAACAGCTTTTTAGCAGCTAAGCCTTACAGCAGTCTTAAAGCAACAAACAAAAAAACCAGCCTCGGCTGGTTTTTTTGTTTGTTGCTTATTTTTATATTGTTATTGCCTGAATAATTGGTGGTGATAGGTGGACTTGAACCACCGACCCCAGCATTATGAGTGCTGTGCTCTAACCAACTGAGCTATATCACCACGAAGAGCGCGGCATTGTCCAGATTTCCATCTACCTTGTCAATGGACAGGAAACATTTTTCAGCTCACTGCCCGCAAAATCCTTTTGCAGCGAAGCCAGTTTGGCAGCCGTAGCTTCATCCACGCCGATCACGCTGAATGTGACCGCCTTGATTCTGGTGGCCCGCTCCCCGGTCTGCGCGCTGCGCACCCCCTTGGCATGAAGTTCATCGAGGAATTTCTGCGCGGTTTCTTCCGTCTTGAATACGCCAAGCGAAATGGCATTCAGCCACTGCCCGGGTTCCTGCACCACAAAGTATTCCTTGACGCCACGCGCCTTGAGCTGGGCAATCTTCTGGTTCAGCGCATTCTTGTCCGCGATCGGCGGGATATATACCCAGTAGCCGATAGTATGTTCCACCTGGCGCTGGCTCAACTTATCGCCAAGCTGCAATGGCGCCAATGCTGCAGCCGCCTTCGTCAAATCCGATCCCGAAAATTCGCCCCACTCCAGACACGCCGGCGTTCCCGCCTCCGTGGCAACTGCCGACGAGGCTGGCAGTACCGCCGATGCCCCCGACGACGACTCCGCCTGCAAGCGGATTTGCTCCTCGTGCAAGGCCGGCTGCGCCGCCCCCCTCGGTTCGTCTGCGACCAGCAACCCGCCCCAGCGGATCAGGCCAAACAGAATCGCATTCACCACCAGCAAAATCCAGAATACCACTCTCATCATGCGTCCATTTCCTTTGCGATCAATAATAGCCCTTGCAGGACCAGATTATCCGCGATGCAAAGCGGCAAGTTAAGGCGCTCCAGATGTTTGCGGAGCTGTTCCGCGGCACCGCCGCTTAAAACGACCGGCGCATCGGAATCTCCGAGCAGCGCATGCTGCCGCTCGATCGCCCCGCAACTGGCCTGGATTGCGCCACTGTATAGCGCATCTGCGGTATTGCGCGGGAATGCCTCATAGTTTCCCGGCGCTGCGCGCAGCTGCGCAGTCGCCCCGTACAGGCTACGTTGCATCAACTCAATGCCCGGCACAATCAGGCCGCCAAGGAATTCGCCCTGCACAGACAAGGCATCAATGGTCGTGGCCGTACCACTGCTCACCACCAGGCAGCTCCTGCCCATCATGCGCCACGCGGCAATCAGCGCCGTCCAGCGATCGCTGCCGAGCTGTGCCGCGTCGCTATAGCCATTGCGCACGCCACACTGCGCCTCCCGGGCACGCACCCAATGGAACTGTACCGCGGGAATGTTGCGAATAAGCTGCGCGATTTCTTCGCCGGCGACGTTACTCACCCAGACCTGTTCGATCTCTGGAAACCCGGCAAGCTGCTGCGCCAACTCGCCAGCCTGCTCAACGGGCAGAACGCCGCTGCACGACCAGTTGGCAGCTGAGTTATCCAGCGCACCGGAAGCCGCTCCCCGCCCACCATCTGTGGTCTCTACCAAAGCCCACTTGATGCGGGTGTTGCCCGCGTCAATCAATAAAATCACCGCGCCCATCCCATCACTTCGCCGGAATTGCAGTGACGCATCCCGACGTCAGTTTCGAGGCACAGTTCTCCGCTATCGCTGACGCCGCGCGCTATTCCGCTCACCACGCCGCCATCTGCCAGACGCAACTGCACCGGCTGATTCTGATAAAAATGATACTCTTCCCATTCGGCGCGCAGCGCGGCGAAACCATGCTGCGCAAACTGCTGCAAGACGCCGGCCAGCTCCTGCAACAGGTCAGCCAGCAACTCATTGCGGGTCGGCGGCTCCGGACAAACATCTTCCAGAGCAACAACACGCTGGTCGATTTTCTGCACCAGCGCGACCGGCAGAAAGCAGTTCAGACCGACGCCGATCACCACCGCGCTCGGCCCGAGCATGTCGCCCTGCGCCTCGATCAGCACCCCGGCCAGTTTTCCCTGTGCCGTGACCACGTCATTCGGCCATTTCAGGTGCACCCCCTGCGCGCCCACTTTATGTAACGTGCGCACGATCGCCACGCCCACCGCGAGACTCAAACCGGACAGCGCATTCAGCCCGCGCTCGAAGCGCCACAACAGGGAAAACATCAGCGCCGTACCGAGGCCGGCGTACCAGCTGCGCCCGAGCCGCCCGCGTCCGGCGGTTTGGAGTTCCACCGCGAGCACGCTGCCGCTCGGCGCACCGCGCGCGGCTTGCTGCATCAGCAGGGTATTGCTGGACGCCGCCTGCGGCAGCACCTCAATTCGAAATTGCCCCGCATCCTTCCCCAGGCAGCGCAGCACTTCGTCAGGGTCCAGCTGTTGCCACGGATGTACGAGCCGATAACCGCGTCCGCGGATCCGCTGCAGTTCTACCCCATATTCACCGACATCGGCCAGCGCAATAAAGATGCTGGCGCGCGACACACCGAGCCGATGTGCCAGCGCCTCACCGGAGTGAAATTCTCCATCGGCGAGGATATTGAGCAACTGCCAGGTACGTGCCTGCGGCATGGCATCCGTCATGACCACCCTCCCCAGATAATTGTGCGTCCTGCCCGTGCTTCCGGGCACATGTTAAGCAGCGTCAACCAGCACCAGATCCAAGGCATCCTGCAGCGTTTCTTCGGACAATGCATCCAGCGCGTTGGACAACATCTCCGCGGCGTCCACTGCCGATTCCGGCAACGATGCCGCATCGGTATGCGTTACCAGCATTGCGGCCGCGCCGACCACCCTGAGCAGCCGTGCGCGTTCCTCCATCAGTAATTCGATTTCCTCGCCGACCAGCGCGACTTCCTGCTTGTCCATACTTCACTTCCTCCTTAATATTTTTTTACGCTGGCCACAGCCAGTGCACTCATATTCACGATGCGGCGCACCGTGGCGGATGCAGTCAGAATATGCACTGACCTGGCTGCACCCAGCAATATCGAACCGATGGCGATCCCTTCGCCTGCGGTCATTTTCAACAGATTATAGGCGATGCTCGCCGCATCCAGATTCGGCATGATGAGCAGGTTGGCCTCCCCTTTCAGGCGGGACGCAGGAAAAATTTCGGCGCGCAAATTTTCCGACAGCGCCGCATCGCCCTGCATCTCGCCTTCCACCTCAAGGTCCGGCGCAATCTGCGCGAGCAGTTCGCGCACGCGGCTCATCTTGCGCGCGGACGCATTGTCATGACTGCCGAAATTGGAATGCGACATCAACGCCACCTTCGGCACCAGCCCGAAGCGGCGCACCTCCTCGGCCGCAAGGACAGTCATTTCGGCGAGTTGTTCGGCGGATGGATCGAGATTGGCATGCGTATCGCAAATGAACAAAGTATGTTTCGGCAACAGCAGAATGTTCATCGCCGCATATACATTTACCCCCGGACGGCGGCCGATCACCTCATCGATAAAGCGCAAATGCCCCAGCGGCCGCGACACGGCCCCGCACAGCATCGCATCGGCGGAATTCATATGCACCAGCATCGCGGCAATCAGGGTATTCTGGCTGCGCATCGCGCGCTTCGCCGAGTCCGGCGTCACGCCGCGCCGCTGCATCAGATGGTGATACTCCGTCCAGTAGGCGCGATAGCGCGCATCCTGCTCCGGGTTCACCAGTTCGAAGTCTTCGCCGGCGCGCAAGCGCAAGCCCAGTCGGGCGATGCGCTGCTCGACCACGGCCGGCCGCCCGACCAGAATCGGAAACGCAATACCTTCATCGACCACCGTTTGCGCCGCATGCAGAACGCGCGGGTCTTCACCCTCCGCGTATGCCAGGCGTTTGGGCGCCCGCTTCGCGGCTTCGAATACCGGCTTCATCAACATGTTGGAGTGATAGACGAAATTCGACAATTGCTCGTGGTAGGCAGCCATGTCGGCTATCGGCCGTTCCGCCACGCCGCTGACCATCGCGGCCTGTGCGACCGCAGGTGCAATGCGCGTGATGAGGCGCAAATCGAATGGTTTTGGGATCAGATACTCGGGACCGAAGCTCAGAGTTTCCTGGCCATACACCGCCGCAATCGTTTCGGGTTGTTCGGCTTCGGCGAGCTCCGCGATCGCGTGCACGGCAGCGCGTTTCATCGCTTCGTTGATGGTGGAAGCTCCCACATCCAGCGCGCCGCGGAAGATGTAGGGGAAACACAGGACGTTGTTTACCTGATTCGGGTAATCGGAGCGCCCGGTTGCGAGGATGGCGTCGGGCCGCACCGCCTTGGCCAACTCCGGCATGATTTCGGGAATCGGATTGGCCAGCGCGAAGATCAGCGGCCGCGCTGCCATCCGCGCCACCATTTCCTGTTTTAATACCCCGCCGGCAGACAGGCCAAGAAACATATCGGCGCCGTCGATCACGTCATCCAGCGTCCGCGCGGAGGTCTCCACCGCATAGCGCGCCTTGTTGTCGTCCATTTCCTCGGCGCGGCCGCGGTAGACCACGCCCTTGATGTCGGTAACAATAATATTTTCCTGCCGCACGCCGAGACTGACCAGCATGTCGAGACAGGCCAACGCCGCCGCACCCGCGCCGGATACGACCAGCTTGATATCCCCGATATCCTTGCCGACGATCTTGAGGCCGTTGAGCAGGGCCGCGCCGACGATGATTGCCGTGCCGTGCTGGTCGTCATGGAACACGGGGATCTTCATCCGCTCGCGCAGCTTGCGCTCGATATAGAAACACTCCGGCGACTTGATGTCTTCCAGATTGATGCCGCCAAAGGTCGGCTCCAGCGCCGCGATGATGTCGACGAGTTTATCCGGATCGCGTTCGTCGATTTCCAGATCGAACACATCGATGCCGGCAAACTTCTTGAACAGCACGCCCTTGCCTTCCATCACGGGCTTGGCCGCCAGCGGCCCAATCGCGCCGAGACCCAGCACGGCGGTGCCATTGCTGATGACCGCAACCAGATTGCCGCGCGCCGTCATGTTGCGCACTTCGGCCGGGTTTTCGACGATCAGTTCGCATGCCGCCGCAACCCCGGGTGAATAGGCCAGCGCCAAGTCGCGCTGGGTGATCAGCGGCTTGGTCGCATTGACAGAAATCTTCCCGGCCGGCGCCTGACGATGGTACTGCAGTGCGGCCGCACGCTGTTGCTCGTCCATAAGTTCGCCAATGGTCTAATTGAAGGAGTGGCCCTGATTATAGCGCGGCGCAGGCATGTACCATGTTCAACTGTCCGCATGGTCTTCCATTTCGGTGATGCCGGCAAACTTCGATTAATTTTGGCCACGCGCCTCGTCAGCGCAGTAAGGGCCAATCAGGCGAAACGCCGCGCAATCAACACCGAATTGCTGCCGCCAAACGCAAACGAGTTGGACATGACCGCATTCAACGCGATGTTAGTACGTCCCTGGTTCGGTACGTAATCCAAGTCGCACTCTGGGTCCGGCTCATACAGATTGATTGTGGGCGGAATGGCCTGGTGATGCAGCGCCAGCACGGATGCCATGAACTCCACCGCCCCGGTCGCTCCCATCAAATGACCATGCATCGACTTGGTCGAGCTGACCGGAATGTTGGGCGCATGTGCGCCGAACACCTGCTTGATCGCATTGGTCTCCTCGACATCGCCGGCCAGAGTGGCGGTGCCATGCGCATTGATGTAATGAATATCCTGTGGCTGCATGCCGGCATCCTGCAACGCGTTCAGCATCGCGCGCGTCTGCCCGGCCGCATCCGGTTTGGTGATGTGGCTTGCATCTGAGGTACTGCCGTAGCCAGCCAACTCAGCGTAAATCCGGGCTCCGCGCCGGATCGCGCGTTCGGCATCCTCCAGTACCAGCACCGCCGCCCCTTCACCGAGTACCAGTCCGTTACGATTTTTCGCGAATGGTTTGCATGACGCGCCGGCATCCTGCGGATCTTCCGGCGCGAGCGTGCGCAGTGCTTCCCATGCTTTCATCGCACCCAGCGTGAGCATGGCTTCGGAACCACCCGCCAACATGACATCCATATAGCCATGCTTGATCAGACGATAGGCTTCGCCGAGTGCAATTGCCGACGAAGAACAGGCTGTGGCATAAGTGACATTATGGCCCCGCAACCCATATTTGATCGAAACATGCGAGGCAGCCGCATTGTTCATGCTCAGCAGCACGCTGAGCGGCTTGACGCGTGGATAGTCCCGCAGGAATATTTCCACGTAACCATCTTCAAGCGTGCTGGCGCCACCCAGACAGGAACCCATGCACACTCCGGCACGTACCTGCTCCGCCTCGCTTATTTCCAGTTGCGCATCCTGCACCGCCTGGTCGGCGGCAACCAGGGCGAACTGGCTAAAGCGTTCGATGCTGGTGAGCTGGATTTTACTGAAGTGGGAGGTTGGATCGAATCCTCCCACCGGTGCACCGACCCGGATGGAAAGCTTGTCGACGAAATCGGTTTGCAGGCGCTTGATACCGGAGCGCCCGGCCAGCAGGTTATCGAAAAATTCTGCGGGATTATTTCCGACTGGGGAAATAACCCCCAAGCCGGTAATGACTACGCGCCTGGTCATTTATCGTTTTGCTAGGCCGAGCCTTATTGTTCGGCGAGGATTTTGTCAACGAGATTGGCAACATCGCCTACCGTTTTGATTTCGACCCGTTCATCAGGAAGTTTGATTTTCAGTTCATCTTCGAGCTTGAACATGAATTCGATCACCGACAGCGAATCCAGTCCAAGACTCTCCAACTGAGCATCAGCACCAAGCACGTCGAGCTTAAGATCGAATTGCTCGACCATCAATCTTTGTATTGTTGGCAGGGAACTCATAGTTAACGCGTTCAACATTGACATCGAACGCATTGTAACAGAATGCAACCGAGTTACTTCAAGCTGCTTTGCGATAGCGATCGGTATGCACGGTATCGAAAAAACGGATCGTATCGTTTGCGACCTGTTCGCGATCGTTATCGATAGTGATCATGTGATAGCTGTTATGCAGCATGACGCTTTCGACCGTACGCGAGCCAATATTCTCTGCCACGAATTGGGCGCTGCGCGGTGTCGCCACATCGTCATCGACCGCATGAATGATCAGGGCTGGCGCTGTCACCCGTGGCAGCGATTCCTTGACTGATTTGATCAGCAGCTCGGCCTCGTGAATCGCGGGCAGAGTAAGTTTTGCCGCGCCCGCCATGGATGAGTCCTGGCACTTCATCTCGCGCTCCACCCATTTGCGCAGTTGTGGATTCTTGATGCCGAATGGCTCGCGTTCGCGGTAGCTGTAGATGTAGCGAAACGGTGTGAAATATCCCACTGGCAGCAAAAATCGGTACCAGGGAATACTCCAGCCATCGTAATAGAGGGTCGTCGCGAGCAACGACATCGCGGCCACTTCATCACCCAATTCTGCGGCAATGCTAAGCGCCAGAACCGCACCGATGCACAGGCCGCTTACCGCGACGCTGCGGTATCGTTGCTGCAGGGAACGGAACTCGGCCAGCACCTTGGCATGCCAGTCTTGCCAGTTCGTGGTCGAGTGAGCAGTATCTCCATGTTCATAGCCGTAGCCCTTGATATGCGGAGCATGCACACTATAGCCGGCCTGATGGAGTTTTTTCGCAAGTGGTTGCAGTTCTGCAGGACTGCTTTGCAGGCCGTGGATCAACAGGACTGCATGATCACCATTTTCAAGTTGGATTGCACCCATACAAATTTCCGACAAATATCCTCAACAACACAGGCAAAAAAGCTGGCAGGATGCGGCGCAGTGTTGTCCAACCCTGCTGCCGTACCTGTACCAGCCATCCTTTGTGCTACATGTTTTACTTCGAGGTGAGCTTACCCAGCTCATTTACAATATCAGCGGCACTCGCAAAACCATCCAGACGCACCCAGGGCTTGTCCGCCCCTTCAGCCCGCAGGAATGTCACCGGCTTGTGGTTCATCTTGTCGCCGTTATACACGCCAAACGCACGCTGTACCGCGACGCTGCTTTCAACGGTACCGGTCAGCATTTTCCACTGTGAACCGGCGTTGTATCTGCCGGCATATTCCTTGAGTCTTGCCGGCGTATCGTTTTCCGGATCGATGGAAATCGTGACCATGCGTACTTTGTCGCGCCCCGCCCCCAGCTCCTGCTGAACCTGCTGAAAGGTCGCCGTGGTCACCGGACAAATTGCCGTGCAGCTAGTATAAATAAAATTCAGGATGACCGGCAATTTACCATCCAGCGCTTCGTGCAAGGATACCTCGCCGCGATCCATATCCACCAGTTTGATATCGGGAATACTATATGACTCGACCGTACGCGCGGTTATCCCGCGCTGGGCCGGCATTGCATGATGGTCGTGCATGGAGTGGTCATGCATGCTGTGCATGTCGTGCATCTGGTGCATATTGTGCATGTCATGTTGTTCGGCGTCAGACGCCGCGGCGGCAACACCGCAAGCCAGCGTCATCCCGACTGATGCCGTAACGATTGCCAGTTTGGCTGCGACCCGTTGGATCACACGGTTAGCATTTGCCTGGATTGTCATTTTTCAGCGCTCCTTTAAATATTGTGACTCGACAACGCCGAGTCGCGCCACCGGGTGTAACCGGGTGGCGCTGCTGCCCTGCTTCTGCCTGTTTCTTCACTCGACGGAACCGACCCGATTGCTGCTGATTTCATATTGCCCGATCCGGCGACCGGATGCTGCTATTTATCAGGCTGAAACGTTTGCGGCAATACGGTGTTTACCTGATCCCGACCAACTCCGTTTCATAGATGAGCGTCTCGTTCGGTCCGATGTCGGTGCCCACGCCACGTTCCCCGTAGGCAAGATTCGAGGGAATAAAGATTTTCCACGTTGAGCCGGTCGGCATCAGCTTCACAGCTTCCTTCCAGCCTGGCGGCAGAGCGGAGAGCTTCAGATTTGCCGTGCGCTTGTCTTCGGTTGCGTCAAACTCGGTACCGTCGAGCAATGTCCCGCGATAGCGCACTTCCACCATATCGGATTCCAACGGCATCTTGCCGTTTCCTGCCTTGACGATCAGGTACTGCACCCCGCTCGGGAGCGTCACGACTCCGGGCTTGGCCTTGTTTTCGGCCAGAAACGCTTCGCCTTTCTTGCGGTTCTCTTCCATTGCCTGACGCCGCTCCAGGAGCATGGTCCGGCGCACGTCACTCTGGTAGCCGTTCATGACCTTGCGCAGTTCTTTTTCCGTGACCGGCAATTTTTCGCCGGCCATTCCATCCTTGATGCCTTTCATCATGAGATCCAGGTCGACATCCGTTCCGGCCTTCTTGAAGTTGCGTCCGGTGCTCACCCCGATGACATAACTCAACTTTTCCTTGTCCGTTTTCAGCACCGGCATTTCAGCCGCATTGGCTTGAGTCGCCAGCATGCCGACCGCCCATACTGCCATTCCTATTCGTTTCATAGTACCTCCGCAATAATAATCATCCTGGTCTTCCACCTGCATTCTTCCCGCAGTCATGGGTCTATAGAAACAGCCCATTAAAACCTCTTTCTGTTGCAAATGAGTTATGGCCAATAAAGCAAAAAACTGCTCGCGAGCATGCCCGCGAGCAGCATCTTCTTCTTATTAGCGTTGACTCAACAACGATATTATTATTGTTAACTTATTGACCCGTACCGCTGAAGTTCACGTACTGGGTACCCACGCCATCCACCACCTTCAACCGGCCCGACTTCGGACCCGTCGCAGTTGGCTTGAACGTCACGCTGATCGTGCAGTTCGCGCCTACTGCCAGACTG
>DASSQR010000017.1:0-15536 GCA_035702405.1 Gallionella sp. | reverse complement strand
CGCCAGCTCGACCCGCGCGACATCGCGGATCAGCACCGGCGTCCCGCCCATGCTTTTGAGCACCAGCAGTTCAATGTCGGACTTGCCGCGCAGGTAGCCCTTGCCGCGCACCATGTACTCGGTCTCGGCCATTTCCATGACCCGCCCGCCGACATCACGATTCGAATCGCGAATGACCTGCGCGACCCGGTTCAGCGGAATGTCGTAGCCACGCAGTTTTACCGGGTCGAGCGTCACCTGATACTGGCGCACAAAGCCGCCAATCGAGGCTACCTCAGCCACTCCATGCGCCTTGCTGAGCTGATAGCGCAGATACCAGTCCTGCACGGTGCGCAGCTCGGCGAGGTTATGTTTATTGCTCATCACGGCATACTGGTAAACCCAGCCCACGCCGGTCGCATCCGGCCCAAGTTGCGGCGCAACGCCCTGCGGCAGGCGGCCGGCAGCCTGGTTCAGATATTCCAGCACGCGCGCCCGTGCCCAGTAGATGTCGGTGCCGTCCTCGAAAATCACGTACACGAATGAGGCACCGAAGAACGAAAACCCGCGCACCACTTTCGATTTCGGCACCGCCAGCAACGCCGTGGCAAGCGGGTACGTTACCTGGTCTTCCACTACCTGCGGTGCCTGACCGGCATATTCGGTATAGACGATTACCTGCACGTCGGACAAGTCGGGCAATGCATCGAGCGGGGCTTTGATCACCGCATAAATGCCGCCTATGGTAATAAACAGCGTTGCGAGCAGCACCAGGAATCGGTTACGCGCCGACCATTCGATAACTCCGTTAAGCATCTCAATGTCCCTCATGCTGGTGCTGCGCCTGCACCGGCCGCACTGCCTGCATCTTGGTAATCACCCACTCACCCGGTTTGCGCTCAACGATCTCGAAGGTAATCGCACTGCCAGGCGGAATGCCCGTGGCCAGCGCAGAATTCGCGAGTGCGAAGTCCATGGTCATGCCCGGCCAACCCAGGGACTTGATCGGACCATGTGTGACCGTCACTCTGCCAGCCTTCGTATCCACTGCATCCAGGGTCCCTTCCACCAAATGCCCCACGGTCAGGGACTTCGGCAAACCGGCGTCAGCGTTCGTTGCCTGAACACTTTCCGCCGCACCGTGCTTCTCAGCAGTGCTCGGCTCGGCATGTGCACCAAATCCGGCCAGCGCCGCCTTGAGATTGCTCTCTGCATCGATCAGGAAATTGGCCGAGGTCACCACCTGCTCGCCTTCAGCAATCCCTTCCAGCACCTCGACGTAGTCTTCGGTACGGTTTCCAAGTTTGACGGTGCGTGGCTCAAAGCGGCCAGGTGCCAGTTGCACGAGCACGACCTGCCGGACGCCGCTATCAATCACCGCCGATGCCGGTACAACCAATACCGGTTTCCCCTTCGCCCCAAAAATCTGTACCTGCGCAAACATGGCGGGCTTGAGCAAACCTTCCGGATTGGCGATCTCGGTGCGTATTGGTACCGTTCTGGTCGCGCTGTTCAGCGTGGGATAGATGAAATCCACCCTGCCCTCCAACTTGCGGCCGGGATAGGCATCGGTCGTGACCACAATGCGGTCGCCCGCGTGCACCTGGCCGATGTCCTGTTCCGCGACTTCGGCCACCACCCAGACCTTCGACAAATCGGCAATCTGGTACAACATTTCGCCAGCCATGAAGCGCATGCCCTGCACGGCTTTCTTTTCCAGCACGACACCGGATACCGGCGCGTAATAGGTCAGGCTGCGTCTGGTCTTACCCTGTTCCAATTGCGCAATTTGTGCGGCCGAAATATCCCAGTTCTTCAGCCGTGCGAGGCTGGCTTCGGCCAGCTGCTGCATGCTTTTTTGGGCGTCGTCATCTGCGCGATTCAGTGTTGCCCGGCCCTGTGCCGCAATCGCGTATTCGAGCTGAGCCGCGACGAGATCGGGGCTGTACACGTCGAACAGCGCCTGCCCCTTTCCGACCGCTTGCCCGCGCGTGTTGACGTACAACCGTTCCGTCCAGCCGTCGAATTTTGGCGCAATGGTCACGATGCGTCGCTCGTCGATGTCGATGCGCGCGGCGGCACGAATGGTGGTACCGAGCGCGCGCATGGCTGCCGCTTCGCTTTGCACGCCCAGTTTTTGCACCTTGTCGAGACTGATGCTGACTTGCTGGATCGTGCCGGCTTCGCCTTCATATACCGGAACGTAATCCATTCCCATCGCATCCTTCTTCGGCACCGGCGAAGTGTCCGGCAATCCCATCGGATTGCGGTAATAC
Organism: Gallionella sp.; assembly: GCA_035702405.1. GTDB lineage: Bacteria > Pseudomonadota > Gammaproteobacteria > Burkholderiales > Gallionellaceae > Gallionella. Next base: position 13,281 of record DASSQR010000017.1, on the reverse strand, counting down.
AGAATCTTGCGTTCCGTTTTGCCCGCTGTGCTCGCGGCGGGCGCCGGAGCGGTGCGGGTGCCGAACCAGTAGCCCGCCGCACCGGCAGCGAGCAAGACGATGACTCCGAGAATAACTTTGCTCATGGATTTCATAACTCGCCTCCCAGCATTTTTTCAATATCAGCCAGCCGTAATTGCGCTTCATATTGCGCCTTGAGCAGTTGTTGTCTGGCTTTGAGAATCTGCCGCTGAGCATCGAGCAGCGTGGCGAAATCGACCTTGCCGTTTTCGTAACCGGCCAGTGCCGACTGATAGGTCAATTCGGTTTGCGGCAGCAATCGCGTGGTGGTCAGGGCCTCGGTGCGCCGCGCGTTTTCCAGGCCCGCCACTCCTTCCGCCAGCTCCGCCAGCATCTGGTTGAGCAGCGCCTCCTTGCGCGCATTTCCGGCGGCAAGCAACGCCTCGGCTTCGCGTTCCTGGGAACGGCGTGTTTCTTGTTGCAGGGGAATGTTGAACTCGACCATTACGTCCCAGCTTTTGATCGTATGACCTGCCTGGTTCGGCATGACGCCGAACGTAAACCCCGGATAGCGATTCAGGTAGGTCAGCGCACGGTTCTTCTCGATGCCGTAGATTTGCGCATCGGCGATCTGCAACTGCGGATTGCGGGAACGCAGCCGGGCTTCCAGCACTGAAGAGTCCAGTTGTGCGGGCGGCGGCAACGGGCGCATCTTCTCGGGTAGCGCCAGTGATGCCGATGCGGGACGCGCCAGCAAGGCATTCAGACGAACGTGTGCATGATGCTGTTCCATCTCGGTGTCAAGCAGAGCAACCCGCAGATCAGACTGCTCGACCTGCGCACGAATCACGTCCTGTTGCGCGCCGGCGCCATTGGCATAGCGAACCTGCGCCGCCTGTTCCATCGCAGCCAATAAGGCCAGCATTTCTTGCGTCAGCCGCTCGCTGCCTGACAAAAAATAATATTGGGCGTAGGCCGATTTTATTTTGTTCTCGAGCTCCACCCAGATGGCCACGGTCTGGCCGTCAGCCTGGGCGACCTGCGCCTCGGCCGCCTCGCGCTGCAAACCCCGCTTGCCGAACCAGGGCACGCTCTGCATCAGCCAGTAACGCGTGGTCCCCACCTGTGATGGGAGCAGACTCATGCCCTTGTTGGTGCCCTGATTGGTAATGTCCATCATCTCGATCCGCAATACCGGATCGGGCAATGCGCTGGCGGGCTGCAGGCGCTGTACCGCGGCATCGGCCTCGTGGCGGCTTGCAGCAAGTTCGGGGTTGTGCTCGCGCGCATATGCCAGCAAGCCGGCCAGATCAGCCCCCAGGGCGCGCTCCTCAACCGCAGCGGCGCTGCCCATCCAGGCAGCACACAACATTGCCGCAGCGAGTTTCGCTGCGCAACAATCCGTAAACCATCTGGTTAAACACTTCATGTTCGAATCCTCAATGAGTTGCAGTCGGTCAGTCATACGACTGCCGAACGATTCGGGACAAGCGCTGTTACGCCGGCAGTGCCGGCATGGTCAAAACGATGGACGCGACTCGCCCCGCATCAGACGCGAGCGAGCGGAGGCGGATCGAGTAGTGTTGGAATGGCGGATTGGAACCGTGTCGGAATGGCACGGAACGATTGCGCCGGCGACTGGGCTTCTGCCACTTCGACGGCTGCCGCAGCCAAATAACCGCTACCGGCCAGATGGCAGGTGCCGCAATTACTGCATGAGGAACTATGCTGGACATGCTGACTACTGTGCTGGTCGCAGGCTTCGTCAGTTCGATCCTGATGTGCCGCGGGCTGGTCATGCTGGGCACCCGCATGATGCGCATGCAATTCGGCAAGTTGGGCGGTACCGGCAGGACAGCAACTGCCCTGCGCCTGCATGACGATTGACACCGCCAGCGCGTTGCCGCTGAACAGCGGCAGCCAGATGGTCAACAGCAGCGCAACGAATTGTCGGAATAGCCGGAACATGTGTGCAGCTTGGCAAAACGTCGCCGACATGTCAACCGAGAATTACGTTCAGGCCTGTTGATTTAACAGCATTTCCACTATGGATTAATCACCACGAATTCCGGCAAAAGAAACGTGATCCCAGCTTTCCCGAAAACGAATATCAAGAATGAATACCTGGTTAAATGAACCGTTAAATGAACTGCCGCCAGTCTTGACTACATAAGTCAGCATCCGCGGATCCTGCGCCTCGCTATCAGGCGACCCCAACAGTTCCGTAACCTGCGCTTTGCTTTTGCCATCCAAGAGCTGTTTGCGCAGCAAGTCATTTACCAATTCGTAGCGCTGCTCTTCTGGCGTGTTCCTCCACGTTTCCGAACTGAAGCTCCTGTTCGGCCAGCTACCTTGTTCAGAACAAGCCATGAAACACAGCATAACAAAAATGAACAATATCACTCTTATTGGCATGTTTCGCATCCTGCAAATGGAATGTGACGATTTATCAAGACAGAAACAATGATAATCGGAATTTGAACCTTGTCTCCGATATTTCAACGGCTGAGATCGGGTCGAATATGCTACCCTCCACGCCATGAAAACCATCTCGCATCATCTCGCATCTTTGGCGACCGCCGCGTGGGCCGGCGGTCTGTGGGCGATCGGTTATCTTGCCGTGCCGATCCTGTTTCGCGCGCAACCCGACAAGCAACTTGCGGGCATGCTGGCCGGGCATATGTTCACCTGGCTCGGCGTGTTGGGCATGGTCTGCGGAGCCTATCTACTGCTTCAGCACCTCGGCGTATCCGGTCGCGCAGCGCTACGCCAGCGTGCATTCTGGGTCGTTGCCATGATGCTGCTGATTACGCTGGTGCAGCAATTCGTGATCCAGCCGATCATGGCCGACCTCAAGGCGCAGGCCTTGCCGCTCGATGTGATGCACAGCGTCCTGGCGGGCCAATTCAAGATGCTGCACGGGGTGTCGAGCATTGCCTACCTGTTGGAGAGTTTGCTGGGGGCATTTCTCGTCATTGATACACGCGGAAACTGATTGCAGCAGCAAACAGTAGTGAAGCGCAAAGCATCCGTGGAAATGCCGAATAAGCTCATTCGTCCTGAGATACCGAAGGTCAGATGGTTTACGACGTGCAGAACTTAGACCGTCACTCCTTCATGGTTCGACAGGCTCACACGAACGGATGACTGTTCGGCATTTCCCTGAACTGAATTTCGGCAATCTATAACGGAACCACTAGCCATCCGACCAGGCAGCAAAGCTGCCAGGTCGTTGGCTATCCCCAGCCCAAAGAGAACGCTCGGTCAGGGCACAATCCAGTCGGTTTCGGCCACCAGCTTGTTGCCGCTGGCATCGGCAAAACGCACGATGTAAGCACCCTTGGACGCAAAGCGCTGACCCGGGGCCAGCCCCAGGCGCGGGTAGACCGTGGTGCCTTCCCGCTTGGTGGCCATGCTCTCGCTTTGGGTCGGCATCAACTGGATACGCGAACCTTCCTCGATAGTCATCGCGCCATGCTTCCTGGTCAGATCTCCGGGACGTCCCAGCATCATCCGTTCCCGCGTTTCCTGCTCCACCCGGCTGCCTTCGCGCAAGCTGAGCATGTTTTCAGCACGCTCGACCAGGTAATCGCGATACATGTTGTTCAGCATTTCTGCCACAGTTTCGGTCAGGAAACTCAGCGAAAAGAACACCTCCGACTGCATCACTTCGTCTACCATCGGCACCTTCCGCATATTCAGCCAGGCGCGGAGATAGGCCAAGTTGGCTTCGCGTTGCTCAGGCAGTTCGTAGGGGTAGACCAACTGCGCTTTTGCCTTCCACGCCGCAGGAAACGGCGCGCGCTCACCATTGGTCAGAGCGCCGGAAAAATAGACCAGACCTTCCGGCAGCCGCGGCACCTTGTCCAGCGCCGCCACATCACCCGGGCGCAACCAGAACATGACTGCGCTCTTGTCCTCGATCCCGGCCAAAGCATGCTGCAATGCCAGCGGCGGTTCGGCCAGTACCGCATCCTGCAGCAGGCGAGCTTCAACCTTGATGCCGGAGCCGGCCAGGGCATGCGCCAAAGCCTGCGCCCCTCCGTGCGCCACATAGTCATCGCGGCGATAGACCTGGAATATCCGCTGGGGACGCTGGTCCGCTTTCTTCGCCAGCAAATGCCGCGCAAGCACATCAGCCTCCAGTGTTACCCCGCGCGAGAAATAGAGTGAATACTGCGACTGGGGCATCACCGGCAGGTCGACGCTGGGAAACCAGCACGGCACCTGTTCACGCTCGCAGAAATCATGCACCGGCTGCCACGTGCTGTTGGAAAGACCCGAGACCACTGCGAAGACCGGCTGGGCGCGATAATGCGCAGCCAGTTGTTCGCCCCAGGTCTCCGGCGCCCCCTGCAGTTCCCAGACATCCAGCGTCCAGGTACGTTCGGTACCCAGCACCATTTCAGCAGCCGACACCATGTGCTGACGTTTTCCACCCGACTGCTTCGCCGTCATCGTGCTGCCGTTCTTCTGGTTGACGATCATGCGCATCATGCTGATGAATGTCTTGCGTCGTTCGGGATCCACATCGGGCGTAATCACGGTCGCAAAGCGGATGTTGTCATCAGCCACGCCGGGTGACCACTGTGTGGATAGCTGCCTGAGATACGCGATCAACGCCTTCATCTCCGAGTCGTTAAACTTATAGCGCGGCATCATCTCGTTCATCTCGCGGCCATTGGCGTTCACACCGTGGCGAATCGCGCGGGCCAAAGTTTCATCCGTATAGGGATCATGCGCAAGGTTAAAGCGTTTGCCGATGCGCGGATCCATCGTCGCCAGATGTTTGTCCTCGCGGGTCGCAAACAGGAAGTTGCCGGTAATGGGCGAAACCTGGATATCTCCCTCGACCGAGCCCATGCCGCTGCGGCGGTGACAATTGACGCAGGCCGCCTGCGCGCCGGAGACTTCGGTCTTGCCGAATCGAACTCCCGTCAACTGGATCCCCGTGGGGAGCACGCCTTCGAGATATATCCGCCGGCCGACCTCGATTTCATCGGCAGCGGCGGCAGGTAGCGGCGCCAGAACGTAAAACAATATTCCCACAATACCCGCTGCCACCTTCAGCAGACCTTCGCGTGACCACGCACCACCGGTGCGCCCGATCAAAACTTTCTGAGATTTCATATCGTCCTGTTAATCACAAATAATGGTTCTGCCAACCGACTCAATATTTCACGTTTCCCTGGTCTGACACCGCCAAAGCAACTGTCGCCTCAATGTCCGATTACTTGATGGAAAGTAACTCCATCTCGTAAATCAGCGTCGCATTCGGCCCCACCAGGCGATTCCCGAGTTCTCGGTAACCCAGTTGCGGCGGAACGATGATCTGCCACTTCGAGCCCGCCGGCATCAGCATCACCGCCTCCTGCAACCCCGGCAGGAAAGTGGAGACATAGAAGTTCATCGGTTTTTTGGGATCGGTGCTTTCAAATACCGTGCCGTCCACGAGGGTGCCACGATAGCGACAGACTATCATGCTGTTTGCGGCCGGTTTCTTGCCTTGTCCCGCCCTGAGAATCTTGTACTGCACCCCGCTTGGCAGGGTCACCACGCCAGGCTTGGCTTTGTTCTCCGCAAGGAAGGACTCGCCGGTTTTCTTGTTTTCATCCGCAGCTTCCATCCGGGCCATTGCCTGTCTTTGCCGCGGACTCATCTTGTCTTTGGGAATCCGCTCCTTGATGGCTTCGGCTTGCGCAGCGGTGTTCCCGGGGGCGCCATTTTCGGGCTGGGCTGCACCTGCCTCATCGGGCGCCTGGGATGTCGCTGTCGGCGCTCCTGTCGCCTGGCTGTCGGCGGGCTGAACTTCAGGCGCCTGGGGGGCACTACCTGCCGGCATGTTGGCAGATTGACCGCCCAGGGATTGTGCATCAATGACGATCGCCTCTTCAGCAACTGCCTGGGTAATTGGCAGGCCAAGGCAACACAACAAGATCAATTTCAGTCTCATCATCCATCCTTTCGTAGTGAACCGTATTTCCTTTACTTCTTAAGCACAGGCGCAAGCACTACCGCATCATCAGGACGCAGCTCGTCGCGCTCTCAGCGTCGGACTCTGCCATGCATGCGGCAACGCCTTTGCTCATTTTGAATTGAGCTTACCCAATTCAGCAACGATATCGGCAGCGCTCGCAAAGCCCTCCAGACGTACCCAGGATTTATCAGCCCCTTTTGGCCGCAGAAAGGTCACCGGTTTGTGGTTCATCTTGTCGCCGTTATAGACGCCAAAAGCACGTTGTACTGCGACGCTGTTTTCCACCGTGCCAGTCAGCATTTTCCATTGCGGACCCGCATTGTATCTGCCGGCGTATTCCTTGAGTTTTGCCGGTGTGTCATTTTCCGGGTCGATGGAAATCGTGACCATGCGCACCTTGTCGCGCCCCGCCCCCAACTCCTGCTGAACCTGCTGAAAGGTCGCGGTCGTAACGGGGCAGATTGCCGTGCAGCTGGTGTAAATAAAATTCAGGATGACCGGCAATTGGCCATCGAGCACATCGCGCAGGTTTACTTCTGCCCGGTTCATGTCCACCAGTTTCACACCTGGAATACTGTAGGACTCGACCGAGCGCGCGGTGATCCCATGTTGTGCAGGCATTGCATGATGATCGTGCATGGAATGCATATCGTGCATACTGTGCATATCATGCATATCGTGTTGTCCAGGCTCTGCTGCCGCGGCAACGCCGGCAGTCAGCACGATACCAGCTGACATCACGATAAGCGACAACTTATATGCCGCCTGCCCTGCGATACTGCTCACCTTCGAAATAGTTACCATGATAATTCCTCCTTTGAATAACCTGTTAGTTTTGATAAAGCTCAGGCGCCCAGCCGCGATTTATCTGACCGGACGATTTCCGTTAAAAGGTCGTTCACTTGATCCCGACCAACTCCGTTTCATAGATGAGCGTCTCGTTCGGTCCGATGTCGGTGCCCACGCCACGTTCCCCGTAGGCAAGATTTGCGGGAATGAAGATTTTCCACGTTGAGCCGGTCGGCATCAGCTTCACAGCTTCCTTCCAGCCTGGCGGCAGAGCGGAGAGCTTCAGATTTGCCGTGCGCTTGTCTTCGGTTGCGTCAAACTCGGTACCGTCAAGCAATGTCCCGCGATAGCGCACTTCCACCATGTCGGATTCCAACGGCATCTTGCCATTACCTGCCTTGACGATCAGGTACTGCACCCCGCTCGGGAGCGTCACGACCCCGGGCTTGGCCTTGTTTTCTGCCAGGAATGCTTCGCCCTTCTTGCGGTTCTCTTCCATCGCCTGACGCCGCTCCAGGAGCATGGTCCGGCGCACGTCGCTCTGGTAGCCGTTCATGACCTTGCGCAGCTCTTTTTCCGTAATCGGCAGTTTTTCGCCGGCCATTCCATCCTTGATGCCTTTCATCATGAGATCCAGGTCGACATCCGTTCCGGCCTTCTTGAAGTTACGCCCGGTGCTCACCCCGATGACATAACTCAACTTTTCCTTGTCCGTTTTCAGCACCGGCATTTCAGCCGCGCTCGCCTGAACCGTCCATAGGCCGGCAAGCAATATCAATATTCCTGTCTGTTTCATCGTGTCCCCTTAAAAAATAGTTCGCACAGCCCGGCTATATCCATCCTCAGCCATATGCCTGATGTGCGATTCGTACAATCTCTGCGGTTCAAAACAAGCTCTCTCAAAAAACAAAACACTGCTCGCGGGCATCCCCGCGAGCAGCGCTATTTTTCTTCTTGTTTTGCGTTGACTAAACAACGATATTGTTTTTATTCACTTACAGCCCTGTACCGCTAAAGTTCACGTACTGGGTACCCACACCATCCACCACCTTCAACCGGCCCGACTTGGCACCGGTGGCCGTCGGCTTGAACGTCACGCTGATCGTGCAGCTCGCGCCAACCGCCAGGCTGGTACCGCAGGTATTGGTCTGGCTGAAGCTGGTATTGTTGCCCCAGACGTCAATCCCGATGCTGTTGACCGCAACGGGAATCACCCCGGTATTCTTCAGCGTCACCGTTTGCGCCGGGCTGGCGACATTGGTCATCACACTACCGAATGCCAGCGACGTCGGGGTCAGCGAAATGGTCGGGTTGGCTGCCGTGCCCGTCACCGTGACCGTCTGGGTGCCGGCCGCGCTGGTCACCGACAGGTGGCCTGTCTTGGTACCAAGCATGTTCGGCGTGAACGTCACGTTGATCGTACAACTTTGGCCACCCGGGAGGCTGGTGCCGCAGTTGTTCGTCTGTGCGAAGTTCGAGTAGTTACCCCAGAAGTCGATGCCGATCTTGCTGATCGCCAGCGGTCCATTGCCGGTATTGGTCAGGACCACCGGCTGTGGCGCACTCTTCGTGGCGGCTACCGGATAATTCCCGAATGCTACCGAGAGAGGAGCCAGTGTCGCCGACGGTGTCGAGACACCGGTGCCGTTTAGCGTGACCGTATGGGTACCTGCCGCATCCACCACCGAGATCGCTCCAACACGGGCACCGACTGCCTTCGGTGCGAACGACACATTGATCGCACAGCTTGCGCCTACCGCCAGGCTGGTGCCGCAGTTGTTGGTCTGCACGAAGTCGAGGTAGTTCGTACCGCCGGTCAGGATGCTGGTGATCGGCACTGCGACCGAGCCGGTGTTGGTCAGCGTGAAGGTTTGCGGCACGCTGGTGCCACCCACTTGCTGGCTCGCGAAGGTGACCGGTGCGGTCGGAGTCAGGGTGGAGGTTGCCACCGCACCCGTACCACTCAGTGCCACCGTACGGACACCGGCACCATCATTCACCGTCAGCAACGCCGTTCTGGCACCGGCGATCTTCGGTGTGAACGCCACGTTGATCGCACAACTCGAGTTCGCGGGGACACTCGTACCGCAGTTGTTGGTCTGTGTGAAGTTCATGAAGTCGGCGCCGTCAATCGTGATGCTGTTGACCGGCAGCGGCGCAGCGCCATAGTTGGACAGCGTCACCGTCTGGGTCATGCTCGCGGTGCCGACTGCCTGTACCGGGAAGGTCACTGCAGTTGGCGCCACGCCATCCATCGGGGTGGCCATTGCTACTGGCGAATCGCCGGCTGCATTGAACGCGGCTACTTGATAAACATAGCCACCGTTGGGCGTCCAGGTTGGATCAGTCCAGCTGGTGGCGTTCGCCAATGCCGTACCGACCTGCACGAATGCCCCGCCGTTGGTCGAGCGCAGGATCTTGAAGCCGATCTCGTTGCGCGGGTTGCCCAGCGTCGGGACGCCGAATGCATCCAGCGCCGGTGCTGCCGTCGGGGTCGGATCACTCCAGCTCAACACACCACCTGCCGCCACACTCAGGTTGCGCGGTGCCTGCGGCACCAGGTCATTCGGAGTGAACACGAACGGACGCATGAAGTCGTTCTCTTCGTGGCTCAGCAGATGGCAGTGCCATACGAACTCGTTATCGAAGTTGGCAATGGCGTTCGCGACAGCGCCCGCTGGCAGCGCAAGACCCCAGTTCGGGTTGTAACCCGGCGTACCTGGCAGCGCCGTCGGATTGCCCTTCAGATCTACCTGCGTGAAGCCCAGCGTGGAACCCAGTGGCTGCGAAGGATCCATCGCCCGGACGCTCTGCGGCATGCCGAACGGTACTGCCGAACGCTTGCCCTTGACCGCCACCACGATGTCTTCCAGCGGATTCATCACGACGGTTTCCTTCCAGCCCATTTCATCGTTCTTGGGCGGACGAAGCGAGCCGTCCCAGCCGATCCGGTTGATCACCTGCACGTTGATCTTGTGGAAGTGCACCGTGTGGCTGTCCACGCCGTTGTGGGTGACTTTCCAGATCTGGGTTTCGCCGTCGGCAATCGTTTCCGTCACCGGATCGATGTAGTTGAGCGGAATCGTGGTCTGGATCACGTTGTTAGTGAACGGCATTTCGACACCCAGGGTCGCGTTCATGCGGCCGTAGATCGGCTCGAACAACTCCTGGATCGCCTTGTTGTAGATCGGCAATGATTGCGTCAGACTGGTTTTGACCGATGCGGTCGCGCCCATGCCGCCGCCACCGACAAAGGTAATCAGTGGCGCCGAGGTGTAACCGGCACCGCCACTGGTCAGTTGGATGCTCTTGATCATTTTGGTGACCGGATCCACAACAGCAACAGCGGTCGCGGCAGCGTTACCGGCAGCAATTCCGGCCGGTGACAGGTCAACACCACCGTTAAATACTACTTGCGGCGCTGCGGTATAGCCGGTGCCACCGCCAGTCAGAATAACACTCGTAATCACCTGGCCCGGGGCAGTCGGCGTCCAGTTGAAGGTCGGCAACTGAATCGTACCGGTAAAGATGCTGGCGTAGTTGTTAACGTCGCGCGTGCCAAACGCGTCGTTGTACGCCGCTTCCGGAATCGCCGGCCGATCCTGGCTTTGACCGTAGGCACGTGGCAATGCGGTTTGTAACGCCGCCAGATTGTATGGCGCCGGAGCCGGTGTATTGGGCGGCAATGCTGCAACCTTGATTTGCATCAGCGTGCGGCTGTTCGGACCGTAGCCCGGTTTGGTGCTGTGCGCACCGCCCGTACCGGTCATGTCCGGGTCACCGGTGTAGTAATCGTTGCGCGGATCGAACGCCGGGTTCGGTGCCGGCGCATCGTTGTACACGATCAGGGTCTTGCCGGCGTATTGCGAGAAGTCGATGATCGCATCGGCGCGCTCGGCCGGTCCCATGTAGAGACCATGGTTCAGCACATTCAATACCGTAATGCTGCGCCGGTTGTATTCATAGGTAACCGGCTGCGGCTTGATGACCGACACATGCGGCAGGAAACCGCCTTCACTACCGATATTATAGATATCCGGACCTGCCAGGGTCGGATCGGGCGCACCACCCGCGCGGCCATCCGCTGCCCAGGTTGGGTAAGCCGGGTTCGGCACCGCCGGCACCATCTTGACTTCCTTCTCGAAGCCCGGGTTGGGCAAGCGGGTCAGCGGGTCGATCGCCGGAATGGTCGGATCTGCGACAAACAGCGACAGGTTGAGGTAGCGATCGTTCGCCGCATTCAGGATGCGGAAGCGATAGGCCTTGGGTTGCACGGTAAGGGTCGGATAGGCGACACCGTTGATCACCGCCGTATCGCCGTAGTCTTCTGGCGTAGTCGACACATTACCGTACTCTCCGGTCGGCAACGAATACTGTGCCGGGAACACCGGCCAGAACCAGGGGCCCCAGTCCCAGCGTCCAACCGGATTGGTGCCATCGAACGAGTTCGGGTCCTGGTTGGTTTCATACACGTGCGGGAACCAGAGGTCGCCCTCCTGCCCCCAATGCACCGTATCCCACTTGGCATCCTGCACCGCCACGTCCTTGGGCACGAAGGTCTTGTCCTGGATTACCAGCGGAATCTGTTCGGCCGGAATGATGCCGCTCGAGATCAATCCCTGTTCCACCGGATCCGTGATCAGATAACCCGCAGCCATGCCTGCGTAAACGTTAAGGCGGGTGATACCGGAGGAGTGGTCGTGGTAGAACATCAACCGGCCGCTCAGGTCGTTGGGGAAGTAGTACGTGGTTGAACCCGGCCCTGGATCGGGCATGTCAGGGACATTCATGGTACTTACACCTTTACCCGAACTGATGCCGGTCTTCGGATCAATGGTGGAGTAAGGCCCCTTTTCGCCGGCTGGCGTAATCCACTGGTGCGGCGTACCATCGCTGATCCATGGCGAGTCACCACCATGCAAGTGAACCGCTGCGCGATTTTGCGTGAATCTGGTCACGCCATCGGGACCAAAACCTGCACCCGGCAACGTTTGATCGACTGGAATAAACAGTTCGGCACCCTTGGCAACGCCCACCGGCAGATAGTTGCTAAACTTCAGGCGCACGGCGGTGCCGCGGTTGGCAATAATCACCGGGCCAAGATAGTACGGATTGTCGTACGCATATACCTGGGCGCCCTTGATATCGAGAATAGGCGTGCCGTCGGGATATTTCAGCGCAACGTGTTTGCTGGTAGCAGCGTTCTTTGGTGTTTCGAGCTGAACGTAACCACGCAGGCGCGTTGCCTTGGCCAGGTCGGCGTGCATGCGTTGGGTGTATTCGACCACGGCAATTTCATAATAGTCGTCATTGGTCGCAACCCCATTTCCGTCGACCCATTTCTCGGGAACTGCCAGCGGAATCTGATTACCGACGCCGGTACCGGCAGTAGTAGTGGGCGCGAGACCGGCGATGCTCGGCAGGGTGTCGACGAATTTGCGCAACTGGAAGCCGGTGTCGATGGTGACCCCTCCCGGCCCGTGCGGCTGCATCCCGGAAGGACTGTGAGCAAAATAAGTCGGAACCTGAATGGGCGTGCCGGTAATGTCAACACCGTTACCAAAGCCCGCGCCGGCAAATACCGAATTAATCGCCAATGGGGACATTAATGCCAATGAGACTGCTACTGCTATCCGGGTAAGCCTGAAATTATTTTGTGTTGTTTTTTTCACTCCCCACCTCCTGGCAACGTTACTGCTGTTTTTTTCATCTTCAACCTCCTCGCAAAATTGCACTGCGGAATATATGAACATTGAGTTGAATCACGCGGCAAACACCGGCCCCCTTCTCATGTCACACTCGCCCTTTGCCAGCAATTTACATTCCTCTCTTAATTACACGCCGTAACTAAATTTGTTACAAAATGTTAATTGCACGTCAAAGTGTGCGGCAAAATGTCGCACAACAAACACGTTTGCAATTTGCATGCCATCAACCAAAAAATATCCTCAAACCACCGCCGATAAACGCTTTCACACATTATTATCCATACTGTTTTAATTGTTATTCCGATGGAATCAGTTTGAAATATGTCGATATTCCGTCGCTTCAGTGACATGCAAATGGCATGCGTGTCGATAAACGCACGACATCACAACAAGGTTATAGGTAACTGAATGGTAATATTATTTTTGATGTTGGAATGGGTATGGTATTTCAGCCGCCTCACTGTACTCTGCCCCACCGAATGAATCGGGCTCGGGCACGTCAGAAACTTTCAGCAGCGAAATAAAGAATGCGGAACCTTCTTCATTACCCTCTGTTCCTGGAACGGATCCATGAACAAGACAGCGCTCTTGCCGAAAACTGCTCGCGAGCATGCCCGCGAGCAGCATCTTCTTCTTATTAGCGTTGACTCAACAACGATATTATTATTAACTTATTGACCCGTACCGCTGAAGTTCACGTACTGGGTACCCACGCCATCCACCACCTTCAACCGGCCCGACTTCGGACCCGTCGCAGTTGGCTTGAACGTCACGCTGATCGTGCAGTTCGCGCCTACTGCCAGACTG
>DASSQR010000016.1:0-6107 GCA_035702405.1 Gallionella sp. | reverse complement strand
CGCCACATTCGACACGTGGACGGGCATTTCCTTTTCCACGATACCGCCCGTGGTTCCTTTCACGGGATTTGGCTTCTGGTGTTTCTTAACCTTGTTGATGCCGCCCACCAGCACGTAGTCGCCAAGCACCTGCAGCACGTTGCCGCGACTACCTTTGTCTTTGCCGGTGATTACGATAACATCATCGTTCTTCCTGATCTTGCGCATGATTTCCCTCGACTCGATCCGTTACGCTTACAGCACTTCCGGCGCCAGCGAAACGATCTTCATGAATTTCTCGGTCCGCAGTTCGCGCGTCACCGGCCCGAAGATACGGGTACCAATCGGTTCCAGCTTGTTGTTCAGCAACACCGCGGCGTTACCGTCAAACTTGACCAGAGATCCATCGTTACGGCGCACGCCCTTGGCGGTACGAACCACCACGGCGTTGTACACCTCACCTTTTTTGACGCGACCACGCGGAGCGGCATCCCTGATGCTGACCTTGATTACGTCACCAACAGAAGCGTAACGACGCTTGGAACCGCCCAACACCTTGATGCACATTACGGAGCGTGCGCCGGTGTTGTCAGCCACATCTAAAACAGACTGCATTTGTATCATTTATTTAATCTCCAACTTTTTCCGCTCACAGCGGCCAGTTTTGGAACCCGTAAGGGTCAGGTCGCCGCGAGCGGCGATGAAACGAAGCCGCGCATTATATGCGAATTTTTGAAAGAAGCAAGCAAAAATCCTGTTAAGCTGCTGCAGCCTTTTCTACCAGCTTGGCAACGCGCCAGGTCTTGGTCTTGGCCAATGGACGACACTCTTCAATCGTCACCACGTCGCCAGCATGATATTCATTGGCTTCGTCATGGGCGTGATACTTCTTGGAGACACGAATAATCTTGCCCAGCACAGGGTGCTTCACCTTGCGTTCCACCAGCACCGTTACGGTCTTGTCCATCTTGTCGCTGACGACGGTACCGGTCAGGGTACGTTTCAGTTTGGTTTCGCTCATTACTGTGCACCCTTCTCTTTCATTACCGTTTTTACACGTGCAATATCACGACGCACTTTGCGCAACTGGCTGGTATTCGTCATTTGCTGCGTTGCCTGTTGCATGCGCAGACCGAATTGCGCCTTGGTCAGGGACAACAGTTCTTCCTGCAACTCCGCCGCAGACTTAGTCTTCAGTTCACTCGCCTTCATGTTATGCACCTACCTGTCTGACCACGAAAGTCGTCGCAATTGGCAACTTTGCCGATGCCAACAGGAAAGCTTCGCGCGCCAACGATTCATCCACACCGTCCATCTCGTACAACATCTTGCCTGGTTGAATCTCGGCAACGTAGTACTCCGGATTACCCTTACCATTACCCATCCGAACTTCGGCGGGCTTCTTGGAGATTGGCTTGTCCGGGAAGATGCGGATCCAAATCCGGCCACCACGCTTGATATGGCGTGTCATCGCGCGACGAGCGGCTTCAATCTGACGCGCGGTCAAACGACCACGGGCAACCGCCTTCAGACCGAATTCACCGAAGCTGACCTTGTTGCCGCGCGTGGCAATGCCGGTATTGCGGCCCTTTTGTTCCTTGCGGTATTTTCTTCTAGCTGGCTGTAGCATGCTTAGCTCCCGACTTTCTTACTTTCTTTTCCGGTTCTGCGCTCGGTGCAGCAACTTCCTGACCGTTGGCATCGCCCTTGAATACCCAAACCTTCACACCAATGATGCCGTAGGTTGTCTTCGCTTCGGATGTACCGTAGTCGATATCGGCACGCAGCGTGTGCAGGGGCACACGTCCTTCGCGATACCATTCGGTGCGGGCAATTTCAATTCCGTTCAAACGACCCGAGCTCATGATCTTGATGCCTTGCGCACCCAGACGCATCGCATTCTGCATCGCACGCTTCATGGCACGACGGAACATGATGCGCTTTTCCAACTGCGCCGTAATGCTGTCGGCGATCAATTGCGCGTCGACTTCAGGCTTGCGCACTTCTTCGATCGCCACGTCGACCGATTGCAGGCCCATGCGTTTGCGCAATTCAGCACGCAACGCTTCGATGTCTTCGCCCTTTTTGCCGATTACCATGCCGGGCCGAGCCGTATAAATGGTCACTTTGGCGTTCTTTGCAGGACGCTCGATCACAATCTTGGAAACACCGGCGGTCGCCAATTTCTTCTTCAGAAATGCACGAACTTCGATATCCTTGATTAACAAGTTAGCGAAGTTTTCGCTATTGGCAAACCACTTGGAGTCCCAGTTTTTACGAACACTCAACCGGAAACCGGTTGGATGAATTTTCTGTCCCATAATTATCCTCAGTTTCCGACGCTGACCGTGATGTGGCAGGTCTGTTTTTCAATCCTGTTGCCACGTCCCTTGGCGCGAGCCATGAACCGCTTCAGCGAGGCAGCCTTATCGACATAGATAGTGGTAACTTTCAGCTCGTCGATATCTGCTCCGTCGTTGTGTTCGGCGTTGGCGATCGCAGATTCCAGCGCTTTCTTGATGATGCCGGCACCCTTCTTCGGGCTGAAGGTCAGGATATTGAGCGCCTGCGCGACCGGCAATCCGCGAATCTGATCAGCTACCAGGCGACCTTTCTGCGCGGAAAGATGAATGTT
Source organism: Gallionella sp. (assembly GCA_035702405.1). Classification (GTDB taxonomy): domain Bacteria; phylum Pseudomonadota; class Gammaproteobacteria; order Burkholderiales; family Gallionellaceae; genus Gallionella. The sequence continues at coordinate 3,493 of DASSQR010000016.1, read as the reverse complement.
TTTTGCAACTGCAGTAGTCGTAGTCATCATTTCCCCTTATTTCTTCGCCTTCTTATCGGCAGCGTGCCCCTTGAAGGTGCGCGTCAGCGAAAACTCACCCAGCTTGTGCCCCACCATGTTTTCGGAGACATATACCGGAATGTGCTGCTTGCCGTTGTGCACCGCAATCGTCAGACCGACGAATTCGGGCAATACCGTCGAACGGCGGGACCATGTCTTCACCGGACGCTTGTCGTTGGTTGCGCGCGCTGTCTCAACTTTCTTGAGCAGATGAGCGTCAACAAATGGGCCTTTTTTAATTGAACGTGCCATGTTTACCTACCCCTTAAACCTGAAAGCGACGGCGCACGATCATACCGCTGGTGCGCTTGTTGCGACGGGTGCGGAAGCCCTTGGCGGGCACGCCCCATGGACTGACCGGATGACGGCCAGCAGCGGTCTTACCTTCACCACCACCATGCGGGTGATCAACCGGGTTCATCACCACACCGCGAACCGTCGGACGCACACCGCGCCAACGCATCGCACCGGCCTTGCCGATGGAACGCAGGCTATGTTCGGAATTACCGACTTCGCCCAGGGTCGCCTTGCAATCGATATGAACCTTGCGGATTTCACCAGAACGCAAACGCAATTGCGCGTAGCTGCCTTCACGGGCCAACAGTTGCACCGAGGTGCCTGCCGAACGTGCCAGTTGCGCGCCCTTGCCGGGCAGCATTTCGATGCAGTGAATCGTCGAGCCGACCGGAATGTTGCGCAGCGGCAGCGCATTGCCGGGTTTGATCGGCGCTTCGGAACCACTGATCAGCGTCGCGCCGACACTAATGCCTTTGGGCGCAACGATGTAACGGCGCTCGCCGTCGGCATAGCACAGCAGTGCCAGGTTCGCGCTACGGTTCGGGTCGTATTCGAGCCGCTCTACCTTCGCGGGAATACCATCCTTGTTGCGCTTGAAATCCACCAGACGATAATGCTGCTTGTGACCACCACCCATGTGGCGAGTCGTGATGTGACCATTATGGTTGCGGCCGGCCGTTTTGGACTTCTTCTCGATCAGCGCGGCAACCGGCTTGCCTTTATGCAGGTCAGGATTGACAACGCGCGTAACCGCACGCTGACCCGGAGTTGTTGGTTTCAGTTTAATCAATGCCATGACAATTATCCTTGCTCACTTGCAGCAAAATTGATTTCCTGACCGGGCTGCAGGCAGACAAATGCCTTTTTCCAGTCATTGCGGCGTCCGGCAAACCGGCCTGCACGCTTGACCTTGCCTTTGACACACGAAATATTCACGCTGTCGACCTTGACGTTGAACATCATTTCGACGGCCGCCTTGATTTCCGGCTTGGTCGCATCCGGCGCGACGCGGAAAATCACCTGCTCGTTCTTTTCGGCAACGAACGTGGCCTTTTCCGAAATCTGCGGAGCGCGCAACACTTTCATCAAGCGCTCTTGGCTGAATTGTTGGGTACTCATGCGAACATCTCCTCGATTTGGGCCACCGCATTGCGTGTAACCACTACGCTCGGGAAACGCACCAGGCTGACCGGGTCGGCCTGATTCGGTTCCACCACCAATACGTTGGGCAGGTTGCGCGAAGACAGATACAGATTCTCATCCACGTTGTCGGTGATAATCAGCACGCGGCCCTTGTCGAATCCCAAGCCCTTGATTTTCTGTGCCAGTTGCTTGGTCTTCGGCGAATCGACAGTCAGACTATCCACCACTACAAGACGGTTCTCGCTAACCAGCTTCGACAAAATCGCGGCATAACCGGCGCGATACATCTTGCGATTCACCTTCTGGGTGTAATTTTCTTCGCCGGTGTTCGGGAAAATCTTGCCACCCCCGCGCCACAACGGGCTGCTCGCCATACCGGCGCGCGCACGGCCGGTACCCTTCTGGGCAAACGGCTTGCGGGTACTCTTGGCGATTTCGCTGCGACCCTTCTGCTTGCTATTGGCCGAACGTGCGTTCGCCATATAGGCGGTTACCAGCTGATGCACCAGATCTTCGTTGTATTCGCGGCCGAACAATTCGTCCGACGCGTTCAGGTTGGCGCTCGCCTGACCCTGTTCGTTAATAACTTTGAGTTCCATTACGCACCTGCCTTCACTGCGGGACGCACAACCACGCTGCCGTTCTGCGCGCCAGGAACAGCGCCCTTGACCAGCAGCAGTTGACGCGCGACATCAACACGCACGACTTGTAAATTTTGGACGGTTTTCTGCACATCACCGAGATGACCGGTCATGCGCTTACCAGGAAATACGCGCCCCGGATCTTGCGCCATACCGATGGAACCCGGCACGTTGTGCGACTTCGAGTTACCGTGCGTAGCGCGACCGGATTTGAAGTTATAACGCTTGATGGTACCCGCGTACCCCTTACCTTTGGAGATACCGGTTACATCAACCAGCTGTCCTTCCTGAAAAATCTCCACACTGACGGTGGAACCGGCTTGCAGACCAGCCAGTTGTTCAGGAGTAACGGTAAATTCTTTGAGAGCACTTCCGGCTTCAACACCCGCCTTGGCAAAATGCCCGGCAGCTGCTTTATTGACACGCCCCGGACGGCGCGTGCCATGCGCCAATTGCACGGCATTGTAGCCATCGCTCTCGGCGGATTTAACCTGAGTGACACGATTATTGGACACGTCCAGCACTGTCACCGGCAACGACGTACCGTCTTCGGTGAACACGCGGGTCATGCCAATCTTGCGACCGACAAGTCCTAAGCTCATTTTGTTTTCCTCTTGTTAAGGGGCCAACTACAATTGGTTAGCCGATTCTTTACTGCTGATCCTACAAATCAGTTGCCTGCCACTGCGGGCAGGCCACCAAATTATTGCAGCTTGATTTCCACATCCACGCCAGCGGGCAGATCCAGCTTCATCAGCGCATCAACCGTCTTGTCTGTCGGATCCACGATGTCCATCAGGCGCAAATGAGTGCGAATTTCAAACTGATCGCGCGAAGTCTTGTTCACGTGCGGCGAGCGCAACACATCGAAACGCTCAATCCTGGTAGGCAGTGGCACCGGCCCATTCACGACGGCGCCAGTACGCTTGGCGGTATCAACGATCTGCGCCGCAGACTGGTCGATCAAGCGATAGTCAAACGCCTTCAGGCGAATGCGAATTTTCTGACTTTGCATAATAATCTCTTGTTTACGCGGACTTGCCGCTAATTAAAGAACAAATCGCGTGGCCGCAGCCACGCGAGGGCGCGCATTGTAGCTTTACTCAATAATCTTTGCAACCACGCCGGCACCGACGGTACGGCCGCCTTCGCGAATCGCGAAGCGCAGACCTTCTTCCATCGCGATCGGGGCGATCAGGCTCACCGTGATGGTCACGTTGTCGCCTGGCATCACCATTTCAGTACCGGCCGGCAGTTCGACTGCACCGGTCACGTCAGTGGTACGGAAGTAGAACTGCGGACGATAGCCCTGGAAGAACGGGGTGTGACGACCACCTTCATCCTTGCCCAGC
>DASSQR010000015.1:0-22332 GCA_035702405.1 Gallionella sp. | reverse complement strand
AGATGGCCACCGCAGTAGTTTTACAACGCCCTGGGGCTAAACCGCCTGCCCCGCCGCATACCCCGACGCCCACGCCCAATGCAGGTTATAGCCGCCGAGTTGCCCGGTAACATCGACCACCTCGCCGATAAAATACAGGCCGGGTACTTCATTGCATTCCATGGTTTTCGAAGACAGGGCGCGGGTATCAACACCACCGCAGGTGACCTCGGCCTTGGCGTAGCCCAATGTGCCGCTGGGTATGATCTGCCAGTCATGCAGCAGCGCTGCGATTTGCTTGCGCTGCTTGTCGCTGTACTGGTTGAGCGGCTTGTTGTCGACATGCTGCTGTCTGGCCAGTTGCGCGCACCAGACGTCGACGAAGCTTTTGGGCAACCACTGCGTCAGGTAATTGCCGAGCAACTTCTTGCTGCCTTTCTGCTCGTCCAGAAAATGCGCGACATCGATTTCCGGCAACAAATCGATATGCAGCGTTTCACCGTGCTGCCAGTAGGACGACGCCTGCAGGATCGCGGGCCCGCTCAGGCCGCGGTGCGTCACCAGCACATTTTCGCGGAACGAGTGCTTGCCCACGGTGACGATTGCCTCGAAGGAAACCCCTGTCAATTCCGCGTAAGGCTGCCAGTCATCCGGTGCCACGGTCAGCGGCACGAGGCCCGGCTTGAGCTTGATCACCGGAATGCCGAATTGCTCGGCCACCTGATAACCAAACGGCGTGGCGCCGGATTTGGGGATCGACAGACCGCCGGTCGCAATGACCAGCGATGAGGCCTCGAACACGCCGCGCGAGGTGCTGACCCGGAACTGCGCCCTCTCCCCTTGCCCCTCTCCCACCAGTGGGGAAGGGAAATGCCTGATTGCTTCGATTTCGCAGCCCATGATGCGCTTCACGCCCGCCGCATCGCATTCGCTGCCGAGCATGGCGATGATCTCGCCGGAATCGACATCACAGAACAATTGCCCCAGCGTCTTTTCGTGATAGCCGATGTTGTGCCGGTGCAGCAGCGCCAGGAAATCCTGCGGCTGGAAGCGCGCCAGCGCGGAACGGCAGAAATGCGAATTCGCCGACAGGTAATTTTCCGGTTTGATGCTGCGGTTGGTGAAGTTGCAGTAACCGCCGCCGGAGATGCGCAGCTTCTCTGCCAGCTTGCGGGAATGGTCGAGCACCACCACAGAACGCCCGCGCTGGCCGGCCTGCATGGCGCACATCAGGCCGGCCGCACCGGCGCCGATAATAATCACATCTGTTTTCATGTTGTTCCACAGCGCCCTAACGAGCACAAATTCGGGTCAAAGCGCGTGCTGGCTGATGAAAGCGGACACTGCCTGACGGTATTCGACCAGCCCTACCGTGCTGCTGTTGCTGTGTTCACCACCGTCGATCAGGGCGAGTGTCTTGGGCTGAGGCGCGGCGGCAAATAATTGTTGCGCCATATTGACCGGTATTTTCTTATCCCACGTGCCATGAATCAGCAGCAGGGGAATTTTGAGTTGACCGATTTTCTGCAACGACTCGAAGCGTTGGTTGATCAAGCTGCCCACCGGCAAATAGCCGTACTCCAATTCACCCATTGCCTGCATTGAGGTAAAAGTGCTTTCGGCAACCAGCCCCGCCGCTTCGGGATGATGCACCGCCAGATCAATCGCAATCGCGCCGCCCAGCGAATGTCCGTAAATGAAGGCTTGCCGGGGCTTTACGCCGCGTACCTTGAGCAGATATTGCCAAGCGGCTTCGGCATCCTCATACACCTTCGCTTCGCTCGGTTTTCCGCCGCTGCTCTTGCCGTAGCCGCGATAATCCGGCAGCAGCACGTTGTAGCCAAGATCGTGCAGCCGCATCGTGTGCTCAAGGTTATAGCCGATATTGCGATAGTTGCCATGAAAGTACAGCACCGTCGGCGCAGCACTGCTTTCTGCCGGCACCCACCAGCCATACAATTCGCCACTGTCCGCACCGCTGCCCACTGGAATGCGCAACTCCTCGAACTTCATTCCCAACCGGGCAGGCGTAGTCTGCAAAACCGGGGACGGCTCGAACACATGTTCGCGCTGGGTCGCCCACATATAACCGCAGCCAGACAGATACAGTAATAGCAACACGCCAACAGTCACCGCCGCGTGGCGCGTCCAACTCTTCACCTTCATGCAATACCTTCCAGTTTCATCCACAAACAAGCACCCTTGCTGGCCTTGTCGATATCCGCCAGTTGCTGCGCATGAGCCGCCAGTTCTTCCTCGGTTGCGAGCAGCACCCGCAGGCTGGCGCGGGCCACACCGTCGCCCACTGCGGCAGTGCGGCGCTGCACGGGCGTATCTTCGTCACCCAGCAGGCTTTCCTGCCCACGCGTCATCGCGAGGTAGACTTCGGCGAGCAACTCGGTATCCAGCAGCGCGCCGTGCAAGGTACGGTGCGCATTGTCGATCTCGTAGCGGCCGCACAAGGCATCGAGGCTGTTCTTCTTGCCCGGATGCAATTCGCGCGCAAACTTCAGCGTATCCAGCACCCCGTTCTGCAACGGCTCCATCCCGAGCAATTCCAGTTCATTGTTCAGGAAGCCGATATCGAATGGCGCGTTGTGAATGATCAGTTCCGCGCCCGCGATGAATTCCAGGAAGCTATGCACAATGTCGGCGAACTTCGCCTCGTTCTGCAGGCGCTCAAGAGTCAACCCGTGCACCGCGGCCGCGCCCGCATCGATTTCGCGCTCCGGGTTCAGGTAGCGATGGAAGCGCCGCTGCGTCACCTTGCGCCCCTCAAGTTCGATCGCCGCCAGTTCGATGATGCGATGCCCGTCCCTGGGGTCCAGACCGGTGGTTTCGGTATCCACCACAATCCTACGCATTGCTGCTCTCCTGCATCAGTTCCACACCGCGGTTTGCCAGTCCGTCGGCGCGTTCGTTCTCGTCGTGTCCGGCATGGCCTTTGACCCACACCCATTCAATCTTGTGCATTGCCGCCAAGGCATCCAGACGGCGCCACAAGTCCTCGTTCTTCACCGGCTTTTTGTCCGCCGTCTTCCAGCCGCGCCGTTTCCAGTCATGGATCCAGGTGGTGATCCCCTGCTGCACGTATTTGGAATCGGTATGCAGCTGCACCTGGCATGGCCGCTTCAGCGCCCCCAGCGCCGAAATCGCGGCCAGCAATTCCATGCGATTGTTGGTGGTGTGTGCCTCGCCGCCAAACATTTCGCGTTCCTTGCCCTTGGCGCGCAGCAGTGCGCCCCATCCGCCCACACCGGGATTGCCCTTGCAGGCGCCGTCGGTAAAAATTTCCACTACATCTTTAGTCATTGCGGATCCATCTCGCTACGCCGCGTTATCCTGTTATTTAATTTGGGTGCCACCGGAATCAGCTGGCTTACCAGCTTCTTATTCCACTGCGGCTTGATCAGTCGCATGCCGTACACGCGCTTGACCGCGTGCAGAAAATACACCCCGCCACTCACCGCCCACCAACGGTCGCCCGCGGCTTCCATGAAGGAGAAACGATCGAGCAAACCGATTTGATTGAATGGCGGCGCATAGGCGGCAAAACGCCCGCCGACGACTTCAAAATCCAGCAGCGACAGCCAATCCTTGAGACGCGGCAAAGCAATGAAATGGCCACTCCACGGATAGCCCTCCTTGCCCCCTACCGCACGGCGCATTCCCCACAAACTGCGCGGGTTGAATCCGCTGATGATCACACTGCCCTCCGGCATCAGCACCCGCGCCACCTCGCGCAGGATCTGGTGCGGGTGCTCGGCAAATTCGAGCACATGCGGCAACAACACCAGATCCAGGCTATCGCAGTCAAACGGCAATTCGTTACCGCATAAGCGTATCCCGGCGCCCGGCAGGTCCGCGCCGGTCACGCGCAGCGGGATCCGACTGCCGCGCAGGAAATCATGTTCCGGCAATCCCAGTTGCAGCGCGTTGTAGCCGAATATGTCGCTCACCGTGCGATCGAAATACTGCTGCTCGCGCGCGAGCACATAGCCGCCCTGCGGCGTGGTAAACCACTCGCTCAGACTTCGCGCTATTACATTACAATTCGGCATCGCCTGCTCTCTCACTCGCTCCAATGTTCGATATTACCGCCATCCCAGCGTTGCAGGACAATTACATCTGGACCATCCATGACAGCCGTCATGCGGTGGTGGTGGATCCCGGCGACTCCGCGCCCGTGCAGGATTTCCTTGACACTCATGGTCTGCAACTGGACGCAATCCTGTGCACACACCGCCATTATGACCACACCGGCGGCATCGCAAAATTGCGCGAAGTATACAACGTGCCCGTGCATGGACGGCAACATCCGGGCAACCCGCACATCACCGATGACCTGCGCGAAGGCGACCAGCTGCGGCTCGACGCCTTCGGCCTCACGTTCGATATCCTCGAAATTCCCGGCCACCTCGACGACCACCTCGCCTTTGTCGCGCCCGATATTCTCTTCTGTGGGGACGTGCTGTTTGGCGCCGGCTGCGGGCGAAACTTCGAGGGCACCCTCACGCAGCTGCATCACTCGCTGCAACGTCTGTCGCAGTTGCCCGATACCACCCGCGTGTACAGTGCGCACGAATATACTGACGCCAACCTCCGCTTCGCACTGGCCTGCGAACCCGGCAATCCCGAGCTGCAACAACGCGCCATCACTACGCAACAACTGATCGCCGCCGACCAGCCCACCCTGCCCTCCACCATCGCGCTGGAAAAAGCCACCAATCCTTTCCTGCGCTGTACCCAGCCGGGGATCATCCACACCCTGCAGCAGCGCGGCCTGACTGACACCTCCGAACTTGCCGTATTTACTGCCTTGCGCGCGTGGAAGAACCAGTTCCATTAAGCATGAGCCGAGGCCGTCAGTCTGTCTGAAACAGGAATAAGCCTGACAATTGATTTTTCAGATTGCAGCAAACCGCATTCTGGTATATTCTGCGCGCCCTTTCGGAGAGGTGGATGAGTGGTTTAAGTCGCACGCCTGGAAAGCGTGTTTAGGGTAATACCCTAACGCGGGTTCGAATCCCGCCCTCTCCGCCAGCCATCCAATAGATTCGCGCCTTTTGAGGCGCTTTTTTATTATATCCATCATTGCATCGGCCTCCACGCATGACACTTGCAGGACTTTCGGAGCAATAAGACATTCGGCTTGGGCATTTCAAATGGATGGGGTGGTTTTGAAAAGGCTGTTGCGAGCTGCGTTGCCTGCGTGCTACCCCTGCCACCCGTTCCTGTCTAGTTCCCTTGATTTTCGCCCCGCATCGATGGGGTAAAAGTGAGCCCGACCAACAATCCTTCCGGCGCCAGGAAACGGCTGACGGTTTGACCCCACGGCTCTTTTTTGTTCTTGACGAGCATTCGATAGCCTCGCGATTCAAGCTCGGCCGTTGCCCTTTGCACACTGTCAACGTCAAACTCGAGCCAGGCTTGCGGCGCAGGAATCTCTTCCGGCCAGAAATCTTTTCCAAAACAGGACTGCGCCGCCTGCGAAAGCGGCCAGAGGGCGAAACTTTTCGCGCCGTTCAGTGCCTCGGTATGAAGGTAACTGCCAGCCTCCTCTTTAAAATCAATACCGAGGATCTGGCTGTAGAGCTTGCGGCTCTCAACCCCATCACGAACAATCGGACCAAAACCCGCGATGAACAGAACCTTAATCCCTCCGATTTGCTCCATGTTATCTCCTGTGCGCTCCAACCCCTCTGAATCGGCCAGGAAAAGTCTCTATCGGGTTTGATTTTGTGACCCAAGTCCGCCTATTGTTTCACGAATACACTGTAGTTGACTTGGAGGATGAGTTCATTCAGCCCACCGACAGCCAAGTCGACGAGTACCTGCAGCTGCGCTTTTCCGGGACCGCGATCCTCATTAATGGTCCCGACGCTCGCGTTATTTATTGCCCATAATCCATCGCTGACAGCCCTATCCTTGTCAAGGCTGGCGAGGGACAGGACGCAGGTGGCCTGCACCGGCTGGGAAGTCAGGTTAATGCGCGGCTCGGTGATGATGAAGTCCAAGGTCTCTATTGATATCCCACCGCCAAGTCCTTCGAACAAACACTCTACGATACCGGTATAGATACTCAAACCGGTAACCTGGATTGTCGGATTGGCATGTATCGCACTCGCTCCAATGGCCATCAGAAAGTCTCCTTCCTTAAAAGCCAATCATTCGGGTCGCTTCTTTACTTTGTAACTGCCGTACTCCGTTCCTGGAACCCTGAAAGAAAGCTCATGGATTCTCCCTTGGCAGGCGATTTCACATTCGCAGATCATGACACCAAGATCAATGGGGCAAAATACGTAAATCAGAAGCGACCGGCGTGCGAGGTAAGCAGACTGAATGCGGTAAGGCCGTTCTTCTGCACATTGTTTTCGGTATTTTGGAATTCTCGAAAAGCATTCTCAGGTCTTCTGTATCTTTCCCAACCAAATAAAGACCCGGCGCTGAGCCGGGTCTGACCGTCCGGGTACGGACGCTTCACTATCTCTTACCAGCAATGTCGCAGCGGATCATCAGCTGCCAGGACATGAAGTGATACCGGTAACGCTAGTGTGCCCCGCGGTGTCCTTATAAATTCCCACAATGGCCAGATGATTCAGAGCATTTGGGTAAACAACTTTTGCATTGCAGGCAAATCTGTAATTCATCCCCGAGACCACCTGGGTTGACACAGCCAGTGGGGTATATTCCACACCCAGAAGGGTAATGGTCTTTTTAAACATCCCGATTTCTTCCGGCGTTGGGGCCCTGTAAGCAGTCCACGCGCCCACCATTTCGCCTTGTGCAACTCCTGAAACTTCCTTGTCCATCATTTTCTCCTTCAAAAATTAGCGGTGAAAATAAATGCATACCGGAACTTGCTGGGACATACTTCAGAAATACTATTTATCAAATTAGATCAATAGCATAACGTAAAGTACCGGAACACATTACCAGTAAAATACCGCCCTCACAATAGGCGGGAAACGCCCCGCGCAGTAACGATTTCAGATCCGCGTCGCCCATTTCCAGCGGCTCAGACGCCAAGAACAACAATGCAACATTTCAATAATTGTTGTAGTATTTACACCCATGGACAAACTGACTGCAACGACCGTTTTTGAATCCCTTTCCTCCGGGGTGCGGCTGGATATTTTCCGCCTGCTGGTCAAGCAAGGACTGGACGGGATGGTCGCGGGTGAAATCGCGACCACGCTCAACATTCCGCCGACTAATCTATCGTTTCACCTGAAAGCACTCACGCAGGCGCGTCTGGCCTCGGTGGAACAGGAGGGGCGCTATCAGCGCTATCGGGCGAACATCTCGCTGATGCTGGACCTGATTGGCTATCTGACCGACGAGTGTTGCGCCGGCAATCCACAGCAGTGTGCCGACATGAGAGCCGATTCAAAATGCTCGACGAATGTTTTGCCCCCGATTTCCTCAACAAAAAAGAAAACCTGAAGTGAATATTCTGTTTCTCTGCACCGGCAACTCCTGCCGCTCCATCCTCGGCGAAGCCACGTTCAACCATCTGGCGCCCGCGGGCTGGCACGCGATGAGCGCCGGCAGCAAGCCTACCGGCGCGGTGCATCCACGTTCGCTGGCGCTCCTGGCCCGCGAAGGCATCGCGACCACAGGCTATTACAGCAAGTCCTGGAACAATCTGCCTGCAACCCCTGATATCGTTATTACCGTTTGTGCCAGCGCCGCGGGCGAAACCTGTCCCGCCTATCTCGGCCCGGTGCTGCGCACCCACTGGGGCGTGGAAGATCCGGCGCATGCGACCGGGACCGATGCCGAAATCGACGCGGCCTTCATGAAGGCTTACCGTATTCTGCGCGCCCGCATCGAAGCTTTCCTGGCGTTGCCCCTGAACGAACTGCTACATGACCGGTTCCGCCTGAAAGTGGAACTGGATCGCATCGGCACCTTACTCCCCTGATTTTTCTTACGAGGAACCCGGCATGAAAACCATCCAAATCTATGACCCCGCCCTCTGCTGCAGCACCGGTGTCTGCGGCGTAGACGTAGACCCTAAACTCGCCACTTTTGCCGCCGACGTGGAATGGGCCAAACAAAACGGCGCGCAGATCGAGCGCTTCAATCTGGCCCAACAGCCGCTGGCGTTTGCCAACAATGCCGTGGTGAAAGCGTTCCTGGAGCAGTCCGGACAGGAAGGTTTGCCGCTGATTCTCGTTGACGGAGAGATCGCCCTCTCGGGCCGCTATCCGTCCCGCGATGAATTGGGCAGCTGGCTTGAGATCGTAAAGGAACCGTCGCTCTTTACCGATCAGGTTGCAGAGCTGGTCGCAATTGGCGCCGCGATCGCGTGCAACTGTGAACCCTGTTTCAAATACCATTACGATCAGGCGCGCAAACTCGGTGTCAGCAACGCGGACATGCGCTATGCCGTCGACCTGGCGCAAAAGGTCAAGGACACGCCGGCGCGCGCTATGCTGAACCTCGCCGAACGTTATCTCGGACCAGCAACGCTGGGTACCACTGCTAAAGCCGGAGCATGTTGCGTCACCACACCGGTGGCTGTTCCGGTCACTATCGGCAAACCAGCTTCCAAGTGCTGCTAAGCGTGCGAACTTTCAGGAATTCCAAATGAAGTTTCTCGAACAGCCGCCCCGCTTCCTGTTTTTTACCGGCAAGGGCGGCGTTGGCAAAACCTCAATTGCGTGCGCAACCTCGGTACAGCTGGCGGAATCCGGCAAGCGGGTGTTGCTGGTCAGTACCGATCCTGCCTCCAATGTCGGGCAGGTGTTCGGCATCCGCATCGGCAACCGCATCACTGAAATTCCCGCCGTACCACGCTTGGCGGCGCTGGAAATCGACCCGCAGGCTGCAGCGCAGGCATATCGTGACCGCATTGTCGGTCCGGTGCGCGGGGTATTGCCCGACAGTGTCGTCGCCGGAATCGAAGAGCAATTGTCGGGCGCTTGCACCACGGAAATTGCCGCGTTCGACGAATTTACTGCGCTGCTGACCGACTCTGCACTGACTGCCGGCTACGATCATATTATTTTCGACACCGCGCCCACCGGCCATACCATCCGCCTGCTGCAATTGCCGGCGGCATGGAGCGATTTTCTGCAGCATGGCAAGGGAGAGGCATCGTGCCTCGGCCCGCTGGCGGGTCTGGAGAAACAGCGCGAACAATACCGGGATGCCGTGGCAGCGCTCGCCGATGGCGCCCGTACGCGCCTGATCCTGGTCGCGCGTGCCCAGCAGGCAACCTTGCGCGAAGTTGAGCGGACGCACGAAGAACTCGCCGCCATCGGCCTGACGCAACAATATCTGGTAATCAACGGCATCCTGCCCGCTATGGAAGCCTCAAACAACCCGCTAGCCACTGCGATCCACGAACGGGAACAGGCCGCGCTAGGTAGCATTCCGGCCGCACTGACCGTCTTGCCTTGCGACCGGGTCGCGTTAAAGCCGTTCAATCTGGTGGGGCTCGCCGCGTTGCGCCAGCTGCTGGTTGACGTCCCGCAAGGCGCAGAAGCCAGCGTGGATTCGCCCATTGAACTTGACGAACCCCATCTTGCAGAACTGGTCGATGGCATTGCCGCAGATGGCCACGGCCTGATCATGCTGATGGGTAAGGGCGGTGTCGGCAAGACTACCCTTGCCGCCGCCGTCGCCGTCCAGCTGGCCCAGCGGGGCCTGCCCGTGCATCTCACCACCTCAGATCCTGCGGCGCATCTGACCGAAACTCTGGCCGGCGTCTTGGATCATCTTGCAGTTAGCCGGATCGATCCTCAAGCCGAAACGGAACGCTATCGCCAGCATGTGCTGGAAACCACCGGCGCGCAGCTCGATGCGCAGGGACGAGCCTTGCTTGAAGAGGACCTCCGCTCGCCCTGTACCGAAGAAATCGCCGTGTTCCAGGCGTTCTCGCGCATCATCCGCGAAGCGGACACCCAGTTCGTCGTGATGGACACCGCGCCCACCGGGCATACTTTGTTGCTACTGGACGCAACCGGCGCCTACCATCGCGAGATCGCGCGGCAGAGCAGGAGTACCGGCCAGCACTACACGACGCCATTGATGCAATTGCAGGACAGCAAACAAACCAAAGTACTGATCGTGACCCTTGCGGAAACCACGCCGGTGCTGGAGGCAGCCGGATTGCAGAATGACCTGCGTCGCGCCGGAATCGAGCCATGGGCCTGGATCATCAACACCAGCGTGGCCGCGACTTCCGCCACCTCGCCCCTGCTCCGGCAGCGTGCCGCTAACGAATTGCGCGAAATCAGCGCCGTTGCTAGCCAATATGCACAGCGCTATGCCGTGGTCCCGCTGCTCAAGGAAGAACCCGTCGGCTTGGAACGCTTGTCAAAACTGGCCGTAATTAACCAATCTGTTTAACGGAAATACTGTTATGTCAGCCCAATGTGAAATTCCCGCTAAAAAATTGGCCGGCGCACCCCTGAGTTTTTTCGAGCGCTATCTGACGCTCTGGGTGTTCCTGTGCATCATCGCCGGAATCATCCTTGGCCAGTCGCTGCCCGCCTTGTTCCAGAGCATCGGCCGGATGGAAATCGCCCGGGTCAATATCCCGGTTGGGCTGTTGATCTGGGTGATGATCATCCCGCTGCTGGTCAAAGTGGATTTCGGCGCTTTGCACGAAATCCGGCAACATGTGCGCGGCATCGGCGTGACCTTGTTCGTGAACTGGCTGGTCAAGCCATTCTCGATGGCCTTCCTCGCCTGGCTGTTCATCCGCCACCTGTTCGCTACCATCCTCCCTGCAGATCAGCTCGACAGCTACGTCGCCGGCCTGATCCTGCTGGCCGCGGCACCGTGCACCGCGATGGTGTTCGTATGGAGCCGCCTGACCAAAGGCGAACCGCTGTTCACTTTGTCGCAGGTGGCGCTCAACGACATCATCATGATTTTTGCCTTCGCCCCCATCGTCGGGCTGCTGCTGGATATTTCCGCCATCACCGTGCCATGGAACACGCTGTTCGCCTCGGTGGTGCTTTACATCGTCATCCCGGTCCTTCTCGCCCAACTCTGGCGCAAGTCGCTGCTGCGACACGGACAGGCGGCCTTTGATGCAGCAATGGTCAAGATCGGCCCCTGGTCGATCGGCGCGCTGCTGCTCACACTGGTATTACTGTTTGCGTTCCAGGGCGAAGCCATCCTGAAGCAGCCGCTGGTCATTGCGCTGCTCGCGGTGCCGATCCTGATCCAGGTATTCTTCAATGCCAGCCTTGCCTACTGGCTCAACCGCAAAGTGGGCGAAAAGCACAACGTTGCCGGCCCTTCCGCCCTGATCGGTGCGAGCAACTTCTTTGAACTCGCGGTCGCTGCCGCGATCAGTCTGTTCGGTTTCAACTCCGGCGCGGCGCTGGCGACCGTGGTGGGGGTGCTGATTGAAGTGCCGGTGATGTTGCTGGTGGTGCGGGTGGTGAACCGCAGCAAGGGTTGGTACGAAACGAAGGACAATAGAGTCCCGAGCTGACGGACCAGCAAAAATGCGCATTGAGGAACTCTGGAACCAGTACCAGAAACGTCTGCGGGGCTTTATCGCAAAGCGGATAAAGGATGGCCATTCAGTCGATGATATTCTGCAGGCCACTTTTCTTAAGGCCTGTGAAAACCTTCACAAGGTCAGGTCGGAAGAGGCCATGGCATCATGGCTGTACCGCATCGCCGAGAATGTGATTGCCGATCACTATCGCGGACAGAAACATCACGAAGAATTGCCGGAAGAACTGCCAGCGGCGGAACCCGCGCGGGATTATGCCGCCGAGCTGGCGGATCAATGTATTTCGCCGTTCATCGCCGCATTACCCGAGAAATACAGAACCGCCCTGATGCTTGCGGACATCCAGGGGTTGGCGCAGCAGGAAGTTGCGCGGCGTTTGGGCATTTCGCTGTCAGGTGCCAAATCCAGAATCCAGCGCGGCAGGGAGAAGCTCCGTGACTGCCTAAACGAATGCTGCGACATCCAAACCAGCCGCTTGGGAATTACCGGCTATGAGCTGCGTAGAAAAAATTGTTCCTGCAGTTAGCCAAACCTGCGTCTTTTTCGCAACTTTTCCGTCTTTAGAGTCACGGTGCAATAATCGCACCGCAACTTCAATATTCAGGAGATTCCAGATGACCACCAACCATGATGAAGTTCGCCGGACAGTACGCCAAACCTACGGCCAGATCGCCTCTACCGAGGGCGCCTGCGGCTGCGGCCCCACCTGTTGTAGCGACAGCGCGACGCCGGCGGATGCCAAGGCAGCATCCCAAGGGTTGGGCTATTCCAGCGAGGACGTCAACAGCATTCCGGAGGGCGCCAATATGGGGCTTGGGTGCGGCAACCCGCAGGCCATAGCTGCATTGAAGCCGGGCGAGACGGTGCTCGACTTGGGCAGCGGCGGCGGTTTCGACTGCTTCCTCGCTGCGCACCAAGTCGGCGAGACTGGAACCGTGATCGGCGTGGATATGACGCCCGAAATGATCAGCAAGGCACGGCAGAACGCTCAGAAGGGCGATTACCGCAACGTCGAGTTCCGTCTGGGTGAAATCGAGCATTTGCCCGTAGCGGACGGTACCGTGGATGTAATTATTTCCAACTGTGTTATCAACCTGTCGCCGGACAAGTCGCAGGTGTTTCGCGATGCGTTTCGGGTCCTGAAGTCAGGTGGACGGCTGGCAATTTCCGACATCGTTGCGAGCGCGGTGTTGCCGGATGAAATCAAGCGCGACTTGACGCTCTACTCAGGTTGCATGGCAGGCGCTTCGCCGATCGCAGAGCTTGAGGAAATGATGCGCTCTGCTGGATTTGAGCAAGTGAGCGTCGCGCCCAAGGATGCAAGCCGTGAGTTCATTAGGGAATGGGCTCCGGGAAGAAAAATCGAGGATTTCGTTGTATCGGCTCAGATCGAGGCCGTGAAACCGTAACTGGCATCCAGGCGATGCCGCATGCGCGGAGTCGTCCTCATCCGGCTTCGGCGCCCCCCGTCCACCAAGAGTTGCTACAAAGGCACTCTCCGCTGTACGAGAAGACCGGATAGGTCAAGGAGATAGCAAGACAGGGAAAAGAGTCCACCTCTCCGCCAAACATCATAAATTCGGCCTTCAGACCGTTTTTTATTCCAGTCCATGTGCCATGTGGAGCCTGCCACATCAAGGCGGGGTGAGCATAGGGAAGAGCCCACGTAACCCGGCGGCCATCATCTCGACGGCCATTGCTGCAAGAATGAAACCGCCGATGCGCTCTACCACGTCCAGCGATGACTGGCGGATATTCTTCTCCGCCTGACTGGCTATATGAAAGGTTGCCCAACATGCAGAGCCTACAATCAGAATAGGCAGCACCACGTGGATCAAATCCAGATAGGTATGCCATGTACTATTCGCCATGACATAACTGAAAGCTGCCGGCCCGGCCAACAGAGGCACCGCCAGTGGAACAATAGCTGCCTCGCGCACCTCGTTTCCGGATGTAACAGAGGGCGCTCCTTTGAAGTTCGATTCCTTGCCGAGGACCATCGCGATTGCCAGCAATAAAACAATAATACCACCGCCAACCTGCATCGCGCCGAGTGACACGCCGAGCAATCCCAGAATGGGCATTCCCAGAAAGGTTGCGACCAACAACGCAACGGTGACGGTTAATCCTATGGTTCTCGCAAAGCGCTCCTTTCGGCGCTGATCGAGGCCGGTGGCCGTGGCAAGAAAAATCGGGATCATTGAAACGGGACCAACCAACACAAGAAGCGTGATGGTTTTCTTCATTGTCAGGGCTGAGATCGAAAGCATTATTTGAACCCGGATTGTTTGATAAATGGAGAATCCCGCCCTCTGGCAAGGTACCCTACCGCGCTTCAGCACCCCGGATTATTCAAACACGACCATTTTTTCTCCGTCCGCGAACACAATCGCTTCGGGAACAAAGACGGACTTGTATTTGCTTGTTGCCCACTCCGCAAGGGCGCTATCTTCGCCGGAATACCGGTTGTAATCCTGCTTCCATTGCATCCTGGCGACCGAATTACCCTTGATTCCCTCTTCCAACCTGACAGCAAGGTGCGCCACCTCCCTGCCGGTCGTATCGTAGAAATAAAGCCGCCCCATCACCTGCGAAATGTCCCGCTTCCCCTTATTTTCAATGGACAACTGGCAAAGCAGTTCCTTGTTGGCGGGGTAGTCCTTGTCCGATAACACTTCAATATTCATTACCTTGACGCCAACCACGTCACCGGATTTCCCCTGCTGGTCTGCCCGCTCCTTCCTGAGTCTTGCTTTCCGGGCTTTCGCTTCAGCCGCTTTCCTGGCCTCTTCGTCGTTGAATTTCTTTTGTTCGGCAATGGCCGCGCCGATCGTCATGCCAGACGGAACACCGGTTTGACCCGAAATTGCGCTCTTCTTGGCGCGGGCAAGATATTCCGTCAGCAGTTTTTGATCTGGTTCGCCGAGTTTCCTGATCTCCAGCCTGAATTCCGCCTCCCATGCAGCCTCGTTTTGCGGGATGACCGTGTCGTATGGACTGGACTTCTTTCCACAGGCAGAAAGCGCCAGCACCACAAACAGTAATACTGCAATCCTATTCATGGCGCTTCCCTGCCAGCCGCGCCTTCTGACCCAAGCGGTCCAGACAGACGAAGGTGACATTGGTCGCAAAAATGAGTTCTTCGCTGCCGTTTTCGATGTCGTCGCAAAAGACATCCACGTGGTACTGCACGGAACTATTGCCCTCGCGCACGCGCTGGGCGGCAAAGCGCAGGATCGAGCCCTGCCCCACACCCTTGTGAAATTCCACCTTGTCCATCGCGACGGTGACGAAGCTGCAGCCTGGATATTCCCGGCTCGCGGCAATCCACGAGACTTCGTCGATCCACTTGAGCATGTTGCCGCCAAACAGGTGGCCGTAGTGGTTGAGGTGTTCGGGGAGAACGAGTTTGTAGCTTTCCATGGTGAGTTTTTTTCGAATTGCCTGAGTGCTACAACTTTAGCAGAGAATTCGGGTGAGCTTAACCGGCTCGGAATTCAATTCCGACCACTAAACGCGAAAAAGACAGATTCCTGCTGCCGTAAGCATTACCTGACCTTGCCATTTCATCCCGTTCACGTCACGATGTATAAATGATGCATACTTTTTTGCCGTCCTCTCTAACCAAAAAAACCAAATGAGAAAACTGTTTTTAATCTTTTTGGCACTACTTGCCGCGGGCTGCAACTCAATGCCAAGGTCAGTACCCAAGGTTACTGCGGTAAACGAACCGAGCGGCCTTGGAAATACAACGATCCTGCGCAACTATAACTACTTCGGCTCCGCACTTCATTACTGGCCAAAAGTAGACGGGAATGTGATATCAGGGATATTCAAGAATCAATATGTATCTTTCAACTTGACGGTTGGAAACCATAAGCTCGGCGTAGGATGCTGCATCGGTCCCATGGCGCCCTGGATGGACGACCAGATTGAAATTACGGTTGCCGAAGGCAAGCGCCGATATTTCCTGGTAAGCCCGATGATCCTTCGCTCCGCTTTCCCTGAAATAGAGGAAATATCCGAAGAGGAGGCAATAACGAGGATTGCCCAATCAGAAAGAATAAAAACCGGCTTTATCAGTGATTGTGATGGAAAACCGGTGGAGGCTACTGACAATGCACCTTGGTACTGCCTTGGCATGGCCCGACCATAATTCTGCGCTCAGGCGAAGGGCTGGTGGCCGCAGTGATTGAGGTGTTCGGGGAAAACGAGCTTGTGCCTTCCATGGTGAATATCTGTGCGTAACCGAATACGTGAGCAACGCTACTTTCCAGAAAGAACTGAGGCCTGTTCAATGGGCGCATGTACGCAAAATTATGGTCTGTCCCCTATTGTCTTCGTATATTCCATCCCTCAATGAAGGGTTAACTATCAGATTGGTGAAACTGTTTGTCCCCATAACTCTCAATCCCACCAAGAAGATCGCGGAGTACAAGCCGCAAGCTATCTGCCATAGTTACACGCATCGCTTGTTCAAGGAAAGTCACTTGGCTTCCGCTGTATTCTGGATCCGCATCGGTAACTACGCGCTCAATTTTGCGTTCCCAAACCACCTTGCCATCCCTTTCCAACGAGAACCGTACGGCAGCAATCCCTGCGACCCGGACAAGTAGGACCCCATTCGCTTGCGAGCAGAACGCGTAAATTTCAGACTTGAGTATGAGTTGGTCTGATGGGTGAGAACTCGACGTTGCCTGATCAACCAGTTTCGACGAGGCAAGTTCTTGGCTCAAGCGTTCGTGGACGAGTATAGCTGCTTTGTCGAACCATAACGCGTCCGTCTTGCAGCCTTCCCATTGAGTACCTGCAACTCGCTCACCGTAGTGTGCCGATCTAACGTCGACTGGCAGTTGTACATAAATTGCCATCCCGAGAGGTCGTTTTGCAACAAACCCCGTGCTCGTTTGAGGAAAAGAGAACGACGCCCCAGGTATACGAACAGCCGCTCTGTTAGAACTGCATGCAGCGATGTTCGTACAGATCGCAATGATCAAGAATAGCCGGGTCAATAGGTTCATGCGACGCAGTTCAAAATGTTAAAAAGGATAATATTTCAATTTACCAGCTAATATCCTTTTTAACAACAGGAGAATATCCAGATTTCTCCTGCCATCCCTCTGCCTATCTCAGCTCGTATTACAATTATGGCCAAGCCCTTCTCTTCCCAATACGGAGTCTACCCATGCCCCACCAACCCGACTTCCTGATGTTGCGCGACAAGCTGCGCACCTTCGCCGCAGCACGCGACTGGGACCAGTTCCATTCGCCGAAGAACCTGAGCATGGCGCTGATGGTGGAGGTCGCCGAGCTGATGGAGCATTTCCAGTGGCTGACCGAGGAACAGAGCGGCAAGCTGCCGGCGGACAAGATGGCCGAGGTGTCGGAAGAGCTGGCCGATATCCTGCTCTATCTGGTGCGGCTGTCAGACAAGCTGGGAGTGGATTTGCGCACGGCGGCGCTGGCCAAGCTGGAGAAGAATGCGAAGAAGTATCCCGCGGACAAGGTGCGCGGGAGTTCGAAGAAGTATTCGGAGTATTGACCGGAACGGTAATACCTTTCGCGAGCCTGGTATCTTGGGGAAACACCTCCGAATTCGCCACTTCCGCGAAGGCGGGAGCCCAGTTGATTCAACAGACTGGATGCCCGCCTGCGCGGACATGACGACATATCAGCATTTCCTTACCGAACAGCGTTGCCGGCAATGATCAAATTCGACGTCAGGTGACCGTCTGCGGCCAGCATGCGCAGGCTGCCATCCGGAGTCAGGAGCGTTGCGTTGCACTCCCTTGCGAGCAGCAGCAGTTCGTGCTCTTCCGCGCTCACGATGTCCGCGGATAGCGCGGTGGTTGCCGGTGGAGTCGATGCGGCATCGGCAGTCTCCCCGGAACAATGCTCCCTGGCGATTTCCATCAACGCCTTGGCGAATGCAATGCGGTGTTTCCGGTGATTTTCCTCGAACTCGATGAAGCAGAATTGCCCATCGATTTCCATGGCTGCGCCAACGGAGTCATCTTCACGCGCATCGCGAAGATTGTCTGCCAGAATCTCCAGCGTTAAAGCTGAAATACAGTCATTTTCTGCATGACTGAACTGCGGGGCGTACGTTCCAGATTTGTGCATAGCCGACTATCCTCCACGTGGCTGGCTGTTCCAGTAGTGTGCAATAGCAACGTCAACGAACTCAAAAATATCGCCGGGCGGACAATGCCTGTTTGGACTGCGTGATGGATTTAAACCGGACTGCCGGCGTGCGGCGACTAGAGTTTGCTTTTTACTCCTAAACCTGAAGTCCGGTCAACTTATTTTCCGAGGAATGGGCTCGGACAGGCTGCGTTGCACAGCCGTGCCAACCAGACTTTCCCCGGCATTGCCGGGGAAAGTACAGTCTGGAAATTACTTCTTCTGGGCGATTTTCACGCGCCATTCCGCCGGGCCGGTTTCGTGCACCGAGCTGCCATTGCTGTCCACGGCCACGGTCACCGGCATGTCCTGCACGGTGAATTCGTAGATCGCTTCCATGCCGAGGTCGCCGAAGGCCAGCACTTTGGACGCCTTGATTGCCTTCGCGACCAGGTAGGCCGCACCGCCGACGGCCATCAGGTACACCGCCTTGTGCTGCTTGATCGCCTCGATCGCTTCGGGGCCGCGCTCGGACTTGCCGACCATGCCGATCAGCCCGGTTTTTTCCAGCATCATGCCGGTGAATTTGTCCATGCGCGTTGCCGTGGTGGGACCAGCCGGGCCGACGACTTCGTCGCGCACCGGATCGACCGGGCCGACGTAGTAGATGAAGCGGTTGGTGAAATCCACCGGCAATTTTTCACCGCGCGCGAGCATGTCGCTGATGCGCTTGTGCGCGGCATCGCGGCCGGTCAGCAGCTTGCCGGACAGCAGCAGGGTCTCGCCCGGTTTCCAGGTCGCGATTTCCTCGCGCGTGATGGTGTCGAGGTTGACGCGGCGCGACTCGGTCGACGGTTTCCATTCGACCTTCGGCCAGTCGTCCAGCGACGGCGGCACCAGCTTGGCCGGGCCGCTGCCGTCGAGGGTGAAATGGATGTGGCGCGTCGCGGCACAGTTCGGAATGATCGCGACCGGCAGGCTGGCGGCATGGGTCGGGTAGTCCATGATCTTCACGTCCACCACGGTGGTCAGACCGCCCAGACCTTGCGCGCCGATGCCGAGCGCGTTGATCTTTTCAAACAGTTCCAGCCGCAATTCTTCAATGCGGTTCTTCGGTCCGCGCGCCTGCAGTTCGTGGATGTCGACCGGTTCCATCAGCGCTTCCTTGGCCAGCAGCATCGCCTTCTCGGCGGTACCGCCGATGCCGATGCCAAGGATGCCGGGCGGACACCAGCCCGCGCCCATTGCCGGTACAGTCTTCAGCACCCAGTCGACAATGCTGTCGGACGGATTGAGCGCGGCAAACTTGGATTTGTTTTCGGAACCGCCCCCCTTGGCCGCGAGGGTCACTTCGACTTCGTCGCCCGGCACGATTTCGTAGTGGATCACCGCCGGGGTGTTGTCGCGCGTGTTCTTGCGCGCGCCGGCCGGGTCAGCCAGGACCGACGCACGCAGCATGTTGTCCGGATGGGTGTAGGCGCGGCGCACACCTTCGTTGATCATGTCGCTTACGCTCAGCGTGGCGTCATCCCAGCGCACGTTCATGCCGACCTTGACGAACGCGGTCACGATGCCGGTATCCTGGCAGATCGGACGCTTGCCTTCGGCGCTCATGCGCGAGTTGGTCAGGATTTGCGCAATCGCATCGCGCGCCGCGGGTGACTGCTCACGTTCATAGGCCTTGCCCAGTGCCTGGATGTAATCGAGCGGATGGTAATAGGAAATATATTGCAGCGCATCCGCGACGCTGGCGATGAAGTCTTCTTGATGAATGGTTGTCATGATGCCCAATTCCAGTGCGTTAACCATGTAGGTCGGGCTTTGCCCGGCATGTCGGGTGGAACCCGACCTACGAAAAATATTATCGTTCCTTCAACAAAAAAGGGGCGCGATTTATCGCGCCCCTCCAATCAGCGGTAAGCCAACCGGGCGACCAACTGCTTCGCCCTGCCAGCCCCTTCTCCCTTAACCGATTGTTGCCAGTGCCGCATTGAGTGTTGCACTGGGACGCATTGCTGCGGAGGTCTTGGCAAAATCCGGGTGGTAGTAACCACCCATGTCCACCGGCTTGCCTTGTGCGGCCAGCAATTCGGCGTTGATCTTGTCCTCGTTTTCCGTCAGTGCCTTGGCCAATGGCGCAAAGCGTGCCTGCAGTTCCAGATCCTTGGTCTGTGCCGCCAATGCCTGTGCCCAGTACTGGGCGAGGTAGAAATGGCTGCCGCGGTTGTCCAGTTCACCGACCTTGCGGGCGGGCGACTTGTTGTTGTCCAGAATCTTGCCGTTGGCCTGGTCAAGCGTGTCCGCCAGCACTTGTGCCTTCGGATTCTTGAAGGTTTGTGCCAGGTGTTCCAGCGACACGCCAAGAGCCAGGAACTCGCCCAGCGAATCCCAGCGCAGGTAGCCTTCTTCCTGGAACTGCTGCACGTGCTTCGGTGCCGAGCCGCCCGCACCGGTTTCGAACAGGCCGCCACCGGCCATCAGCGGCACGATGGACAGCATCTTCGCGCTGGTGCCCAGTTCGAGAATCGGGAACAGGTCGGTCAGGTAGTCACGCAGCACGTTGCCGGTCACGGAAATCGTGTCCAGGCCCTTGCGGATGCGGTCCAGCGAGAACTGGATAGCCGCTTCCGGCGTCATGATGTGGATTTCCAAGCCGCTGGTGTCATGATCCTTCAGGTACTTCTCAACCTTCGCAATGATCTGCGCATCGTGGCCGCGGGCCGGGTCGAGCCAGAACACCGCCGGGGTGTTGGACAGGCGGGCGCGGGTAACGGCCAGCTTGACCCAATCCTGGATCGGTGCGTCCTTGGCCTGGCACATGCGGAAGATGTCGCCTTCTTCCACGTCCTGCTCCAGCAGCGTCTTTCCGGATTCGTCCACGGCACGGACCTTGCCGTTGGCGGGCACTTCAAACGTCTTGTTGTGCGAACCGTATTCTTCGGCTTGCTGCGCCATCAGGCCGACGTTCGGCACGCTGCCCATGGTCTTCGGATCGTATGCGCCATGCTTCTTGCAGTCTTCGATCACGACCTGGTAGATGCGCGCATAGCAGCGATCCGGAATCATCGCCTTGGTGTCGGCCGTCTTGCCGTTGGTGTCCCACATCTTGCCGCCTTCGCGGATCATCGCGGGCATGGAGGCGTCCACGATCACGTCGCTCGGTACGTGCAAATTGGTAATACCCTTGTCGGAGTTCACCATCGCCAGTTCCGGACGAGTCTGGTAGGTGGCCTTGATATCGGCTTCGATCGCTGCGCGTTGTGCATCCGGCAGTTTGGCGATCTTTGCGTACAGGTCGCCCAAGCCGTTGTTGAAGTTGACGCCCAGTTCCTTGATGACGGCGGCGTTCTTCGCGATCGCGTCCTTGTAATACACTTTCACGGCATGGCCGAACATGATCGGGTCGGACACCTTCATCATGGTCGCCTTCAGGTGCAGCGACAGCAGCACGCCCTGCTGCTTGGCTTCCTGCATCTGCGCTTCGTAGAACTCGCACAGCGCGCGCTTGTTCATCACGGTGGCGTCAATCACCTCGCCCGCCTTGACCGGGGTCTTGTCCTTCAGCACGGTGACTGCACCATCCTGGCCGACGAACTCGATGCGGAAGCTGCCCGCTTCGGCGACCGTGGTGGACTTTTCGCTGCCGTAGAAGTCCTTGGCGTTCATGTGCGCCACGTGGGTCTTGGAGTCGGCACTCCATGCGCCCATCTTGTGCGGATGCTTGCGGGCGTAGTTCTTGACCGACAATGCGGCACGACGGTCGGAGTTGCCTTCGCGCAGCACCGGGTTCACCGCACTGCCGAGACACTTGCCATAGCGTGCCTTGATTTCCTTTTCCGCGTCGTTCTGCGGATCTTCCGGAAAGTCGGGCACGTTGTAGCCTTGCGATTGCAGTTCCTTGATCGCCGCCTTCAGTTGCGGGATCGAGGCGCTGACGTTCGGCAGCTTGATGATGTTGGCTTCCGGTTTCAGCGTGAGCGCGCCCAGTTCGGAGAGCTCGTCGTTGATGCGTTGTTCCGGCTTCAGGTTTTCCGGGAAATTCGCGATGATGCGGCCGGCCAGGGAAATGTCCCGGGTCTCGACGGTCACGCCGGCAGCCTTGGTGAAGGCCTGCACGATCGGCAGCAGCGAGTACGTCGCGAGCGCCGGAGCTTCGTCAACCTTGGTCCAGAGGATCTTTGCTGTAGTCATGATTTATTTCTCTTATTAAGAATACCGGTTCGGATTACGCAGCCTTTTGCTGGCTGGCGAACAGGGACAGCGCGCCGCCGGCACGGATCATCGGAATATCTTCCTTGCCTTGTGCCAGTTTCAGCGCGATGTCGCCAACGCCTTCCACGACCAGCTTCAGCTCGCCGCTTTCCAGCGCGGCCATGTCCATCGACACCTTGGCGCCCTGCGGGATGCGGTCGAGATCAGCCGGATTCGCAAAGGTCAGCGCAACGATGCCGAAGTTGGCGAGGTTCGCCAGGTGAATACGCTCGAAGCCCTTGGCCACAATCGCGCGGATACCCAGGATACGCGGGCACAGACCGGCGTGTTCACGCGAGCTGCCCATGCCGTAGCCGTCGCCGGCGACGATGAAGCCGTGCTTGCCGGCGTCGCGCACCGCTGCGGCGCGCGCGCTGAAGGTCTTGTCCACTTGCACGAAGGTGGCCTGCTTGGCGTACTCGTCCGCGTTGGAACGCAGCGCGAGGTACTTGCCGGCGGGCTGGATGTGGTCGGTGGTGATTTCATCGCCC
>DASSQR010000014.1:0-4954 GCA_035702405.1 Gallionella sp. | reverse complement strand
GTTTTTGCGGCTGAAGCTCGCGCCTTGAACGAAGCGCGAGTAATGGCCGAGGTCGAGATCCGTCTCGGCGCCGTCATCGAGGACGAAGACTTCGCCGTGCTGGAACGGGCTCATGGTACCCGGGTCAACGTTGATATAGGGATCGAGCTTGAGCATCGTCACCTTGAGACCGCGGGATTCGAGTATGGCGGCCAGCGAGGCGGCAGCAATGCCCTTCCCGAGGGAAGAAACCACGCCGCCAGTAATAAAGATGTACTTGGTCATGGGGCGCGATGATACCGTAAAATCACCCCGCACTCAAAACGGACGGCTCGTCACCGCCGGTGATTCATCCAACAATGGAACAGCATTGCCTCTCCTCGGGTTTACTTACATGAAACTTACAATTCGCGTATTTTAGAAACAATTTGAACCAAAAACCCTAATTATTGATTGACAATATGATCGGGATAAAATTACATTAGTTTTCTCTTAATCGCGTCCGCGGCGCGGCATAATACGGCGTTCACGCTGACGTATCAGGCTGACGTATAACGATTACCACAGGAGATAGTATGTCCGACATTCAGTCCAATCTGCACGAAACCCGTGTATTCAAACCTTCCGATGAATTTGTCAAACAGGCCAATGTTTCCGGCATGGCGGCTTACCAGGCCTTATGCAAGGAAGCCGAACAGGATTACACCGGCTTCTGGGCCAGGCTGGCACAAGAAACCTTGTTGTGGAAGAAGCCGTTCACCAAGGTACTGGATGAAAGCAATGCGCCGTTCTACAAATGGTTTGAAGACGGCGAACTGAACGTTTCTTACAACTGTCTCGACAAGCATCTGGCCACGCAGCCGGAAAAAACCGCCATCATTTTTGAAGCCGACGACGGCACTGTCACCAAAATCAATTACCGCGACCTGCATGCGCGGGTCTGCCAGTTTGCCAATGGCCTGAAGTCGCGTGGCATCAAAAAGGGCGACCGCGTCGTCATCTACATGCCGATGAGCATCGAAGCCGTGGTCGCAATGCAAGCCTGTGCGCGCATCGGCGCGATCCACTCGGTCGTGTTCGGCGGCTTCTCTTCCAAGAGCCTGCATGAGCGCATCACCGATGCCCAAGCCTGCGCCGTGATTACCTCCGACGCGCAAATGCGCGGCGGCAAGATCATGCCGCTGAAGCCGGCGGTAGACGAAGCACTCGCAATGGGCGAATGCGAAGGCGTGCATACCGTGATCGTGTATCAGCGCGCCGGCAACGACACCACCTGGAACGACAACAACCATGTCTGGTGGCATGACCTGATCGCCGGCCAGGCCAGCACCTGCGAACCGGAATGGGTCAGCGCGGAACATCCGCTGTTCATTCTGTACACCTCCGGTTCCACCGGCAAACCCAAGGGCGTGCAGCACTCGACTGGCGGCTACCTGCTGGGTGCAATGCTGTCGATGAAGTGGGTGTTCGATTACAAGGACAACGATATCTTCTGGTGCACCGCCGACGTGGGCTGGATCACCGGCCACAGCTATGTCACCTACGGCCCGCTGGCCATGGGCGCGACCGAAGTGATCTTCGAAGGCGTCCCGACCTACCCCGATGCCGGCCGTTTCTGGAAGATGATCCAGGATCACAAGGTCACCATCTTCTATACGGCACCGACCGCGATCCGCTCGCTGATCAAACTGGGCGGTGAATTGCCGAAACAATATGATCTTTCCAGCCTGCGTCTGCTCGGCACCGTCGGCGAGCCGATTAATCCGGAAGCATGGGTGTGGTACTACAACACGGTTGGACAGGGACGCTGTCCGATCGTGGACACCTGGTGGCAAACCGAAACGGGCTGCCACATGATTGCCCCGCTGCCCGGCGCGATGCCGCTCAAGCCCGGCACCTGCACCCTGCCGCTGCCCGGCATCATGGCCACGGTCGTCAACGAAGCCGGCCACGAGGTGCATGACCAGCACGGCGGCTTCCTCGTCATCACGCGGCCGTTCCCGTCTCAGATCCGCACCATCTGGGGCAACCCGGAGCGCTACCAGAAGGGGTACTTCCCGGAAGAAATGCACGGCGCCTATCTGGCCGGCGACTCGGCGCGCCGCGATGAAGACGGCTATTTCTGGATCATGGGCCGTATCGACGACGTATTGAACGTTTCCGGCCACCGCCTGGGTACCATGGAAATCGAATCCGCGCTGGTCGCCAACCCATTGGTCGCGGAAGCGGCGATTGTCGGTAAGCCGCACGACATCAAGGGTGAAGCCGTCTGTGCGTTTGTGGTGCTGAAAGGCGCGCGCCCGACCGACCCGGCAAAAGCCAAGGAAATTGCCGAAACGCTGCGCGCCTGGGTGGGACAGGAAATTGGTCCGATTGCCAAGCCCGATGAAATCCGCTTCGGCGAAAACTTGCCCAAGACCCGCTCCGGCAAGATCATGCGTCGCCTGTTGCGTGCGCTTGCCAAGGGTGAAGAAATCACCCAGGACGTCTCCACGCTGGAAAATCCGGCCATCCTGGAACAGCTGAAAAGCGCAGCACACTAACTGTGCAACTCCGATGGGCGCGTTCTCCCGTAACGCGCCCATTTTATTCATATTATTCCGATTGACCGGGCAGCAGTACCTCGGCTAACATCGCGGAGATATTTGAAATATTCTGGAGTTGTTTAGGTGCCTCTGATTCGATTGTTTCTCGGGATTCGACTTGCCGTTGGTGTGCTGCTCGGCGCAGTCACGTTCGGCTCCACATCCCTGGCGCATGCGGAAAACCTGGTCCCGGCGCTCCCCGGGGCGGCAACCCCCGCGGCCACGATCCCTGCAGCAGAAACACCATCCGCACCGACCACCGCAACCCCCTCGCCGCAAGAAAACCTCGCACTCAGCACCACGCTCACCAATATTCCGCCATCCGATCCGCTGGCAACATCCTCCGGCAGCGTCATACTGGAACTCAGCCAGAATGAATTGACCACGTCCGACCTCTGGGTGCGCATCCGGCGGGGATTTGGCATGCGCGATCTGGACAGCCGTCTGGTCAGCAAACATGAGCAATGGTACGCCAGCCGCCCTGACTACGTGGCTCGCATGACCGAACGCGCGCGGCGCTACCTCTTTTATATCGCAGGCGAAGTGGAACGGCGTGGGATGCCCAGCGAAATCGCGCTGCTGCCGATGATCGAGAGCGCCTTTAATCCGATCGCCCTTTCAACCAGCCGTGCCTCGGGTATCTGGCAGTTCATCCCGTCCACCGGCAAGAATTTCGGCATGCAGCAAAACTGGTGGTACGACGGCCGCCGCGACATCATGAGTGCCACCACCGGTGCGCTCGATTACCTGCAAAAACTGCATGACATGTTTGGCGACTGGGAACTGGCCCTGGCTGCATATAACTGTGGCGAAGGTGCCGTGCAGCGCGCACAGGAGCGCAATCGCCGCCGCGGCTTGCCGGTGAATTACACGAGCCTCCGGTTGCCCGAGGAAACCCGCAATTACGTACCCAAGCTGCTCGCGGTAAAAAATATCATCACCAATCCGGCCGCCTTTGGCCTGGTGCTGCAAAGCATTCCCAATGAAGCCTATTTCGCTGCGGTCTCCACGGCCAAGCACATCGACGTCAAACTGGCGGCACAACTGGCCGACATCTCGATGGAAGAATTCATGGCGCTGAACCCCGGTCACAACCGGCCGGTAATCCTGCACGACAGCAACGACCTGATTCTGGTGCCGCTCAACAAAGTCGAGACCTTTCGCACCAATCTGGAAAACTATGACAAGCCACTGGTCAGCTGGCAGGCCTATCAGCCCAAGAAAGGTGAGCGGCTGGACCGACTGGCGCCGCGCTTCGGCCTTTCAGTGGAAAACCTCAAGTCGGTGAACGGACTCTCCGGCCGCGGCAATGTCAGCACCGGACAGACCCTGCTGGTTCCGCTCAATGGCGAGGCAACCGATACCGAATTCGAAGCCTTCAACATGCACCTCGCGCCAACTGCGGATCGCCATACCCGCACTATCCGGCACACGGTGCGCAATGGCGAGACATTGGCAAGTGTGGCGCGGCGCTATCGCGTCAGCGTTGCCAGCCTGAAGAATTCAAACGGCGACCTGACCCAGATCAAGGCTGGCCAGACCATTGTGGTGGCACAAGTGACGTCGCGCAAACATTCGCGCCGATCGCATCGCGCGAACCGGCATAGCAGACATCTGGCAGCAAACCATATACAGAAGAACGTGCAGGTTGCCAGCAACGTGCGCTGATTATCAACACGCAATTGACCTCGGGGACGCTGTGTCTATCTCCGATGGTTTGGACAGGAATTAATGAATGATGCCCGGCTGATACCGAGCCGCCTATACGGTTAACGAAATCAGTCCGAAGCGTGACGTCGCGAGGCAAAAGCGCGGTACTTTTTCCACATAGTCCACGCGCCTTTGACCAGACCGAAGGCACCGCGTCGCCGGAACAGCAAGAACGCGGTGACCCCTGTCAAAAATATCGGATTGGAGCGCAGGAAACTCGCCGCGCGCCACCCCTTGTCAACCCATACCATGCGCGGCTCCAGATACGAAGCCTCTTCGGCGACCAGTATCCGCTGCGCGGCAATGGTGGCCAACAGCTCGAGCCGGCGCATTTTGAGCTCATCCAGTTGCTTATTCATGGCTCCCACCCAGATATTCCCGATCTTTGGCGAGTTCGGCCAGGCTGGCGGAAAACAGTTTGGGTCTGGCTTGCGCCTTGTTGCGCAACCACAGTGCCATCAGGATGGACGCCACGAAAAACAGCACGCATAGCACAGCAAGGACGGCGAGACGCTGAGTATCCCAAAACAGTACTACAATGAAAACCGTCAGCAACAGGATACCCATGCCGAAGCAGAACAGGCCGAATAACGCATAAAGGAACATCTGCGTGATGCGCAGGCGTTCCTCCTGCAACTCGTTTGCCAGCAGCTCAAGCCTTACCGAAGCAATGGCAATCA
>DASSQR010000013.1:0-9938 GCA_035702405.1 Gallionella sp. | reverse complement strand
CAAAAATCATCAATGCGACCATGCCGCACAAGCCGTTGTAGCCATCAATAATGTTCATCGCGTTAATGACTCCGCCCACTGCCAGGAAGGTCAGAAAAAGGGAAATAACGGGATAGTTGGCCAACAGCACATCCAAAGCGGATATGCCGGAATGAATCAATCTGCCTCCCAGCAGGAACACCCCCAACCCGGCCGCGAAAAACGACAAGGTCAAACGTGTCAGCGCACCAACCTGCTTGGTCAGATCTTCAATCAGGCCGCCAAAGAAAATCGGCAAGGAACAAATGAATAACAGCTCGAAGCCCCACGGTTCCAGGTGTTTCGTCCAGACACTGATACCGAGCGCACAAAAGAATCCGACAAAGATACCCAAACCGCCGATGCGTGGAACCACGTGGCGATGGAATTTTTGCGGACGATTTTCCAGATTATCGACCGACCAATGGCCGTGCAGATGCTTAGAGCGTATAAGCAAGAAAACGACCACAAACGCAATGATGAATCCGATGAAACCGATTGCTGATGTGAACTCGTACATTCAAAACTGCCTCGCAATTGTCATGCAGACTAAAATTCAAGTTAGCTATTATGCAAAGCGATATGTGAAGCTTTGATGAAAGCGCGCCGGCTTCGAATTCGCGGATAGAGTCCAGAAACTCAGGGATGCGATGGGGATGAAACACGTTCCACTGCCGTAATATTTTCCGCGTCCGCCCGGTCACGATATTCCTGCAGCAAATTTTCCACACGCACTCGTTCCAGCTGGGTGAAGGGTTCAGCCTGGCGCATGGCATCCATGGCAGTCTTTGACTTGTATTTCTCCATCAACTCGACACTGAGTTGATACAGTTTAGTATTTTTCTGTTCGCAGATTTTTCGCTCGCCCAATTGATGCGCCACATCCGCGTCCAATTGCTTGTTCTGCTGCTGCGCCTGCCGCAAAGACTGGCTGGTTTCCGCCTGCAGTCGTGTCACCTGTTGCAGTTTTTTGTCGCTTTCCTGGTACTTGCCCGACATCTCCGCCAGTTGTTTGTTGCTCTCGCTCAGTTGCTGCTCCAGTGCGGAAACTGTTGCTTCCATTTTTTTGCTCGCAGCTGCGGCCTGGCGACGCAAACCAGCTATCTGCTGAGTTTGCTCGGTCGATTTCTTGTCCAGCTCGGCGACCTGATCGGCTAATGCGGCTTTCTCTTTTTGCACAGCTTTCAACTGCATCTGCACGCGGCGCACCTGTTGCCGTTCATTGCCGTTTTCCGCCGCCATCGCAATATTCGCCGTAGCAAAAAGCGCGACGCTGATCACTAACACACATTTGTTCATTTGACCGATTTCTCCTACTCTAGAAGCGCGCGTTCAAATCCAATTGCAGAGTGTCTATTGCCAGCTGCGGACCATCAATCTGATTCGAGCTATACCAACGCAAACCCAAGGTCGTGTTCTTGTCCAGCCCGTAAATGCCGCCCAGGATGAACCCCTTGGCATTGGTCCCGCCCAGATGGAAATCGGAATCCGTCAACGCATCCAGTACGGCATCGCTTTGCAGATACTTGTATGCCAGGCTGAATTGCCATTCGCGAGCCTGCCTGATTTTTGGCATGCCCACCGCAAGAATGCTCTGGTAACCCACCGTCCTTGGTGTGGAGGCAATCCCCCCACGACGTGCAATGTCGGCTGCGTCATAACCCAGGTTTTTCACGTAGTCGGCGGTCAGCATGACGTGGATCGGATCAAACGCAGCCCAGTCCATGCGTCCGGTCAGATTCACCTCCTTGAACCTGGATGCGATGCCCCAAAGCGCGGGATCAGTTCCGACATTCACATCCATCAGCGTGTTGCCTTTTTGCACACCCACAAACGCCGTCTTGTCGTAAATATGGGACCCCAATGTTGGGTTCTGGATGCCTTCCACATTCTTGAACTGATACAAGGCCACCCCGAATTTCGCATTGGACGAATTCAGCCCCGTCCACTCTGCTCCCGCCTGCGCACCGTAGAGCCATTTTGAGTGCGCGAACACTGAAGTGGACCGTTCGATTTCCTGCACCGGAAATGCACCTGCGGTGAAGACACCGTTCCACTGATCGTTAAACCTGGGAGTAAAGCTTGCTGCCACCCCCTCAAAATTGACGTCGGTATCCCATACCAGATCGGTACTCAACCAGGGATTCGGTATCTTGCCGCCGCTCAGCGTCAACCAGCGATAGGGCGAACTTTGAATATATGCACGATCGAACACCACCGAAGATTTGTTGAAATTGCCGCTCGAACCCAAAGTCTGATTGGTGGAAACCGGGTCCGTCGTTGTACCGGTGGTAAGACGAAAAGCCGCGAATGTGTTGTCGCTCACCTTGGCCTTCATGCCCAGGCGCGCCTGCAGGCGCAAACGCTGGCGGGTATCCGTGGTGTTGGTCACCAGCTGCAACACGCTGGTGTTGTTAACAGGATTGAATGCGGAGGGTGGAGCATTGTTTGCGGGATAACCATCGCGCTGATAACGCAAGCGCAGGTCACCGTCCCAGGAAATGCGTCCCAGCCAGTCGGGCAGCGCACCGGGATCGCCCCAACGTTCGCCCTTCGCTTGTGCCAACACCTCCTGGCGTATCTCTTCCTTGATCTCGCGCCGCACAACTTCCGGCACATAAGTAACCCGCACCACCCCGGGCTTGACCGCGGGCGCGCCAGCCTGGGCCACGGGTACAGCTGCCTCGGCCACTGGCGCCGCAGCCTGGTTCACGCCCGCAGCAGCCTCGCTCGCGGCCACGCTCTTCGCAGCAGCCTGCTCGGCGTCGCGCAATAATTGATCGGCAGCATCCTGTGTCAGCACACCCGATTTGACCAATAACTTGATCAGATTCAGTGTGGTCTGGTGCAGCACCTCAACTTCATTCGCTGATTGCGCAGAGGCAGAGCCCGTAATCATGCACATCGCCAAAGCCAACGGTGTTAAACGACAAATTTTCATTGCGTATTTCCTGTTTTCCAGTCATTCAAACGAACTAGCGCGAACTCACGCGTAACTTCACGGGCTGCGGCATATCGCCAGGCGGCTCCCTGAGCGACCTCATGTTGCTCAAAGCCTGCTTGATCGCCGCATCCAGATCGGCATTGCCGGTGGTCGTGCCCATTAATTCGAAACGTTCCACGCTCCCGGATTTATTGAGCCAGATCGCCACGGTGATCTTGTATTCGCTCTTGCGCAGTCTGTCGTCACGGTTCAGCTCATCCCTGATACTGCGCTGCAGGCTGCTCAGGTAGCCGCTGAAGCGGCTGCCGTTGCCACCGCCCAGAGTGATGTCACGCCCCCCCTGTTTGCCCACCAGACCAAAGCTGTCGCCACTGCCATCACCTTTCGCATCTACGCCCAGATCCGCGCCTGCGGGCGGCGCTTCTGCTTGTGGCGGTGGAGGCTCGTCCAGCTTCACTTCTTCCTTGGGTACTTCGGGAGGTTTTTCTTCCGGCGGCTTGGGCGGCGGAGGCGGCGGTTCCGGTGGGCGCACCAGCGAAATCTCCTGCGGCCGCGGCTTCTTCGGTGCGTCCGTGCCGGACAGGAAATTGTTGATCCAGAACACTACTGCGGTTACCACCAACAATAAGAAAATCCCGCCCGCAATCAGCGGTAGCTTGCGGCGCAAACTTTTTTTGCCTGATACCCCGGGAGCGGCAGGATTCGGCGCTGTCGCAGAAGTCATGAGGAATTACTTGACCAGTTTCTGTGTGACCAGTCCCAGATGGGTAATGTCCAGTCGCCCGAGCATATCCATGACCTCGATGACCTTTTCGTATTGCACCTTCGCGTCACCCTTGATCACCACCGGCAAGTCCGGTGTTTCTGCGCTATAGGCGCGCAACCGGGTTTCCAGTTCGGCAAAAGTGACCGGGTAAGTGTCCAGATAAATCTTCCCGTCTGCGGCGATAGTAATCGCCTTGGTCTTGGATTTTCCCAAACTGGGCGTGGCGCTGGCCTTGGGTAAATTGACCTTGAACCCCTGCACCGAAGCAGTCGTCATGATGATGAAAATGATCAGCAGAACATAAGCCAGATCCAGCATCGGTGTGATGTTGATCTCATCATACGGTTCGTTTTCAGCCTGGAGTTTCATGCGCAGCCCCTAACTTGAATAAGCCTCGGTCAGGCGACTGATGAACTCATCAGCGAACACATGCATATCCGCCGTGGAGTCCTTGATTTGGCTGCCCAGGTAGTTGTAGCCGAACAGCGCGGGTATCGCCACACCCAGACCGGCCACGGTCGCCACCAGTGCGGCGGCGATACCCGGCGCAATCGCAGCAACATTCACATCGCCGGTCGCCGCAATTGCCGCGAAGGTAATCATCACGCCGACCACCGTTCCCAACAGGCCCAGAAAAGGCCCGCCGCTGATTGCGATGGTAAGCAACACCATCAGGCTGTTTATTTTTTGCGTCTCGCGCACCACGGTTGCATCCATCGTTGCCTTGATCGAACCCAGTGCCTGAGGCGAGAGTTTTTGTGTCGCTCGCGTCCCGCCGAGGCGATTTTTCACTTCCTGCACACCCGTGTGATAAACGCGATACAGCGATGAGTGTTGATAGTGCTCATGCTTGCTCGACAAGGCACTCAGGAGTTGCGAATCGTGGGTTTCGGTTTCTTCTTTTGTTTCTTCGTGATCCAGTTGCGCGGTTTCTGCCAAAGCCAGCCGGTGATAATCCGCGAGGAAGGCCTTGTTGCCTTCCTGCATTTTGCGCAACACCACCGCCTTCAAACCCATCACCATAAAACTGATGGCCAGCATCACCATCAGGATGCCGATCACCACCCAACCGTCCAGGGTCACCGAGTGCAGAATCGTGCTGAAGTATGATGCGCTTTCGCCGCCGCTGCTGGATTCGTCCTCGCCATAGCCCAGCAGCAATGCGTCCGCACCCTGCCCCTTGGCAGCAACCGCAATCCAGTCCGCACTCCGTGCCGTACTGGCCAGTTCCAGCTCATCCATCTCGCCGGAAAACGCCTTGCCTGCCAGCACTTCGCCCTGCATATCTGCCAGTGGCGTGTTCGCGGTTGCGACTCGCTTGCCGTCCAGATACACGTTCAGGTTTGCACCTGTACTAAGTGCCACGTGATGCCATGATCCCGGAGTGAGGTCGCTCGTCGCAGCCGCTTTCGCGCCATTGATGGCGCCATATAATTTTCCGGACTCGATGCCCAGCACGATGGATTTCGCGCCATCCTGCTGCTGGAAAACAATCGCATTCGGTTGCGCTGCGCTGGTCTTGATCCACGCCGACACCGTGAAGCCACGGGCTGCCGTCACCTGCAGGGCAGGCGACGACGCAAGCGTCATTACTCCATTGCCATCGAATGTCGCGCCGCGTCCCATCAGGGAACCATCGCCTAATTTCGCAGTGAATTGCGCCGCATTGATTGCATTGCCGGTTTGATCCTTCGGCACCCCATCGGCCTCGGCAAAATGAAACACGGCCGTTTGATTGACATCGAAAGTATCTTTGGCGTTGTTCGCCGCAGCGACTTTCTCGTTGCCGGAATACATCCAGATGACCGTCGGTTTGTCAGCCGTCAGCTTGGGTACGCTGACCCAGATCAAGCCCATCTCATTCACTGCATCAAACTTTTCGACGTGCGATTTGAGCAGGGTCTTGTCGTCTTCGGCGACGAAACGAATATCACTGCCATCGTCCTTCGCGCTCGCAAAATCAAAATTGCCCGTGTGCAGACGCACCAGCACCGGCACCTGGGACAGGTCTTCCCTGGTCTCGATTTGCTTGGTATTCAGCGTGATTTTCTTGCGCGAGGCCCAATCGCCGTTCCACCATGCTTGCGAAATACCGGGCAACAATGCCAAGGCAGTTGTGGCGATCAGGAGGGTGGTTTTGAAATGCTTTTTAAAACGCGAAGTCGTAGATTTCATCTGACACATAAAGCAGTTGATTTCCTTTAAATTTTCGCAGCGCGATCGTTAAATTTTCGCAGCGTTAAGTTACAGCAACATGACAGAAATTTTCCCGTTGACCTCTTCTGCAAAGGCGGTCGTTCTGCTGAGAAATTCAGGATCGAATGGGTAAGGTAGAGCGCCTCAAAACAATAATATCCGCTCGGACGTGCAACAAAAATCGTCAGTGGGGGCATTCCGCCACCAACAGAGGTGGAAATTTAAAGTAAACCCGGCATTAGTCGGGTTTACTTTTTTTACTTACTGATGAACGCATTGCGATGCAAAATTCAATTCCACGCCAATCACTGAGCCAGATTTTCATTACCCAAGCCGATTACCTCAACCGACAGGAAGGTGGGCTTAAAGTCTTTCATGCTGCGCGCCGCCTCGTTTTCAGTACCCACTTTCTGCGTGACCTGATCTGCCGCCTTGCTGGCATCCTGTGCGTTGCTCATGCCGCTGACACCGACACCCGCGCTGGCAACAGGCAAGCCCACGCTTGCTCCAATGACACTGATGTTGTCCGCACCGATGATCGTCCGCGCTCCGCCCCAAAACCCGGCTCCTGCACCGATCCCCGCATCGCCCGCATTGATCTCTCCACTGGGCGCGAATAAAGATACACTCGCCGACCCGCGAATACCGCTACCCGTCACGGACTGTGACACGTCCACCACAAAGCTGCCGGTTTTCGGATCAACGATGAGCAGGGGCGTAGGAGTAGCGGTCGCGGTCTTGGAACCTTTACCCGCATCGATATTACCCCAGGACGACCAGATCATGATTTCGCCGCCCTGAAGGGTAAATACCCGGGATTGGTTCACGGCAAAATCCCTCCCGACCACCGCGTTAATGTCACCGCCCCTGACCGATACAATGCCCAATTGCGCGGCGGTCTTTAGCGGTCCGGTTTGCGACGGATTCGCCAGCCCCGCATTGACACCGCCGTTCGGTGCCAGCAGGCTGATGTTGCCGCCGCGTTCGGTCTTGATCTGGCTGTAATAGAGGCTGATGTCACCAAGTTTGCTACCGGCCGGGAACAACGCCGCAATCGCGTCATAACCCGCGCTGTAGTTGCCGGTGCCGATGCCAATCCGCCCGGCCTGATTGACTTCCTTGAACAACACCTGATCGACCAGAATGTTTTGCTGCGCCAGCGGCAGGTTGCTGAAGTACGCAAATGCGTCAGTTGTGGACAGGTTGGCCGGGGCACCGTGCTGGCTGGCGAAGCGAATCAGATCCGCGCTGTGCGCCGTGCTGTTTGCCGGATTGATGTATTGATTGATGAACGATTGCGGGGTGGTGTTGCCTCGCCCCACACCCGCCAGCACGGTGATGTCCGCGCCCTGTTCAGGCAGCAACAGATTGCTCAGGTTACCCTTGGTCACCAAACCGCCGGACTGGCCAAGATCCACATTGCGCCCGGCTTGTACCAGCATCTGCCCGGGCCCCGCCAGGCTCAAACCCAGGGTCGCGCTGTCCGGGCTGGCTGCGATGGGCGTGTATACCACATCCCGACCTGCAATCACGCTGGTAGTATCCGCACTGCGTTGATTCTGCCCGCTCAGCGAGAAATTGCGCACGTCCAGGCCCGCCTGGATTTGTGCGGATTTTGGCAACGTCAAGGTAGGGGCCTGCATTGACGTGAGGCTCTTGGCGATCACGCTGCCTCCAGCATTGATGCTGACCGGTGTCATGTCTTGCTCATGCAACGCACTATGTCCCGCTCCCACCACTGGAGCGAGCAAACTGGCGAAGGAATTTACCGACGTGCTAGCTTGCAGGCCGGCAAGCGCGGCATCGGACATTGCAATCATGCCATTCAAAAGCACATCGCCTGATGCAGCAAGCTCCAAATTGCCTCTGGCTGACGGGAACATGGTCATTGAATTGTTAATGGTGATGTTGCCACTCAAGGCATTGGCCTTGAGGGTGCCCGGATATACCGTGACCGATGCATTCTCGGCTGTTGGATTCAGATAAAAACCGTTCCCCGTTGCCGAGTTGGTAAAGATGTTGGTGTTGTTGCTCAGCAACACATTGCCCGCCAAGCTGGACAGGGTTACGCCGCCATTGTCCCCGTAGGTAAAGAAATAATTCTTTGGTTTCACCGCACCGGCAACGGAGTTGTTTTGTGCATAGCTCTGGTTCAGCACCGTCGGGTTGAATACGGTTTGCAGATTCAAATCATTCGCTGCCCGGACATTAAAACTGCCCTGCCCCAGTGCCAGGAGGGTGTAAATCGGCGCATTGGCAGCATCCACGCGCGACGTCCCCAGGCTGCCTCCGGCTTGTATCTTCCCCTGCCCCTTGCCTACGTAGAACATGCCACTATTGATGTCGCCGCCAGCTTTCACGCTGACGTTGCCACCAGCCAAGACTGTCACGGGTGCGGTCAGTGAAGTGACATAACCGGTCGTCGGTGCAACCGCGGACAGGTTGGTGATATTGCCGCCCGCGCTGACGTTGACGTTGCCGCCACCGAGCGCACCGATGTTTTGCTGGAAACTGGACAGATTCACCCACCACGCCGGCAATACGGCGAAGGTGCCGTTCGTCGAACCTTGCCGCCACAACCAATCGGTAATCAGTTGATTGGTCAACGCGCCATTGATGTTGCCTTTGACGGCGATATTGATGTCGCCGCCATTCACCAAGAATTGTTTGTTCTTGACACCCGCCAGTGAAGCAGGCAAGCCTGTCGCCGATTGACCCACGGTATAGATCACCGAATCCTTGTTGCCCAGATTCAGGTTGCCGCCTGCCGCGATGTCGATGAAGCCCGTCCCAGTGCGGATCTGCTCCATGGTATAGACGGTTTTGATCGACGCCCCAGCTCCCGTCGTCACCTGCTTGCCCGCCACCAGATTGATATTGCCTGTGCCTTGCGCATTCACTGCCATCACATTCGCACTGGTGCTGTCGGCTCCTGCGATGATCTGATATGACCAAGACCTGTCGTTGGTCAACGTAAAGGCCGTCGTTGTGGCGGCATTGGTTGTCGCCGTGGCAGGGTTTGCTGCTTTCACGCCGTCGCTTAATGAAGCAGTCGCCGTGCCATTGCCGAAGGTCAGGTCACCCGCGGCGCGCAACGTCAGCACTCCGGGCTCAACCAGCGCGCCGGTGCCGTTGTCAAAACGCCAGGTGGACAGATCCCAATCGGAGGCGAGTACCATGTTGCCCGCGCTGTTGATCTGCACCCCGGGGAGCAGATGCACGTTGCCGTCCGTCAGTGCAATGCCAAGCCGGCCTTTGATCGCAGCGACGTTGTTGTTGATGAAGGCGTTCGCTTCGGTGAAATACACCGTAGTACGCATATTCTTGTACGACACGAAGGACGTTGCCGCATAGTTCTTGAACGCTTCGATGCTCAGATCCGCACCCGGACTGATTTGTAATGCAGTGCCGGCCAGGTTATTCACGGCGACATCCGAGGCAAACAGGTTTCGCGGCGCACGCAGCCAGACTTTTCCGCCGGTGTTGCCGGCGCCATGCACGTCAATCGCACTGGCACGGGGGCCACTCATCAAATCTATCTCGCCCGCAACCGTTTCCAGCGTGACTTTGCCGCCCGCGCTGATGCCATCCGTGGCGTGCGCATCGAGCAAGCCGCCGCTGTGCAAGGTCACATTCCTGTTCGCAGCCAGCAGGATGTCGCCACCGGTTGCGCCCGCGCTGTTC
Source organism: Gallionella sp. (assembly GCA_035702405.1). GTDB lineage: Bacteria > Pseudomonadota > Gammaproteobacteria > Burkholderiales > Gallionellaceae > Gallionella. Next base: position 330 of record DASSQR010000013.1, on the reverse strand, counting down.
ACCGTGCCGTACACATCAATGTTGCCATGGTCCGCAGCCAGATGGAAGGTTCGTGCCGTGGCCGCCGGCATGCCGCCGGCATCGGCGGCCAGCACGACATTGCCCCAGCGTACGCGCATGTCGCGCCTGTCGGTCAAGCCACCGCTGTTGAGCATGTTGTTCAACGCGCTGAAAGCGTTGACGCCGCCTGACAGACTGCCCGCATCGAGCAGGAAAGTACCTTGCAGCGGCGTATTGCCGGCACCGGGTAACGCTCTGCCCAACACGTTGCCGGACAACGAGACTGCGCCATTTTCTGCCTTGATCGCAACGGTGCCCGCATCGCCGCCC
>DASSQR010000012.1:0-85501 GCA_035702405.1 Gallionella sp. | reverse complement strand
TGCCGGCAGCATCATTCACTGCCAGGGTGACGACACGAGCGCCGACTGCCTTCGGTGCAAACGACACGCTGATCGAGCAGTTTGTCCCCACGGCCAGGCTGGCACCGCAGTTGTTGGTCTGCACGAAATCCAGGTAGTTGGTACCGCCGGTCATGATGCTGGTGATCGGCAAAGCCACCGCCCCGGTGTTGGTCAGCGTGAAGGTTTGCGCAACACTGCTGCCGCCGACTTGCTGGTTGGCACAGGTAACCGGCGCCGTTGGTGCCAGCGTGGACGACGGTACTACGCCGGTGCCGCTCAAGGTAACCGCCCTCGTTCCTGCACCATCGACGACAATCAGCGTCGCGCTCTTGGCACCGGCTGCATTCGGGGTGAATGCCACGCCGATGTTACAACTCGAGTTCGCTGCCAGGCTCGCGCCGCAATTGTTCGACTGGGTGAAATTCAGGAAGTCCGTACCGCCCACCGTGATGCTGTTAACCGGCAGTGGCATGTTGCCAAAGTTGGACAAGGTCACCTGCTGTGTGGCGCTGGCAGTACCGACCGCTTGTGCCGCAAACGTCAGGGCGGTTACAGACAGCCCATCCTTCAGCGCTGCCGTTGCCACCGGGGAATCACCGGCAGCATTGAATGCCGCAACCTGATAGGCATAAACGTTGGTCGCGACCCAGGTCGGATCAGTCCAGCTGGTGGCATTGGCCAGCGCGGTACCGACCTGGACAAAGGGACTGCCATTGGTGGAGCGCAGGATCTTGAAGCCGATCTCGTTGCGCGGGTTGCCCAAGGTCGACACTCCGAATGCATCCAGTGCCGGCGCGGCCGTCGGCGTCGGATCGGTCCAGGTCAGCACGCCACCCGCTGCCACATTCAGGTTACGCGGCGCTTCCGGTACCAGGTCATTCGGGTTGAACACAAACGGACGCATGAAGTCATTTTCTTCATGACCGAGAAGGTGGCAGTGCCAGACGAACTCGTTGTCGTAATTGGCAATCGCGTTCACGATCGTACCTCCCGGGAGTGCAAGCCCCCAGTTCGGATTGTAGCCCGGCTGCCCCGGCAGCGTCGTAGGGTTGCCGGTCAAGTTGGTCTGACTGAATCCCTGCGCAGATCCCAGCGCCTGTGACGGATCCATCGGGCGCACACTCTGCGGCATGCCGAATGGCACCACCGAGCGCTTGCCTTTCACCGCCACTACGATGTCTTCCAGCGGGTTCATCACGACGGTTTCCTTCCAGCCCTGCTCGTTATCCTTTGGCGGCTTGATGGTACCGTCCCAGCCGATCCGGTTGATCACCTGCACATTGATCTTGTGGAAGTGCACGGTATGGCTGTCCACACCGTTATGGGTGATCTTCCACATCTGGGTCTCACCATCGGCAATGGTCTCGGTGACCGGATCGATATAGGCCAGCGGGATGGTGGTCTGGATGCGGTTGTTGGTAAACGGCATTTCGACGCCCAGTGTAGCGTTCATGCGCCCATAGAGGGGTTCGAACAATTCCTGGATCGCCTTGTTGTAGATCGGCAGAGATTGCGTCAGATTGGTCTTGACCGAAGCGGCTGCCCCCATGCCGCCGCCGCCCACGAAGGTGATCAGCGGTGCCGAGGTGTAGCCGGCGCCGCCACTGATCAACTGAATGCCGTTGATCTTCCGAGTCTTCGGATCCACGGTCGCAACCGCGGTTGCTGCTGCATTGCCGGCGGCAATCCCCGCGGGCGACAGGTCCACCCCGCCGTTGAACACTACCTGCGGTGGTGTGGTGTAGCCCGTGCCGCCATCAGTCAGCGTAACCCCGGCCACCACTTGACCTGGCGCGGTCGGCGTCCAGTTGAAAGTCGGCAGGGACATCGTGCCGGTAAAGATGCTGGCATAGTTGTTGACGTCACGGGTGCCAAACGCATCGTTATATGCTATCTCCGGAATCGCCGGCCGATCCTGGCTCTGGCCGTATGCTGCCGGCAGTGCCGTCTGCAATGCCGCCAGGTTGTATGGTGCCGGGGCCGGCGTATTGGGCGGCAGCGCTGCTACCTTTATCTGCATGATGGTGCGGGTGTTCGGCCCGTAGCCTGGTTTGGTGCTGTCCGCGCCACCTGCACCGGTTTGATCCGGATCGCCGGTGTAGTAGTCATTACGCGGATCAAATGCGGGATTCGGCGCCGGCGCATCGTTGAACAGAATCAGCGTCTTGCCGGCAAACTGCGAGAAGTCGACCACCGCATCGGCGCGTTCCGCCGGTCCCAGGTACAAGCCATGCTCCAGCACATTCAGGACGGTGATGCTGCGCCGGTTCATTTCATAGGTGACCGGTTGCGGTTTGACAACCGCCACATGCGGCAGGAAACCACCTTCGCTACCGATCTGGAAGAAGCTGGGACCCGCCAAGGTCGGATCGGGCGTACCGCCCACGCGCCCATCCGCCGCCCAGGTCGGGTAGGCCGGATTCGGGGTCGCCGGCACCATCTTGACTTCCTTCTCGAAGCCCGCGTTCGGCAACAGCGTGATCGGGTCTTTGGCGGGGATCGTCGGGTCGGCGATGAACAGCGACAGGTTCAGGTAACGGTCATTGGCGGCATTCAGGATGCGAAGACGGTATGCCTTCGGTTGCACCGTAACTGTCGGATAAGCCACACCATTGATCACCGGAGTATCGCCGAATGCTTCCGGGGTAGTCGAGACATTGCCATAAGTACCAATCGGCAACGAATACTGCGCCGGGAACACCGGCCAGAACCACGGCCCCCAGTCCCAACGCCCGACCGGGTTGGTACCGTTGAGTGAGTTCGGGTCCTGGTTGGTTTCATAGACGTGCGGGAACCACAGGTCGCCCTCCTGTCCCCAATGCATGGTGTCCCATTTGGCATCCTGCACCGCGACATCCTTGGGCACAAAGGTCTTGTCCTGGATCACCAGCGGAATCTGCTCTGCCGGCAATACTCCACTGGCGACCAGGGATTGTTCCACCGGATCCGAGACCAGATAGGGCGCTGCCATCCCCGCATAGACGTTGAGGCGGGTCAGGCCGGAAGTGTGGTCGTGATAAAACATCAAACGCGCACTATGGTTGTTCGGAAAATAAAAAGTGGTCGAACCCGGTCCCGGATCGGGCATGTCGGGCACGTTCTGCACACTCACGCCCTTCGCCGAGCTGATGCCGGTAACCGGATCGATTACGGAATACGCGCCGGTTTCGCCAGCCGGCGAGATCCACTGGTGTGGCGTGCCGTCGCTGATCCATGGTGAGTCACCACCATGCAGATGGAGCGCCGTCCGGTTCTGAGTGAATTTTGTTACGCCATCCGGGCCGAGACCGGCACCCGCCAGCGTTTCATCGACCGGAATGAAGAGTTGGGCGCCCTTGGCGGCGCCGACGGGCAGATAGTTGGTAAACTTCATCCGCACGGCAGTGCCGCGGGTTGCCTGAATGACGGGGCCGAGGTAGTGCGGATTGTCATATGCAAACACCTGCGCGCCCTTGATATCCAGGATCGGCGTGCCGTCGGGATAAGTCAGTGCGACGTGCTTGCTGGTGGCAGCATTTTTCGGGGTTTCGAGCTGAACATAGCCGCGCAGGCGCGTTGGCTTGGCCAGGTCGGCATGCATGCGCTGGGTGTATTCGACCACCGCAACTTCGTAGTAGTCGTCATTGGTAGTCACGCCATTGCCATCGACCCATTTCTCGGGCACGGCAACGGGAATCTGGTTGCCCACGCCAGCGGCAGCTGTCGTAGTGGGTGCTAGCCCGGCAATGCTCGGCAGGTTGTCGACGAACTTGCGCAGCTGGAAACCGGTATCGATGGTAACACCGCCCTGGCCATGCGGCTGCATGCCGGAAGGACTGTTGGCGTAATAGGTTGGGACACTGATCGGCGTCCCGGTAATGTCAATACTGTTTCCGAAACCGGCGCCGGCAAAGGCTTGTGTAACTATCAGTTGGGATGTCAATGCAAGTGATACTGCTAAAGCTATCTGGGTATACTTGAAATTGCTCGGTGTTGTTTTCGTTATTCTCGTTTTTCTATTCATTATTCACCCCCAATAGAAATTACATTGAGTAACGGATAGGTATCTCACCCGGAACGTGCGGCAGAATGTCGCAGTGTGCTATCCGCAATTACCATGCCACCGTGATTTACACGCGCGCAAAGCAGCGCGAAATAAGGGGTTAGCGGACTCTTGCCCACACTTAAAAAATGGCTATAAAGGAACAGATATTTGAAAAAATGACGAGCAGATGACGGATATTTGACGAGTAAACGACGATACGCCAACAGGGTTACTCCGCTTAGCCACCCGATCCTGACAGCCCTCGTTAACCTCATGGTTTTAAGGAAATAAGGGAATTCTGTACACCCCTGCGCACTCATTAGCGCATCGTGCACATGACAGCCTGTCATCCAATGATGAGCGTCTTGGCGTTCTCCGCTATCCGCTATAATCCGCAAAAAATTACCCCTAGTCCGCCCGTCCCATGCCCGCCATTCACCTGTTGCCCGACCTGCTCATCAACCAGATCGCTGCGGGTGAAGTCATCGAGCGCCCTGCTTCTGCCCTCAAGGAATTGCTGGAAAACAGCCTGGATGCGGGCGCGACCGAAATTGCAGTGCAGCTCGAAAATGGCGGAATCAAACTGCTGCGCGTGCGCGACAACGGCAACGGCATTCCCAAAGGGGAACTGCCGCTGGCGCTGATGCGCCACGCGACCAGCAAGATCGCATCGCTCGATGACCTGCAGCAAGTTGCCAGCATGGGCTTTCGCGGCGAGGCGCTGGCGAGCATGGCGGCAGTGGCGCAACTGACGCTGACGAGCCGCACTGCGCAGGACACGCATGGCTGGAGAGTGGAAGCAATGGACGGGCAGCTCAGTGGGCTCACGCCCGCCAGCCATCCGAATGGCACGAGTGTCGAGCTGCGCGAACTCTATTTCAACACGCCGGCCCGGCGCAAATTCCTGAAATCCGAAGCCACCGAATTTGCCTATTGCGAGGAAACCTTCAAGCGCATCGCACTGTCGCGCCCGGATGTCACTTTCAGTCTGCAACACAACGGCCGCACCATCTGGCAACTGCCCGCCTCCCCATACTCGCAGACAGGAGATGGGCTGGGCGAGATGGGCGCGGCATTGAAACGAATCGTCGCGCTGCTCGGCGATGAGTTCGGCCGGGCCGCAGTTCCCGTCACGCGCAATGCCGCGCATCTGTCATTACAGGGTCTGGCCGCACTGCCCGCCTATTCGCGCGCGGCGCGCGATGCCCAGTATTTCTTCGTGAACGGCCGCTTCGTGCGCGACAAGGTTGCCAGCCACGCGCTGCGCCAGGCCTATCAGGACATCCTGCATCATCAGCGTCATGCGGCGTTCGTGCTGTTCCTCGATCTGCCGCCGGAACAGGTCGACGTGAATGTGCATCCGGCCAAGAGCGAAGTGCGCTTCCGTGAAAGCCAGGGCGTGCACCAATTCATTTTTCAGACACTGCAACAGGCCTTGTCGGTTTCCGCATCGGACACCGTCCCGACTGGCCTGAACCCGAGTCCTTCAAGTATTTCCGCCGCGCCTTATCTGCCGACCCAGCAGAAAATTTCGCTCGGCGTTGCGCAACTGAATGATTCATACCGGGTGTGGGAAGTGCAGGCAGAAAGCATCCTGCGGGAAACGGAAAGTAACAACAGCGCCGCGCCCGGCCCGCTCACTCCCTCTCATTCACCGGAAATCCCGCCACTCGGCTATGCCATCGGCCAACTCTCCGGCATCTACATCCTCGCGCAAAATGCGCATGGACTGATCGTGGTGGATATGCACGCCGCGCACGAGCGCGTTGTTTATGAAAAATTCAAGCTGGCACTGGATGCCGAGCGCATCGCCTCGCAGCCACTGCTGATCCCGCTGAGTTTTGCCGCTGATGCAGTGGATGTCACCACGGCCGAAGCAGAACAGGCCGCACTCCATACCCTGGGCTTCGACCTTGCACAGCTGTCGCCTACCACGCTGGCCGTGCGTGCCATGCCGGTAATGCTCAAGCAGGCCGAAGCGGAGATTGTGGCGCGCGAGGTGTTGGGCGAACTGCGCGAATTCGGCGCGAGCCGCGCGCTGACCGAGCGGCGCAACGAAATTCTCGCCACCCTCGCCTGCCACGCCGCCGTGCGCGCCAATCACGCGTTAAGCATCACCGAGATGAACGCGCTGCTGCGCGAAATGGAGCAGACCGAGCGCGCCGATCAGTGCAACCACGGGCGGCCGACGTGGTTCCAGGTCACGCTCGCGGAACTGGATGCGATGTTCATGCGCGGGAAATAGGATTGAGGATCGACGAATGAGGATTGAGGATGTAATGGAAACCGGCCTGAACCGTTGTCACCCGTCAGATGCCCCAGGAGCTGGAGTTACTCAATCCTCGATCCTCGCTCCTCGATCCTCCACGACCCGCATCGCTTTCGCCTCCTTCATCGGCACCGCCATCGAGTTCTACGATTTCTACATCTACGGCCTCGCGGTCGCGCTGGTGATTGGCCCGGTGTTCTTCCCCAGTTCCGACTCGGCGGTGCAGACACTGAATGCGTTTCTCACGTTCGGTATCGCGTTTCTCGCACGGCCAATCGGCGCCTTGCTGTTCGGCCACTTCGGCGACCGCATCGGACGCAAGGCCACGTTGGTCGCGTCGTTGCTGGTAATGGGCATTTCCACCATGCTGATTGGCTTGCTGCCCAGCTACGCGATGGTCGGCTGGGTCGCGCCCGCACTGCTCTGCCTGCTGCGCTTCGGCCAGGGCATCGGGCTCGGCGGCGAATGGGGCGGCGCGGCCTTGCTCGCCGCGGAATATGCTCCCGCCGGCCGGCGGGGCTGGTTCGGCATGTTTCCGCAACTGGGACCGCCGGTCGGTTTCCTGCTTGCGGTCGGCAGTTTCCTGCTGCTGTCAAACCTGCTCGATGAGGCGGCATTTCATGCCTGGGGCTGGCGCATCCCGTTCCTCGCGAGCGCGGTGCTGGTCATCGTCGGTCTCTACGTGCGGCTCAAACTCACCGAGACCCCGGTATTCGCCAAAGCGCTCGCGGCACATCAAGCCGTGAAACTGCCGCTGGCGCAACTGCTGTCGCACCATGCCGCTCCGCTCGTGCTGGGCGGTTTGCTGATCGTGGTGTGCTATGCGCTGTTCTATATCACCACGGTGTTTTCATTGAGTTACGGCGTGAGCAAACTGGGAATTCCGCGCCCGCAATTCCTCGGCATGCTGAGCGTGGCCGTCATCTTCATGGCCGCCGCCACACCGCTGTCGGCGTGGGCATGCGATCGCTTCGGGCGGCGACCGGTATTATTGATTGCAGGCACAGCGGCATTGCTGTCCGGCTTCCTGATGGAGCCGTTGCTCGGCAGCGGTTCACCGGGGTTGATCACTGCATTTCTTTCCATCGAACTGTTCCTGATGGGCGCGACCTTTGCGCCGTTGGGCGCCGTGCTGCCGGAGCTGTTTCCGACTGCCGTGCGCTATACCGGAGCCGGTGCCGCCTACAACCTCGGCGGCATCCTCGGCGCATCGCTCGCGCCCTACATCGCGCAACAACTGGTGCAGCTGGGTGGCCTGGCATGGGTCGGTGGCTATATTTCCGTTGCGGCGGCGATCAGTCTGTTGGCCGCGCTGATGATGCGAGAAACACGTGGGCGGGAGTTGGCATGACACCGATAGCATGTCATTCCCGTGCAGGCGGGAAAACAAGGCCGAAGGCCGCAGTTTCGAGGGACGGCCATCCAGCAGAAACAAATGGCTCGCGAAGCGAACAAAAGCGGGGCATGGTCCCGCTCCACGGGAATTTCGTTTATTACTACCTGGATTCCCGCCTGTGCGGGAATGACGGTGCTCCAACATGAGCACCTTGCCTCCTGCCATCTTCCTGATGGGCCCCACCGCCAGCGGCAAAACCAATGTCGCGGTGGAACTCGTGCAGCGCCTGCCCGTTGAAATCATCAGCGTCGACTCGGCGCTGGTGTATCGCGACATGAACATCGGCACGGCCAAGCCGGATGCCGCTACCCTCGCGCGCGCGCCGCACCACCTCATCGACATTATTGACCCGACCGACGCCTATTCTGCTGCCGCATTCCGGCATGATGCCCTGCGCCTGATGGCGGACATCACCGCACGCGGCAAAATTCCGCTGCTGGCTGGCGGCACGATGCTGTATTTCAAGGCGCTGCGCGAAGGACTCAGTGCATTGCCGCAAGCCGACGCCGCAGTACGTGCAGAACTCGATGCCATCATCGCCGAGCACGGTATCGAACACCTGCACCAGCAACTTGCCGTAGTCGATCCGGAAACCGCCGCACGTCTGCACCCGACCGACACGCAGCGCATCCAGCGCGCGATGGAAATCTATCGCCTCACCGGCCAGCCGATGTCTTCCCTGATTAAAAAGCCCCTCTCCCGCGAGCGGGAGAGGAGTTGGGGAGGGGGCGAACTTCCATATCGGGTCACCTCCATCGCGCTGATTCCCGGCGACCGCAGCGCATTGCACCAGCGCATTGCCGTGCGCTTCAAACAAATGCTGGAACTAGGCCTGCTCGAAGAATTGCGCGCACTGCGGGAGAGATATTCGCTGCACCCCGACCTGCCGTCGATGCGCTGCGTCGGCTACCGGCAGGCCTGGCAATTCCTCGACGGCGACATCACCGAAGCGCAACTGCTGGAAACCGGCATCGTCGCCACGCGCCAGCTCGCCAAACGCCAGCTCACCTGGCTGCGCTCGATGCGGGACAACATCGAACTGGATTGCCTTACGCCGGACTTGGAGCAGATAGTGTTCGATATCGTCACGAAAAATATCTAGGCCGTTACTGCACTGTTGTACAAAAAAGCGCCGTGCTAGCATCGTTGGTCTCTCCAACGAGCTTCCGAAAAGCATATGGAAATATTTTCCACCCCGAGGCTGATGCTCAGAGCAACCACAGAAGCCGATATTCAGCTGCTGCACGAGCGTATTTTTTCGGTACCGGAGGTTGTCCGCTTCGTGTTCGCCGGAAAGCCCTTTACTCAGCAACAGTCCGAAGAGTTCATAAAAAACAGATTCAATTTTTCCGGCGCTCCAACGGGGCTTTCAACTCTGGTAGAGAAAAATGGTAATAACGTTATCGGATTTTCCGGCTTGAGTTCATGCAATCCCCTCGGGCAGGCTGACCTGGAAATTGGTTTCGTGCTGGCCAAGCAAGCTTGGGGCATGGGATATGCGACGGAAATTGGCAAGGCTCAACTCGAGTTTGGCTTTGGCCGGCTTGGACGGTCGAGACTTCTGGCAATGGTTTCTCCGGAAAACGCCGCGTCCATTCATGTACTCACCAAACTTGGCTTGCACCACGAAGCCGATGTCACGGTAGAAGGCCGGGGACTGCGACGAATCTATTGCGCGCACAAAGCCGCGTAGGTCAATGATTTCAACACGTATAGGAGTATGGCATGACCATTCTATCGCCCATGCGCCCGGAAACCTATGACGCATTCTTCGAGTCCACCATAAGACTGAACGCGCAGGACAACGTAGCATCGGAAAACTGGCCTGCAGAAAGCGCGATGGAACGGTCACGTGCAGAAATTGAGCTACTCTTTCCGCAAGGCATCGCCACGCCAAGCTGCCATTTTTACGAAATCAAGCCCGCAGCCGATGGTCCGACGATTGGAACGATCTGTTTTGGGGTCACTGAACAAGGTGGTACTCGTTCCGCATTTGTCTGCCAAGTCGAAATCTATCCAGAGTGGCGTCGCCAAGGGCATGCCTCCCGCGCGTTTCAGGCACTCGAACCCATCCTCGCCCCCCTCGGGGTCACGAGCATCGGCTTGCACGTCTTCAGACACAACGAGGCAGCGCAAGGACTCTACGCCAAGCTGGGTTATAACGTATTCGGCTTGAATTTGGTGAAGCAGCTCGGCGCATGAAGGATGTTCCTGAGAAACGGCAAGTCGACATTGACGGCCACAGACTGACCTACACCGTTACCGGCTGCGGGCGGCCCGCCGTCGTCCTGATCAATGGTCTTGGGGTCCCCCTCAGAGCCTGGGACAAGCTCTATCCCGGAATTACGGCACTGGGTACTGTAGTAACGTATGACCGACCCGGCATAGGACGAAGTTCGCCGCCGCGCGTACCACAGACGGGAGAAACGGTGGTAAGGATGTTACATCGCCTGCTCGCCGAAACTGGTATCGAAGGCCCCTATGTACTCATCGGTCATTCCATTGGTGGCCTCTACGCCAACCTGTTCGCGCGCCTGTATCCGGGAGACGTGGCAGGCGTGATGATGCTGGAAGCCACCGCGCCCGATGATGTCGACGCATTTGAACTGCACCAGACCAGGGTAGCGAGATTGATCGATGCGGTTTTCGATTTATTCACTCGTCACCAGCCGAATCACGAGCGGAACAACATAAAGGAATCTGTCGCACAGTTATCTAGCGCACCGGCGTTTCCAGAAATACCGGTCTGTGTCGTCTCTGGCGAAAAAACAATGCCAGCCTGGCTGGTGTCATCGGTGGCAGCCAGATTGCGCGCCGAAAATCAGGCAGCGCTCGCACGTCTATCACCTCAAGGTTGGCAGGTCATTGCGTCCGAAAGCGGCCATTTTCCCCAGATATCCGAACCGGCACTCGTGGTCAGGGCGATCGAACAAGTCGTGTCGGCAGCAGCCATTCGATAGCGCGGGCCGATCAACATTCGAAATTTGACGATCACTCCGAGCCAGGAGCATCTGTGATAACGTAGCGAGCAGGACGCGTCCAATTCGCCGTTCCTATTCTTGTCTCACCGGCCGCACCGCATGCCTTCATTTTTTACGGAGGAATGAACCATGATCAGGATCGCCATCATCATCGGCAGCACCCGTCCCGGCCGCAAGGCCGATACTGTCGCCAAATGGGTATACGGAATCGCGCAAAAGCGCAGCGAGGCCGAATTCGAGATGGTCGATATCAAGGACTACAACCTGCCGCTGCTCGATGAAGCGGTACCGCCATCGCAGGGTCAGTACAGCCAGCCGCACACCAAAACCTGGGCCGCGAAGATCGATTCGTTCGATGCCTTTGTATTCGTCACACCAGAATACAACCATGGCATCCCCGGCGCGCTCAAGAATGCGATCGATTACCTGTATAAGGAATGGAACAACAAAGTGTCTGGATTCGTCAGTTATGGCAGCATGGGCGGTGCACGCGCGGTGGAAAGCCTGCGGCTGGTCATGGGCGAATTGCAGGTGGCCGACGTGCGCGGCCAAGTCATGCTGTCGCTGTTCACCGACTTCGAAAATTTCACCACCTTCAAGCCGGCGGCACTGCACGAAAAATCGGTAAACACCATGCTCGATCAGGTCATCGCGTGGGGTGGCGCGCTGAAGACGTTACGCAATAAATAGAATTCCGTGATCAGGCGAAGGCTCGTCGCTCCTCAGTGGACATTCCGCGCCAAGAATGCTTCGATAGTGTTCGCCCTATCCTCTGGGAGTTCCAGCATCGGGAAGTGGGACTTCGCATTCAACTTCATTACGCTGAACCACGGATTGGCCTCTGAGAACGTCTCCTGTGCCCGGAGAAATTCCAGGTCCACGGGCTGGGCATATAGGTGCAACACGGGTACGGGCGGATGAAATTCAGCCAGCGCCTTCAGCGGCGAACCATAGCGCCGGTACGCAGTCTCGATTTCCCGCCCGGCCCGCGCCCACATTTCGAAGCCGTGGGAGCCCATTCCTTCCTGTACCAGGCGCGTGACCTTCGGGTTTTCGACGTCGTGCAACCACATCGCAAAGAGCTGATCGCGCGTCGATTCCCATTTTCCTGAGTCCTGAAGGTCCGCTAGCGCGCCAAGGAAGGGCGGAGGCGGATCAAGCACCAGCGAATCCACGAAGACGATCGCCGGAATTCTCGCACCCAGTTGGCGACGCAGCTCAATGGCAATCCAGCTGGCGTGCGCAAGTGCGACCGGAATGAACCGATGAGCTCCGCTCTCCCGAATGACCGTCATCGCGTCCTCGATGAGTCCCGCTTCGCCAAAATCGCCCAAGGCGGATGCGGACTGCCCGTGTCCGCGCCAATCCAGCGATAGAACGCAGCGCCCCGGGCTGCAGGCTGACACCAGGTCCGCGAAGGCACTGCGGTCGGCACACCAGCCAGCCAGGCACAGCAGCGCCGGCTCGCCACGCCCCTGATCATCATAGGCAATGCGGATGGCTGAGTCTGTCGTTGCCATGTTCCCTCCGGTGCGGCCAAGGCAAACTTCTACTTCTGCACCAGCCCCTCAAATGCAACTGAATATTCCCTGCGTTCAGGGTCATACTTGACGCTGTAAACGGTCGGATAGTAACCGTGTTTCTGGAATTTTGCAGGAGGCTTGATGGTCGTGGTCACGCTGGGTTTACTTTCCAGGAAAGCCCTGGTGATCATCGTTTCAAGAAACGCCACCTGTCGATCATAGGAACCGTAGATGAAGGTATGGGTGAAGGGCTGGCGATTGAATTCCGGTGCGGCCGGGTCGATCCAGTGCACGCCCATCCGAGGCATCTCGGTGCCGGGCGGCAAGATGTAGGCGGATGATATGAAATCAGCCGCCGGCTTATTCATGCATTTCTTGAGGTCTGCTCCCTTGCAGCTGATTTTTTCTCGTTGTTCCGGATCGATGATGTAAAAATGGAAGTCGAAATGGGGCACATCGTATACACCTGGCGGCACATGACCATACGGATTCCAGTTAAGCACGAGGTGAGTATAGGGAGGAACCATGGCACCACGTGGCAGGGCCAAAGCATATTCCCAGTTCTCCAGTCCGGGTGCGGGCGGTTCCGGCGATAATGCCGAGATGGCTGTTTCGGTAAAAGTGAAACCCAATGCGGTCGGCGCTTTTTTTGCATCGTATTCGACCCAGGTCCAGACCATCCCGTTTCCCAGAGCACTACCCTCGCCGAAGACTCGCGTTGCCCGGGAAGCGGGCTCAGCCGCTACGATAGTCGGCAATGCCATGAAATACAGCAACACGATCAGAAGCACGGGGGTCAGCCGGTCGGAGGATTGCATGGCATTTCTCCTTTCAATTTGCGAACCACGTCAAACGGATACAGGAATGCCATTTGGCGGGCCTCGAAGCAACATGCACCCGCTACGCTCCAACAAGGTTCGGCAACACCAGCAAAAACAGGAAAAGAGTAGCAAATGCAAGTTCCCAGTTGATCGTCGGTCGCATGGCAATCTCTCCTTTCGATCTCGCGCTTGAGCAATCAAATGCGCTCAGGAGTGGCTTTACCGCGGATTCGTCCGCCTTAAGCCGCCGACCCCATTGTTGTCTTTTCGACCAGAAACACACTCAGGTAAACCGCTGCAAAATGCCTCATGGAAATACTGTATCTCATCGGTTATATGGCATTACGAGGCAGTGCCACAAGTTAGCCGAATCCACCTCACACTCAGCCTTCCCCCAGGCACGACGTCAACTGCATGCTGGTAGAATCACTGCGGAAGATCCTGACAAACAGCTTATTTGATCTTTGTCGTACCCGCTTTGCCGCTGCCGATGCTTTTAGACCGGAAAAGGATAACGATATGAGCGATACCTTGTTCACCCCAGCTACCCTCGGCAAGCTGCACTTGAAAAACCGCGTCGTGATGTCGCCGATGACGCGTAACCGCGCCATCGGCAATGTGCCGAATGGATTGATGGAAAAGTATTATCGACAACGGGCGGGGGCCGGACTCATCATCACCGAAGGCACGGCACCCTGCCCGAACGGCCTTGGCTATGCGCGGATTCCCGGCATGTACAGCAACGCACAGGTGCAAGGCTGGCGGAAGGTAACCGATGGCGTGCATGAGGCCGGCGGCAAAATCCTGGTTCAGTTGATGCATACCGGCCGCGTCAGTCATCCGGATAACATGCCCGAGGGCACCCGGATCGTTGCGCCGTCCGCGATCGCGGCACCGGACACCATGTGGACGGACAGCAAAGGACCGCAACCGCAACCCGTGCCCATCGCCATGAGTGAAGCCGATATCTCGCAGGCCGTCGCCGAATACACTCACGCGGCAAAATGTGCGATGGAAGCCGGCTTCGATGGCATCGAACTGCACGGCGCGAACGGCTACCTGATCGACCAGTTCCTTAACACTGCGTCTAACCAGCGTACTGACCGCTGGGGCGGCAGCGTCGAGAACCGCATCCGTTTCGCCGTTGAAGTTGCAGAGGCCTGCGCCGCCGCGATCGGCGCAGAACAAGTGGGTATGCGCATCTCGCCGTATGGCGTGTTCAACGGCATGGCGTCCGATGCCGAGATGGATGCGCTATACGAACGTCTGGTGGCTGAACTCACCCGCATCGGACTGGCGCACATCCACGTCGTCGATCACAGTTCGATGGGAGCACCGGAAGTCAGCCCGGTCATTAAAGCGAAGATCCGTGCAGGCTTCAAGGGTACCTATATCCTTTCCGGTGGTTATGATCTGGCCCGCGCCAACGCCGATCTCGATGCACAACGTGGTGACCTCGTGGCCTTCGGCCGGCCGTTCATCTCCAATCCCGATCTGGTGGAAAAGCTGCGCAACCGCCTTCCGCTGGTGCCGCCGGACATGAATACATTTTATACGCCGGGAGAAAAGGGATATACCGATTACTGACCGTGACTGAAAACTACTGAGGAGCACGTCATGACCATACTGCGCGCAATTCACGACGACATTACGCAACTGAAGGTAGATGCCATTGTCAACGCGGCGAATTCGTCGCTGCTGGGTGGAGGCGGGGTCGATGGTGCGATCCATCGCGCAGCCGGCCCCGAGCTGCTGCAGGAATGCCGCACATTGGGCGGCTGCCCAACTGGCGAGGCGCGATTAACACGCGGCTACCGGCTGCCGGCAAAATTCGTGATCCATACCGTGGGACCGGTTTGGCACGGAGGCACACACCAAGAGGCAAAACTGCTCGCGTCATGCTACCGGGCGAGTCTTGCCCTTGCTGCAGAACAGCAGCTTGCCAGCATCGCCTTCCCGTGCATCAGCACGGGTGCCTATGGCTACCCTCCGGACCAGGCGGCAAAGGTTGCGGTCACAGCAGTACAAAGCTTCCTGCGCTCACCGAGCTCAGTACGGGAAGTAGTTTTCTGTTGCTTCGCGGCCAGTGACCTCGCGCTGTATCACGCGTTACTGGCGCCCCCGGATAGCGAAAACCGTGAATCGACGTCATTCCTGCGAAAGCAAAAAAACGAGCGGAATAAGGTTTCGAGGAACCACTCGGCTTCGTGATTTAGCAGGCTGTTGAAGAACGTAGCGAGGACGGCCAGATGCAAGGCGCACGTGCTTTGCATGGCCATTCGACTAAGCTGGCACAATACGCCAGCCACGTCGCTGGTCAGCGGAGCGACGAGACATATCTGGTAGATAGGCAAGGAAGCGAGTACCGCGCAACGCAGCAGATGGCTGCCGCATAACCAGCGACTTGGCAGTTGTCGTTGGACGGCCTAGTCGATTGGTTAGTAGTTTCATCAGTAGTTTTTCAACAGCCTGTTAACGCTTTTGCGGGAACTACGAATTGTTCTGCGTTTCCCTGATATTACCCAACGCCTGTTTGCGTTATGATGACCTCCCCTGTTCACACGGAGCACGGCCATGAATCCCATCAATTTCAAGCTCGAAGTTGTCGATACGTTTGACCATGCCATTGAGCGCATCACCAAATCGCTCGCCGCCGAAGGCTTCGGCATCCTCACGCGCATCGACATGCACAGCAAGCTCAAGGAAAAGATCGGAAAGGACATCATTCCGACGGTGATTCTCGGCGCCTGCAATCCGCAACTGGCTTACGAGGCCTACACCGCAAACAGCGATGTCGCGAGCTTGCTGCCCTGCAATGCGGTGATCCGCGAAGTCAAACCGGGAAAAATTTCGGTAGAACTCGCCGCGCCGTCGGGCATGATGCACATCCTCGGCGATCCGCAACTCACCAAACTGGCAGCAGAAGCCGATACACGCATCGAGCGGGCGTTACGCAACATGTAGGCGGCTGACCGCAGATGCATTCTGCGGCATAATGCGCGCCATATTTTTTTCGCACGCTAAGGTTTAGTCCATGAAAATTGCCATTGCCGGTACCGGTTACGTAGGCCTTTCCAACGCCATCCTGCTTGCCCAGCACAATGAAGTCGTCGCGCTCGACATCGTTCCTGAAAAAGTCGAGATGCTCAACCGCAAGCAATCGCCCATTGAGGATGTAGAAATCGAGGATTACCTGAAGCACAAGGCGCTCAACTTCAGGGCCACTCTGGATAAGCACGACGCCTACACCGGCGCGGACTACGTCATCATCGCCACGCCGACCGACTATGACCCGGAGACCAACTACTTCAACACGCGGTCGATCGAGGCGGTCATTCAGGATGTGTTGAACATCAATCCGCAGGCAGTGATGGTGATCAAGTCCACCATTCCCGTGGGATACACCGTCAAGACCCGCGCGAAATTCAACTGTGGCAATCTGATTTTCTCGCCCGAATTCCTGCGCGAAGGCCGTGCGCTGTATGACAACCTGCACCCTTCACGCATCGTCGTCGGGGAACGCTCCGAGCGCGCCGAGGTCTTTGCGAACCTGCTCAAGCAGGGCGCAATCAAGCAGGACATTCCCGTCCTGTTCACCGACTCGACCGAGGCAGAGGCGATCAAGCTCTTCGCCAACACCTACCTTGCCATGCGCGTGGCCTACTTCAACGAGCTCGACACCTATGCCGCCACCCATGGGCTTGATACCAAACAGATCATCCAGGGGGTAAGTCTCGATCCGCGCATCGGCGATCACTACAACAACCCCTCGTTCGGCTACGGCGGCTATTGCCTGCCCAAGGACACCAAACAGCTGCTCGCCAATTATCAGGATGTCCCGCAAAACCTGATCCATGCCATCGTCGAGTCCAATACCACGCGCAAGGATTTCATTGCCTTCGACATCATCAAGCGCAATCCCAAGGTGGTCGGCATTCACCGCCTGGTCATGAAGAGCGGCTCGGACAACTTCCGCTCGTCCAGCATCCAGGGCATCATGAAGCGCATCAAGGGCAAGGGCATCGAGGTCATCGTGTATGAACCAGCGCTCAAGGAACCGGAGTTTTTCCACTCCAGGGTAGTGAACGACCTGGCGCAATTCAAGAAAGAATCCGACATCATCGTTGCCAACCGCATCACCGACGACATCCGCGATGTGGCAGACAAGGTTTATAGTCGCGACTTGTTTGGCAAGGACTAGACCCGGCCGACATGAATACGCCGAGGCAGACAATCCGTTAGAGTCACCTTGAAACGTGTTCTCAAATTCCTTGGTTGGTACATTGCAGCTAGCTTTGCTGCGGCTCTGGCGATGTTGTTGTTTGCATTTCCGGACTATCCTCGAACCATAACCGGTTGGCTAGTTTTCTTCCTGCTTGCACTTCCTGTCACCTTGGTTGGTGAGGCCACTGGCAACATGCTTTGGCGAAATCGCGTAGCGCTTGCAGTAGAAGAACATTCTGCTGGTCAGTCATTGTCGTGGCTTCGCATTGCTTACGGATTTGTTGTCATGTTGCTGCTCTTCGTAACAGTCTGGGGTTTGGCGATTTATTTCGAACCATCGAGCAAATAGATGGAGGGGTGGATAGTGTTGTAGGTCGGGCTTGCCCGACTATTCGGATCACCCGACAAAAGTACTTGGCTTGAGTATTACGGTACCAACGGGAAGGTTAAGTAAGGCGCGGTTGTTTTAAACAAACGGGTATTAATGAGCATACTTTACATTGGGCATATGAGAATTTTCCTGCTAATTGGTCATTGGTTTTACATAGCTGTAACCGGACTACTCCTTACCTCTTGTGCTAGTGCGCCGCCATCCGGTTCTCATATTCCAGACCTTACACCACCCTCCGGATTTGCTACGGTAGTGCTAGTGCGTCCCTGGGACATGGCCTATGGCATGCGTGATCTCACAGTTTCAGTCAACGGAGAAGTTGTCGCAGATATTCCAAACGCATCGTTTACTGCGGTGCAAGTCAAGCCAGGACAAACTTATGTCGTTGGAGAGGGGGGCGCTCTATCTTGGCCACGGAGGGATATTGTTTTTGATGTTTCGCCGAATGAGATTCGTTTTGTAGTTTGGCGTACCAGCAAAACGATCGACTCTTCGACAACAGGGCAAACCAAGTTGACCTATGGCATACACTGGGATATTGCGTCTGATCGCCAAGGGCGCGAACTAATACGCGATTTCCAATATATTCATTCAAGGAAAGCAATCCAGGAACCGTCGGGTAAACAAAGCGGAATTTAGGTCGGGCTTTGCCCGACTGTTCCGACAAAAGCACTCTGCGTCGAGTATCACGAAATTGCGCATAAAGGTTAACCACCGACAATCAGGAAATATCAGCATCCATGAATACTCCTGTTGCACTTACTCTCCTTGCGTTGTGCCTTGGGCTGATGTTCCTGAACATTCGCGCGTCGATTCGTGTAAGCCGCTTTAGCGGCAGTGAACCTAGTCAGCGCCTTTGGCAGCATATTTTTGTCTGGTGTTTGCCCCTCGCAGGTGCGCTGGTAGTTCTTACCCTGCTCAGGGATGATGTTACCCAATGGCGTCGCGAAAGCGACGACGCGCCGCGTGAAGAAGATTTTCTAGGCGGGAGCTACTCAGGGCCTTCGCAAACACTTTTCCGCGAACGTTCCGTGTCAGATTCGCCCCCCTGACTCGAACGTTTAGGGCTGGCAAAAAACCGGAAGCGCGTATCCACCTCTTTGTCATTCCCGCGCAGGCAGAATCCAGACGATAGAGCTATTCCCGTATGGCGGGCCAAATAAGCCGTGACAAATTTCCAGGACAGCCGAACCTTATGTCCGCTATACGGCGGAGTATTTGCTTCGCTGAATTCCCGCCTGCGCGGGAATGACACAAAGCTTTACTGCCGCGCACCCTGCAGCGCCAGCGTTCCCGACCGTCCTTCAATCTCACCCATCACCACCTCATGGTGCGGTAGCGCGCTGCCCGCGAGCCCTTGCAGGTATTGCCTCATCGAAACCAGTTCATAGCCCTGCGCCTGCCATCCTTCGAGCAACTGCTCGAAAATCGGCATCCACTTCTGGCCTTCGAGTTCGGCATGCAGGGTATAGACGTGGCCCGTATTGGAATCCTGCTCGGTGAGCTTCAGCAGGTGTTGCGCGACGTTCTCTTCGGTGATGCCATCCCGGCCCACCAGTTCATCCAGTGTTGGCAACGTGGTCGGGAGCTGCGGACAAGCGATGATCTCGGCCTGCCAGGTGGGAATGAAGGGATGGGTGCCGCGCGTATCCGAGCTGTAATCGAAGCCGAACTGCTGCATCAGCCGCAGCGCGTAGCGATTCGTCTGCCAGCCGGCTGCGGCATAGGCGTGCGGTGCTTCGCCAAAAATCTTAGTATAGGCGTCCACTGCGCGTTGCAGTTCGCGCTGCGTCCACTTCGCGTCCTGCTGCGCGACGTAATCCTGCCAAAGGATATGATCGTAACAATGAATGCCGGTCTCGAAGCCCGTATCGCGCACATTGCGCATGATCCCGGCGCATTTCTTGCCGATGTCCGGCGCAGGCAGCAGCGTGCCGTAGAGCAGCGTCCGGATGCCGTAGTGCTTAGTCACCGAAGTGCGCGACACCTTACCAAGGAAACCACGCCGGAACACGCGCTTGATCGCGCGCCCGGTATGATCGGGGCCGAGCGAGAAAAAGAACGTTGCCTGCGCGTTGTGGCGTTGCAGCACTTCCACCAACCGCGGCACCCCCTCGCGCGTACCGCGATAGGTGTCGACATCGATCTTGAGGGCGATCTGTTTCATATGTCAGAGCAGGATGTAGGGGCGCGATTCATCGCGCCCTTTTTGGTAGGGAATTAATCCAGGGCGCGATACCCACAGGGTACAAGAACCTCTTCGAGGTAAATCGCGCCCCTACAGTTAATCCACCAGCCCGCGTGCTTCCGCGATCTGCCCGCGATAGGCGTCGAAGATCTTGCGCAGGGTATCGGCCATCGTCGTGGTCGGCTTCCAGTTCAGTTCTTCGCAGGTGTTGGTGATTTTCGGCACGCGGTTCTGCACGTCCTGGTAGCCCTTGCCATAATAAGCGGCCGAGGTGGTCTCGACGATATTCACCTTCTTGGCGGAATCGCGATACTCGGGGTACTCGTTCGCCAGCTTGAGCATCATGTCGGCCAAGTCGCGAATCGCGAAATTGTTGCTCGGATTGCCGATGTTGTAAATCTTGCCGGTAGCCACGCCGTCCTTGTTCTCGATGATCTTCATCAGCGCATCGATGCCGTCATCGATGTAGGTGAACGCGCGTTTCTGATGACCACCATCGACCAGGCTAATGTTCTCGCCGCGAATGATGTGACCGAGGAACTGGGTCACCACGCGTGAGCTGCCTTCCTTGGGAGTGTTGATCGAGTCCAGACCCGCGCCGATCCAATTGAACGGCCGGAACAGGGTGAAATTCAGGTTATCCTGCATGCCGTAGCCCCAGATCACGCGGTCCATCAGCTGCTTGGAGTTGGAATAGATCCAGCGCGGCTTGTTGATCGGACCGCAGATCAGCTCGGAATTGTCCGGGTCAAATTCCTCGTCGTGACACATGCCGTACACTTCGGAGGTTGACGGAAACACCAGGTGCTTGTTGTATTTCACCGCGGCACGCACGATCGGCAGGTTGGCCTCGAAGTCCAATTCAAACACGCGCAGCGGCGCCTTCACATAAGTCGCCGGCGTCGCGATCGCCACCAGCGGCAGGATCACGTCGCACTTCTTGACGTGATACTCGACCCATTCCTTATTGATGGTGATGTCACCTTCAAAATAGTGGAAACGCGGCTTGCCGATCAGGTCGGAAATGCGGTCGGCGCTCATATCCATACCGTACACCTCCCAGTCCGTGTTATTCAGGATGCGGTTGGATAGATGGTGGCCGATGAAGCCGTTCACGCCGAGGATCAATACTTTTTTCATTACTTGTTTTCCTTAACAATTAAATTCAAACTGTTCCCTCCCCCTCGGAAGGGGGAGGGCTAGGAAGAGGCTGGAATCTTTGCGCCCCTCTCCCCTTCCCCTCTCCCGCCTGCGGGAGAGGGGACTACGAAAATTCAAATTTCTCGGCTCCGTAATTTGCCGCAAATTCCGCCGGCGTCATTGCCACGCCATCCAGCTCGAAGCGCACCACGCGCAACACGCCCTGCCCACAGACCGCGTATGCCTTGCCGTCCTTGACGTAGAACACTGGCGTCCTCCCGGACACAGTACACGCGGTAACCAGCGTCTGCAAAATGCGCATCGGCTTTCCTAGCAGCCGGGTGGTCGCGCCCGGATAGGGCGGCGCAACTGCACGCACCAGATTGTGGATTTGTTGCGCGGACAGAGCCCAGTCGATGACTCCATCTTCCGGCTTACGGCCGCCGAAGTATGCGCCCTTGCTCAAATCCTGCTGCACCGCCTGCGCGCGTCCTGCGAGCAAATCCGGCAGGCAGGCATGCAACGCCATCTCCGCCGCCACCGTCACTTTCTGAAACACTTCGAACGCAGTATCGTTCGGCAAAATCGGCACCGCCTGCTGCGCCGCAATCGCGCCGTTGTCCGGCTTTTCCGTCATGTAATGCAGCGTCGCGCCGGTTTCCGTCTCGCCGTGAATTATCGCCCAATTCACCGGCACACGCCCGCGGTATTTCGGCAGCAGCGAGCCATGCATGTTGAGCGCGCCCTGCTTCGGGATTTCCAGCAACTCGCGCTTGAGCATTTCGCGGTAATAGAACGAAAAGAAGAAATCCGGCTGCAACGAGCGGATCTGCGAAACCACTTCCGGCGTGTTCGGATTGTCAGGCGTGATCACCGGAATACCATGCAGTGCCGCGAGTTCGGCCACGCTGTCGAACCAGATGGTTTCCTTCGGATTGTCTCGGTGCGTGACCACCAGCGCGACATCCACGCCGTGTGCCAGCAATACTGACAAGCAGCGGACGCCGACATTGTGGTACGCGAATACAACAGCTTTACTCATTGCTCAATTCCCGCAAACAGTGCATCGGCGTCTTGCTCGTCGTGCCCGCACCGCGGCTGCGCCCACCGTGGCACGACGGCACCCACATTATGGTAGGCAAAAACAACGGCTCTACTCATTCGGATTTTTCCAGTACGGCTTCAACCAGGTAACGCGGCCGGTGGCGCACCTGCTGATAGATGCGGCCGATATATTCACCCAGCAGGCCAATGCCGAACAGCGCGATGCCAATCAGGAAGAACATCAATGCAAACAGCGTGAACAGACCTTCAGCTTCCGGGCCGATGATCAGGCGGCGCACTGCGAGGAATACGAAGAACAGGCCGGAGAATACCGAAATCAGCATTCCAAGCATGGAGAACATCTGCAACGGCACCAGCGAGAACCCGGTCATCAGATCGAAGTTGAGCCGGATCAAACTGTATAGCGAGTATTTGGATTCGCCCGCTGCACGCTCCTCGTGCCCCACCACCACTTCGGCGGGATTGCGCGCGAAGCTGTAGGCCAGCGCCGGGATGAAAGTGTTCACTTCCTTACAGCTGTTGACCGCATCGATTATGTGGCGGTCGTAGGCGCGGAACATGCAGCCCTGATCGGTCATCTTGATGCGCGTGATGCGCTCGCGCAGCCCGTTCATCGCGCGCGACGCGACATGGCGCCACCAAGTGTCGCTGCGCTGGCGGCGAATCGAGCCGACGTAATCGTAGCCTTCATCCATCTTGGCCAGCAGCAGGCCGGTATCTTCCGGCGGGTTCTGCAGATCGGCATCCAGTGTCACCATGCGCTGTCCGCGCGCATGCTCGAAGCCGGCCATGATCGCCATGTGCTGGCCATAATTGCCATTGAACAGGATCACCCGCGTCACATCGGGCCGCTTCTGGAACTGCTCGCGCAGAATCGCCGCCGAACGGTCGCGGCTGCCGTCATTGATGAACAGGATCTCGTAGCTGACACCGAGTTTGTCGAGCGCCGGATACAGCCGGTCGAACAAGTTCTGCAGGCCCTGCTCTTCGTTATAGACGGGAATGACGACGGAAAGTTGAGGATTGGTCATGGGGCGGCATTTTACCGCACGCGAGGTGTTTAGCGGAATCGACAGGAGGTTTATGCAACAAGGAAATGCGGGAGAAAGTGTAACAAAAAGCTATATAAGAGAGGTCCACTCGATTCGTCGTTGCTGCACACAAGTTTTAGCAGTTTTTGTAAGTTGGGTTAGCGGCAAGCGTAACCCAACAATCTGTAGGGTTCACCCTGGCGGGTACGAGACGCTGTGCGCTAACCTGACCTACCAGGCTTTTCCAGAACCTCGATTTTGAGGTCGGCACGCTTAGGGGTGCCTGCACCCAGCGACTGCGGATAGGCCATTACGACGCCCGTTTTCCGATAGCCGTGCCGCAGATAGAAGGAGACGAGTTCAATTCTTTCTGACACAACAACCATGACGAATTTTTCAGAACCCCAAACTGTTGCCGCATAGTTTTCTGCATAGGCAAGCATTTGTTTTCCCACCCCCTGCCCTTGCAGAACCGGGTTAACCGCAAGCATTCCAATGTGGCTATTGCTGCCGTCTTTCCTGATATGAACACACGCCACAATTTCAGAGTTTTTGAGGCCAACAAGAACAACGGAATCAGGCCCTGATATTAAATCCTCTACTTGACTGGCGCTCGTTCTGCTTCCAGATACCAGATCGGCTTCATGGGTCCAGCCGAAAGCAACTGCATCTGGTTCCGGGCGGCATGCCTTATTGACCAGTTGCGCAATTTCCTTGGCTTCTGACCTGCTTGCTGTGCGAAACGTATCAATACTCATGGTTTATTTTCGACATTTCATCCATATTCCAGAACGGCTTCAGGATTTCCATGAATGGAAATATATTTTTCAGTTTGCTTCTGAAAAGAATTGCAGCCGTAGCCCGAAAGGAGCGAGTGAAATCCAGGAAAGTGTATACAAGACATCCCCGAGGTCCATTACATTCCATCCGGGCTATGCTCGCTGTCCAAATTGATGACGTTATTATGTGGCAATTAGCTTCAATCTCGTACCGCTGTTTGAGCCAATAAAGCGCTGGTTTACGAAGGCGACACACTTCAAGAAACCCTGAAATACGTCTGGACAGCTTTTGATGGCTGTTTCAATACTAAGAAGAACTATTTCAAGACTCTCGTCTGACTTGACAGTCACAGCAGACATTCCAGCATCTGGATCATCGATACACGACATACAGTCGATCCAAGCATCCATGTTCCTCCCGTAGAACTCGGGAAAACCCATGGTTTCCTTGAATGCAGAATGAAAACTACTCAAATCCTTAATCCTTGAGAAATCTATCGTGATTTCCATCGCTCATTTTTTCAACATCACAAAGATTGGTCAGCTATTCATGCAGTGGCAATATTGGCTATCCAGCCAGCACTTCGCGCATCGCCTTGCAAGTGTGCTCGACGTCGGCCTCGTTCATCGCATAGAACATCGGCAGGGACACGATCTGTTTGCCAACGCGCTCCGAGACCGGGAACATGCCTTCCTTAAAGCCTCGCTCGCGATACAGCTTGAACAGGTGGATCGGCGCGTAGTGGTAACCGACACCGATATTGTGCTGTTCCTTCATTCGCGCCATGAAATCAGCGCGGGTGATGCGCTCCGGCAGCACGATCTGGAACAGGTGCCAGTTCGTGCTCTCGAAATCCGCCGGCGGCAGTTGCGCGCCAGTTTTGGCCTCGAATTCCGGCCCCAGGATATTGAAATAATGCCGCGCAAGTTTGCGCCGCTTGGCAGTGATTTCATCGAGGTGCTTAAACTGGCCGAGGCCGATTGCGGCAGCGACGTCGGTCATGTTGAACTTGCCGCCCAGCACGTCCACTTCGATGCCGTCCCAGCCGCTGCGCGTGACCCCTTGCAGGCGGTATTTTTCCGCGAGCACGGCTTCCTCGGCGTTGTTCAGCACGAGGCAACCGCCCTCGGAGGTAGTGATGTTTTTGTTGGCCTGGAAGCTGAACGAGACGAAATCGCCGAATGAACCGATCGGCTTGCCTTGCCAGGACGAACCAATCGCCTGCGCCGCGTCCTCGATCACGCGCAGCTTGTACTTGGCCGCGAGTGCATACAGTTTATCCATGTCCACCGGCTTGCCGGCCAGATACACCGGAATGATGCCCTTCGTGCGCGGAGTGATTGCGGCCTCCACCTTGGCCAAATCGATGTTGCGCGTGATCGGATCAATATCTGCAAACACCGGCGTCGCGCCCACCTCGATGATCACATTCGCCGTTGCGACCCAGGAAATCGGCGTAGTGATAACTTCATCACCCGCGCCGATGCCCGCAATGCGCAACGCGATCTCCATGGTGCAGGTGCCGGAGTTAAAGGTGCGTACCGGACGGCCACCGAAGTAATCGGACAGTTGCTTTTCGAACTCTTGCACCTTGGGGCCGCTGGTGATCCAGCCGGAACGCAGCACGTCGGCGACCGCGGCGATGGTGTCTTCATCGATGGTGGGGCGGGAGAAAGGAAGGAATGTGCTCATGAAGATATCCGAAAATATTATGTGTTCTGTTCACCCTTCGACAGGCTCGGGGCGAACGGCCGTATTGCTAGTGGTTTGGTTTTCAACCCGACTTGTCGGGCAGCACCCGCCAGGGGTACGCCGTGGTTGTAAGAGGCTGAAGCCCCAACAACACACGCAGAGCGCGACCTACCGATGAGTTTGTGCTTACCCGCGCGACAGGATGATCACGCCGAGGATGATCACGCCAATGCCGACCAGCTTGGTCGGGTTTAAGGCTTCACCCAGCAGCCCCCATGCTGCGACGGCCGTCACCACATACGCCATCGACAGCATCGGAAACGCAATGCTGACCGGCACGCGCGACAGCGCGAGAATCCAGACAACCACGCTCAGCGCGTAACAAAACAGGGCGGTGACGATGTGCCATTCGGTGGCCAGCTTCCAGCCAATCGGCAGGATGTTCTCAACGCTGAATTCAAAATGGCCGATAGCGTTCGTGCCGGTCTTCATCAGAATTTGTGCGGCGGCGTTGAGCATCACGCCGGTGAAAATCAGGCCGAAACTGAGCAGGTTCATGGCGCCGCCTTCTCCTCTGTCCTCTCATGGGAGGCGTGATTAGCGTTAATTGCGCTCGACGGCTTCTTGACTACGATGTGTTGCGTATCTTCGAAGATGATTTGCATCGTAAGACCTTGTTGCTGCAATAGCGGATAAACATATACCGGCATGATCGCCAGCGCTTCGGGCTGTGCCGCCCACACTTTGGCGAATTCTGCCAGGTTGGGCACCCAGCGTTGTGGCTCCTGCTTGATGCCGAAGCCCATTTCGTCCTGGTAATCCACGAGGGTGAACGTGCGCTTGAGGTAGAACGGCAACGTCTGCTCGTAAGTCATTACCGAATAGAACGGTATATTCGGTTTTACCTCGGCCCGAATCGCTATCGCGATGTGCTTGGCCGAGCGCTCGCGGGCAATCGTGTTATAGCCGGATAACGCAATCTGCGCGGACAACAGCGCGCTCAACGCGAGCACGATGACCGCCAGCGGTTTACGCGACTGCCACAGCAAAGCCATCCCCATCACCAAGCCGGCCAG
Organism: Gallionella sp.; assembly: GCA_035702405.1. Taxonomy (GTDB): domain Bacteria; phylum Pseudomonadota; class Gammaproteobacteria; order Burkholderiales; family Gallionellaceae; genus Gallionella. Next base: position 58,879 of record DASSQR010000012.1, on the reverse strand, counting down.
CATCACCAGCGCCGCACCGGCCAGCCAGATGGTGTAATGCGGATACAGTTCCATCTGGTTCGGGGTGTCAGCCAGTTTGCCGACATTCAGCGCCAGAACCAGCAACGCGATCGCGGCGAGGACCGCCGGAGCAATCTCCCACAGCAATACCCGCGGCCGCATTTCCGCAATGCGCTTGCCCATCAGCAACGCGAGCGCCGGAAACATGGGCAGTAGATAAGACGGCAGCTTTGAACCGGAAACGGTGAAGAACAGGTAAATGAACACTGCCCAGATCAGCAGGAAGCGCTCAGCATTGAATGCGTTGCGGAACGGATTGCCGGTACGCAAGGTGCGCAACAGGGTGTCAAACATCAGCAGCGTCCACGGCAACATACCCAGCAGCAGGATCGGCACGAAGTAATACCACGGCTGATAGCGTCCCAGTTCCTTGGTGGTGAAACGCGTGTAGTGTTCGTAAATGAAAAACTTGCCGAAGAATTCCGGGTTGGCCTTCATCACCAGATAGAACCACGGCGCTGCAATCAGCAGGAACACAGCGAGACCAGCCAACCAGTGCATGCGTTTCAGCACGCTGAAATCGCGCTGTAGAACACAGTAAATGAACAATGCCGCACCCGGCAGAATCAGACCCATCAGGCCCTTGCTCAATACCGCCAGTGCCAGTGCGGCCCACGCAACCAGCATCCAGTTGCGCTGCGTGCCTGTATCAGATTCGGTTTGCCCGAGCAGCAGCCCGACGATGCCAAGCGTGAGGAAGAACGTTACCCCCATGTCGAGCGTGTTAAGGTGCCCCATCAACACGTAGAGCAGGCTGCTCGACAGCAGCAGTGTCGCGTAGCCTGCCGCCTCGCGGCCAAACAGGCGGAATCCCGCGAACCAGACTAGCAGGATGCCGGCAAAGCCGGTCAGCGCAGTCCACAGGCGCGACGTCCACTGATGTTCGCCGAACACAGTATAGGCCGTGGCCGTCGCCCAGTATTGCAGCGGCGGCTTTTCGAAATACTTCAGGTCGTTCAGGCGCGGCGTTACCCAATCACCGCTCAGTACCATTTCGCGCGGAATCTCGGCATAGCGGCCTTCGTCCGGCTTGACCAGCGTTCGGTACTCGAGATTCGCGAACCAGATCACCGTGATGGCAAGAAGCAGCCAAAAGAACTGCCTGGGCGGGATATAGTTCATCATTGGCCTGGATTGCTACTGCCCTTTCCAGCCCGCGCGGAGCTCGCGCGCGGTGCGGAAAGTCTGTTCGAGTTGCGCCGCGTCGGCGTGCTCCAGCGCATTACCGAGCTTGGTCAATTCAGCGATGTAGGACTGCAATTCGCGCGACAGTGCTTCACGATTCGCGAGACAGATGTCGCGCCACATTTCCGGTGAACTGGCTGCGATACGCGTAAAGTCACGAAAACCGCTCGCCGCGAACGACAGCAGCAGATCGCGATTGTCGCGCTGCGCGAGATCGTGCACCAACGCGAACGACAGCAGGTGCGGCAGGTGGCTGACGGCCGCAAACACTTCGTCGTGTTGCGCGGGAGTGAGCTCATAAATATTTGCACCGCACAATTCCCACGCGAGGCGCACACAGGCCACCGAGGCGGCCGTATTTTCGGGCAATGGTGTCAGCACCACTTTCTTGCCCACATAGAGGTCGGCCAGCGCCGCGGCCGCGCCGCTTTTCTCAGCGCCGGCAATCGGATGTGCGGGAATAAACTGCGCAATGCGGTCGCCCATGTTCGCGCGCGCCGCTGCCACCACATCGCTCTTGGTACTGCCGCCATCAGTAACCAGCGTATGGGCGCCAAGATGCGGCGAGATCTGCGCCATCAATTCCGCCATCTGCCCGACCGGTGTGGCCAGCAGGATCAGATCGGCGTCGCGCACTTCCGCTGCGGCATCCTGCCCGATGCGATCAATAACACCGAGTTCATGCGCCTGCTGCAGCGTTGCCTGGCTGCGGCCGAAGCCCACCACCTCGGCGACCGCACCAGCCTTTTTCAAGGCGAGCGCGAATGACCCTCCGATCAGGCCGGCACCGAAAATGATGATCTTGCTGAACAGCGGTTGTGTCATGAAAACTCCGTAGGGGCGGGTTTAAGCCCGTTCCTACAAGCTGCGTCCAATTGCACCCGCAATTGCGCCCAGCGTGCCCATCAGTTTCTTCAGCTCTTCCGGTTTCAGCGCCTGGTCAGCGTCGCACCAGGCTTCGCACGGATTCGGATGCATCTCGACCAGCAGGCCGTCGGCGCCAGCCGCGATGGCCGCCTGCGACAGCGCCGGCACCATCCATGCCTTGCCGCCCGCGTGCGACGGATCAACGATCACCGGCAAATGGGTTTCCTTCTTCAGCACCGCGATCGCGGTGACGTCCAGCACGTTGCGGTAGGCGGTCTCGAAGGTGCGGATACCGCGTTCGCAGAAGATGATGTTGTGGTTGCCGCCTGCCGCGATGTATTCCGCAGACATCAGCCATTCGCTGATCGTCGCCGACATGCCGCGCTTGAGGATCACCGGTTTGTTGACACGGCCGACCGCCTTGAGCAGGTCAAAGGTCTGCATGTTGCGCGTGCCGATCTGGATCGCATCCACGTCGTATTCGAGGAAGGCTTCGATCTGGCGCGCGTCCATCAGTTCGGTGACGATAGGCAGTTTGTATTTTTCGGCCGCCTTGCGGAACATCGCCAGACCTTCGACGCCGTGTCCCTGGAAAGCATACGGGCTGGTGCGCGGCTTGAACGCGCCGCCGCGCATCAAACGGCAACCCGCTTCATGTGTGAACTTTGCCGCCAAGTCCATCTGATCCTGCGTTTCCACCGAACAGGGGCCGGCAATGATCTGGATCTGGTTGCCGCCGAGCGGGATGCCGGCGATGTCGATGACGGTATTTTCCTTGTGCGATTCGCGCGACACGATCTTGTATTGTTTCGCGATGTGCATGGCGGATTCGACACCGGGCAGCGGTGTGAACATCTCTTCGGTCAGCGCACGCTCATCGCCGATCGCGCCGATCACGGTGCGCTCGATGCCGCGCGAAATGTTGGCCTTCAGGCCAGCTGTTTCCAGTTTCTTCACCACTGCGCCGATTTGCTCGTCAGTGACATCCTTGCCCATCACGATAATCATTTTGTTTCTCCAAGAATTTGCTGCAATGCAGATAAGAACTTCTCATTTTCCGTTTCCAGCCCGATGCTGACGCGCAGGTAATCGGGCATGGCGTAATTGGCGACTGGTCGCACAATCACGCCCAATTCCAGCAAACGGCGGTACACCTGCATCGCGTTGGTAATCTTGAAACTCACGAAATTGCCGTAAGACGGAATGTATTCCAGGTTCAGCCGGCGCAGGCCGGCGGTAATCTGTGCCATGCCGCGCTGATTCAGCGCGAAGGTCTGCTGCACGAAATCGGTATCTTCGAGTGCTGCCACCGCGGCGGCGAGCGCCATGCTGTTGACGTTGAATGGCTGACGCACGCGGTTCAGCATCTCGATCACCTGCGCATCGCCCAGCGCATAACCGACGCGCAGCGAGGCGAGGCCATAGGCCTTGGAGAAGGTGCGCGAGATGATCAGGTTGGGAAACTCGCGCAGCCAGCTCACGCTGTCGTAGCGGCATTCTTCAGGCAGGTATTCGTTGTACGCCTCGTCCAGCTTCACGAGAATATGCGGCGGCAGCGCGCGCAGGAACGCATACAGCTCGTCGCCCGGAATGAAAGTGCCGGTCGGGTTGTTCGGGTTGGCGATAAAAATTATCTTCGCGCCCTGCTCCACCGCGGCCTTGCCCATCGCCGCCAGATCATGGCCGAAGTTGTTAGCCACCACGCTGATGCCGGTCGCGCCGACCCCTTGGGTCGCCAGCGCATATACGGCAAAGGAATGGTCGGAATACACCGACTTGTCGCCCACGGTGAGGAAGGCGCGTGCCGTAAGTTCCAACAGATCATTCGAACCGTTGCCGAGCGCAATCTGGTTGTGCGCCACGCCGTAGCGCTTGACCAGCGCGTCCTTCAGCGCGAAGCCGTTTCCGTCCGGATACAGCCCGATTTCATCCAGTGCGGCACGAGCCGCCGCAATCGCCTTGGGGCTGGCACCGAGCGGGTTTTCGTTCGAGGCCAGCTTCACGATGCCGGTAATGCCAAGTTCGCGCTCGAGTTCGGAGATCGGTTTGCCGGGCTGATACGGCGCAATCGCGCGGATATAGGAAGGGGCCAGGTCGCTATAATTCATGCTCGTTCTTGAAGGTCAAAAGTGCGTATTATCCGCGGATTATCCAGAAAAGGCTTGTGGTTATTTTTGAATGCAACGTGCTGCGGATCAATAGTAATTCCTCTGAACATAATGGGCACCCAACCAAAAATCCGAAGACTCTGTGCAATCCTTGAAGTGCCTCAAGCCTTTTTTGGTTTGCGCAGAATCCAGTAAGTCTCGCCGATCCAGCCCGGAAACATGGCGCCAAACCACAGGTTGAAGCGCAGCCACCATTTGCTGTTTTCCAGGAAGAAGCCTTTTTTGCGCATCAGGAATGCGCCGCTCAGGAATTCCACTTCAAGCCCGTTCGCCGCAGCCATTTCGCGTACCCGCTTCGGCGAGAAAACGCTGACATGGCCATATTTCCGTGCCTTTGGACGGATGCGCTCCTCGTGCGACTGTGCCAGGAATTGCGGCGTGGACGGAAAGCCACCGATCAGCATGCCGCCCGGTTCCAGGTGCGGCACCAGTTTCGCAATCAGTTCTTCCGGCTTGAACAGGTGCTCCAGCACATGCAGCAGGATCATCGCATCATATTGCCGGTCGAGCTTGAATTCCGCGCTGTCCAGGTCGACCTGGTAAAAATGGTTATAGCCGACGCGCTGCAGGATTTCCTTGCGGATGATCGCATCCACCGCATCCCAGCTCGCAAACTTCACTTTCTCGCCGCCGTTGTTGGCGGCCGCGTGCATGAAGCCGAGCATCTGCCCGACATCCACGCCGATTTCGCATACGTCCAGCGGACGCCCCTGGCGCGCAGTTTCCTCGCGCAGGAAATGATAGATGAACCAGTAACGCACCAGGCGAATCGGATAGTTGATGCGCTTCGTCTCGGCCGGAATGCCGTAATCCTTGTCCTGGATCGTCGGATTGTTCTTCAGAAAATCCACATCCCAATGCAACTGCGGTAATGCCATTGTTCCCCCAATAATTCCTGTCGCCGGTGCGCTCAAACTGCAACCGGATATGAACCCAAGAGCTTCATGAATGCTGCCGCCTGCTTGAGTTCGGCCAGCGCCGCCGCGACATTGGCGTCGGTCTGATGGCCTTCGATGTCCACGTAAAACACATATTCCCACAAACCGGAACGCGCCGGGCGCGACTCCAGCCTGGTCATGCTCACCCCATGCTTCGCCAGCGGCGCCAGGAGATCGTGTACCGCACCGGGACGGTTCGGCGCCGACAGCACCAGCGAGGTCTTGTCCCGACCCGACGGCGCTACATCCTGATTGCCGAGCACCAGGAAGCGCGTAGTATTGCGCGGGTCATCTTCGATATTTTCGACGCGCACCGGGACGCCATAACGTTCGGCGGCTTGTTTGCCGGCAATCGCTGCATTATCGGGTTGCTGCGCGGCCAGGCGCGCTGCTTCGGAATTGCTGGAAGCAACTATGCGCCGGGCATGCGGCAAGTTGGTATTCAGCCAGCCTTGGCATTGCCCCAGCGACTGCGGATGCGAATAGACCTGCTGAATCCGACCGATATCTTCCTGATGTGACATCAAGCACTGATGGATCGGCAGCATCACTTCGCCGCATACCTGCAGCGTGCTTTGCAGCAGCAAATCCAGCGTGCGCCCGATCGCGCCTTCAGTGGAATTTTCCACCGGCACCACACCATAATGGGCGGCACTGCTTTCCACGGCACGGAACACGTCATCTATGGTCGCACACGGCTGGCCCTGCACTGCTCGGCCAAAGCGCTTCAGCGCCGCCGCCTCGGTGAAGGTCCCTTCCGGACCAAGATAAGCCACCGTCAATGGCGCTTCCAGCGCACGGCATTGCGACATCACTTCGGTGAACAACTGGGCAACCGCCGCATTGCTCAACGGCCCGCGATTGTTGCCCTGCAGGCGCAGCAGCACCTGCGCTTCGCGCTCAGGACGCAGCACCACGCCATTTTCCTTGAGGTGGCCGATCTTTTGCGCCAGGGCGGCGCGCTGATTGACGAGCTTCAGCATCTCGTCATCGAGACGATCGATCTCAGTGCGGAGTTGGGTCAGTTTTTCACTCATGGCAATCTTCAAACAACCAAAATCTCAGCCATGTTGCGCCGCAAATTCATTCATGAAGTCTACGAGAGCCTGTACACCGGCAAGCGGCATCGCATTGTAGATCGACGCGCGCATCCCGCCGGCCAGCCGGTGGCCTTTCAGTTGGAGCATGCCGCGAGCTTCGACCTGTTTCAGGAATGCCGCATCCAGCTCTGCGGTCTTGCAGGTAAATGGCACGTTCATGCGCGAGCGGTCGGAAACTGCGACGGGACAACGGTAGAACCCGTTGCTCGCATCAATTGCCGCATACAGCAGCTCAGCCTTGGCGATATTGGCCTGCTCCATCGCGGCAACACCGCCATTCTTCTTCAGCCACTGGAACACCAGACCGGCAATGTACATCGCAAAGGTCGGCGGCGTGTTGTACATGGAGTCGTGGTCGGCATGGATCTTGTAATCGAGCATCGTCGGCGTGCCCGCGGCCAGCTGACCGATCAGATCGTCGCGCACGATGACGAGGGTCAGCCCCGCCGGGCCGATGTTCTTTTGCGCGCCGGCGTAAATCAGGCCGAACTTCGAGACATCGATCGGGCGCGACAGGATGTTGGAAGACATGTCCACCACCAGCGGAACGTCGCCGCATTCAGGAACCCAGTTGAATTCGACACCGCCGATGGTTTCGTTCGACGTGTAATGCAGGTAGGCCGCGTCCTTGTTGCAGCGCCAGGTATCGAATGCGGGCACATAAGTGAAATTCCGGTCCGCGCCGGTTGCGGCGACATTCACCTCGCAGAACTTGCCCGCTTCGCCGATGGCTTTTTTCGACCACTCGCCGGTATTTACGTAATCCGCCGTGCGCTTGCCGCGCAGCAGGTTAAGCGGAATCATCGAGAACTGCAAATGCGCACCGCCCTGCAGGGACAGCACCTTGTAGTTGCCCGGGATGTTCATCAGCTCGCGCAAATCGGCTTCGGCTTGCGCCGCAATACCCATGAATTCCTTGCCGCGGTGCGACATTTCCATCACCGACATGCCGCTGCCATGCCAGTCGAGCAATTCCGCCTGCGCCTGCTGCAGCACTTCCTGCGGCAACACGGCGGGACCGGCACTGAAATTGTAAATAGTCATCTCTGGTTCAAGTCTAAAAAAATCCATCAACAGGATTCGGGAATCGGGGTACAGGATTCAGTGAAGACGCCCAGATTTTCCTGAATCCAAAATCCTGCATCCTTAACCCTCGGTTTCTTCCTGCTGCTCGGCGATGCGGCTCAATCCGGCCAGCTTCTCGCCCTTTTCCATGTTCATCAGGGTCACGCCCTGGGTCGTGCGCCCCATCTCGCGAATTTCCTTGACGCGGGTGCGGATCAGCACGCCGTTGGTGCCGATCAGCATGATCTCGTCGTCGGGATTCACGAGGGTCGCCGCAACCACCTTGCCGTTGCGCGCCGAAGTCTGGATCGCGATCATACCCTGCGTGCCACGCCCGTGACGGGTGTATTCGGTGATCGGCGAACGCTTGCCGTAGCCGTTCTCGGTTGCGGTCAGCACGCTCTGTTGTTCATTCTCGGCGACCAGCAGCGAGATCACCTTGCCGCCCTTGGCCAGGTTCATGCCGCGCACGCCGCGGGTATCGCGTCCCATCGGGCGCACGTCGTTTTCATCGAAGCGCACGGCCTTGCCCTCATCCGAGAACAGCATCACATCATGCTTGCCGTCGGTCAGCGCGACGCCAATCAGGAAGTCGCCCTCGTCCAGCGCAATGGCAATGATGCCGGCCTTGCGCGGGTTGGAGAATTGCGACAGCGTCGTCTTCTTCACCGTGCCGTCGGTCGTCGCGAAGAACACGAACTTGTCCTCGCTGAACTCGCGCACCGGCAGGATCGCGTTGATCTTCTCGTTCTCTTCCAGCGGCAGCAGGTTCACGATCGGCTTGCCGCGCGAGATGCGGCTACCCTGCGGCACTTCATAAACTTTCAGCCAGTAGGCGCGGCCGCGGTTGGAGAAGCACAGGATATAGTCGTGGGTATTGGCAATGAACAGGTTGTCGATGAAATCGTCTTCCTTGGTCGCCGCCGCCTGCTTGCCGCGGCCGCCGCGCTTCTGTGCGCGATATTCGGCGAGCGGCTGCGCCTTCATGTAACCGCCGTGCGACAGTGTGACCACGACGTCTTCCGGCGCGATCAGGTCTTCCATGCTCATTTCCTGGGTGCGCGTGACGATTTCGCTACGGCGCTTGTCGCCAAACTGCGCCTTCAGCGCGGCCAGTTCATCGCCGATAATGCGCGTAACGCGCTCCGGGCGTGCCAGAATGTCGAGCAGATCGGTAATCCGGTCCATTACCTCGCGATATTCGCCGACGATCTTGTCCTGTTCCAGGCCGGTCAGGCGTTGCAAGCGCAATTCCAGGATCGCCTGGGCCTGCACATCGGAGAGGCGATAGCCGCGCGCGCCGCCCTGCCCGACCAGGCCGAATTCGGCCGGCAAGCCTTCGGGACGCGACGCGTCGCTGACACGGCTCAGCATGTCTTCGACCAGCGACGAGCGCCAGGTGCGTGCCATCAGTTCGCGCTTGGCGTCGGCCGGCGTTGCCGCCGCCTTGATCAGCGCGATGATCTCATCCACATTGGACAGCGCAACCGCCAAACCTTCCAGGATATGCCCGCGTTCGCGCGCCTTGCGCAATTCGAAAATGGTGCGACGTGTAACCACTTCGCGGCGATGACGCAGGAACGCGTCGATCACCTGCTTGAGGTTGAGCAGCTTCGGCTGGCCGTCCACGATGGCGACCATGTTGATGCCGAAGCTGTCCTGCATCTGGGTTTCTTTGTACAGCTTGTTGAGGATTACGTCGGCATTTTCGCCGCGCTTCAGTTCGATTACCGCGCGCATGCCGGACTTGTCCGATTCGTCGCGGATTTCGGAAATGCCTTCCAGGCGTTTCTCGCGCACCAACTCGCCGATCTTCATCAGCAGGTTGGCCTTGTTCACCTGGTACGGCAGTTCGTCGATGATGATCGCCTGGCGCTCACCCTTGCCGATATCCTCGAAGTGGCAGCGTGCGCGCATCACCACGCGGCCGCGGCCGGTGCGATAGCCTTCCCTGACGCCGTCGAGGCCATAAATGATGCCCGCGGTCGGGAAGTCCGGCGCGGGCACGTATTGAATCAGCTGCTCGACATCCAGCTCGGGATTTTTCAGCAATGCAAGACAGGCATCCACCACTTCGGAGAGGTTGTGCGGCGGAATGTTGGTCGCCATACCCACCGCGATACCGGACGAACCGTTCACCAGCAGGTTCGGGAATCGCGCGGGCAGAACCAGCGGTTCCTGCTCGGAGCCGTCGTAGTTCGGGCCGAAATCGACCGTTTCCTTGTCGAGGTCGGCGAGCAGCTCGTGCGCGATCTTCGCCATACGGATTTCGGTGTAACGCATCGCCGCCGCGTTATCGCCGTCCACCGAGCCGAAGTTGCCCTGGCCGTCGATCAATGGATAACGCAGCGAGAAATCCTGCGCCATGCGCACGATGGTGTCGTATACCGCAGTGTCGCCGTGCGGGTGGTATTTACCGATTACGTCGCCGACGATACGCGCCGATTTCTTGTAGGGCCGGTTCCAATCGTTGGACAGCTCCTGCATCGCGTACAGCACGCGGCGATGCACCGGCTTCAGGCCGTCGCGCACATCCGGCAGCGCGCGCCCGACAATCACGCTCATCGCGTAATCCAGGTACGACTTGCGCATTTCTTCTTCGAGGCTGACTGGCAGGGTTTCTTTGGCGAACTGTAGTTCCATGTTTACTCTGACCTGGGAAAATTAGCGCATCATAAAACGCGCATTTTAGCACAGCGCACCACCCTGAGAAACTTCCGCGCACGTGCTTGTACGGCTGCAACAGGCTGCTACAATGCCTGACGTATCACTCGGCATCAAATCCAGCAAACCCGCCGCGCACAGTACGAACGCAGCATTCTTCGTTGCGGCATCTATCGTGGAGCCACGCCTGCCATGCCAGCACCTGATACCACCGAGTGCGCTCAACCCCCGAAAACCGGGAGCACCGGTATTCAGAGCGCGCTGCGGCCCGGCGTCGCCGTGCGCGAAATGTGGTCCTGGGCGATGTATGACTTTGCCAACTCCGGCTATACCACCGTCGTCATCACTGCGCTGTTCAATGCCTATTTCGTCGCAGTCGTCGCCGGCAATGCACCCTGGGCGACCTTTGCCTGGACCGCCGCATTGTCCCTGTCTTATCTGCTGATCGTGATCAGCGCGCCGGTAGTCGGAGCCTACGCCGATCTGCGCGCCGCGAAAAAGAAATTGCTGGCGGTGACCACCGTCGGGTGCATCCTGTTCACCGCCCTGCTCTATTTTGCGACGCCGGCCACGCTGGTTTTAACCATCATCTGCGTGATCGTATCCAACTTCTTCTTTGGCAGCGGCGAGAACCTGATCGCAGCCTTCCTCACCGAAATTGCGGAACCGGATGCGATGGGTCGTGTGTCCGGCTGGGGCTGGGGGCTTGGTTATGTCGGCGGGCTGGTTACCCTCGGCCTGTGCCTGGGCTATGTCATCTGGGCGGAGGCGCAGGGGCAGACAGCACAGCAATTTGTGCCGGTGACGATGCTGATTACTGCCTGCATGTTCGCACTGGCCAGCCTCCCGACCTTCCTGCTGCTGCGCGAACGGGCCACACCGGTAAACCATGGCAGCACACCCGCCAGCAACGCCTGGCTGCGTGTCTGGCAGACCCTGCGCCATCTGCGCCGGTTTGCAGATCTGCGCCGATTCCTGGTGTGCAGCCTGTTCTACCAGGCCGGCATCGGTGCGGCGGTTACGCTGACTGCGGTCTATGCCAGCCAGGCTCTTGCATTCACCACCCAGCAGACCCTGTGGCTGGTGCTTGTGGTCAATGTCACCGCTGCAGCCGGCGCAATCCTGTTCGGCAACCTGGAAGATCGCGTCGGCCATGTCCGGTTCATCGCGCTGACGCTGACCGGCTGGATCGTCGCTATCCTGGTGGCTTGGGCCGCATCCGGCCAGCTGTGGTTCTGGGTGGCCGCGAATATTGCGGGCTTGTGCCTCGGCGCGTCGCAATCGGCCGGACGGGCGCTAGTCGGCGTGTTCACTCCGGAATCCCGCACGGCGGAGTTCTTCGGCCTCTGGGGCCTCGCGGTCAAACTTGCGTCCATCGCCGGCCCGCTCACCTACGGCGCCGCCACCTGGATCACGGGCGGTAATCACCGGCAAGCTTTGCTGATCACTGGCAGCTACTTCGTCATCGGGCTGCTGCTGCTCGCCGGGGTGGATACTGCACGCGGCCGGCGCGCGGCACTACAGGCAGAGGGCCTCATGACCACACCGGGCGAGGCATAATAAATGACCGAATCCGCCCCGGGCGATCCGCAGCGACTGCTTGACCTTGTGCGCGGCCTGTCCCGCGAACTGCATCCGCATCTGCGCGACGTGCAGCGGCTCGGCCTGAACCATTCCCTGGAACGCGACTATGGCCTCGACAGTCTGGCGCGGGTGGAGCTGCTGCTGCGCATTGAGCGCGACCTGGGCGTCCAGTTGAATGAAAAAGCCCTCGCCGAAGCCGAGACCCCGCAGGACCTGCTCCGCCTGATCGCCGGCGTCGCGCCCCACGTCATGCCGGCCGTGCCGGAGCCGCCGCAGCCGGCGCCAAGCCTGACCGAACATCGCCCGGAAACCGCCGACACCCTGCTCAAGCTGCTGGACTGGCACGCGGCGCAACACGGCGATACCGTGCACATCGTGCTGTATGGCGAAGCCGAACAACCGGAGAACATCACCTATCGCATGCTGCAGGAGGAAGCCAAAGCACTCGCCGCCGGCCTGTTGAAACATGGACTGGACGCCAGTGACCGGGTGGCCATCATGTTGCCCACCGGCCGCGAGTTCTTTGCCGCTTTTTATGGCGCACTTTACGCAGGCTGCGTGCCGGTGCCGCTGTATCCGCCCGCGCGCCCCACCCAGATCGAGGAGCATCTGCGGCGCAGCGCCGGCATCATCGCCAATGCGGGTGCCGCGATCCTGATCACGATCGAACAGGCCAAGCCAGTCGGCCACCTGTTGCGCGCAGAGTGCGAAACGCTGCATGCCGTCACGACAGCCGGGGAACTGGTGCACGCCGGCACGACGGCCCCAACCGTGCCCGCACCGCAACTGAAACCGCACGATATCGCCTTCTTGCAATACACTTCGGGCAGCACCGGAAACCCGAAGGGGGTGGTGCTGACCCACGCCAACCTGCTGGCGAACCTGAATGCGATGGAGCGCGCCTCCGGCATCACGGCGGCCGACACCTTTGTCTCGTGGCTACCGCTGTATCACGACATGGGGCTGATCGGCGCCTGCATGGGCAGCCTCTATGTCGGTTTCCGGCTCGTGCTGATGTCGCCGCTCGCGTTCCTTGCCCGGCCGAGCCGCTGGCTGCGGACCATCCAGCAGCACCGCGCGACTGTCTCGGCCGCTCCCAACTTCGCCTATGAGCTCTGCGCCACCAAGCTCGGCGAACGTGATCTCGAGGGCCTGGACCTGAGCTCCTGGCGTCTCGCCTATAACGGCGCCGAGCCGGTCAGCCCCGACACCCTCGAACATTTCGCCGAGCGGTTCGGGCGCTACGGCTTCAACCGCTCTGCCCTGACACCGGTCTACGGTCTGGCCGAATGTGCCCTCGGGCTCACGTTTCCGCCGCGCGAACGCGGCCCGCTGGTGGATCGCGTGGAACGCCGCGCGCTCACCGACACAGGCATTGCCCGTCCCGCTGCGGCGGAGGATCCCGCCGCCCTGCGCTTCGTATCCTGCGGCCTGCCTTTGGTCGGCTACGAGATTCGCATTGCCGATGCTGCCGGGCGCGAGCTGCCCGAACGCACCCAGGGACGTGTGCAGTTCCGCGGCCCTTCGGCGACCAGCGGCTATTTCCGCAACCCGGAAGCCACGGCGCGCCTGATCGACGGACCGTGGCTCAACAGCGGCGACCTCGGCTACTTCGCGGCTGGCGAGCTTTACCTTACCGGACGCGAAAAAGACATCATCATCCGCGCCGGCCACAATATCTACCCGCAGGAACTCGAAGAAGCGGTCGGCCGCCTCCCCGGCATCCGCCGCGGCAATGTTGCGGTCTTTCCCGCGACAGCTGCGCATTCGGGCACCGAGCAGTTGGTCGTGCTGGCCGAAACGCGCGAGCAGGATGCTGCAGAACGCAGTCGACTCGTGACCGAGATCGGCAATCTTGCAATCGACCTGATCGGCATGCCGGTCGATGACATCGTGCTGGCACCGCCACACACCGTGCTCAAGACCTCCAGCGGCAAACTGCGCCGCGCTGCGTGCCGCGAACTATACGAGCGCGGCGAGATCGGCGGCGGGCCGCGCGCGCCGTGGCAACAGGTCGTACGCCTGGCCGGCAGCGGCATCGCGGCGCTGGCCAGGCGCACCCTGCACCACAGCACCGAATGGGTCTGGAGCGGTTGGGTGTGGACGGTCTACACCGTCATCGCTGCAGCGGCCTGGCTGCTGATCGCCATCACGCCGAGTCGCAGCCTCTGCCGGCAGATCGCCAGAGCGGCAACGCGTGCGGGTTTCGCCCTGAGCGGCATTCCGCTGCGCGTCGAAGGAATTCAGCACCTCGCTGGCAGCGCGCCGGTCGTGGTCGTCGCCAACCATGCGAGCTACCTCGACGCCTATCTCCTCACCGCCGCATTGCCCGCCAGATTCGCGTTCGTCGCCAAGCAGGAATTGCTGCGGAAGCCATCGGTCGCGATTCCGCTACGCCGACTCGGCACCGCCTTTGTCGAACGCTTCGATGAAGTACGCGGCGCCGAAGACATGCGCAGCCTAGAGCAGCGTGCTCGCGCCGGCGAATCGCTGATCTTCTTTGCCGAAGGCACCTTCCGGCGGGCACCGGGATTATTGCCGTTCAAAATGGGCGCGTTCCTGGTCGCCGCTCATTCCGGCATTCCCGTGGTACCGGTCACGCTCGGTGGCACCCGCTCCGTGTTGCGCGACGAACAATGGCACCCGCGTCGCGGCGAGCTGAAGGTTGTCATCGGAGCTCCGCTGCCGGCGTCGGGTAACGACTGGCAAGCGGCGCTGCAATTGCGCGATGCCGCGCGGCGGGAAATTCTGGCGCAGGTTGGAGAACCGGATGTGGCGGCCTAATCAGGCAGAATCAATTGGACGGCGGAGCGAATGCGTTAAATACAAGACGGTATCTACCCCCGATGCTTACTTTGAAGAACCTTTGAAGGCAAATAATGATTGCAATAAATGCGAAAGCGGATCGAAGTAATCATGGTTTTATTTAATCAAGTTAGGCAACTTATACGAGAGCGTGCTAAGTGTCCTGTCTGTGGCGAGAAGATTCCACTCATGCCGCGCATGTCGATATCGTTCATTAATAATACAATTATCTGCCCTCATTGCCGGAGCTGGTTAACCCTCAAGAGGGCCGTCCTAACACTAAATCTGCTTCTGACCATTCTATTTCTTCCAGCAATCGCATTTACCGTTGGCAGACATCACTACGGCCTAGGTATACTGACATCGTTAATACTAATATGCATTTCGCTCTTAAATACATATACCGCCGAATATCAAGTTACTAGAGTAGGTAAGTAACAATCAAAATCAACGAGGTCGGACTCGATTGAGTCTCAGATTCTCCTGTTCAATTGTGTTTTTACGGGCTTGATTTTTGCGGTCCTCGCTACCGTTTTTCGACACTCCGTCAGATACAGAAAACCTTCCGTGCCTGACAATCTGCGTGAATCCGTGTAATCTGCGGATTCGATACCGGCCTTAAAGGTATATGGAGTTTCACTACTGCAAGGTGTGCCCATACCCGTTCACAATGCCGATATTGCCGCCATCTTCGAGGAAATCGCCGACCTGCTGGAGATTCAGGGCGCCAACCCGTTTCGCATCCGAGCCTATCGCAACGCCGCGCGTACCGTAGCACGGTAGGCTGGGGTGAAGTGTATGAACCCCAGCATCAGGTGACCTCGGAACGCTGGGGTTCGCAAGCTCACCCCAGCCTACATTGCGGCAACAACGAAACGCGGCGCGGCGTAAAATTCTGGCGCAACTGGAGAACCTGACACATATTCTGACTCGCGGGAGAAACGATATGCCGGTTCATAATGCTGACATCGCCGCCATCTTCGAGGAAATCGCCGACCTGCTGGAAATCCAGGGCGCGAATCCGTTTCGCATCCGCGCTTATCGCAATGCTGCACGAACCGTCGGCGACTTGCCGCAGGAAGCGCGCGCACTCGCCGCGCAAGGCGAGGATCTGACCCGGCTGCCCGGTATCGGCGCCGATCTCGCGGCCAAGATTGGCGAAATCGTCAGCACCGGGCACTGCGGCCTGCTCGACCGGCTGCGCAAGGAACTGCCACCAGCCATCACCGAGTTACTGAAGATTCCCGGCTTGGGTCCGAAGCGCGTCAAGGCGCTGTATCACGATCTCGACGTGCAGACCCTCGAACAATTGCACCGCGCGGCACAGGATGGCCGCATTCGGGCGCTGCACGGCTTCGGCGCGAAAACGGAGGAGAATATTCTCCAGTCGCTGGCGGCGCACAGCGGCCAGGCACACCGACTCAAGCTGGCGACGGCGGCACAATACGCCGAAGCGCTGTGTACTTTTTTGCGTGCGGTGCCTGGCGTGGATCAGGTAACGGTCGCAGGGAGCTTCCGGCGGATGCGCGAGACGGTCGGCGATCTGGACATCCTGGTCACTGCGGCCGCGGACAGTCCGGTAATCGCACGGTTCACGGGCTATGACGAGGTAATCAAGGTATCGGCTGCGGGCGAAACGCGCGCCAGCGTCGAACTGAAGAGTGGTATCCAGGTCGACCTGCGCGTACTGGAACCGGTCAGCTATGGCGCGGCAATGCACTACTTCACCGGCTCCAAGGCGCACAACATCGCCATCCGCCGCATCGCCCAGCATGACGGCCTGAAGATCAACGAGTACGGTGTGTTCCGCGGCACCAAGCGCATTGCCGGAGACACGGAGGAATCGGTCTTCCGCGCAGTCGGATTGCCCTTCATTCCGCCCGAGCTGCGCGAAGACCACGGCGAAATCGAAGCCGCGCGCGCCGGGCGCTTGCCGAAACTGGTGGAACTATCCGACCTGCGCGGCGACCTGCACGCGCATACCAAAGTCACCGACGGCCACGACAGCCTGCGCGATATGGCGCTAGCCGCGAAGGCGCTCGGATTCGAATACCTGGCCATCACCGAACACTCGCGCCACCTCACCGTGGCGCGCGGGCTCGATCCGCTCGGGCTCGCACGCCAGTGTGACGAGATCGACCGGCTTAATGCCGAACTGTCCGGCATCACGCTGCTCAAGGGCATCGAGGTGGACATCCTCGAAGACGGGACGCTCGACTTGCCGGACCGCTCGCTGGAACATCTCGACCTGGTGGTCGGCGCGGTGCACAGCCGTTTCGAACTGTCGCGCGCAAAACAGACCGAGCGCATCCTGCGCGCGATGGATCATCCGCATTTCACGATCCTCGCCCATCCGACCGGCCGCCTGCTCGACGAGCGCGAGCCCTACGACGTGGACATGCTGCGCATCATCCGTCATGCGAAACAGCGCGGGTGTTTTCTCGAACTGAACGCACATCCGGAACGCCTCGACCTGCTCGACACCCACTGCCAGAGCGCACGCGAAGAAGGCGTACTGGTCAGCATCAATTCGGATGCGCACAGCACGTTCGATTTCGGCAATCTGCGCTACGGCGTCGGACAGGCACGGCGCGGCTGGCTGGAAAAGAATGATGTGCTCAACACCCGCCCGCTCGCGGCTTTGCGCAAGCTGCTCAAACGCACGATGTGAGGTCACCATGCTGACACTGGCTTTTACCGGAGACGTGATGCTCGGCCGCCAGGTCAACGAATTGCTCAGGAGCATGCAGCCGCAGGACGTCTGGGGCGACGTGCTGCCGCACCTTGCCGAGGCCGACCTGCGCATCATCAATCTGGAATGCGCGCTGACCAAACATCTGAACCCGTGGACGCAGACCTGGAAGATGTTCCATTTCCGTGCCGACCCCGAGGCGGCGCGGGTATTGCAGGCGGCGCACATCGATGCCTGCGCGCTGGCCAACAATCACATTCTGGATTTCGAGGAACGCGGCCTGCGCGACACCCTGCGTGTGCTCGATGTCGCCTGCATCCGCCATGCCGGCGCCGGTGCCAATGCGGCTGAGGCAGCCAGGCCGGCCATCCTCAAGACTGGCGACGCCAATCCGTGCCGCGTGGCATTGCTGTCCTTCACCGACAATGAGCCCGCCTTCGCGGCCGATGCGACACACCCCGGCACCAATTACCTGGAAATCTCTGTGAAAAAAAGGACTTTGGCACGAATCGCGGGCGACATTGCGCAGGCGCGCGCGCAGGGTGCGGAGCTGGTGGTATTTTCCAGCCACTGGGGCGCCAATTTCGTCGAACGCCCCAGCGCGGGGTTCCGCGACTTCGCGCGAAAAGTCATCGAACTCGGCGCTGACATCTTTCACGGCCACAGCGCGCATATCTGCCAGGGCATCGAAATTCATCAGGGCAAACCCATCCTGTACGACACCGGCAACTTCATCGACGATTACGCGGTGCACCCGCTGTTGCGCAACGACCGCTCATGCCTGTTCAAGCTGATGTTCGAGCAGAACACCCTGCGCCGCATCGAATTGCTGCCGGTATCGCTGAGCGTCGCGCGCGTCATGCTGGCACGCGGCGAAGAATTCAACGCAGTCAGCGACCACATGGAATTGCTGTGCGCTGAAATGGGAACTCGCCTCACCCGGCAAAATGATCGGCTGGTTTACGAGGTTTAGCCATGCCGTGGAACGAACAGTATTATCCAATCTCGATGCGCCACCTTCCGCCATTGGTGCGCAGCAAGGCCGTCGAAATTGCCAACGCGTTGCTGGCAGACGGGCATGACGAAGGCAGCGCGATTCGCATCGCAATCGCCCGCGCCAAAGAGTGGGCAGCCCGCCGCGGCCTGCTGCCCGAAGATGCGCCTGGAGACACGCCATGATTGCGCCGGACGAACTGGTGCGCGACCGCGGCGGACGTTATGCGACCGCACTCGGCATCGACCTCGCCGCCAACCGCCGTGAGCGCTTCAGGTGGTTTCTCGCCGCAATCCTGTACGGGGCGCGCATCACGGAACTGCTCGCTACGCGCACCTGGCAGGAATTTGACGCGCGCGCGGTGGTCACCCCGCAGCACATCGTGGAAACCGGCTGGGATGGTCTGGTGGAAATCCTCGATACAGGCGGGTACGTGCGCTACGACTACAAGACCGCCACCAAGCTGCTCGCGGTCTGCACGGCACTGTTGCATGACTACGACGGCAATCTCGACACCCTGCATGCGGCCGCGGCCGACCCACGCGACCTGGAGACCCGGCTCAAGGCGCTGGGCAAGGGGATCGGTGACACCACAGCCGGAATCTTTCTGCGCGAACTGCGGGGTATCTGGAGCAAGGCGGAACCGCCGCTGTCGCCGCTGGCGCTGACTGCGGCACGGGCACTCGGTTATCTGCGTCACCAGACTGGCGCACGCGCGCTCGCACGACTACAACAGTTGTGGGCCGCCGCCGGCCGCCCGCCAGCCAGCTTCGCCGATTTCGAGTCGGCTCTGGTGCGCGAAGGGCTGCGCCTGCGCCGCGCAGAATCGCACCGGTTCAGGCAATCACTGCAACATCAGGAGACAGCATGAGTATCCTCGTTGTCGTCAATAATCCCCGCGACTGGCCGCTCGACATCCCCGATGTCACCGTGGTGCCGGCGCGCGCCTACCTGACCGATCCGGCCTACGGCAGCGACCTCTATGCGCGCGTGTTCAACCTGTGCAAGAGCTATCGCTACCAGACCCTCGGCTACTATGTCTCGCTGCTCGCGGAGGCGCGGGGCCACAAGCCGTTACCGCGGGCCAACACGATCGAGGACCTGCAATCGCAGAACATGGTGCGGCTGCTGACCGAAGGCCTTGACGATCTGATCCAGAAATCGCTCACACCGATCAAGTCGGACACCTTTGAGCTCAGCATCTATTTCGGGCGCAATATGGCGAGCCGTCACGAGCCGCTCAGCCGCCAGCTGTTCAACCTGCTGCAGGCGCCGCTGTTGCATGCCGCGTTTGAACGGCGCGGGCATCATTGGCGAATCCGCAGCGTGAAGCCCATTGCCGCCAGCGACATTCCGCCGCAACACCAGGAATTTGCGGTCCAGGCCACCACTGAGTATTTCACCGGCCGCCGGCGCATGCGCAAATATGCCGCACCGCGTCATCATCTGGCTATCCTGCATGATCCCGACAACCCCGAACCAGCCTCCAACGTAGCGGCATTGAAGAAGTTCGAGAAGGCCGGGCAAGCACTGGGGATGCATGTGGAACTCATCACCAAGGCGGATTATGGCCGACTGACCGAGTTCGACGCGCTGTTCATCCGCGACACCACGTTCGTCAACCACTATACCCACCGGTTCTCGCGCCGCGCTGCGGCCGAGGGACTCGTCGTCATCGACGATCCGGACTCCATCATCAGGTGCAATAACAAGGTATACCTCGCCGAGATCCTGGCACGGCACCGCATTCCGGCGCCGAAGACGCTACTGGTGCATCGCGACAACGTGGATCAGATCATCCCAACCCTCGCCTTGCCCTGCGTACTCAAGCAACCGGACAGTTCCTTCTCGCTCGGGGTGGTGAAAGTGGAAACACCGGAGGAACTGCCGGCGAAGGTGCATGGTCTGCTCGACAAATCGGAACTGATTGTCGCGCAGGAATACCTGCCCACGGATTTCGACTGGCGTGTCGGCATCCTCGATCGGCGCCCGCTATTCGTTGCGAAATACTACATGGTTCCGGGCCACTGGCAGATCATCCAGCACGGTAACGAGAAGCACGATTTTGTCGAGGGGCCAACGGTGGCACTTTCGGTCGGCGAAGCGCCCGACCGGGTCATCAAGATTGCGCTCAAGGCGGCCAACCTGATCGGTGACGGCTTCTACGGCGTGGATATCAAGCAGGTCGGCAAACGCTTCTACATCATCGAAATCAACGACAATCCCAACGTCGATGCGGGCAACGAGGACAGCGTGCTTAAGGACGCACTCTACCGCGAAGTGATGGGCGTGTTCCTGAAACGCATCGAGGCGCGCAAGCGGAGTGGCCGCTGAGCGAACGGCGCACGCAGCGCAGCGCCCCAGAAGGTTCCAAGACGGCACAGCATTTCGGCGAATATCTCCAGCGACGCCTCGTTGTCGTCCACCACGAGCACGCGGATGTCCTGGAGCAGCGATCCGACCTGCTCCCGTAGCGCAAGGCGGTGAACCTGCCGCCCACTCCGCCATTTTGAGCCGCAGTGAGCAGAAGAAAGTTGGCGCCTTTACCCAGCTCCGATTCCTTGATCCAGATGCAACCACCCATTGATTCGATCAGCAACTTGCTGGTTGCAAGCCCCAACCTCATGCAGTAGCAGGATGTTTTTGAACGCAGACAAGGTCAAGAACCTTCTGCAGCGGACTTCCGATTGAACGTCGCTTTAGGATATCTGCAGATGACATCCTACCCTGTTAATCGACAAAAAATACGGCACATTACCCGTGTGCCGGTGTCACTCCCTCTGATACATTGCATCCTCCGGTGCCCGGAATAGCCGGCACCATCGAGACAGGAGGTTTATCATGTCCCAATTCACTCAAGCGCCACGTGCCGTTGTACGAGATGCGTTCAACCCAAATTATGTGTGGGCATTGATGCTGTTATTGCTCTGGGCGGCACCGTTATCAGTGGCCCCGCCGGCAATGAATAAGCACGAGTGGCCTGCCCAGAAACAGGAAGCCACAAAGGTTGTTAACTTATCCGCGGCCGAAGTCGAGATGGTCAGCGGTGGCGCATCATCCTCCACCCCTTTGCTGAGCCTCATAATGTCCTCCATGACCCCGATCGGCAACGGTGCTTTCACATTAGACATAGCCAGCGTACTGGCCGGACTGAACAGTCTGCCCCCGCCGATGGTATAGGTCCTGGCAGACCACTTTAAAGAGGGCAAGTGGGGGGCGCTTGGCCTGGCGCCCCCTTTTTTGGCGTTGCCGGTGGTCAGGCCCGAACTGATGGTGATCGCATGCTGTCCAGGTACGCAGTTCACCGAAGCAGAATACGGCATATTACCCATTTGGCCATATTGTCTATTCTGCTACATTGCCGGTGTGGTGACCCAAAGTCACCAAGTCATTCAAGACAGGAGGTTTACCATGGCTCAAATCACTCACATGCCACTGCTGGGATGGGATGCGTTCGCTCGTAACCATATCTCAGCATTGAAACTGTTTTTGTTCTACGCCCTGCCGCTATCTGTAGTTCCACCGGCAATGATTTATTATGCCGGCGTTGAATATGGCGGGCATTTGTTGCCGGCACTAGATTCCACTCGCCTGGATATCATCTGTGCGGTGTTCTTTATCGCCGAGCTGATCATGACTTTCATCGTCGCATTCGTCGTTCAGCGCATGACCGAAATCGCCGACACCAGACCGGCCTTTGAAGACGCTTACAAACTGTCAGTCGTCGTCGCGACACCGTTATGGCTCGCACCTTTGTTCCTGTTCATTCCGAGCTTCAACCTCAACATCACGATTGGCTCACTGGCGCTGGTCCTTTCGGGGGTGCTGCTTTTCTCTGCCGTATCGCCGATCCTCAAGGTCAAGCCAGAAAGCACCGTTATGTTGTCCAGCTCCCTCCTGGCGATCGGGATGGTCGCGTGGGCCATCATGATGTATCTCACATTGCTGACCTGGAGCTTTGTTGCCTACGACGTGTTCGCCTGAACTAACTGACATGTAAAGACTTTCAGCTGTATTGCGGGGAAAGCGGAGACTTTCCCCGCTTTTGTTTCTTGCTAAAGAATCGGTGTTCCTGATCCAGAATCGCTCGGAACACCGACGCTCGTGGCCGCCACAAGCATTAATGATGCCGAAGATCTGACAAGCATTATCAAGGCTGCCCCACGTAGAGCGCAATCTTCCCCACTGCATGCCCGGATTGACTGAGCGCATGCGCCTTTTCGATATCCTTGAGTGCAAATTCGGCGCCGACAACTGGCCGCAACTCACCGCTTTCGACCAATGCCGCGAGCTGCTTCAGGATTGCGGCGCTGGGCTGGATGAACAGGAACGCACTGCGGACTCCCCGCGCCTTTGCCTTTTCTTCTGACGGCGTGCCGACAATGGAAACCAGGATGCCACCCGGCTTGAGCACTGACCAGGATGCTTCCTGAACCTGCCCGCCCATGGTATCGATCACAGCGTCCATGTTGTGCGCCACTTCTTCGAACTTTCGGGTTCGGTAGTCGATCACTTCATCGGCACCCAGTGACTTCACCAGCGCGCTGTTCTTTTCAGACGTGGTCGCGACGACATAAGCGCCGCGGAACTTTGCCAGTTGGAGCGCAATGGAACCAACCCCGCCGGAAGCGGCATGGATCAACACGCGCTGCCCCGCGCTGATGTTGGCCGTACCGATAACGGCTTCCCACGCCGTGATGCCCGCCAGCGGGAGCGTTGCAGCCTCGACATAAGAGATCGTCGCGGGCTTGTGCGCGATCTCGTCCTCCCGAACCGCGACATATTCGGCATAAGTACCATTGCGTTCGAGATCTGGACGCGCAAAAACGGCGTCACCGGGCTTGAAGCGCGATACCCGATTACCCACGGCTTCCACTATCCCGGAGACGTCCCATCCCAGGGTTAACGGAAACCGATAAGCAATCATCTGCTGCAAATAGCCTTCGCGGACTTTCCAGTCCACCGGGTTTACCGAGGTAGCCACCACCCGAATCAAAACGTCATTGGGCGCAATTTCCGGCATGGGTGCTTCTTCGTAACGCAGTACGCCGGAATTGCCATAAGCATGAATTCTGACTGCCTTCATTCTGAATTCTCCTTTGTTGGCCGAACGGTTGAAGAGGCACTACCGGTCCATCAGGTCATGGAACCTGCCAGTAAAGACCAGCTGCTTCCAGCGGTCGAAGCATGTAGCTTGTAGCCCGTTAAAACGAGCCGGAAGTCATTTTGGGCAACGGCATGCACGCGGACGTTTTTCCGGATCTTCGTATCGTTCCCGTTCATCGAACAGGATTCCGGACAGTATCACCACCCCCTCGGCAGTAAAGGCATAAACCGTTGCCTGGTTTGAAGCTGCCGCCGGAAGCTTCATTGCGGCAATCTCTTCCGGAGTCAACCGGAACATGGAGTCTGCCGGGAATTGTTCGATGTTGCGCTCAATTGTCTGAGCCAGCACCTCGGCCTTGATCCGATGCACTCTCGCCAGATCCATACTGAGCATGACCTGGTGCCCGCGGATGAGCATTATCATTGGTTTGTTGCGCCCTTCGACAGCAACCGATTGTTCGTCTTTCGTCATTCCTTTCCCCCTGCAAAGCCACCAGCGGCAGTACGACAGCGTCCCCGCCATCCGGAATTATAACCGCACCTATTCCACCGGGATTCTTCGCTGTAGCGCCTGAACAACTACACGGATTCGTTGGCTTCGCAGGCGCGGTCATCGAGATGATGGACGCCATGAGTGTCTGTCCTAAGCCAAAGTATATAGGCATTCATCTATATATTCAGACATATATGATTTGCTATGTGAAGGGAATAAAGTTCGTTCCGAGTGTTGAGGTTCTGAGTTGCCTACGACTCACCTTTCTATACTCTCCTCCTATTTTGGGCGACCGCAACGGTCGCCCACTTTTTTTTCAATTTCTGGAGTTTATGGCAGCAATCCGCCGATGACATCCTGAGATATCTAAGGATGTTTACTTCGAGCAATGCTGGCACTCTAGTGCGGCACGTGATGGTGCCCGACACTGACCCGCTTGGCCTGCATCCCTTCCGCGGCAACTTCTTCGACGAATTTCACCTCATCGCCAACGTGCAGCTGATCAAAGGAGGGGCTCACCACATTGTCGCGATGGAAATACAGCTCTTCGCCGTCGTCGCGCCGGATAAAACCACAGCCGTCATCGGGAAACAGTCGCACCACTTCGCCAATATATTCCGCCTGGTGAAGCTTGGTATCGCCGCGCATGCGCCGGAGATAATCCTCGACCTGGCGGCGCGCCGCATCGAAAGCATCGCGGAGGGCGACATAGACGTCGGGGTTATGATCGCGATTGATTACGATCTCGCGTCCCGGCACGCCGATGTCAATACGAACGTTGTAGGCCTCACCCTGATGCTTGTGTTTGTGCGGTAGTTCCACGACCACACGGCAGGAAATAATATGCTCAAAAAATGTTTCCAGTTTCGCCGCCTTTTCGCGAATATGCGCATCGAGGGCGTCGGATTGCTCTACATTGCGCAGCGTGATTTGTAATGGAATTTGCATGTTGCCGTTCTCCTGTTTGTGATTGATACCACTTCGACTTTGCTGTAGCAGAAGTCTCCATTCACCACGATTTCCCACCCCCAAGCACTGTCACTAAATTTGACACCAATGCTGCTAACATACAGCCAACACAACAAAAAAATAATACTCGTTCTCCCCGTTTTACCCGCTTGGTTCAGAGAACCGATGAGATGCCTCATCGAGGTCAACCTGCCGTGCGAGTTCGTGCAGGGCGGGAGCAATCTCGACCTGATACTCATAAGGCTCTTCGAGGCAGCGCAGTGGTTCCGGTAGCCGTGCCAGGTTGGTTGCAGCATGCCGGCGGCTTTCTGCAAGCGTCGCCACCGGAGGCACACTGCGGCCGTTACGCATCACCGGCTGAATCAACGGCTCGCCGGGTAGCACCGTTCCGTCCACCGTCACCACATCCCATGCCATGCGCCCCTCGGCATCGTAGTTGCGGTACACCTGCTTGCGCCCGGGCCACGTCTGCTTGCCCTCGGATCGTTTGCGCCGCATCTTGCCGGCATATTCCTGCAGCTTGTAGGCGCAATCGAGATAAGGCACATCGCTCGAGGTGTCCATCCGGGTACCGACGCCGAAACCATCCACCGGCGCGCCCGAAGTCAGGATGTCACGCAGCGCATCTTCATCCAGATCGCTGCTCGCAAAGATGGTGATATGCCCGAGTCCGCTCGCATCCAGGATTTGCCGCACCCAGCGCGCATGATCGGCCAGATTGCCGGAGTCGATGC
The DNA here is from genome assembly GCA_035702405.1 of Gallionella sp. GTDB lineage: Bacteria > Pseudomonadota > Gammaproteobacteria > Burkholderiales > Gallionellaceae > Gallionella. Next base: position 33,455 of record DASSQR010000012.1, on the reverse strand, counting down.
GCACCCCCTTGATGCGAATCCCTTCACGTTCCAGCTGGGGCGCCAGCGCCACAAGCTTGTGCGCCGCCGCTTCGGTGTCATAGGTGTCGATCAGCAGCACCACGTTGTCCGGCTGCGCGCGTGCGAAATGTGCGAAGGCCTCGACTTCGTCATCGTGTGCCTGCACGAACGAATGTGCCATGGTGCCAAACAGTGGGATGCCGAACTGCATGCCCGCCAGCACCGTTGCCGTGCCGGTAAAGCCCGCGAGATAGCTTGCGCGTGCCGCGAGCAAGCCTGCTTCTGCACCGTGGGCGCGCCGCAGGCCGAAGTCGACCAGCAGCTTGTCCGGCGCAACGAGCACCATGCGTGCAGCCTTGGACGCCACCAGTGTCTGGAAATGCAACAGATTGATCAGTCGCGTCTCGACGAGCTGCGCCTGCGCGATCGGCGCGGTCACGCGCAGGATCGGTTCGTTCGGAAAAAATATCGTGCCTTCCGGCATCGCATGCACGTCGCCCGTGAAGCGCAGCATCTCCAGATGTTTCAGAAAATCGTCGCTGAAGCGGCCGCTGGCAGCCAGCCAGCTTATTTCTTCCGGCGTGAAATGCAGGTTCTCCAAGAACTCCAGCACCTGCTCCAGGCCTGCCGCCATCAGGAAACCGCGGCCGGGCCGCAGTTTGCGCACGAAGAATTCGAACACTGCCGTTTCCGTCATGCCACTCTTGTCGTAGCCGTGCAGCATGGTGAGCTGATAAAGATCGGTCAGCAGTACGCTGTTCACTGGATTCATTCCGCAAGGCCTTGCAGGGTAATGCATTGCGCCCCTCGCGCGACCATTTCCTCAATGGCACGCCAACCGTCATCGGGCTGGAGATTGACAGCCCGGATCGCGTCGGTGAGAACGAACACCTGATAGCCGAACTGCAATGCGTCGAGGGTGGAATTGAGCACACAATATTCGGTGGTCAGACCACCGATGAACACGCGGCGTATCCCGGCCGCACGCAGTTTCTCATCCAGGTCGGTACGCAGAAATGAGGAATAGGCCTCGAATTCCGGTGTGGTCGCCTTGGAGATGATCACCGGGGATGGTGGCAACCGCAGGGCTGGCGAGAATTCCGCGCCGTGTGTTCCCGCAACGCAATGCACCGGCCACGTCCCGCCTTGTTCGCGGAAGGAGCAATGATGTTCGGGATGCCAGTCGCGCGTGGCGAATACGGGCAGATTGCGCGCCGTGAATACCTCGATATAACGATTGAGGACGGGGATCACCTCGTCGCCCCCCGTCACGGCGAGACTGCCGCCGGGCAAAAAGTCGTTCTGGATGTCCGTCACCAGCAGGACATCGCCCGGCTGCGGCTGCCACTTGGTCCGCTCTGCTTCAGTCATGGTCAACCTCCGAAAACTTCGAGAAACCTAGTCAAAGCACGCCGACAGATTACGCCGATTAGCCCGGGTTTAACAATGGGTAGTAAAGCTGAGCCTTAGCCCTTGACGCAGATCAGCGGTTTCACCCGCGCGATCTTGCGCGCGAGCCCAGCCTGGTCGGCCGAATCGACCACGGCGCCGACATCCTTGTACGCACCCGGTGCTTCTTCGGCCACCCCGCGAAACGACGGGCTGCGAATCAGGATGCCATGCCCCGCAAGATCATCGATCAACTTGCGCCCATTCCAAAGGTGCAACGCCCGATTCCGGCTCATAGCGCGGCCCGCGCCGTGGCAGGCGGATCCAAATGAAAGTTCCATGGCCTGCTTTGTCCCGGCCAGAATATAGGAAACCGTCCCCATGCTGCCGCCGATCAGCACCGGCTGCCCGCCATCGCGCAGTGCCGCCGGAATATCCGGATGCCCCGGGCCGAACGCGCGCGTCGCACCCTTGCGGTGCACAAAGAGCATTTTCTTGCGCCCGTCGATGACATGCTCCTCTTCCTTGCAGGTGTTATGGGAGACGTCATACAACAATGGCAAGCGCGCCTTCGGCAGCACGCGCGCAAATACCTGGCGCACGAGATGGGTAAGGATCTGCCGGTTCGCCAGCGCGCAATTGATCGCCGCACGCATCGCGCCAAGGTATTGCTGACCGAGCGGCGAATTGATTGGCGCGCATGCCAATTCCCGGTCCGGGAGTTCAATGCCGTACCCGGGCGCGGACAGGACCATCCGTTTCAGGAATTCGGTGCCGATCTGGTGGCCAAGTCCGCGTGAACCGCAATGGATGCTGACCACCACATCACCTTCGTGCAAGCCAAACACGGGGCCAGCCTCCGGCGCATAGACATCGGTCACCTGCTGGACTTCGAGGTAATGATTGCCCGAGCCAAGCGTACCCATTTCGTCATGCTGACGCTTTCGGGCGTGTTCGGAAACCTGCGCCGGATCGGCACCTTGCATGCAACCGCTTTCTTCGATCCGCTCCAGGTCGGCGGCATCACCATAGCCATTTTCCACTGCCCAGCGGGCACCGCCTTGCAGCATTGCGGTCATTTCTGCGTTATCGAGACGGATGCTGCCAGTGCTGCCAACACCCGCTGGTATGGCGTAATAAAGCGCATCCGCCAGTTCCGCCTGCACCGCTTCGACGTCCGCAGCGCGCAACCCCGTGTGTAGCGTGCGCACCCCACAGGAAATATCGAACCCGACGCCGCCGGCCGACACCACCCCGCCCACGGCAGCATCGAACGCCGCCACGCCGCCGATGGGGAAGCCGTAGCCCCAGTGGGCATCGGGCATCGCATAAGAGGCCCTGACGATGCCGGGCAGCTTGGCCACATTGGTGACCTGCTCGTAGACCTTGGCATCCATCTCACGCATCAGCGCTTCACTGGCGAAGATCACCCCCGGCACGTGCATTCTGCCGAATGGCCGGATCCGCCATTCGAATTCGGACTTGCGTTCAAACAGAGCCAGGTCCATGACAATACCTCCGGATCACACATCCACCACACATTGCGCCACCCAGCCGCCATCCGGCTGTTGAGTGACTTTAAGTGCAGTGTAAGTCGCGCCTTTCACTTCAACCGCCGGATGGTGGCGAGCCGCCTCCACTGCTTCTCCCCATGCTTGCGCGGTAAGGCGATCCTGTTGTAGCTGCACTTCGAAGCGGCTGAACAACATGTGGCGCGTCGCCATCTCGTAGATCAATGCATTGAGCCAGTCCACCAGCAACAATTCGATGTCTGGTGCCCCGCAGGAAAGATTAATCATTTCCCCGGGGGCCACCAATGCCGGGTCGGTGATTACCGCGGTCAGCGCCAACGCGGTTTGCTCAAATGCCTCCGCCGGTGTTGCGCCGAAACCGCGTATACCGATATCGGCTTCGTGCGGAAAGTGCTCCCAGCGCGCGGTCATATTTGGCCCAGACTATCGACGGCGGCCAGGTTCGCCCCTCTCCCTAACCCTCTCCCCACGGGGGAGAGGGAAAGTATTGCTCGGTTCCTCACGTCGAAATTCTTCACAGCACCTTGCCGCCAAAAGCTGCCGCCACTTCGGCACGCAGCACCGCGGTACCCTCGCTGGCGTAGCGCGGCGAGAAGTGCAGCGGGATAACACTGCCGACGCCCGCTGCACGCGCGATTTCGCCGGCCTGGCGGGTATTAAGATGGAACTTGCGCTGCCCATGTTCGGCATCGCGTTCCAGAAACGCCGACTCGATGAATAGCAGGTCGGCATCACGCGCCAGGTCGACGATGCGGGCTGCATTCGCCTCGCTCCAGGCAGCGTCGGTAACGTAAACGATCTTCTGGCCGGGTACGATGCGGAGCGCAGACTTCAGCTCGTCCAGGGGCACGATGCGCTCCCGCGTCAGCTCATCCTCTCGCCATACGACTCGGATCGGCGACGGCTCCGCATCATTGCGCAATACCGCCTGCTTCAGCTCCCGCAGCCACGCGCCGACTGGCAGGCCCAGTTCCTGAATGCGATTTTTCCAGACATTGACGTGCGCCTGTTCCTCCAGCGCATATGCGAGGCAGGGAATGCCGCCGTGATCGAGCGCCGTGTAACGCACCTGCAGGGCGGGTTCGCGCAACAGCACGTTGCCTTCACACACCATGCCGGCCTCATCCTCGCGACGGAATGCGCTGCGACAATGAAAGCGGGCGCACTGTGCTGTCCCATCCTCGTTCACCTCGACGACGCGCAGCGTGAAATCGGCGGCATAGTTCTGCACCAGATTCCAGGTGTAGCTGCGCAGCTTGTGTTCCACTTGTGCCAGGAACCCGGGCGGGCCGAACAGCTGCAGGCCTTTTTCCCGTCCCAGCAAAATGCGCAGCAGCCAGTCGAACCCGATGAAATGATCCATGTGGGCGTGGCTGACAAACACATGGCTGATGCGCATGATCTTGCGCGGCGCCAGCGCCCGAATATCCCCCAGGTCGAACAGCAACGCGCGCCGTTCGAACAGGCAATCAACAAACAGCGCGGGGTCGCCCGTCGAACCATTTACCAGGGCGGGTTGAAAAATCGGGCGCATGGCGGCAGCGCTGGCTGCCTCAATGCCGGGTATGCGTCTCCTTGGATTGCTCGTGCGAAATCACCCCGGCCATCTCGTTCATCTCTTCGGCGAGCAGCGCGAGCAAATCATCCATCGACACGATCCCAATCAGCCACCCTTGCTTGTCCACTACCGGCAGGCGCCGCACACCCTTGGCACGCATGAACTGAACGGCTTCGAACACCCCGCTGTTCTCCTGAATGGAGCTCAGTTCCTGCAGCATGATGTCGCCCACGGTAATGGATGTTGGGTTTACCTGGGGTGCCATCACCTCGACCACCAGATCACGGTCGGTGATCAATCCAACCGGCTTGCGCTTGCCGTCCGTCGCATCGGCCACCACCAGCGCGCCAACGTGGTGCTGGCGCATCAACTGAGCCGCTTCCAGAACCGAAGTATCGCGCGACGCCACTACCACTTCACGGGTGCAAATTTCTCCAATCGGCATGATCCATCCCTCCATCTCAGTTATCAGTTCAAAGTCTGCAACCGGAACTGCGTTGCAGGTCGTTTACTTCAACATCAACAGACACCAGGAATTAGCTTGAGCTTGCTACCATACTGCCCCAGCGGGGAAGCTTTTGCCAGAGCAGGTTTTGCTTATTTTGCGGGTACCGAAACCCTAGTTGCTGCGGACTTCATGGTCGGCCGGCCGTGAAATGCCTGCTCGTTTCCACCTGGAAAGGTATCAGGCCGGCGGAAAACTATAGCACCAAAGGCGACACCTCGGTTCAGCCCCACGCGTGCTGCCTGTCTTGCCAATGCCGTTACGGTTCGGCCTGATGCGCGGTCTTCAATGCCTCCGCCAGCTGGAATACCGACATCGCATAATAGTCGCTGTTGTTGTAGCGCGTAATGACATCGAAGTTGTTGAAGGCGAGCCAGGCTTCCTTCCCCTCGCCCACCGTAAAATGAATCAGCCGCGCCGGTTGGTCGCTGCCCAGACTCTCGCGCGGTGCCACTCCCAGCGTCGACCAGGCCGCCAGCGTGCGCGGCGTGCCGGTATCGCTGATGCACACGTCCTCACGGGTGAGCGCGGGCACGGCAACCGGCTGCAAGGCAGGCGCGTCGCCGGCCTTGGCCGCGCTCCGGAGCCAGCCGTAGCCGCGCAGATAGTTGGCGATACTGCCAATCGCATCGGCAGGCTCGCGCAGCAGGTCGATCTTGTGGTTGCCGTTGAAATCCACCGCATATTTCCGGTAGCTGCTTGGCATGAATTGCGGGATACCCAGCGCGCCGGCATACGAGCCATGCAATGCAAGCGGATTGACATGCTGTTCGCGGGTCAGCAGCAAATACTGCTCCAGTTCACCCCGGAAGAATTCGGCCCGGCGCGGGTAATCAAAGGCCAGCGTGGTCAACGCATCTATGGTGCGGAAATTGCCCGCGTTCTCGCCATAGTTGGTCTCCACTCCGATGATCGCAACGATGATTTCCTGCGGCACACCGTACTTCCTTTCCGCGCGTCGCAACGTTTTGCGATATTTGTTCCAGAATTCCACACCTTGGCGGATGCGCTGCGGATTCACGAATACCGCACGATATTCCGGCCACGGTTTTGACGTCGCCGGACGCGAGATCGCCTCGATCACCGAAGGACGGTACTGCGCGTCAGCAAAAATGCGCTGCAATTCCTTGCGCTTGAAATGATGCTTGCTGACCATTTCATTGATGAACTCGTCCACGCCCGGGAGCGTGGCCGCTCGCGCAGGCGACGCGGCGAGCCAGCAGAGCAGGATGGCGGTAATGCACGGGGAAAATCGCATGATGGCTTGATTCTACCCTAATGTGCCTAAGATCAAGTTACACGCGAGCTTGTGATTGCCCGTTGCAAAAATTGCACAAAACTCGACAGGCTGGCGCAACTGCTGGTAAATTCGCATTTTATTCTATAACGCTTCAGCCATTCGGCTCCGCCGGCTCGACTGTCGGCCAGCTCACTGGTAATAACCGCTGGAAAAAATAATTCCCATGAGTATCCCCCAACATCATCGCCTCATCATTCTCGGTTCCGGCCCGGCCGGATATACGGCGGCAGTCTATGCCGCACGTGCCAATCTCAATCCGGTGCTCATCACCGGCCTCGCGCAGGGCGGTCAGTTGATGACCACCACCGAAGTGGATAACTGGCCCGCTGACCCGCAAGGTGTGCAGGGTCCCGACCTGATGACGCGCTTTCAGCAGCACGCCGAACGCTTCAACACACAGATCATTTTCGATCATATTCATACCGCCAAGCTGCAGCAGAAGCCGTTCCTGCTGATGGGCGATGGTGGCAGCTACACCTGCGATGCGCTCATCATCTGCACCGGTGCGTCCGCGCGTTACCTCGGTCTGCCTTCCGAAGAAGCTTTTATGGGTCGCGGCGTTTCCGGCTGTGCGACCTGCGACGGGTTTTTCTATCGCGGCCAGGATGTGGCAGTGATCGGTGGCGGCAATACTGCGGTCGAAGAAGCGCTGTATCTGTCCAACATCGCGCGCCACGTCACGCTGGTGCACCGCCGCGACACATTCCGTGCCGAACGCATCATGATCGATCACCTGATGAAAAAGGTTGCGGACGGAAAGATCACCCTGCAGCTGCACAATACGCTGGAAGAAGTACTCGGCGACACCAACGGGGTCACCGGCATCCGCATCAGGAACGTGCACAGCAACGAGGCGCAGGACATCACGGTCAGCGGCGTCTTTGTCGCGATCGGCCACAAACCGAATACCGATCTGTTCGAGGGACAGCTGGAGATGCATAAGGGCTATATCCAGACGCGCGGCGGTTCGAACGGAAATGCCACGGCGACCAGCATTTCCGGCGTGTTCGCGGCCGGCGACGTGCAGGACCGGATTTATCGCCAGGCGATCACCAGCGCCGCGACCGGATGCATGGCCGCGCTGGATGCCGACAAGTATCTCGACTCGCTGGGCAAGCTGTAACTCAAAATCCCGCCGCAGTAGCGGCACCGGCCGACGGATCGGGCAGGTTTGCTGAAGCAGGCAGGCGGTTATAAACGGCGTGTGACGCGATGAAGAAGTCCGGTACCGAACAGCCCGACCCGGTTGAACCCGACGATGCCGCGCTATTCCGCGCGGCCGTCGGCAAGGTACAACCGCTGCCGCCGCAGAACCGGAACGCCAACCCGCCGCCACGCCGCCATCCGTTGCCGCCCCATCCGCTCCCGGCGGAGCCGATCCCCGATACGCTGTCCGATTTTTCCGCTGAAGAAGCACCAGATGAATATCTCGGCAACGGGCTGTCGCGCCTGACGGCGCGCAAGTTAAAACGTGGCGCGTGGCCGATCCAGGATCAGCTGGACTTGCATGGCAGCCACACCGATACCGCGCGCAAGCTCCTGCAGGAGTTTCTGCATGAGGCGACACAACATGACATGCGCTGCGTGCTGGTGATCCACGGCAAGGGCCGGAACAGCCAGGGCGGTGAAGCCGTGTTGCGCCGGCTGGCACGCCACTGGCTGATACAACACCCGCAGGTGCTGGCCTATTGCGACGCACCGCCGCAAAATGGCGGCAGCGGAGCCGTGCTGGTGCTACTGAAAAGCAGCCGCTAGACCAGCCTCGATACCTCTCCTCCGCAAGGCATCCGTGCGTGCGGATGCCATGTGTTGATTCAGTTGCTTTTTTCAGTCAAGTTATATCTAATTCAGCTACCTGACTGACGGAAAGGCCTGCCATGAAAAAAGTTCTGCTGCTTCTGTTCACGTTGCTCAGCGCAAGCGCTCTGGCTGCGATCAACAAATGGGTGGACGAACATGGCCAGGTGCATTATTCCGATCAGCCGCCGCCGGCCAATGTAAAAGCACAGAAAGTAGTACCGGCACTTGGCCCCGAAGCCACTCAACCTGCAAAGACCACCGGAACACCCGCCGCGAGCGCGCCGGCCACCACGACAACCGCTGCAAGTGCGCCCGCCGCCACGAAGACCGCGGCTGAGCGTGATGCGGAATTGAAGAAAGCCAAACAAGCTAAGGAAGAAGCCGCCAAGAAAGCAGCCCAGGAACAGGCCATCGCCGACACCTACAAGGCAAACTGCGAAAACGCGCAACGGAATCTGCGCGCGCTGCAGTCAGGCATGCGCATCGCAGAAATCGATGCCAATGGCCAGCGCTACTACCTGAGCGACCAGGAACGCAAGCAACGGATCGACAAAACCCAGCAGGATATTGCCACCTACTGCAAGTGATCATGGTTTAGAAATCAATGGAGTCAGCCCCCCATTGATTGACCCCACTGACTTGGGCAGCAAGCTCTGAGAGCGAAGGAGGCAAATAGATGAATACGTCGCAATCGCAGACGGAGCCGCGCAATCGCGCACGAGCTAAAGCAAAGATTACCGTGCAAAGTTCTGAAGCAAAGCCCTGCGACCAAACGGTGAGCCCTGAATTGCTGGAGATCCGTCTGAGTGAAACGTTCACCGGAGATATCGATGGCGAATCATCGGTTTGGGCTTTGCAGATCCGACGCGACGATCATTCTGCCAGCATGGTCAGCGTCCAACGATTTCACGGAAAACTTGGCGGACGCCAGGGCAGCTTCGTGCTTCAGGGTTCGGAAATCGTCGAGAACGGCAAGATCAGGGCGACATGGTTTGTCGTTCCCCGATCGGGGACGGGTGATCTTGTCGGACTGCGTGGCGAGGGTGGCTTTGAAGGCGATTTTGGAAAAGGATCCGACGGATCGCTCGATTACTGGTACGAATGATGTGGCTACGGTCACAGATCGTTCTCACGATAGCATCCCATCTACTCAAGAATGCAGGCTGGGGTGACCTTGCGAACCCCGGCGTTCCGAGGTCGACTGATGCTGGGGTTCGTACCTCACCCCAGCCTACCGTTACTGGCTCCGCGATTACACATAGCTAGCAGCCATTGTGGGGCAATGCAGAACTTCCGATGCGTTGACGCAAGACTTAACCCCACTTGCTGTGTTTTCCACAAGTTATGGAAATACCTTCGTCGCGCCCGAACCGGGCAAGCCTATAGAGGTGAGCACTCTGAGCTTGTTTCCGCCGGTTCAAACAGAACGAAGCCCGCGTAACGTTTCATCTCTAGGCGACGCTCCGGCGACGCGATAGTTTTCATAATCCACATAACAAGTCTTATCGTGATAGAGAATGGCGCCGGACGACGCAGCCGTTCCGATTCGATCGCAAAATACCGCGTTTCCTTTGGCTTCCAGCCGATCTGCGCAAAGAAGCCGAAGTAGTCTTTCGGCTCGAACAGGAATGGCGCGTTCTTCATTGCCTGGCTCATGCCACTTCGCCGTCGGTATTCATACGACGCCGGGGAGAAATAGTCCGCAACCCAGTATTTTATTGCCTCATGCGACCGCAGGTCCGCTCCGAGGGAAGCAACCGCGTCTTCAGAAAGATAAGGAGTGACAGCCTCTGTTAATACGAGGGTTTTCTTCGATTGAGCTGCCACTTCGTCGAGGAATGTCCGCCGGACCTCGACATCGGCAAGATCCAACTTGACCCGTTTCAGTCGGCATCGTGGTGTCTCGCCAGAAAGACGGATTTCCTTCAGATCTATGACGTGCGGGTAATCCACTTCGATCCAGCAAACCGATTTAGGCAACTCCATACGGTATGGCCTGGTGTCCAGCCCCGCGCCCAGGCTCAGGATCGTGTCCACGCCCTCGGCAATTGCAGCTTGAATGAACTCGTCGATAATCTTGGTGCGAATCACTACCGTCCAGCCGCCGATGAACGCCTGCTTCGGAAGGCTGCCGATGATCTTCCGGCCCTGCTCGCCGGCGAGCTTCGCCGCGAGCGGATCATGAAACATTGCGTTCGGGCGATCCGTCTCCATGGCCCGGTAAGCGGCAGCCATGAATGCAGTGTCGGACACTTGATTGATTACGGATTCATTCATTCGGATTTCAGCCTCTGGAGAGTTCCAATCGCGTTTCATGGTGGCCAACGTAATTTAGAAAACCGATTCATATGCAGCGACGCTGCCTATTTGTGCCTGCGCTATCAAAACAAACGATATAAATCGTTTATTTCAAGATGCTGGCTGGATTTCACCGCTGGACTTTGCGCTTCAGGAGCTACCTGAAATGCTACCGATAGAGCCGTTCAGGCTACCTCGCCCAGCCCGTTTTTATGCCGCAACCGCGTCCGCGTCGCGCATGCGCAGTGCCTCTTCGATATCCACCGCCACCACCTTGGACACGCCCTTTTCCTGCATGGTCACGCCGACCAGTTGTTTCGCCATTTCCATGGTGATCTTGTTGTGGCTGATGAAGACGAACTGGGTTTGCTCCGCCATCTGTTTGATCAGCTCGCACAGCCGTTCGGTGTTGGTGTCGTCCAGCGGTGCGTCGACTTCGTCGAGCAGGCAGAACGGCGCGGGGTTGAGCTGGAACAGCGAGAAGATCAGCGCAATCGCCGTAAGCGCCTTTTCTCCGCCCGACAAGAGGTGAATCGAGCTGTTCTTCTTGCCCGGCGGCTGCGCCATCACCTGTACGCCGCTGTCGAGAATTTCCTCACCGGTCAGCACCAGGCGCGCCTCGCCGCCGGCGAATAGCACCGGAAACATCTTGGCGAGATGCCCGTTGACCTGATTGTAGGTTTCCATCAACAGGTCGCGCGATTCCTTGTCGATGCAGCGAATCGCCTCTTCCAGCGTGGCCATCGCCTCGTTCAAATCCTTGGCCTGCGCATCGAGGTAGACCTTGCGTTCAGTCGCGGTCTGCAGTTCTTCGAGTGCGGCGAGATTCACCGCACCCAGCGCCTCGATGTCAGCATTCAGTTGATTCAACTCGTTCTGCAACGCGTTTGGCTTGCTGCGGCCAGACTCCAGCAGCGGCAGCAACGTCTGCTCATCGATTCCCTGCAGCTGCTCTGCCCATTGCTCGAAATGCAGGCGCGCTTCCTGCTCCTTGAGGATCAACTCGTTGAGTTTTTCGCGCAGCGGATTGAGCTTGTGTTCGCAGGCCAACCGGTCCTGCTCGAGCTTTTGCAGCCCGACGGCGGCGCTTTCCAGAATGTTGCGCGCATCGGCCAGCGCCTGCTCGCGGACTTCCCTGGTCTGCAATGCCTCCTGCAATTGCATCTGGGCCGTTTCCTCCTCGCCTTCGGACACATCGGCCTGCAATTGTTGCAGATGCTGTTCGGATTGCGCGAGCGCTGCGGTGATCTGCTGGATATTCTGTTGCAGATCGGCAATCTTTTCCGTGCAGGTCTTGGCAAAGAAGCGCGCCTCCTGCAGCGCATGCTGCGCCTGCTGGGCGCGGCCGCGCTGTTCGCGCAGGGCGCTGTCCAGCATGTTGGCCTGGCGCTGCGCCGCATCGACCTGCTCGTAAAACGCTTCGCCCTGCTCACGCAGGATCGCCATCTGCTCGTCGATCTCCATCTGCTGGCGGTGTTCGTTGGCCGCCAGCTCGGCCACTTCCTGCAGTTCGTGCTCGATCTGCATGGTGCGCTCCGCACTGCGCTCGTGGGCCTGGTTCAGCTTGAGAATCTGCATTTGCAGGGCATGCAGCCGCTGCTGCGCCTCGTTGCCGGCAGTGCGCAGCGGCGCAATTTGGCCTTCGATGGTCTGATGGCGCTGATCGGCCTGTACCACCTGCTCCCGCGAATATTCGGCATTGCGATTCTGCTCGACCAGTTCCTGTTCCAGCCGCTCGATCTCGCGCTGCCGCGCCAGCACGCCGTGCAACTGGCTATCCGGCGCATGGAACTGCACGCTGTGCGCTCCGACCAGATGCCCCTGCGGCGTTACGAACCAGCCGCCCGCGGGCAGTTGCGCGCGCTGCGCATAAGCCTCGGCCACGTCCGCCGCGGCATAGACGTGCAGCAGCCAGTCGCGCAGCGCTGGCAGCACCTTCGCGTCCTGGCATTCCACATAACTCAGCAGCGGCGTAAGTGATGCTGACTCGCCGGCCACGGCCTGACTGGCAGCGTCAGGCGCAAACAACGCCAGTTTCGCCGGAGGCGCATCGTCCCAGCCCGCGGCAGCATCGAGTTTCGGCATCGCAATCGCATTCAGGCGCTCGCGCAACACAGCTTCCAGCGCATCTTCCCAGCCGCTCTCGATGCGGATGGCTTGCCACAGGCGCGGCAGGCCATCCAGTTGGTGCCGTTGCAGCCAGGCGTTGAGCTGCTTGTCGTGGTCGAGTTGCCGCTGCAGTTGCTGCAATGCGTGCAGTCGCGCCTCGGTCTGCGCCAATACCCGCTCCTGCATTTGCAATGAGCCGCGCAGGTTACGCCGCTCGGCGTCGGCCAGCGGCAGTTGTTCCTGCAGGATGGCCAGCGTTTCGATCTGTTCGGCACGCTCCATTTCGAGTTCGGCCTGTTGCTGCTGCGCAAGTTCGAGTGCGCCTGTATCAGGGCGCGGCAGGTTGTCCTTTTCGAGCAACAGCCGCGAACGGCGCGAATCCATCTGCTGGATGTTGCGCTGCAGGTTGGCGCGCTGGGTCTCGGCAAGTTGCAGTTGTTGCTGCAGCTGCAGTTGTTCGCGCTGCAGGGCGTTGTAGCGCTCCTGCGCGCTGCGCGCGGCATCTTCCGACGCGGGCAGGCTCTGCCCTTCCGCCTCGGCATTCAGTTCGGCCTCTTCGACCTTGACCGCGGCGCCTTCCTGCTGGCGCTGCCAGTGCTCGATCAATGAATGCAGGCCCTGGCGCTGCTGTTTGTGCTGTTCGATCTGGCGCCGGGTGTTGTCGATCTGCTGCATCATGCGCTGGCGCTGGTCGGCAGCATGCTTGATCTGCTGTTCCAGCCGCGCGATTTCCGCGTTCGCGGCGTACAGGTCACCCTGCTTGGCGTGCAGCGCATCGGACAGCTGGTAATGTCCGCTGCGCGCGGTTTCCAGCTGGCTCTCGATGTCGCGCAGGCGTGCGGTTTCCGCTTCGAGTTCGTTGCGCGTTTTTTCACCGGCCTGGGCAAAACGGGCGCGCTGCGCTTCGGCTTCCTGCTTTTTCACCAGCCAGAGCAGCCGCTGCGTGGTATCGCGCTGCGCTTCCAGCGCGCGGTACTGCTTCGCCACCTTCGCCTGCGCGGTCAGGTGTTCCAGCTGCTTGTCGAGTTCCTGCAGGATATCGCTGACGCGCAGCAGGTTGTCGCGGGTATCGCCGAGGCGCAATTCGGTTTCGCGGCGACGGTCGCGGTATCTCGACACCCCGGCGGCTTCTTCGAGGAAGATGCGCAATTCTTCCGGCTTGGCCTCGATGATGCGCGAAATCATGCCCTGCTCGATGATCGCATAGGCGCGCGCGCCCAGCCCGGTGCCGAGGAAAATATCGGTAATATCCTTGCGCCGGACGTGCTGGTTGTTGATGTGGTAGCTGGAGTCGCCGTTGCGCTGCAGCACGCGCTTGATGGAAATCTCGGCGTAGCTCGACCACTGGCCGGCGGCCTTGCCGAGCGAATTGTCGAAAATCAGCTCCACGCTGGCACGGGATACCGGCTTGCGCTTGCTGGAGCCGTTGAAGATCACGTCCTGCATGGTTTCGCCGCGCAGCGCCGAGGCTTTCGATTCGCCCAGCACCCAGCGCAGGGCGTCGATGACGTTTGACTTGCCGCAGCCGTTGGGCCCGACCACGCCGACGATCTGGCCCGGCAGCGGAATGTGCGTGGGATCGACGAAGGACTTGAAACCAGCTAACTTGATGTGGGTCAGGCGCAATTTGAATCCCGCAACGATATAATGCGCGGCATTCTAACCGAACCCATCATCAGCACCAAATGACCACCCAACCAAGCAAAATACTGGAAACCTTTCCCAATCCGAAGCCGGAGCGCGATTTCCATATCCACATGGAAATTCCGGAATTTACCTGCCTGTGCCCCAAGACCGGCCAGCCGGACTTCGCCACGTTGTTCCTCGACTATATCGCCGACCAGACCTGCGTCGAACTGAAGAGCCTTAAGCTATACATCTGGTCATTCCGAGAAGAAGGGCACTTCCACGAGGACGTGACCAACCGCATTCTGGATGATCTGGTTGCGGCCACTCAGCCGCGCTTCATGCGTCTGACCGCCAAATTCTATGTGCGGGGGGGCATCTTCACCAATGTGGTCGCGGAACATCGCAAACCGGGGTGGCAACCCGCACCGTTTGTTGAACTCGCACAGTTCGGGGCGCAATCGAATACGCGGGGGTAACTGGCTGGCAGGGCTGAGCGGCCGCGCTTTCTACCCTCTTGACCATCCCCCTGCACACCCGCAAGGAGTAGGCCGTGGTTGTAAAGCCGCTGAAGCGGCAACAACCACGCTCAGGGGGAGGGGACATTCTTCACAATTCTGCGTTAATGCTCAGCACGCCGCAGAAGCCAGCCCATCCGGCGCATTAGCCGCTTCCGGCAGGTCGTAAACTAGCTTGCCGAAGCAGACGTCCCGCACGATGTCCTCGAATTGCTCCAGCGGCACCGGTTTGCTGAACAAGTAGCCCTGAAACGCGTGGCAGCCGCGCTGATGGAGATAGTCGTGCTGCGCGACGGTTTCCACGCCTTCGGCAATCACGTTCAGTCCCAACGCCTGGGTCATCGCGATGGTAGTTTGCACAATGGTCGCACCATTGGGGTCGCAGGTGATGTCGCGCACAAAGGATTGATCGATCTTGATCTGGTCCAGCGGCAGCCGTTTGAGGTATTGCAGCGACGAATAGCCGGTGCCGAAGTCATCCATCGAAAAACTGACCCCGATCTGCTTGAGCGCGTGCATCTTGGCGATGATATCCTCGACATTTTCCAGCACGGTGCTTTCGGTCAGCTCAAGCTTGAGCTGCGAGGGTTTCGCGCCGTTCTCCAACAACGCCCGCTGTACCTGGTCGACGAAATCGGGCTGGCAAAATTGTTTGGCACTGACGTTTACTGCCAACGTAAGATCACGGGTACACGCATCACGTTGCCACGTGCGCAGCTGCGCACAGGCAGTATGCAGTGCCCATTGGCCGATCGGCACGATGAGGCCGGTCTCTTCCGCCAGCGGAATAAATTGCGCGGGGGACACCAGGCCGCGTTCAGGGTGTTCCCAGCGCAACAACACTTCCGCGCCCAATGGACGCTGCCGGTTATCGACCTGAATCTGGTAATACAGACGGAGTTGCTGACGCTCCAGCGCCCGGCGCAGCTCCTCTTCCAGATCGGCGCGCGCTTCGATGGCGACCTGCATGGCGGGATCGTAAAAGCGAATGTTATTTTGCCCCGCCAGTTTGGCTTGATACATCGCCGTGTCAGCATGCTTGAGCAGATCGTCGATGCTGTCCTGCTCGCCGCGGAAGAGCACAATGCCGATGCAGGGGGTAACCACATGGGCGTGCCCCTTCAGCCACACCGGCTCGTTGAGGCAGGCACGGATTTTCTCGGCCACCTGCCCGGCCCGCGCCGCTGCCTCCCCGGCGTCGACACTCAATGATTCCAGGATCACGACAAATTCGTCGCCCCCCGACCGCGCAATGGTGTCGCTGTCGCGCACGCACGACTGCAACCGCCTGGTCACTTCGACCAGGAGCAAGTCGCCGGTATCGTGGCCCTTGGTCGCATTCAGCTTCTTGAAGTGATCCAGACCCAGCAGGATCACCGCACCATGTAGCTTGCTGCGTTCGCTGGCAGCAAAGGCGTGTTGCAGGCGATCGAGCAACAGGCTGCGGTTCGGCAATGCGGTAAGAGGATCGTAAAACGCGAGTTGATGGATCTCTTCTTCCGCCTTTTTGCGCTGGGTTATGTGGAAAAACACAAAATAGAGGATGGGGACAACCATCGCCGTAAGCAGCACAGGATCAGCAAATTGCCACCGGACGATTTCGGCGACCAGGGCAACAGCAACGTGCTGGTCCACACGCGCAACGAATTGCATGATCAACAATTCGCTCAACATCACAGTTATTCCCAGCGCGAGCGCCAGCCGCGCGGGGGCAGGCAGCAATTTCTGCAGGCCAATCATCTCGCGCCCTGCTCTCCCGGCACCAATATGTTCGGCGGTCCGAACTTGCTGAAACGGTCGCAAGCACGAGCTGCGAATATCGTTCGGCAACATAGACGCTCCTTCGATGGGTTGGGTAGGTGCGAAAAATGCCGCAACGAACGGCACGGTACCGAAGAAATTCCCGGGGCGTTCACGGCTGGGCCAATTTAAGGCAAGCCCGGTTCATCGAACAATAAAGTACGGGAGGTATTAGGAGGTAAGGGGTAGCAAGTATGAACCCTGTGCATGACTGTAGCTGAAAATACAGTCATCTACTGACCGGATAGAGCGAGCAGCTCCGTAAAGGCATACGGGCACGCCCGTCTGCTGTTGCGTCTCGACTTGCCATCGCCGGGGCGGTCTACAGAACGGTATATCCCTTTTCGTTGATCAGCCTGAGGCACGCATCGACCACCTGCGGGTTGAAAAGCTTGCCGCGGTTATCCGTGATCTCTTTCAAGGCGGCATCCAAACCAAGTGCAGGCCGGTATGGGCGATTGGTCTTGATCGACACGACAACATCGGCAACCGCCAGAATTTGCGCTTCCAGAAGAATATCACCGTTTTTAAGGCCGCGCGGATAACCCGACCCGTCAAGCCGCTCGTGATGCTGCCAAATGATGTTGGCAATCGGCCACGGAAACTCGATCCCTTTCAGGGCATCATAGCCCGCCTGCGGATGGGTCCGGATCAGGTTCAATTCCATGTCCGACAAGATCCCCGGTTTGCTCAATATCTCTACGGGAATGCGAATTTTCCCGAGATCGTGCACGATTCCGGCCAGATGAAGGCCATGAATCTGTTCTTCCGGCAGTCCCATTTCCCGGGCAATGGCGACCGCCAACTGCGCCACGCTGCGCTGATGTCCGGCGGTATAGGGATCACGGAGTTCCACCAACGCAGAAAGGGCTTCCAGTGCTTTTTCCAGCCCGGTACGCAATTGTTCGGCATACTGCTCGCGCTCGCGAACCGCCTTGTCACGTTCCTCGCGTGTGCGCAAGCTCGCAATGCCAAACGCCAGATCGTCCGCCATTTGTTCCAGCAGCGCCACCTGCTCGTCGCCAAACGCTGCCGGCTCCGCCGCATAAATCGTCAATGCTCCGATGACTTTCCCGTCTATTTTCAACGGTAACGCAATACTGGATGCATAACCATACTTCGTTACCGCCTCTTGCCACAACCCCATCCTGGGATCATTGGGAATATCATGAATGATCTGCACCTGGCCAGTGCGCACCGCAGAGCCGGTTGGCCCACGTCCAAAAGGCGTGTCATCCCAGGTAATCTCCAGTCCTTCGACATACGCTTTTCCCTCGCCGGCAATTGCTACCGGCACAACCCGCTTCCGTTCATCCTGGGCAGCATAGCCGACCCATGCCATGACATAGCCGACTTCGGTTGCCGCATGGCACATCTTCTCCAGCAGTTCCGGTTCGTTCTCGGCATGAACCAGCGCATGATTACCTGCGCCGAGGGCGCGCAAGACCCGGTTGAGCCGCTGCAACTCCTTCTCCGCCATCTTGCGTTCGGTGATGTCGCGGTCAATACCGCGATAACCCCGGAAGACCCCTTGCCCATCAAAAATCGGCACGGCTCCCGTTTCGAGGCAAACGACCCTGCCATCCTTGCGCACATTGGCATTTTCCAATAGCCGGAACGGCTTTCGTTCGCTTATGTACGCGTTGAAGATATCCCTGACCCGCGCGGCTTCTTCGGGCGGCATGAAATCCAATGGCGACCTGCCGATGATTTCCTCGGCGGCGTAGCCCAGCACGTCATAAACCTGCGGGCTGGAATAAGTATAGAACCCGCGCTCGTCAACCTCCCAGATCCAGTCACTGGTGGCTTCCACCAGCGTCCGGAATTTGGCTTCGCTCTCGCGCAATGCCTGCTCTGCTGCTTTGCGCGCTCGAATCCCCTGCTCCGCCGATATCACCCGCTGCACCGCGGGCGCCAGCCGCGCCATGCGATCTTTCAGCACATAATCCTTGGCGCCGGCATTGAGCAGTTCCACCGCTTCGAGGTCGGGAAGTGTCCCGGTAACCATGACCACCGGAATCTCCGGATGTTTGCGCCGCTCGATATTCAATGCAGCTCTGCCGCTGAAAGCAGGCAGCTTGTAATCGGCAAGAATCACATCGGGATGAAAATCATCGAGCGCCCTGACGAATGCTTCCTCGGTATCCACGCGCTGTGCGACGAAGAGCAAGCCCGCCTTGCTCAACTCATATTCCATGAGCTCCGCATCGGTCGGCGAATCCTCGAGGATCAGGACCCGCAAGACGGTAGTTGCGTTTGCCTCATCCACAATTATTTGGCCGCCAGCGGGGGGCGATTCACCAGTAACCAGTAGAGTCCCATTTGCGCCACCGTCTTGGCGAACTCATCGAATTCCACCGGTTTGCTGATGTAGCTGTTCACGCCCAGTTGATAGCTCTCGGCAACGTCCCGATCCTCTTTGGAAGACGTCAACACCACCACGGGAATGGTTCTGGTGCGCTCATCTCCCTTGACCCGGCGCAGTACTTCCATGCCGTCCACCTTGGGCAGGCGCAGGTCCAGCAGAATGACCTTGGGACCGCCCTCGATCGCGCGCTCGCTAAAGGCACCCGTGGCAAAAATGAAATCCAGCGCCTCGGCACCATCCTTCACCCACACCAGCTTGTTGGCGAGGTTATTTTTCTTCAGCGCCCGGATCGCAAGCTCCGCGTCCGTCGGATTATCTTCCACCAGCAGCACTTCCACCTCCTTCAACGCTTCAGTCATGTTCCTTCTCCTCGATGGGTAAAGCAAAATAAAAGGTTGCCCCCTCGTTGACCTTGCCTTCCGCCCACACGCGACCGCCATGGCGGGTGATGATGCGTTTGACAATCGCCAGACCGATGCCCGTTCCTTCGAACTCATCCACGGTATGCAGTCGCTGGAACACTCCGAACAGCTTGTCAACGTACTGCATGTTGAAGCCCGCACCATTGTCCTTCACAAAAAAAACCGCTTCACCTTGCGCAACCGAACCGATCATCTCAATTCGAGGCTCTTCCTTGTTGCGGCTGAATTTGAGTGCATTGGAGAGCAGATTGACTAACACCTGGCGCAACATCGCGCGGTCACCCTGCGCCGACGGCAAATGCCCGATAGTTACCTGCAGTTTGCCGCCTGATGCAGAGCCGAGTTCTTCCAGTACCGCATGAGCCAGGGCTTCCATATCGACCTCAGTGACGTTTATTTCCAGGCGCCCGGCACGCGAAAATTGCAAGATATCTTCAATGAGTTGCTCCATCCGTGCGACGTTCTCGCGCACCACGTTAAGCAGCCGCTTGCCCTCGTCATCCAGCTTCCCGGCGTAGTCTTCCAGCAGGATCATTGAAAATCCGCTGATGGCACGTAACGGCGCACGCAGGTCGTGGGAGACGGAAAAGGAGAACGTCTCCAGTTCCTTGTTGGCCGCTTCGAGTTGAGCCGCGCGCATTGCCGCCAGTTCTTTCACCTCTTCATACATTTTGCGCAGCCTTTCCGCCTGATGCAGGCCTTCTTCCAGCAGCCTGATCCGGCGTTCCTGTTCCTCGAGCTTGCGCTGCGCGTCCTGCAAATCACGTGCATCATCAGGCATCGCTCATTCCTCCAGATCCGCGTAGATAATATCGGTGCCGCAGCGCAGGTTGCGCAGATAAGCGAGCGCCGCCGGGATGTAATGTGGCCCCAGAATCGAGCCATGCTGCGGCAGGATCGCATCGATCGGAAGATTCTCGATGCGCCTGACGAACCCTCTCGCGGCCCGATTGGAGGCCATGTAGTCCAAGTGGAACAGATCCATCTTGGGAACATGGTCCTCGAACGACTTCACCGCGAGCGACCAGTCCAGATCCAGCGCGGCCCAGATGTCCCCGGAAAACAGATAACGCGCCGCCATATCGTAAGTCACGAACGCTCCCGGAAAATGCAGAAACGGTGCCTCGATAAATTTCAGGCTGGCACCTGACGGCAGCGCATATATCGGGTTCTCGCTCACATCGTAATACCGGTAGCCCGTGCGGCCATAATGGGGCAGCAACACCTGGGTGCGCGGCGAGGTAAACACCCGCATGTCCGGATTGATCTCGAGCCAATCGGTCATCGAGGCAGCGACATCCGGATCCTGATGGCACAAGACCATGCCGCTGACCGCTTCGGGCGGAATGATTTGTGCAACCCGTTCCCGAACCTGGGGAAAATATTGCTTGCTGCCGGGGTCAACCAGGATCGCCTCGTCCCGATCAACGATCAGGTAGGCATTGCAGCGAAACGCGGTTTCATCCGTAATCCCCAGCCAGAAAATGCGATGCTCATTCGCAGCATAGAGTACGGTTGGACGATTCAGGTCCATGTTCACACTGGCGAGATCATTGGCAGTAATTGCATCCATGCACAATTCCTCCGGTGATAACAGTATCCATTACGGTTGAAGTCACAGGGTCAGGTCGCTGCCCCGCCATCCAGCGGTACCCCCGTCACGGTCACAACCGCTCTATCACGTCTGCCTGAGCGGCAACGCGAAATAGATCGTTGCGCCCTCGTCGAGCTTGCCCTCCGCCCACACCCGGCCACCATGCCGGGTGATGATGCGCTTGACGATGGCCAGACCGATTCCGGTTCCCTCGAATTCATTGATGCCATGCAAGCGTTGGAACACGCCGAACAGCTTGCCGACGTACTGCATGTCAAATCCGACGCCATTGTCCTTCACAAAATACACGGTTTCATTTTCTGCGGTGGCACTGCCCACTTCGATCCTCGGCGTTTCTTTGGCCCGGCTGAACTTGATCGCGTTGGACAGCAGATTGGCGAACACCTGGCGCAGCATGGCACGGTCGCCGAGCGCCGGCGGCAAATGTCCGATTTCGAGCTGCAAGTTGGGCGAGTCGACGACCGGCTGCAATTCTTCGAATACCGTATGTGCCAGCGCCTCCATGTCGATTTCCGCCATGGTCATTTCCGCGCGGCCGGTACGCGAAAACTGCAGAATGTCGTCAATGAGATGCGACATCCGGCTGGTATTATCGCGCACCACGTTGAGCAGCCGTTTGCCTTCATCATCCAGTTTATCGGGGTAATCTTCCAGCAGGATGCGCGAGAAGCCGTCGATGGCGCGCAACGGCGTGCGCAGATCATGCGAAACCGAATAGGCAAACCCTTCGAGATCCTTGTTGGCGGCTTCCAGTTCACTGGTGCGTTCCCGCACCAATTCCTCAAGGTGTTCGTGATATCTGCGCAATTCCTCTTCTGCCCGCTTGCGCTCAGTGATATCGCGCGCCGCTGCAAATACGCCGGTCACTTCCCCTCTTTCGTTGCGGTACACGCTCGCGTTGTACAAGACATCTGTAACCTTGCCGGATGCATGACGAATCGCCAGCGGATAATCGGTGACAAACCCCTTGGCAAACACCTCCTGATAGCCGGATCTCGCCTTATCCGGCTCGGTAAAATAACTCGAAAAGTCACTACCGATCAATAGCTTGCGCGGCACGCCGGTCACCTCTACCGTCGCCTCGTTTACGTCGGTGACTTTTCCGTCCGCACTGATCGTCACCAGTGGATCCAGGCTCGCCTCGATCAGACTGCGTGCATACAGCGAGGTCGCGCGCAGCTCCTGTTCTGTCCGTTTGCGCTCGGTAATATTGCGCGCCGCAGCAAACGCGCCGGCCACTTCGCCCTTCGTATTGCGATACACGCTGGCGTTATAAACGACTTCCATAACTCTGCCCGATACATGACGCAGCGCCAGCGGATAATCCATGACAAAGCCCTTGGCGAACACTTCCTGGTAGCCGGCACGCGCCTTGTCGGGTTCGGTAAAGTAATTCGAGAAATCACTTCCAACCAGCAGCTTGCGCGGAACGCCGGTCGCCTCCACGGTCGCCTCGTTCACGTCGGTGATCTTGCCCTCCGCGCTGATGGTAACCAATGGATCGAGGCTAGCCTCGAGCAGGCTGCGAGCATACAACGAGGCTGAACTCAACTCTTCTTCCGCCCGCTTGCGGGCCGTCACATCACGCGCTGCGGCAAACACTCCCAGCACTTCGCCTGCGTCATTGCGATAAGTGCTGGCGTTATAAAGCACGTCCGTGACACGCCCATCCCTGTGGCGGATAGATAGCGGATAGTCCTTGACCGTCCCCTTGGCAAATACTTCCTGGTAGCCCAGGCGCGCCTTGTCCCGCTCGGTGAAATAATTGGAAAAATCGGTTCCGATCAGTTCATTGCGCGCGCGCCCGGTTGCTTCTTCAGTAGCTCTGTTTACGTCGGTGATCTTACCCTCGGCACTGATGGTCACCAGTGGGTCGAGGCTTGCCTCGATCAGGCTGCGCGTATAGGCTCCAGCCTGCACCAGATCGGCCTTGGTCCGCTGAAGGCTTTTGGTCATCAGCTCAAATGCGCCGGCTAGTTCGCCAATCTCGTCCCGCAATGTCAGGCCAAAGCGGTATTCCAGATTGCCGGCGCCGATGATCTCTACTCCTTTGCGCAATGCACTGAGCGGCCGGAGGATGCTTCTCCCAAGCAGCAGCAAGCCGGCGGCAATGATCAATATAAGTACGGCCATCAGGGTAGTGATAATCAAGGTCGCGCGTTGTTGTGCTACAGCAAGGCGCTGGCGCATCGTCTCCTCCAGCCGCAGCATGCCGGAAGCAACCGACTGAATCTTGAGCTGGAGTTGCCCGGAGAGTATCTCCCGGCCGCCGGCCCGTTCTGCCTCTGGACCCAACGCGGTAAGCTGGTCGAAGATGGCGTTGCTTCGTTCAAGGTCTCGCCGCGACGACTCGGCAATTGACTGTTCCTCCGGTGTGGCCCCCGCCAGCGCCCGCAGGCGGCTGCCGATTTCCTCCTGTTCTGCATGCCATTGGTCCACGACGCGCGCTTCCGGTTGGGTCAGATATTCGAACGTCCGTCCCCTGAGGCGGAACAGGGCCTCCAGGGTGGCCTGGACATTTTCGATCTGAGCCCGCTCGCGTGCCATCTCCCGGTTTACTGCAACCATTACCACTGTGACCGTTACGGCGACAGCAAATGTCGTCAGAATGATGAGCTGTAACCGGCTCCGAATTTTCATCTCTGTCTCTCAGTGGGTAATGAGCATGGCTTCCGGGCTTACTTTCTCAAGACCATCGAAATAAATGAAGTCCAGAAAATTGGGAAGTGTTTTCCGCTCAACCAGTTTTTCCTTGATGGCCCATCCGGCCTCATTTTCCATGCTGATCAACAGCGCCTGCTCCAGCGACATGCGGAAGTTGAAGCCGCCCCATAGCTCCTTCAGCATTTCACGATCGGCTCCAGTCGCATGGGCGACAATCTCTATCGCCCGGTCCGGATTTTGCTGGACATAATGCTCGGCTTTCTTTAATGCACGCAGAAAAGATTCGACCGCTCGCCGGTCATCCTCCAATATCCGCCGGGATGCAGCAACATTGAAGGTATACGTATAGACTGCCTCGCCGTAAAAGGTAACACCGTCATTGCCAAGTTTCTTTTCGCACAGGCGCAAGAATGGATGCCATACCGCTACGGCGTCCACCCGACCAGCTTGCAGCGCATCTGCCATCTCTGCCGGTCGCAACGCGACCGCCTCGACTGTGCCCATCGGAACGCCATTCGCTGCCAGAAAAGCATAGCGAAAATAATCGCCATTGGTACCCGCTGCGGCGGCGATTCGTTTTCCCGCCAAACCCTTGGGCGCTATAATCTCCTTGTCCCGGCGGGCAACGATGCCCATGTTGCGGTCGGAACCGAAGATCCCCGCAATCACCGCCAGCGGCTTGCCCTTCATAACAGCCAGCATGATCGGAGTTTCCGCTACAGTTGCGAGATCCGCCTTGCCATCCAGCATTGAGTCTAGCGCGGGTTTGCCAAACTCATGAGGCTGAAGCGTGACATTCAGCCCCTCCTCCCGAAAATAGCCCTGACTATCGGCGACATAGACCAGCGTGCTGTCATGCGAACGCGCCACGGCGACGGTCAAAGGTCTGAGTTCTGAACTTGCGGGACGGGTGGTGAAATAGGCGACCGCTGCCGCCACAAGTCCGATCGCAACCACCGCCGCGATCCAGTAATAGCGAGATGCTTTCATGGCAAGCCATCCGTTGCGATGGCGGGGGTCGATTCCGAAAGATTCCCGATCAGACAGGACGAAGCACTACGGCAGGAAAATCGCGAAGGGAAGGTAAACGCGTTGCCACCCGATATCCGGCTGCTGCGGACAGTCATGTATGTCAGAAACGAGCGTTCAGACCACTGGGAATAGCAGATGTATGCGGAAGCATTCATACGGTATCTCTCCTGTTCTGGATGTTTCAATAACAGTCCAGTCTGACCCGACAGAAGTTACATCCTGATGCCATGGAATCGCGCGTGCTTGCCTGTACTGCGCAAGAAGCGCCGGCAAGTACTTGAAGTAAAACCCATCGATGCTTTGCCGTCAAGTGGAGCAAATAACACAGTTCGGCTACCCAGCGTGGCCGAACGCGTATCGGATTGACCCTGGCATAGTTACGCGACTGGTGCTTAAAAAATCATACTTGTGCGAAAGAAAGCATATCCCCTTATAATCAACCACTCGTTTCCTCACAAAAACAGGGAGATGCTGCCATGTTGCACAATCAGTTCAACAGTCGTCAGTCTTTCAACCTCGCTGGTGGCAAGAGCGGAACGCTGTATTCCCTGCCCGCACTGGAAGCCGCTGGCATCGGGAAAATCTCACGCTTGCCGGTGTCCATCCGCATCGTGCTCGAAGCAATCTTGCGCAACTTCGACGGCAAGAAAATCACCGAGAATCATATCCACCAGCTGGCCAACTGGCAGCCCAATGCGCCGCGCACCGAGGAAATCCCGTTCGTGGTTGCGCGAATCATCCTGCAGGATTTCACCGGGGTGCCACTGCTGGCCGATCTTGCCGCCATGCGCGACGCCGCCGCAAAAATGGGCAAGAACCCGAAAATCATCGAACCGCTGGTGCCGGTTGACCTGGTCGTCGATCACTCGGTGCAGGTGGACTACTACAACCGTCCCGATGCGCTGAAGCTCAACATGGAACTCGAGTTCGAGCGCAATCTGGAGCGCTACCGCTTCATGAAGTGGGGCATGCAGGCCTTCGATACCTTCAAGGTGGTGCCTCCCGGCGTCGGCATCGTGCATCAGGTGAATCTCGAATACCTCGCGCGCGGGGTGCAGCATAAGGATGGCGTGTATTACCCCGACACGCTGGTCGGCACCGACAGCCACACCACCATGATCAACGGCATCGGTGTGGTCGGCTGGGGGGTCGGCGGCATCGAGGCGGAGGCCGGCATGCTCGGCCAGCCGGTGTATTTCCTGACCCCTGATGTGGTCGGGGTGCACCTCAAGGGCCAGCTGCGCGAGGGCGTGACCGCGACCGACCTCGTGCTGACCGTTACCGAGCTGTTGCGCAAGCACAAGGTGGTCGGAAAATTTGTCGAATTCTTCGGCGACGGCACAGCGGCGCTATCGGTTCCGGATCGCGCCACGATCGGCAACATGGCGCCCGAGTATGGCGCGACCATGGGCTTCTTCCCGGTCGATGACGTCACGGTGGATTACCTGAGTTACACAGGTCGCACCGACGAAGAGGTGGACGCCTTCCGGTCTTACTTCAAGGCGCAAAAGTTATACGGTATTCCGCAGGCAGGTGAAATCGACTACAGCAGCGTGGTCGAACTGGACCTCGCGAGCATCGAACCCTCGCTGGCGGGGCCGAAGCGGCCGCAGGATCGCATACCGCTGTCCGCGATGAAGGAAACGTTCAATACACTATTCAGCAAACCCGTGACCGAGAACGGCTTCAACCAGCCGGCCGATAAACTGACCCGGCGTTATCCGACCGATCTCAAGATCAGCAGCTTCACCTCGATGACCGGTGGCGGCGAGCAGAACGGCGAGACCCTGGAAACCGCGGCTCCGCTGGACATGGTGGAGATGGTGGACAACCGTCCCACACCGGACAGCGTGACCGGCTCGCACAGCTGGGTGCAGAGTGAACATGTCGAACTTGGACACGGCGACGTGCTGATCGCGGCGATCACTTCATGCACCAACACCTCCAACCCGAGCGTACTGCTCGCCGCCGGGCTGCTCGCGAAAAAGGCGGTGGAAAAAGGGCTGCGCGTCCAGCCGCACATCAAGACCTCGCTCGCCCCGGGGTCACGCGTGGTCACGGATTATCTGGTCAAGGCCGGTCTGCTGCCCTACCTTGAGCAACTGGGCTTTGCGCTGGCAGCCTATGGCTGCACCACCTGTATCGGCAACTCCGGCCCGCTGCGCGAGGAGATCGACCGGACGATCTCTGAAAACGAACTGGTTGGCGCTGCGGTACTCTCCGGCAACCGCAACTTCGAGGCCCGCATCCACGCCAATATCAAGGCCAACTTCCTGGCAAGCCCGCCGCTGGTCGTCGCCTTCGCCATCGCCGGCAAAGTAAACATCGACCTGGATCGCGAACCGCTCGGGCGCAGCCGCGACGGCCAGCCGGTCTACCTGCGGGATATCTGGCCGACCAGTACGGAAATCATGAGCCTGATGCGGTATGCGGTCGACCCGACGGTGTACCGCCAGCTCTATTCCGACCTGACCAAGGATCTGCCGCTGTGGAACGGCATCTCGGCGAGCCAGGGCAATTTGTATCAATGGGAAGAATCCACCTACATCGCCTGCCCGCCATTCTTCAACGGCTTCGGCATGGCCGTCGGCAAGATCGGCAACATCGCCGGGGCGATATCTCTGGCCATCGTGGGCGACTCGGTCACCACCGACCACATCAGTCCCGCCGGCAGCTTCAAGGCGACTTCACCCGCCGGCAAGTACTTGGAGAGCAAGGGCGTAGCGGTCAAGGATTTCAACAGCTACGGCTCGCGCCGCGGCAACCATGAAGTCATGATGCGCGGCACCTTCGCCAATGTCCGCATCAAGAACCTGATGCTACCGCCAAAAGCCGATGGCAGCCGTGTGGAAGGCGGCTATACGCTTTATTATGGCGAGCAGATGTCGATTTACGATGCCGCGATGAAACACATCGCAAACGGTACCCCCACCGTCATCTTTGCTGGCGAGGAATACGGTACCGGGTCCAGCCGCGACTGGGCCGCCAAAGGCACACAGCTGCTGGGCGTCAAGGCTGTGGTCGCGAAAAGCTTCGAGCGCATCCACCGCAGCAATCTCGTCGGCATGGGCGTGCTGCCGCTGCAGTTCAAGGACAACGCCAGTGTTGCCGCGCTGCAGCTGACCGGCGAAGAATTCTTCGACATCAGCGGGCTCGACGATAACCTGAATCCGCAACAGGATGTCACCCTGACGATCCGCCGCCAGGATGGCAGCACGCAACAGGTACCGCTGCTGGTGCGCATCGATACGCCGATCGAGGTGGACTATTACCGTCACGGCGGAATCCTGCCGTATGTATTGAGAGGATTGATCGCGCAGTAACTGCAGGAACTGGGCAGACCAGGCGTTATTCGGCTTTGAAGTTCGCACTAACCCGTGATCCCGCAGGATCACGGGCGATGATCGAGTCCACGAAAGGGAACTATTTTATGAGTACCAGAACAGAACGCGACTCGTTCGGCACCATCGACGTTGACACCGAGCGATTGTGGGGAGCGCAGACGCAACGTTCGCTCGAACACTTTCACATTTCCTGCGAGCGCATGCCGGAAGAAATCATCAAGGCCCTCGCGACGGTAAAACGTGCGTGTGCACTGGTAAACCGCGAACTGGGCTTGTTGAATGACGGGAAGGCAACCGCCATCATCCAAGCGGCCGATGAAGTTCTGGGCGGGTTGCATCGCGACGAGTTCCCGCTTTCGGTCTGGCAGACCGGCTCAGGCACGCAGAGCAACATGAACGTCAACGAAGTGCTCGCCAACCGTGCATCGGAACTGCTGGGTGGCGAACGCGGCACCGAACGCAAGGTGCATCCCAACGATGATGTCAACCTCGGTCAGTCCAGCAACGATATTTTTCCCACCGCAATGCATGTGGCGGCGGCCTCCGGCATTCTCCACGAGCTGCTGCCTGCGCTGAATTCCCTGCGTGCCACGCTGGAGGTGAAATCCGGCGAGTTTGCCGACATCATCAAGATCGGCCGGACGCATCTGCAGGATGCCACGCCGCTCACGCTGGGCCAGGAATTTTCCGGCTATGTGGCTCAACTGGATCTGGCAGAATCGGTCATCATTTCCGCGCTGGCGCCGCTCTATCAGCTCGCGGCGGGCGGCACGGCCGTTGGTACCGGCCTGAACACCCACGCCGAATTTGGCGAACTGGTCGCGACCGAGCTGACCCGCAGCACCGGGATACCGTTCAAGTCGGCGCCAAACAAATTTGCCGCACTGGCAGCGCATGACGCGCTGGTATTCGCCCATGGCGCGCTCAAGACGCTGGCCGCGGCACTGACGAAAATTGCCAATGACGTGCGCTGGCTCGCTTCCGGCCCGCGTTGTGGCCTGGGTGAAATCAGCATCCCGGAAAACGAACCGGGCAGCTCGATCATGCCGGGCAAGGTGAACCCGACGCAATGCGAAGCACTCACGATGTCGTGCGCCCAGGTGTTCGGCAATGATGTCGCAATCAATTTCGGCGGGGCGTCAGGCAACTTCGAGCTCAATGTCTTCAAACCGCTCATCGCGTATGACTTCGTGCAGAGCGTCCGTCTGCTTGCAGATGGCATGACCAGTTTTGAGGAGTATTGCGTGCGCGGAATCACCGCCAATCACGCGCGAATTTCGGAATTGATGGAACGCTCGCTGATGCTGGTGACGGCGCTGACGCCGCATATCGGCTACGACCGCGCCGCAGAAATTGCCAAACGCGCGCATCAGGACGGCAGCACCCTTAAGCAGGCGGCATTGGCGCTGAACTACGTCAGCGCGGAAGATTTCGATCGCTGGATGCAGCCCGCCGCCATGGTGCATCCGGCAAATGCATGAGTTAAGTACCAGGGCACGGCGGTCACAAACCCTTGCCGTTCTTGTGCTCCAGCGCAATCCCGACGATTTCCAGCACGATACCCAATGCAAGCACCAGCGCGCCCTGCCAGATATCCGGCGCAAGCAGCATCAGCATGGCACCCAGCACGATCAGGATCACCGCCACGATGCGCCGGGTCAGAGGTTTCATACTCATTTCCGCATCTCCGCTCTTTTGTCGTGTGACGCAAGTATAGTTGAAGACCATCAGGCACAGTGGAACGATTTCCATTGCATACGGATTCCCGGTGCTATTGTGACCCACAAATTTTTCGTGTAAACAGCGAACTAGCGTGTTGTAGCCGTGACGTTGGCAGGCGAGGAAGTTCCTGAAAACAAATGAAAAGGAACCATGAACCTACAGCAGATATTTCGTCGCGAATGGATGCGTTATGTCGTTGCCCCGGCGATTGTAATCGTGGGCGCCGCACTGCGCATCTGGCCGCTGCAAGGGCTGGAGCTGCGCATTCCCTGGGTGACGTTCTATCCGGCCGTGATGATCGCGGCCCTTTACGGTGGTTGGTTAATCGGCGTGCTAACCGCCGCACTGTCCTGCCTCGTGGTCATCTTCTGGTCGCCCACCGGCCTGCCCTTCATCCGCGATGCCGGCGACTGGCTGGGCATGGCTGTGTTCTTCGTGAATTGTACGATGATTTCCTTCATCGCCGAGGCCATGCTGCGCGCTCAGGCGCGCGCGAAAAAGGCACAGGAACAGGCCGAAGCTGCCAACCGGGCCAAGAGTGTGTTTCTTGCCACGATGAGCCACGAGCTGCGCACGCCGCTGAATGCCATTCTGGGCTTCTCCAACCTGATGCGGAGCGAACCCGGCATTAACGAGGGGCAGCGCCGGAACCTCGATATCATCAATCGCAGCGGCGAGCATTTGCTAAGCCTCATCAACGATGTGCTCGATATGGCAAAAATCGAAGCCGGCCGGACGGAACTGGAAATCGGACCGCTCGATCCTGCCGCCCTCATGCGTGACATCGTCGATCTGCTCCGTGCACGTGCCGAAGAAAAGGGCTTGCAGCTCTTGCTTGACCAGACTTCGGAAGTCCCGCAGTTTATTCAGTGCGACAGCGAAAAGCTGCGCCAGTTGGTCGTCAACCTAGTAAGCAATGCGATCAAATATACCAACCGCGGTGGCGTGACACTGCGGTTCGGAACAAAATCGGCCGGCAAATCGCTGCGGCTCGTCATCGAGGTGGAAGACAGCGGGATTGGCATCAGCAAGGCGGACCAGGCGCGCATTTTCGAACCTTTTGTACAGGTAGGGAAAACCGCGACGCAGAAAGGTACCGGGCTGGGATTGACGATTGTGCGCGAGTATGTGAATTTGATGGGCGGCAACGTCAACATCGACAGCACACCGGGCCAAGGCTCGCTGTTCCGCGTCGATCTGCCGGTCCAAGTGGCCGAGCGAGCTGGGGCAACATCCCGCAAAGCCGCAATGGGACGTGTTATCGGCCTGGAACCGGGACAACCTTCATACCGTATCTTGATCGTCGAGGACCAGGAAGAAAACTGGCTGTTGTTGCAGCACCTGCTCGAAAGCGCGGGCTTCACCGTCAAAGTGGCCGTCAATGGTGCGGAAGGAGTGGAATTATTCCAGACTTTTCGTCCGCACTTCATCTGGATGGACCGCCGCATGCCGGTGATGGATGGCGTGGAGGCAACCCGGCGCATTCGTGCGCTCGATGGCGGCAAGGAAGTCAAAATTTCAGCCGTTACCGCTTCGGCATTTGCAGATCAGCGTGAGGAAATGCTGAAAGCAGGCATGGACGATTTTGTACGCAAGCCCTATCAGGCCACTGAAATCTTCGACTGCCTGGCAAAGCATCTCGGGGTGCACTATGTCTATGAACAAGCACCCGCCGCCGAGACCGCAACGGCGATATCCGCTGACGCACTGGCCAGGCTGCCGGAAGCCCTGCGCCGCGAACTGGCCGATGGAATGCTGGTTGGCAACGTCGATCGCCTTGAGCAAATCATGCGAGCCATTGAACAAGCAGATGCGGGCCTCGCCGCCATGCTGGCGCCGCATTTGCATAATTTCAATTACCTGCCCATCCTCAAGGCACTGGAAACTGCAGAACAGAACAGCAAAGGAGCCGCGCCATGAACGGTAATATCCTGATCGTTGACGATGATTCCGGCGCCCTGACCTTGCTCAGGAATATCCTGACCGCCGCGGGCTACACGGTGCGTCCGTTCAACAATGGAGAGCTGGCGCTGCGTTCGGCCGCGGCGGAAGCGCCGGAGCTGGTTCTGCTGGACATCCGCATGCCGGTGATGGACGGGTTCGAGGTCTGCCGCAAGCTCAAGGAAAATCCCGCATTAACAGAAATCCCCGTGATCTTCATCAGTTCCGCCACCGACATCGAAGACAAAGTGAAGGGCTTTCAGGCAGGTGGCATCGACTATATCACCAAGCCATTCCAGACCGAGGAAGTCATTGCGCGGGTCAATACCCATGTGTCGCTAAGCCGCTCGCGGCAACAGATGCAGCGTGCCGAAGAGGCACTGCGCAAGAGCGAGGAAAGCCTGAAGATGGCCCAGGCCATCGCTCACGTCGGCCATTGGGAGTGGGATATGCATTCGGGCCAGTCTGCCTGGTCGGACGAAACTTACCGTATCCTCGGCCTTGACCCGCAAGCTCAACAGCCAAGCCACGATGCGTTCATCCAGGCGATTCATCCCGATGACCGGACCACGGTGTCCAGCCATATCAACCGCGTGCTGGAAGGCGGTGAATTTGATGTGGAATACCGGATCACCCTGCCGAACGGAAGTGTGCGCAATGTGCATAGCCGGGGCCGGGTCGTTTGTCTGGGGGGCGGCAGGGAAGCGAGAATACTGGGCACCATCCAGGTCTCCCCGGAACCCGGGCAAGTCGAGATGCTGGGAGTCATTCAGGATGTTACCGAGCGCAAAGAGCTGGAATTGAAACTCGAGCAACAGGCAAGCACCGATCCCCTCACCGGGTGTGCCAACCGGCGGCGCTTCATGGAGATGGCCGATCAGGAATTTACCCGCACCCGTCGCTATGGAGGCGCAATGTCTTTCCTCATGTTCGATCTTGACCACTTCAAGGAAACTAACGACAAATATGGACACCTGGTTGGCGACGCGGTCCTCAGGAAGCTGACCGAGGTTTGCCGGGGAATCCTGCGCGAGGTCGATGTTATTGGACGAATTGGCGGGGACGAGTTCGGCATCGTGCTGCCGGAAACGGGAGGAAAGCAGGCGGTCGAAGTCGCCGAGCGGCTATGTCAGGCAGCAGCCATCGCAGATGTACCGGTAGAGAATGACCGGCCGCTGCATTTCACTATTTCGATCGGCGTTGCCAGTCTCCTGCCGGACGACTCGAATTTTGCGCAATTGATCGGTCGCGGAGATGCGGCCCTCTACGAGGCGAAAAACTCCGGGCGCAACAAGGTGTCGGCCTGTCGCTGTATTGGTTGAAACGATGCGGGACCTGCGTGGCTTCGCAATTTTGTCAGAAACCGTATTACTGCCAATCATGCACATGTGGATGCGCGTGCTCCACGCCGTCATGAACGTGCCTGTGTCGATGTGCCAGCACCGCGCGTTCGAGTAACGGCATGTCGGCGAGCGCGGTCTGAATCGGTCCATCAAACAGGATCTTTCCGCCGGTCCCGAGCACCACGCAGCGTTCTCCGAGCTCCGCAGCCAGGGAAAGATTGTGCGTGGCGAGCACCAGCGTTTTTCCGGAATGGATCAGCATGTCGATCAGCCAGCCTACCGTAGCCGGATCGAGGCTGGCGGAAGGCTCGTCGAGCAGCAGCACTTCCGGATCCAGGGTCAGCAAGGAAGCCAGTGCGATCTTCTGTTTCTGTCCCCCGGAAAGCAGGAATGGCGCCTTGTCGAGCAGCGGCTCCAGCGACAATTGCCGCGCCCAGTTTGCGACGCGTTCGTCGATATCATCCAGCGCCAGTTGGCGCGGGCCGTAGGCAAGCTCGTCGCGTACCGTCGGATTGAATAGCATGGCTTCCGGATGCTGGAATAGCAGGACGCAGGCGCGCCGGAAAGCG
>DASSQR010000011.1:0-23310 GCA_035702405.1 Gallionella sp. | reverse complement strand
GGTTACCTGATGATCTATGGTCTGTTCCCATTTTTCATCTTCGGCTTCCTGATGACCACCTTCCCGCGCTGGATGAATGGCGAGGAAATTCCAGCGCGACGCTATGTGCCGGCCTTCATGCTGCTGGTGTCAGGAGCTGCCGGTTTTCATTCCGGATTATTTGCGGGGCGCGAGGTGCTGGTTGCCGCTGTCGTCAGCATGCTGGCGGGCTGGGGCGTGGCATTGTATGCATTGTTGCGTGTGTTGCTTGAAACAGCGCATGGCGACAAGCGGCACCCCAAAATCATCTTCGCCGCACTTGGCGCAGGATGGTGCGGTTTGGCGTCGTACCTGGTCTGGTTATTGAGCGACAATGGTTACTGGCTGCAGTTTTCCATTCAGGGCGGGTTGTGGCTGTTCTTGCTGCCGGTCTTCGCCAGTGTCGCGCACCGCATGATTCCTTTCTTCACCAGCAGCGCATTGCCGTTTCATCATGTAAAACGTCCGTACTGGGCGTGGTGGGTTATGGTGGCAGGCAGCGTTGCGCATGGACTGTTGCAGGTCGCAAATGAATCCTCCTGGCTGTGGCTATGTGATGCACCGTTGGTGCTCGCGGCGGGTTATTTGACTTATATCTGGGGCTTTTGCCGCGCACTGCAAATTCCACTGCTCGGCGTGTTGCATATCGGCTTTGCCTGGCTGGGAGTCGCGATGCTGCTGTTCACTGTCCAGAGTCTGGTGTCGTTTGTCAGCCATGGCACTGTGCACATAGGGGGGCTCGCACCGCTGCATGCCTTGACCATCGGCTGTTTCACCACCCTGCTGATCGGCATGGCGACACGGGTTACCCTGGGGCATTCCGGATTGCCGATGAAAGTGGATATGCCGGTTCGGTTGATGTTCGCGGGAATACAAGGCGTCGCAGTATTGCGCGTGCTGGCGGACATCGTGCCGGCGCAGGCGGGTTCCTGGCTATATCTTTCTGCCGTAATCCTCTGGCTTGGAAGCTTTGTGCCTTGGGGGCTGCATTACTTGCCGGTCTACTGGCGAGTACGCGCCGATGGGCAGTCCGGTTGACCTTGGGGAGCTGCCTGGCTGGGTACAATTTAGCAGGGTGTTGAAGAACGTAGCGAGGACAGCCAGATGCAAGGCGCACGGAACGGAGCAACGAGACATATCTTGAGATAGGCGAGGAAGCGAGTACCGCGCAACGCAGCAGATGGCTGCCGCAGTAGTTTTTCAACACCCTGCTAGCCTACGCTGAAACCGGCCCCTTCAATGGCCTGCCTGAACTGCGCCGGCGCGGCTTTAGCTGGGTCGTAGCTGATCGTCGCGCAATTCTGTTCCAGCGAAACGTCGACGCTGCCGACACCGGGGATTTTTTGCAGCACGCCGGTCACGCTTTTTACACACCCGCCGCAGCTCATGCCTTGTACCTTCAGTATGATGGTTTCCATATTTAGCCTCGATTATGGTTGTGCCGAAACGGTTGCCAGCGCTTCAGCAACAGCGCGTTGCTGACCACCGACACGGAGCTCATCGCCATGGCTGCGCCGGCGATCACCGGATTGAGCATGCCCAGTGCGGCCAGCGGAATGCCGAGCACATTGTAGGCAAAGGCAAAGAAGAGGTTCTGGCGGATTTTCTTCAGGGTGGCGCGCGACAGCGAAATCGCATCCGCTACACTCATCAGGTCATTGCGCATCAGCGTGAGGTCAGCCGCTTCGATTGCGATATCGCTGCCGCTGCGCATCGCAAAACTGACATCGGCTGCAGCCAGCGCGGGTGCATCGTTGATTCCATCGCCGACCATGCCGACCAGCTGGCCGGCTGCTTTGAACGATTGTACGTGCGCCGATTTATCCTGAGGTAATACTTCGGCGCGGAATTCCGTGATTCCTGCCTGCTGCGCAATCGCCCGTGCAGTAGCCTCGTTGTCGCCGCTCAACATCACCACGCGGATGCCCAGCGCGGTCAGCCGGGCGACCGCATCCCGGCTGCTGGCGCGCAGTTGATCGGCAAACGCAATATAGCCCCTCAAGCCGCCATTGATTGCGAGCGCGATCACGGTCTGCCCTTGTTGCTGCATCGCTTGTATGCGCGTTTCATCAATGGCAACTCCGGCGTTGCGGATAAACGCGGGAGAGCCAAGCAGACAGGGCTTTCCGTCGAGGTCGGCGCGCAAACCCTGCCCGGAGATTTCGCTGAGGTTAACCGCTTGCGCAGGGACGACCTGCTGGCTTCTGGCGTAATCGAGGAGGGCGTGAGACAACGGGTGTGTGGAGGCTTGCGCCAGCGTTGCCGCCATTTGCAGCAACTCGCGTTCACTGACGCCGGGTTCGGGGAATAACCCGGTGACATCCGGCTGGCCTTGGGTCAGCGTGCCGGTCTTGTCCACTACCAGTACCGAGAGCTTGTGCGCGCGTTCCAGCGCGGCGGCGTCCTTGACCAGCACGCCGGTCTGCGCGGCGCGTCCGGTGGATACCACCAGCGCGGTCGGCGTCGCCAGTCCGAGCGCGCACGGGCAGGAAATGACCAGCACCGAAACGGCGTTGATCAACGCCGTGGTAAAGCCGCTGCCCGTGAGCCACCAGCCAATGAAGGTCAGCAGTGCGATGATGACGACTGCCGGCACAAACACGGCGGAGACCTGGTCGGCCAGTTTCTGGATGGCGGCTTTCGAGCCCTGGGCCTGTTCTACCAGCCGGATGATCGCGGCGAGCTGCGTGTGCGAACCGACGGCCAGGGCACGGCATTTTAGCAGACCATGCTGGTTTAGCGTCGCGGCATAGACTTTGTCATTAGCCTGCTTGCTTTGCGGCATGCTCTCACCGGTCAGCATCGCTTCATCCATGCTCGACGTGCCTTCCAGCACGATGCCGTCTACCGGAACGCTTTCGCCGGGGCGCACTAGGAACACATCGCCGACTGTCATTTGCGCGACGGCAAGTTCCTCGATTACGCCGTCACGTTCGACGTGCGCCATTTTTGGTTGCAGGTTAATCAAGGCTTCGAGCGCGCTGGAGGCCTTGCGCTTGGCGCGTGCCTCCAGCAGCTTGCCGAGCAGCACCAGCGTGATCAGGGTGGCACTGGCTTCTAAATAAAGGGATTGCTCGAGCGCCAAGTCGAAGAAATTCGCCAGCAATACCGCGCAGCTCAGCGCATAGGCTGCCGTGGTGCCGAGCGCGACCAGCACATCCATGTTGGCACCGCCGCCGCGCAGGCTGCTCCAGGCGCCGGTATAGAAGCGCCGGCCGCTCCAGAATTGCACCGGCGTGGCCAGCGCGAATTGCAGCCAGCCCGGCAGCATCAGGACATGGCTACCGGCAAACATCAGCAACATTCCCGCCAGCAACGGCAGGGTGAGCAGCGCCGCGATACCGAATTGTATTTGCTCACGCCGATAGATCGCGGCACGCTCTCGTTTTTCGGCCGCAAAATCTCGCAGCGGGTGCGCGTCAAAACCCGCGCCCTGCACCGACTTGATCAGGGCAGCCAGATCGGTTTGCTGCGGGTCGTAATCGATGTGCGCCTTTTCGGTGGCGATGTTCACCGTCGCGTTCACTGCCGGGAGCTGGTTCAGCACCCTTTCAAGGCGCGCCGAACAGGACGCGCAATGCATGCCGGTGATTTGGAGGTCGGCGTGGGTCATGCTCATGCAAGTACCTTCGGAGATGGCGGGTTTATGTGGATATCTGTCATGCTCGCAATTCCCGTATTAGAGTTCTTCCAGAGAAAGAGCAAAACCTCTCCCGTAAAGCAGGAGAGGGTCAGGGAAAGGGTATCACTGTTTGTCAGTCGGCACGAATTTTTCGATTGCCGGCATCCCCGCGACAGATCACAGCGGTCGCTTGATGCTGACCGCCCCGCGAACCTGACCGGCGCTATAACCGGTGGCTTTATCATGGGGATATTCCTCGCTTAATCGGACCTTCACATTATCCGGTATTTGCGTGGCATTGCCATGACATACGAGGCAGCCTGGCTGCAGCACGATGGCCTTCATGTAGCGGAATGATTTGCCGGCCGGTTCTTCGACGATTTCTGCGGCTTCCATGCTATCTGGTTTTTCACCTTTGGCGAGCCGTGCCTCAAATTCCTGCAAAGTCTTTTGTTCCCAGGCATCCGGCGTGCCGAGCAGGGGATTGCGCACCTTCAGGCTGACGCGGGTAACTTTCCAGCCGGTCTGGCGGGACAGGTCCCCGGCCATCTTTGGCGCAATGTCCTTGCACACTTTGATCGCGGATTCGGGGCCGCCCGCAGCAGCTTTCTGGTTTTCTGCAGCGAGCTGCTTCATGAACGGCAGTGCGACCGCACGGCTTTCTTCCTGAAATTTTCCGAGGTCCTCGGCGAACGCAATCGAGGCCGTCAAGGCGAGGAGGGTGAAGAAGGTAATACGTTTGAACATGATGATTCCTGAGTTAAACAAAAAAGCGCCCGACATCTGATCGGGCGCGGGTGAAATGGAAATACTATTTCTGGCGCATCGGGCAGGTATTGATGCCCAGGAGGGTATAGCCCGGGCAGAACCGGAATATGCCGGTCAGCAGGGGCACAATGCCGATCCAGCCCCAGGCGCCGACAGTCCCGGTTGCGGCCAGGGCGATCAGTGCCAGACCGACCACGATACGCAAGAAACGATCTGCACTGCCTACGTTGATTTTCATTTTCTTCTCCTTGAAATGGGATTGTGGGAGAAACAAATTAAACGAATGGCGGTTTATTGTCTGTGATGAAAATCACAAAAGAGCGAGATGCAACCGATGGAAGCAGCAGCCGGGGGGTCAAAACGCGGCAAATTTCCTCAGGGCGGCCGCATCGGTAATATCGATCTGCTCACGACCCAGCCTCACCCAGCCCTGATCGGCAAAACCTTTCAGCAAGCGGCTGATGATTTCGCGTGCGCTGCCGAGTTCGTCCGCCAGCGCTTGATGTGTGATGTGTAATGGGCCGGGTTTGCTGATGAGCAGGGCGGCGAGACGCTGGTCCAGCTTCTGGAACGCAACCGCAGAGACCAGTTCCATCAGGCTCGTGAGCCGCTCGGAAAACAGGTTGAATACATAGGTGCGAAATGCGTCATGCTTGCCGAACAAGCGATGAAATTCGCCGGGCGACAGTACCACCATTTCGGTTGCCTGTTCTGTGACACCACGCGCCTGGTAGCGCGTGTGACCGAGCAGGCAGCTGCTGGTCAGGATGCAGCTTTCCCCGGGATTGATGCGATACAGCTGCAATTCGCGCCCGTTGGGCGCGGACTTGATCACGCGGATGCTGCCGGACAGCAGCATCGGGAATCCCTGGCAAGGCTGGTGCTCGTCGAACACCACCGCGCCTGCCGGCAATGACATCACCATCGAATGCGCCAGCAAGCCATCCACTTCGCCGACGGGCAGTTCTGCCAGCATCGGGTAATGCTGGAGCAGGCGCTCTTTAGTTTCGCCCACCAACATAAGCAACTGTGATTGACTGTGAATAACCGTCGCGAGTAGACCAAGATGCAAGGCGCCGCGCATAACCAGCGACTTGCCCGCTTGCGGGCTTAGTCGAATGGCTAGTTGTTCTACCAGCGCGCGACGAGACATACCTGGTAAGGTAGGCGATGAGCAAGCGAGCACGCAACGCCGCAGATTGGTCACGCAGCAGGTTAGTCATGGTCATTCAGGACGCATGTGCGGGAAGAGGATTACATCCCGGATACTCGCCGCATCCGTCAGCAGCATCACCAGCCGGTCGATGCCGATGCCTTCGCCGGCGGTCGGCGGCAGGCCATATTCCAGCGCGCGGATGTAATCGGCGTCCTTGAACATCGCTTCCTCGTCACCAGCTTCCTTCGCGGCGACCTGCGCATCGAAGCGTGCTTCCTGGTCTTCCGGATCGTTCAGCTCGGAGAAGCCGTTGGCGATTTCGCGCCCGACAATGAACAGCTCGAAGCGTTCGGTGATGTCCGGGCGGGCATCGGAAGCGCGCGCCAGGGGCGAGGTTTCAACCGGATAATCGACGATGAAAGTCGGCTCGAACAGGTGCCCTTCGGCCAGTTCCTCGAACAGCGACAGTTGCAACCCGCCGATGCCGTCTTCCGGTTTGTACTTGGCCTTCAGATCTTGCAGTTCATTGATGACGAAGTCGCGATCGTTCAATTGCGCATCCGTAAACTGCGGGTGATATTTCTGGATCGCTTGCACCATGGTCAGGCGGTGGAATGGTTTTCCGAGATCCAGTTCCTTTCCCTGGTAACTGATGACCGTCGTGCCGAGCACCTTGTTTGCGACTTCGGCGAACAGCCGCTCGGTGAAGTCCATCAGGTACTTGTAGTCGCGATAGGCTTCGTAGAACTCGATCATCGTGAACTCGGGATTGTGCCGTGTCGACAGGCCCTCGTTGCGGAAGTTACGGTTGATTTCGAACACTTTCTCGAAGCCGCCGACCACCAGCCGCTTGAGGTACAGCTCCGGCGCGATGCGCAGGTAGAGCGGCATATCGAGCGCGTTGTGGTGGGTGATGAACGGCTTGGCCGACGCGCCGCCGGGGATCACGTGCATCATCGGCGTTTCGACTTCGAGGTAGCCGTCGCGCGCAAAAAATTCGCGGATGGCCTGGATGATCTGCGAACGGATCAGGAAGGTCTTGCGCGTCTGCTCGTTGGTGATGAGGTCGACATAGCGTTGGCGGTACTTCTGTTCCTGGTCGGTGAGGCCGTGGAATTTTTCCGGTAGCGGGCGCAGTGCCTTGGTCAGCAGGCGAAGCTGCGTCACACGCACCGACAGCTCGCCAGTCTTGGTTTTGAACAGCACGCCCTGGGCACCGAGGATATCGCCGAGGTCGTAGTGCTTGAACTCGTTGTGCGCTTCTTCGCCGGTGTCGCCATTGCTGATGAAGAGCTGGATGCGCCCGCTCGTATCCTGAATGGTGGCGAAGCTGGCCTTGCCCATCACGCGTTTCAGCATCATGCGCCCGGCAACCGCAACATGGATCTGCAAGCTTTCCAGTTCGTCGTGGCTCTTGTCGCCGAATTCGGCATGCAGGTCGCCGGCCTGATGCTTGCGCTCAAAGTCATTCGGGAAGGCGACACCTTTCTCGCGCAGCGCATTCAGTTTGGCGCGGCGTTCTGCGATGATCTGGTTGTCGTCTTGCGGTTGGGTGGTTTGTTCAGTGGTCATGAGTAGCTTCTATTTGTAAAGTTAAGTTCTAAATTTAATTCTGCAATTTAAGCCTTCGGGGTCTGCACCTTGGGGGTTAACTCTTCCGCTTTGGCCCGTTTCTGGAGGCGTTGATCAAAACTCAAAAAAGTGCTGCAAAAGTTCGCCCGGGCAAGATGCAGTGCATCGGCGAAATCCAGGCCTTTTTGGTAAGCATTCAAAGCGGATAGCACGATACCGCGGTCCTCGATCTGCACGTTTTCAAGGCCGCAAAGCGATTCGAATACGCGTTGGATGTCTTTGCGCGACAGCTCATAAAATCCGCGCATTATCCATTCGAATTCAAGAATCACGGAAACCGGCACAAATACTGCGCCCGAGAGCGCCGAAACAGCCGCGGGGCGTTGTTTGGCTGATTCCGGATCGTCCGGGTCGTTGATGAAAAAACGCGCGAGCACGCTGGTGTCAACGGCATTCATTTGGCAGGCTTGTGCAATAACGAGGCGGCATCGAACTCGCTCAGCTTGCGCAGTTTTCCTTTGGAAGGGGCAGTCACCATACCCGCGCAAGCCGCTACATTGGTGGTCTTGATCGGTCTGGCAACAACCAGTCGGACGCCATCTGGCTCTTCAACAATTTCAAGTCGTGTTCCCGCCATCAAGCCCAGCCGTCGCCGGATGTCGGCTGGCAGGACGACTTGCCCCTTGGAAGAGACGGTCAAGGTAGCCATTTTGCTTTCATTCAACTAATTACCAAGGTGCGTACTATAGCACAACGACTTACCAAGTAAGACTTCAATTCAGGTTGATCAGCAACGAACTTCATGTGCCGAAAATAATCCCTCATCATTCCATTGGCACAACAGTGTTACAGGCTGGTTGCCGGATGATGACAATTAGTAACGCAACCGCATGTTTATAAAAGACTTTTGTAATGAAGTGTAATGGTAATTGTGTCCGTCTGCAGTTAATATCCGCCTGCCATCAGGGTTATAACCCGGGTGGTAACGGAACTACGCCGCTCGTAGGCGACTTGAAGGGGAACCATATGGGCTAACCCACATGCATTGTCGAGTTTCAGATCTTGCTTTTACGCCGGGTTATTTTTAAGCAATAACGTAATGGAGATAAAAGATGAAAGAACTTGGAATGAAGACAGTTATGACGGCAGAAGAAGTGGCAATGGTATCCGGCGGTTTGATTCGTGCGCATAGCCTGGCGGCGTTTCTTACGACACCTATCATAGTGTATATTGGTGGAAAAATTGCAATGCTTACAAATGCAATACCGCCGGCACCCGCGGCACCTGCGGCACCTGCCGCACCCGCGGCACCAGTGAGTTTGAGTCAGGTCAGTTGATAACAAAGAACCCCGCATAAGCGGGGTTCTTTGTTTGCGGATTCAAAGAACAACCGAGAAAACGATATGCAAGTTTATCGATTTCTCGGTTGTTTGTTCTGAATTACACGCCTTGCTTCAGGCTGGCCTCGATGAAGGCGTCCAGGTCACCGTCAAGTACCTTTTGCGTGTTGGCTATTTCGACGTTGGTGCGCAGATCCTTGATGCGGGAGTTGTCCAGCACGTAGCTGCGGATCTGGTGGCCCCAGCCGACGTCGGATTTGGTGTCTTCGAGCGCTTGTTTTTCCGCATTGCGCTTGCGCAGTTCTTCCTCGTACATGCGCGACTTCAGCATTGACATCGCTTCGGCGCGGTTCTTGTGCTGCGAGCGGTCGTTCTGGCATTGCACCACAATGCCGGTCGGGATGTGGGTGATGCGGATCGCCGAATCGGTCTTGTTGATGTGCTGGCCGCCGGCGCC
The DNA here is from genome assembly GCA_035702405.1 of Gallionella sp. Classification (GTDB taxonomy): domain Bacteria; phylum Pseudomonadota; class Gammaproteobacteria; order Burkholderiales; family Gallionellaceae; genus Gallionella. Next base: position 14,377 of record DASSQR010000011.1, on the reverse strand, counting down.
GGACGCGCGGAAGGTGTCAACGCGCAGATCGGCCGGATTGATGTCCACTTCGATGGAATCGTCCACCTCGGGATAGACAAACAGGCTGGCGAAGGAAGTGTGGCGGCCGCCCGAGGAGTCGAACGGCGACTTGCGCACGAGCCGGTGCACGCCGGTTTCGGTGCGCAGATGGCCATAGGCATATTCTCCTTCGACTTTCAGCGAAGCACTGCGGATGCCGGCAACGTCGCCGTCGGTCTGTTCGAGCACCTCGACCTTGAAGCCCTTGCGTTCGCAGTAACGCAGATACATGCGCAGCAGCATGGAGGCCCAGTCGCAAGCTTCGGTGCCACCGGCGCCGGCCTGGATGTCGATGAAGCAGTTGTTCGGGTCCGCCGGGTTGGAGAACATACGGCGGAATTCGAGCGCCGCGACGCGTTTTTCGATGTCCTGCACGTCGGCGGCGATGCTGTTCAGACTGTCATCATCGTTTTCAGCCTGCGCCATCTCGAACAACTCGGAGGCATCGGTGAGATCCTGCTGAATTTTCCCGAGGCCGAGCACGACATCTTCCAGTGCCTTGCGTTCGCGCCCCAGTTCCTGTGCGCGCTTGGCGTCCTGCCAGATGGCCGGATCTTCGGCGAGGGCGCAGACTTCGGCTAAGCGTTCCTGCTTGGCATCGAAGTCAAAGATACCTCCGCAATTCGGCGCTGCGCGAGCTCAGATCTTGCAGCTGGTTGGAGATGGCGTTGAGTTGTTCGGCTTCCATGTGTTTGTCTCTATAAAGTTCGTTTTTCGGGCGAATCGCAGTGGTCGCGTGCCCAGTTCCTCTATCTATCCAGACTTCGAGGAACTGAATAAAAAGCGCGCGATTATAACGCAATCCAGCCCAGCACGACGCCGCAGGCAATTGCCGCGAAGCCGATGCCGACTTGTTGCGCGAGCTTCCGCCCGCCAATGAAAACCACCAGGCCGAACTTGAAGGAGAGGTTGGTCAGGAAGGCGATGGTGATGGCGGTGACAGTCTGATGCTCGGTCAGCTGGCCGAGGTTGAACAGGCGCAGACTGGACAGGGTGATCGCATCCATATCGGTCAGGCCGGAGACGAATGCCACGGCATACAGGCCGTGACTGCCGGCGTTGTCTTTCATCCAGGCTGCGCCGAGCAGGACCAACATATAGATCAGGCCGAACCCGATGGCGGTATGCATTTCGGCCGGGTTGGAGGCTGGCGGAATAGAGAGTTCGGTGGTCGAGGTGGTTTTGCGCCAGTTATATGCCGCGGCCAGCAGTCCCAGCACGAGGCCGCTGATCAGCACCGGCAGCAGGCCGGGAAGGGCCCCGAAGGCGACCACGGAACTGATCACCAGCAGCCTCAGGAGCACGACGATCCCCGCAATCACGATCACCGCAGCGGCCATATCGACTATCGCGCGGTCGCTCTTGCTGTTTCTGGCATAGACCAGCGTAGTCGCGGTGCTGGACACCAGCCCGCCGAGGAAGCCGAGCAACGGCGCGCCATAGCGGGTTCCTACTGTACGCAGCGCGGCATAGCCGGCGAGGCTGATGCCGGAGACCAGTACTACCATCAGCCAGACCTGGTGTGGATTGACGGCATTGTACGGGCCGTAATCCTGGTCTGGCAGCACCGGCAAGATGATGAAGGTCAGCACGGAAAATTGCAGCACCGCCACCAGATCGCGCCGTGTCAGGCTCTGCGAGAGGCCGCGCAGTTCCGGTTTGAAATAGAGCAGGGCGGTGATTCCGATCCCGAGCATCACAGCCAGCTTGACGAGACCGTACCAGACCATGGCGCCAAGCCCGTAACTGATCAGCACCGCGATGATGGTCGTCGTTCCGGGGTCGTTTTCTTTCTCTTCGCACGGGCTGATGGCATAAGCGCCGATAATCATGCCGGCGACGGCGAGCATGCCGGCGATCAGCAGCCAGGGAGAATTGGTTTTCGCGGCGAGCAAGCCGGTCAGCGTGCCGAACAGGGTGACCAGCGCGAAGGTGCGCAGGCCGGCCTTGGCCGACGGATTGCGCTCGCGCTCGAGGCCGATCAGCAGGCCGATCGCGAGGCTGGTGAGAAATTGCGGCAGCGCTTCGATGCCGTTTGCTTGCAGGATGCTTTCCATTGCGCTATTCCTTTGCGTCCCGCCAATGCCGGATAATGAGTTGCAGGTTCTGTGCGCCATTGTATTCATTGACGTTCAGGCTGTACACGGCGTGGATGCGTTCAGGTAACGGCCCTATTTCACTGAAAAGGATGGCCTCGGCAGTAATGCCATTTGTTATAAGTCGCAACTTGAGGTGTTTCTCGCCGACCACGCGTTGCTGCTGCACCACAAAATCATCGTTGAACTGCGGCGCTGGGAAGCCTTGTCCCCACACCTGATCATCCAGTAAGCGTGCCATACCCAGATTCATTTCGGCAAAGTCCAGCGTGCCATCGGTTTCGATGCGTTGCGCAAGGTCGTGTGGAGTCAGTAATTCGCGGGAAATCTGCTCGAACGCGGCAGCGAAATGTGCGAAGTCGGTTTCGGTAATACTCAATCCAGCAGCGGCCGCGTGTCCACCGAATTTCTTGATCAGTGCGGGATGGCGCTTGCTGACGAGATCGAGCGCATCGCGCAGATGCAGTCCTGCAATGGAACGCCCCGAGCCTTTCAGTTCGCCGTTGGTGGCGCGTGCAAAAGCAATGGCCGGGCGATGGAACTTGTCCTTGAGGCGCGAGGCCAGAATGCCGATCACGCCCTGATGCCAAGTCTCGTCGAACAAGGCGAGGCTGAAATTATCACACGGGTTTACCGTGCTCAGCGCCGCCTCCGCGCTATCCTGCATCTCCGCTTCGATGCCGCGCCGCTCGCGATTCAGGGCATCCAGCTGGGCGGCGCTTTGCAGGGCGGCGGCAGGGTTGTCGGTCAGCAGACAGTTGATGCCAAGGCTCATGTCGTCCAGCCGGCCCGCGGCGTTCAGGCGCGGCCCGACGGTGAAGCCCAGGTCCAGGCTGGATACCCGCGCCGGATCTTTCTTTGCTACCTGCAGCAGCGCGTTGATGCCAGCGCAGGCGCGCCCGGCGCGGATGCGCAGCAGGCCCTGTTGCACCAGGATGCGATTGTTCTGGTCGAGCTTTACGACGTCGGCGACCGTGCCCAGTGCCACCAGGTCGAGCAGTTCGGCAAGCTTGGGTTCGGCCATTTTGAGTTCCCCTTTCCCACTCGTGGGAGAGGGGTTAGGGGAGAGGGTAAATGCGCCTCGAGCGCGCAGTTCGGCGCGCAATGCCAGCAGTACATAAAATATTACCCCCACGCCCGCCAGATGCTTGCTCGGAAACGCGCAGCCGGGCTGGTTGGGATTGACGATGCACGCGGCGTCCGGCAATGAGTCACCGGGCAGGTGATGGTCGGTCACCAGTACCTGCATGCCGAGCCGGTTGGCCTCTGCCACCCCATCGATGCTCGCGATGCCGTTGTCCACGGTGAGCAAAATGTCCGGCTTTAATTGCGCAGCACCCGCAAGGGGTACGCCGTTGGGTGCCCCGCCGCTACGCGGCGACCCTTTCGCTGCCAAGTGCACGATTTCCGGCGTCAGACCGTAACCATATTCAAAACGGTTGGGTACGATGAAATCAATTTGTGCTCCGAAGGCGCGCAGTCCACGCACGGCCACGGTACACGCCGTCGCGCCATCCGCATCGTAGTCCGCGATGACCAGCAGCCGTTTTTGCGCGGCAATCGCATCGGCCAGCAGGCGCGACATGTCATGGACGTTCTTCAGGGTGTCGAAAGGCACCAGCCCGGCCAGCGAGGTTTCCAGCTGAGTGCCGTCCGTGATGCCACGCGCCGCGAAAATTTTCGCCAAGGCCGGCGAGTAGCCCTGCTGGAGCAGCTGTTCGACGGCAGTTGGGGGGGTGTGGCGCGGGACGATCTCGGGCATGGCGATGGTTTGAATGGGCTTCTTGATTGACCCGAGTTTAACCCAAATGTCTCACGAGACGCATTCCCTCTGCCTTGCAGGGAGAGGGAAGAGAGAGGGTAGAACTGGCGAAATTCCAAAGGTAATCCGGATATGCCATCACATTCCGTCGCCTCGTTTTTTTTGGTCAATTGCGCTAGAATCGCGCCCACTTTTTAAAGTCTAGGTATAGAAAATCGTGGCATTGATTGTTCAGAAGTACGGCGGGACCTCGGTAGGTAGCCCGGACCGCATCAAGAACGTGGCGCGTCGCGTCGCGAAATTCAAGGCACTGGGGCATCAGGTTGTGGTTGTGGTCTCCGCCATGAGCGGCGAAACCAACCGGCTGATTGCGCTGGCCAAGGAAGTCCAGCAACAACCCGATCCGCGCGAGCTGGACGTGATTATTTCCACCGGCGAGCAGGTCACTATTGGCCTCCTGGCGCTGGCGCTCAAGGATCTTGGCCTGAAGGCCAAGAGCTACACCGGCGGGCAGGTCAAGATTCTCACCGACAGCGCCTTTACCAAGGCACGCATCGTCAGCATCGACGAACAGAATATTCGCGCCGACCTGGCCAAGGGCAATGTGGTCGTCGTGGCCGGTTTCCAGGGCGTGGACGAAGACGGCAATATCACCACGCTGGGGCGTGGTGGTTCTGATACTACGGGCGTGGCGATTGCCGCCGCGCTGAAGGCCGACGAGTGCCAGATTTATACCGACGTGGATGGTGTCTATACCACCGACCCGCGCATGGTGCCCGAAGCGCGCCGCCTGAAGAGTATTACCTTTGAAGAAATGCTCGAAATGGCGAGCCTCGGCTCCAAGGTGCTGCAGATTCGCTCGGTCGAATTCGCCGGTAAATACAAGGTCAAGCTGCGCGTGCTGTCCAGCTTTGAAGAAGATGGCGAAGGCACGCTGATTACTTTTGAGGACGAAAACAAGATGGAACAAGCCATTATTTCCGGGATCGCGTTCAATCGCGATGAGGCCAAGATCACCGTGCTGGGCGTGCCCGACAAGCCCGGCATTGCCTACCAGATTCTGGGACCGGTCGCCGATTCCAACATCGACGTGGACATGATCATCCAGAACGTCGGCGTGGACGGCACCACCGACTTCTCGTTCACCGTGCATCGCAACGAACTGACCAAGGCGATGGACATCCTGAAGAACAAGGTGCAGGCGCATATCGGCGCGCGTGATGTGATCGGCGACAGCAAGACCGCCAAGGTGTCCGTGGTCGGCGTTGGCATGCGTTCGCACGTCGGTATCGCCAGCAAGATGTTCCGCACGCTGGCCGAAGAGGGCATCAACATCCAGATGATTTCCACGTCCGAAATCAAGATTTCCGTCGTGATCGACGAGAAATATCTGGAGCTCGCAGTGCGCGTGCTGCACAAGGCATTCAATCTGGATCAAGAAGACGCATAATAAAGTTTGACCTTTTCGACGGCTTCCATTATTATGCGCGGCCTTCGGAGAGGTGGCCGAGAGGTCGAAGGCACTCCCCTGCTAAGGGAGCATACGGGACTAAAACCTGTATCGAGGGTTCGAATCCCTCCTTCTCCGCCAAGGTAACAGATTTAAAGTTTTACGCGCCCGTAGCTCAGCTGGATAGAGTACTTGGCTACGAACCAAGGGGTCAGGAGTTCGAATCTCTTCGGGCGCGCCATATAAACAACGGGTTAGATCAGAAACGGTCTAGCCCGTTTTTTTTGGTATATGCTGGAAACGGCCGCCGCGCAAATTATGTTCTTGTGACGGCCAAAGGGTGATACTACAGGCAGCCAACGATTAACGTTATATGACATGCCCACGCTAGACTGGCTCAACCGCGCCGAAGCGCTCACCACCGCCGACAAGGTGCCGTACCGCATACTCGAACCCGTGTCGGCGCATGGCGACGGCAATGCGGAAAATCTGCTGATCCAGGGCGACAACCTCGATGCGCTGAAAGCCTTGCTGCCGTTCTATCGCGGCCGCGTAAAGTGCATCTTCATCGATCCGCCGTACAACACCAGGAGCGCGTTCGACCACTACGACGACAACCTCGAACACAGCCAGTGGCTGTCGATGATGTACCCCCGCCTCGCGCTGCTGCGCGAACTGCTGGCCGAGGATGGCAGCATCTGGGTAACCATCGACGACAACGAAGGGCACTACCTCAAGGTGTTGATGGATGAAGTGTTCGGGCGGCAGAATTTTGTGGCGAATGTGGTTTGGCAAAAACGATACTCCAGAGAAAATCGAGAGGCGATAGGCGATGTTCACGATCATTTGCTTGTCTACGCAAAATCGCCTGAAGTATTCAAGGCGACACGCAATCGCATTGCTCTAGATGAACAACAAGCCAAGATTTATCGGAATCCAGACAACCCAGAAGAAATGGATCCCTCTAAGCGTTGGCGTGGTCTGCCAATGACGGCTCAGGGTTATCGACCAAACCAGATGTATGTGATTGTTGCGCCAAACGGTAAGGAACATAGACCGCCAGCGGGGCGCTGTTGGTCAATGATTGAATCTGAATATCTCAGACTCCGAGATCAAGGCCGAATTTATTGGGGGAAAGACGGGAACGCTCAGCCAAGCGTCATTCGTTTCTTGTCTGAGGTAGAGGGGCTTGTTCCTTGGACGTGGTGGACTCACGAAGAAGTTGGTCATACTGATGAAGCAAAGAAGGAAGCCAATGTCCTCTTTGGAGGTGAAATAAGTTTTGGCACTCCAAAGCCTGAGCGCCTGCTCCAACGCATCATCCACATCGCCACCAACCCCGGCGACCTCGTGCTCGACAGCTTCCTCGGCAGCGGCACCACCGCAGCCGTCGCGCACAAGATGGGGCGGCGCTGGATCGGCATCGAGATGGGCGATCATGCCCAGACGCATTGTTTGCCGCGCCTGCAAAAGGTGATCGAAGGCGAGCAGGGCGGCATCTCGCAGGCGGTGAACTGGCAGGGCGGCGGCGGCTTCCGCTTCATGCGACTCGGCGAACCGATGTTCGAAGCGGATGGCAGCATCCATCCGGCGGTGCGCTTCAATACGTTGGCGAGTTTTGTCTGGATACAGGAGACGGGGATGCCGCTTGCCTTGCCCGATACACTATCCCGTCATTCCGGCGCAGGCCGGAATCCAGTCAAAATAAATACTCCGCGAAGCGGACAGGACCATGATGTCCCGCTGTGCGGGGATGGTGACTTGCTGGATACCGGCCTGCGCCGGTATGACGAAGAAGAGGTGCGCCGGCTTGACGAGGTAAGGAACGATACACCGCTGCTCGGGGTACATGAGGGGCGCGCGATTTATCTGCTGTTCAACGGCATCCTCGGCGACAAGCGGCCGCAGTCCGGCAACGTGCTGACGCAGGAGGTGCTGGCCACGATCAAGAGCCTCTGCCCGCACGATGGGCCGAAGCTGATTTATGGCGAAGCCTGCCGCCTGGGCGAGAAGCGGCTGGCGGCGGAGGGGATTGCCTTCAAGCATATCCCGTACGATGTGAAGGCGCGATGATGGAATCAACAGCGTCATACCGGCCTGCGCCGGTATGACAGGATAGAGCGGTAGTGTGATGAAGCAGCCTTGTGTCTATCTGCTGGCAAGTAGGCGCAATGGCACGTTGTATGTTGGTGTTACCTCGGATTTGGTCAGACGCATATGGGAACACAAGAATCACGTCGTTCCGGGGTTCACGGACAAATACGGAGTTGAGTCGCTGGTCTGGTATGAAGTGCATGAAACGATGGAATCTGCGATCCAGCGGGAGAAGGCGATCAAGGAATGGAAGCGCGCATGGAAGCTGCGCCTGATCGAGGAACGCAATCCGAACTGGGAGGATTTATATGTCTCATTGTTGTGACTGGATTCCGGCTCACTCCGCCACTCCGGGTGCAGGCCGAAATCCAGTGAATTGAACAAGTCCCCGTAGCGGGGCGACGTGGCTTTGTCCGCTGCGCGGCAGGGATGAACTGCTGGATACCGGCCTGCGCCGGTATGACGAAGCAGACGTGTTGACATGATGGTGTGCGAACAAAGGTGAGATAAGAATGGCCGACCTGAAACTCAAAAGCTACCAATCCGCTGCCTTGTCTGCGCTTTCGGATTTTCTGCGCGCATCGTCCCAGGTTGGCGTGGCGAGCGCATTCCAGCAACAGGTTGGACGCGCGTACGAATCCGAGCCATTCGGCGCGATACCGTGCGTGTGCCTGCGCATTCCCACCGGCGGCGGCAAGACGCTGATGGCTTCGCATGCCATCGTGCGCATGGCGCGTGAGTGGCAATCTTCGGATGCGCCGGTGGCGGTGTGGCTGGTGCCTTCCGAAGCGATACGTTCGCAGACGCTTGCCGCGTTGCAGTCGCCGGGTCATCCCTACCGCGCAGCACTGGAGGAAGCCTATGGCCAGCGCGTGCAGGTGTGCGACCTCGACCGTGTGAGCACGTTGGCGCCGACCGATTGGGGGCGTCAGGCCATCATGGTGGTGGCGACGATCCAGAGCTTCCGCGTGGAGCAGACCGACACGCGCAATGTGTATGCGTTCTCGGAGGCGTTTGAGCGGCACTTCAAGGCATTATCGGCGGAAAGGCTGACGGCGTTGTCCGTGGTGCCAGATGCGTTCGTGACGGGAACCGATGCGGCAGGCAATGCGATGCTCCATGCCTACATCGGGCAACCGCGCTTTTCGCTGGCAAACTGGCTGGCCTTGCAGAATCCGCTGGTAGTGGTGGACGAGGCGCACAATGCCCGGACGGACAACAGTTTCACCGCGTTGAAACGCCTGAACCCTTCCGCCATTCTGGAACTGACGGCGACGCCCATCGCCCACAAGACCAATGTGCTGTATCACGTTTCGGCGCAGGAGCTGCAAGCTGAGCAGATGATCAAGTTGCCGATCACCCTGAGCGAGCACCCGGAGGGCTGGGAAGCTGCTGTGTTCGGCGCGGTGCAGGCGCAAAAGTGGCTGGAAACCGAGGCGCAGCAGGCGCAGGCAGCGGGCGATGCTTACGTGCGGCCCATCGTGTTGTTCCAGGCGCAGAACACGAACGATGCCGTCCCGCCGGATGCCTTGCGCCAGTATCTCATCGCCGAACTGCATATTCCCGGAGAACAGATTGCCATTGCCACCGGCAGCCAGCGCGATCTGGAGGGAGTGGATATTTCCTCGCCGGCCTGTCCATTGCGTTACATCATCACCGTGCAGGCACTGCGCGAGGGCTGGGATTGCCCGTTCGCCTACATCCTGTGTTCGTTGCAGCCGCTGTCGAGCGCGACGGCGGTGGAACAGTTGCTCGGGCGCGTGTTGCGCATGCCATATGCCAGCAAGCGCCAACGTGATTCGCTGAACCGGGCTTATGCGCATGTGTGTGAGGCGACGTTCGCACATGCGGCAGGGGCGCTGGTGGACAGACTGGTGACGAACATGGGCTTCGAGGCGCTGGATGTGGCGTCGATGATTACGCCGCAAATGCCGCTGTTCGATGGCGTGCCGCAGCCCGCAGCTTTGCCGCCCGTGACCACGGTGCTGAAGGTGGCGAAAGATACCGGCTTGCTGCATCTTGCCGGGGTGAGCGTTGCGCCTGCAGCTAATGGCAAAGGTGTGGAAGTTACGCTGACCGGGCATGTGGACGAAGCGGTGGAGAAGATATTGCTGGAAACCGAGCGTAACGAGAAGAAGCGCGAGGCGATCCGCGAAAAAATTACCCAGCACAATGCGGTGGTGGCGGCTGAGACTGCGCCCGCGATGCGCGGCGTGAAATTTGTTCCGATTCCGCCACTAGGGTATCGCAGCGATGCGCAGGCGACATTATTCCCGCTGGAACGCGAGGCGGTGCTGGAAAGCGTGGAACTGAACCTGCTGGCGCAGACGATTTCGCTGCCGGGCTTCCAGGTGGTGGAGCAAGACAATGCGTTCGAGATTTATCTGGATAATGACAAGGTGAAGATGCGAGCGGCGGATGCGCACCAGCTTGCTCTGGATGGCGTGAACGTGAACATTACCGCGGATGACCTGGTGCGCTGGCTGAACCGGGAAGCGCGCCAGCCGGACATCGTGCAGTCGCACCTGCTGGCCTATTTGCACGCGGTGGTGAACCACCTCGTGAATGAGCAGCGCGTCGGCCTGAATACGCTGGCACGCATGCGTTTTATTTTGGCGAAACGGATTGATGCACAGATCAGCGATATGCGCGAAGCGGCGGCCAAATCGCAATTCCGCCAACTGGTGCTGGATGGCGGTTGGCAGGTGGAGCCGGACTGGACGCACGCCTTCAATTTCGAAACGGGGATTTATCCCGCGCCGGCAGGCAGTCGCTATGCGGGGCGCTGGGATTTCCGGAAACATTACTACCCGGTGATTGCCAACCTGAAAGACAAGGGCGAGGAGTTCGACTGCGCGCGCATGATCGACCGGCATCCCCAGGTGAAGCATTGGGTGCGCAACCTCGACAGCGAGCCGGGCTTCTGGCTGCCGGTGGCGAAGGGACGATTCTTCCCGGACTTCATCGCCGAGTTGACCGATGGACGCATCGCAGTCATCGAGTATAAGGGCGCGCACTTGCGCAACGATCCGCAGGAGATCGAAAAGCGTCAAGTCGGTGAATTGTGGGCAGCGAAAAGCGACGGGAAATGCCTGTTCAGATTTGTTTATCTCGATAACAACGGGGTGGGTATGGAGGCGCAGGTCAATGCGGTCCTGGCTGGCTGATGCAGGGACTGGTGGATTGAGGTAAAGGGGCGCAGAAATCATTCGCCACAAGTGCGGCGTCGGTGCTGCTGAATGTGATCAAGCGCGTGTCGGGTACAGTGTAGGCGGCGCAATGCCGCGCACTGCGGCGGTAATTGCCTGAATTTGGTGCTCCAAATTAGGAAGCTGCAGAAGATTTACAGCGTTTAAGGATTGAGTACTTGCGGGTAAGGCGCGGTATCGGCCCAATTGTTTTTTTCCGCCGGATACGGCTTTCGCTTCATGGTTTATTCCCGAGTGAGTCACTAAAATTCTGCTCCATGCATCATGCTCAGAGCTTTGTTCATCCGGGCATGCATTCCCAACTTTTCCTGTGAAAGGAGAGATGCCATGAAAGCCTTAAGAAAGTTTGCCGCACTGTCTGCATTCCTGCTGCTGGCTTTTTCAGTCTATGCGGACGGTGGGGCCAACGCCTACAACCAGCATAACCTCGTGTCCGACGGCTTTGTCGCGGCCGATCATACCGACCCCAAACTGATCAACGCTTGGGGTATTGCCGCTACCTCGACCAGCCCGATGTGGGTCGCCGACAATGGCACGGGCTTCTCGACCATTTACGACGGCCTTGGCAATCCGCAGCCCCTGGTGGTGACGATACCGGGTGGCAGTCCCACCGGCCTCATTGCCAACGATACTGCTGACTTCGCCGTGAGCCGTGGCACAGTGTCCGGCGCTCCTACCTTCATCTTCGCTACCGAGAACGGAAGCATCGCGGGCTGGAGCCGCGCGGTTGATCTCAATAATGCGGTCACCATGGTGGACAGGTCTGGCGTTATGGCGGTTTACAAGGGTATCGCGATGGCCGCCAACGGCACGGATCATTTCCTGTATGCCACGGATTTCCACAACGCCAGAATCGATGTATTCGACAAGGCCTATAAACCCGTCACCCTGCCAGCGGGGGCGTTTACGGACAGCCAGATCCCGGTGGGATTTGCGCCATTCGGAATACGCAACATCAATGGTGACCTTTACGTGACCTATGCCATGCAGGATGCGGCCAAGCATGACGATGTTGCCGGCCCCGGCTTGGGCTTCGTGGACGTGTTCGACGCGAACGGGCGCCTCCTCCGTCGTCTGGCTGCGCGCGGCACGCTGAACGCCCCCTGGGGACTGGCTCTTGCCCCATCCGATTTCGGCGAGTTCAGCAACTGCCTGCTGGTGGCGAATTTCGGCGACGGCAAGATCAATGCCTATGAACTGGAAAGCGGGGAGTTCAGGGGCCAGCTGAATCAGCCCAATGCACAGCCGGTGGTGATAGACGGCCTGTGGGGCATCAACTTTGGCAATGGTCTGCATAACCAGCCGACCAATGTCCTGTTTTTCGGCGCGGGCCCCGGCGCCGAGTCACATGGCCTGTATGGCAGGTTGGAGGCCGCACAGAAACGTGTGCCATAACATGAGCAAGCAAGCAGGGAGCTTCCGCGAAAACCGGAGCTCCCTGTGCAGGACGGCGGGCGAATATCTTCCCATTTCGGCTTGCGTACGCTTATAGCAAGACAACGAGTTAGATCGTAAAACGGTCTAGCTCGTTTTTTTCCTGCCCAAGCTGTCTTGTGGGCTGCAATCGGTTGTGTTTACCCGTAATGCAGTGGTTGGGCCGTCGCATGTTATCATCGCGCCATGAAAACCCAGCCTGATTCCCTCCATCGATTTCTGTTTGAAAATGCGCCAATCCGCGGCGAGCGGGTGCATCTGGACGCCTCCTGGCGCAGCGTTCTGGAACACCATGATTATCCGCCGCTGCTGCGCCAGATGATGGGTGAACTGATCGCGGCCGCCGTCCTGCTGGCCGCCACGCTCAAGCTTGATGGTTCGCTCGTGCTGCAAATCCAGGGACGCGGGGCGATCAAGCTGTTGGTCGTAGAATGCGACGGAGACCTGCAGTTGCGCGCAACGGCGAAGTGGGAAGGGCCATTGCACGGCAGTTTGTCCGAGCTCGTCGGCGACGGGCGCTTCGTCATCACCCTCGATCCAAAGGATGGCAAGCAGGCTTACCAGGGTATCGTGGCGCTGGAAGGGGAAAGCGTTGCGGAAATTCTGCAAAACTATATGACCCGTTCCGAACAATTGGAGACCCGGCTGTGGCTGGCGGCGGACGAACATGCGGCTGCAGGCATGCTGCTGCAGAAGTTGCCGGAACAGTCGGAGAGCGATGCCGATGCCTGGTCCCGCGTGACGCAGCTGGCCGATACTTTGCATGGCGATGAACTGATGCAGTTGCCGACGCAGGAGTTGCTGCATCGGCTCTACCACGAAGAAGACGTGCGCCTGTTCGAGGCGCAGCCGGTTTCCTTCCATTGCACCTGTTCGCGCGACAACGTGGCGCAGATGCTTCGGATGCTCGGCGCAGATGAAGTCGAATCGATCCTGGATGAACGGGAAACCGTCGAGGTGCATTGCGAGTTCTGCAATCACCGCTATGAATTCGACCGGGTCGATGCGGCGCAGCTGTTTGCGGGGACGGTTTCAGTCGCGGCCAGCGAGACCCTCCACTAGCGCCACGCGCCTGATTCCGCGGCGAGCCCGTTTGTCAGGGGCGGTGCCGGCTCTCGCCGGTGGTCACACCTCCTGCGATCATGTGCGCGACGCGCAGCGGCTCTGGAAGCTTGCTGTGCTGTTGCAGGCGGGTAAGCAGGCTGAGCGCATCTTCTGGAGAGATGCCACAGCGTTGCACGTAAACGCCGGCAAGCGGTTCCATGAGGCCGGCTGTCTCGATGAGCGCCCATTTGCGGGAGCCGCCCCGCACCCGCTCAAGCAGCGCCTCACGGATCGCCTCCAAGTTAGGCTTATGGCGCGCGACGACCAGCACAGGCAGCCCGGTACCCTGGTGTAATCGCTGCAGATCAACGACGTTGAATCCTGCGAAGGCGATGCCTTGCAACAGGATGGCCTGAAGCTGCTCGAAATACCTGCTGCGGGTGAGGCATTCGATCAGCCGCTGCGTGGCATTGGCGCCGTCGCGCCTGACCCGGGTCGAGATTACGCCGTCCAGCTGTTCGCCGGCAAAGACCGTGCCCACCACCAGCACGTCACCGCGATGGCTGCGCGCAAAGGGGGCATCGTCGAAGCCGACCACACGGGAGATCGGTCGGCTCCCGCGGACGCTCTCTTGCCGGGGTTGTTTGTCAGCAGGATTTGGCATAGCCTGCATCATAGCGCTAAAAACCGGGTACATATTCATGCCGCTCCTTCGCGCCTTGTCGATACTTCGTCCCGCTCGTGCAGTGCTGCCGCGCCGCAACGATGCCTTGATCGATGCGACCGGTAATTGAGTACCCCTTGTGCCTGACGCCAGCCGAGGCTGTGGTGCTGCAGAATGATTTGAAGCAGCGGGTAGAGCGCGTCGACCGCCTGCCGGAAATCCGTCTTGTCGCAGGCGTGGAGGTGGGCTACGAGGCGAATGGGTGTGTCAGCCAGGCGGCCGTGGCCGTGCTCGCTTTTCCGGGCCTGGAGCTGGTCGAGACTAAAGTGGCTCGTTGTCCTGTGGAATTTCCGTATGTCCCCGGACTGCTGGCATTCAGGGAGTTGCCCGCGGTCCTGGCAGCGCTCGCAGATCTGAAGCGCGTACCCGACCTCATCATCTGCGCCGGCCACGGCATCGCGCATCCACGCCGCTTCGGCATTGCCAGTCATCTGGGCGTGCTGCTGGATGTGCCCACCATCGGTGCCGCCAAGACCTGCCTCACCGGCCAGCATGATGAACCGG
>DASSQR010000010.1:0-6330 GCA_035702405.1 Gallionella sp. | reverse complement strand
CTCGCCTTCGCGCGAGATGCCCTCGCCGTACAGGATATCGAACAGCGCTTCGCGGAACGGCGGGGAGACCTTGTTCTTCACGACCTTGACGCGGGTCTCGTTGCCGATCACTTCGTCGCCCTTCTTGATCGCGCCGGTGCGGCGGATATCCAGGCGCACCGAGGCGTAGAACTTGAGCGCGTTGCCGCCGGTAGTGGTTTCCGGGTTGCCGAACATCACGCCGATCTTCATGCGGATCTGGTTGATGAAAATCACCAGCGTGTTGGAGCGCTTGATGTTGGCGGTCAGCTTGCGCAGCGCCTGCGACATCAGGCGCGCATGCAAGCCCATTTGCGCATCGCCCATCTCGCCTTCGATTTCCGCCTTGGGCGTCAATGCGGCGACCGAGTCGATCACGACCACGTCCACGGACGCCGAGCGCACCAGCATGTCGGCGATTTCCAGCGCCTGTTCGCCGTTGTCAGGTTGCGAGATCAGCAGATCTTCCACCTGTACCCCGAGCTTTTCCGCGTAATTCGGATCGAGCGCGTGTTCCGCGTCGATGAAGGCGGCAGTGCCGCCCATCTTCTGCATTTCGGCGATGACCTGCAGCGTCAGCGTGGTCTTGCCGGATGATTCCGGGCCGTAGATTTCCACCACGCGGCCGCGCGGCAGGCCACCCACGCCGAGCGCGATGTCCAAGCCCAGCGAACCAGTGGACACGACCTGCAGGTCGCGCGCCACATCATGTTCGCCGAGGCGCATGATCGAGCCCTTGCCGAACTGTTTTTCGATCTGGCTCAATGCCGCCGCGAGTGCCTTGCTCTTGTTCTCATCCATGTCGATTGCCCCTGAAAATTGCTGGGCTGATTATGGCACCAGAATTTTGATTTGTACAGAACGTTCGTTCTTTTTTATTGATTCGGCAGGCAAACTCTAATTTCCGTTCGGGCTGAGCTTGTCGAAGCCTGTCCTGAGCTGCTGGGGACCTGTTCACCCTTCGACAAGCTCAGGGCGAACGGACTTTTCACGAAGAAACAGGTCTGAACTATATTGTGAAAAGTAGGTTCACGCCTGCACCGTCCGCTGCTCCAGCAGATCGATAATCCCCTGCAGCGCGACGCGCACCGATTGCGCGCGCACGGCGGCGCGGTCGCCCTTGAGCTGGTGGCGTTGCGCGAGGGTCATGCCGTCCTTGAGCCCCCAGGCAAACCAGACCGTTCCTACCGGTTTTTCCGGCGTGCCGCCGTCCGGGCCGGCAATGCCGCTGACTGCAACGGCGACCTGCGCGTCGCTGTGCTGCAATGCGCCAGCCACCATTTCGCGCACGGTCGCTTCGGACACCGCGCCGTGTTGCAGCAGGGTCGCCGGGCTCACGTCCAGCAACTGCTGCTTGGACTGGTTGGAATAGGTAACGAAACCGCGGTCGAACCAGGCCGAGCTGCCGGCCACGTCTGTGACCGACTGGGCCACGCCGCCACCGGTACACGACTCCGCAGTCGCAAGCACCAGCCCATGGGCCTTGAGCACCTTGCCCGCCTGGACGGCCAGCAGCTCCATGTTACTTGCCCAGCCCGCGCAGGTCCTGCTGGATGTCGGTCACCGCTTCCAGCCCGACCGCGATGCGAATCAGGCCATCGGTGATACCAGCCGCCGCGCGCGCTTCCGGCGTGATGCGTGCATGGGTGGTGCTGGCCGGATGGGTGATGGTGGTTTTGGTGTCGCCGAGGTTGGCCGTGATCGACAGCATGTGCGTATTGTCGATCAGGCGCCATGCGGCATCCTTGCCGCCCTTGACCTCGAACGACACGATGCCGCCGCCGGTGGTCTGCTGGCGCATGGCCAAGCCATGCTGCGGATGCGAAGGCAGTCCCGGATAGAACACCCGCGTGACGTTGTGCTGCGCTTCCAGCCAGCGCGCGAGTTCCAGCGCCTTGGCGCTGTGCGCATCCATGCGCAGCTTGAGCGTTTCCATGCCCTTCAGGAACACCCAGGCATTGAACGCACTCATGGTCGGACCGGCCGTGCGCAGGAAACCGTACACGCCTTCGAGATTTTTCCGGCTGCCCAGCACCGCGCCACCCAGCACTCGGCCCTGCCCGTCCAGGTATTTGGTTGCAGAGTGCACCACAATGTCGGCACCGAGCTGCAACGGGCGTTGCAGAATCGGCGTGCAGAAGCAGTTGTCCACTGCGAGCAGCGCGCCGCATCCCTTTGCGACGGCCGCAATCGCCGCAATGTCCGAAATCTCGGTCAGCGGGTTAGATGGCGTTTCGAGGAAAAACAGCCTGGTGTCGGGCCGCACCGCGGCTTGCCACTCGGACACATCCGTCGCGGACACGAAGGTGGTCTCCACGCCGAACTTCTTGATGATGTTAGTGAACAGGTTGACCGTCGCGCCGAACAGGCTGCGCGACGCGACCACGTGGTCACCCGCTTTGAGCAGCCCCATCACGCAGGCCAGGATTGCCGACATGCCGGAGGCCGTGGCCACGCATTGCTCGGCGCCTTCCATTGCCGCGAGGCGTTCCTCGAACATCGTGACGGTTGGATTGGTAAAACGCGAGTAGATGTTGCCCGGTTCTTCGCCGATGAAGCGCGCCGCCGCTTGTGCCGCGCTCTCGAATACGAAGCTGGAAGTCAGGTACAGCGCCTCACTGTGTTCGCCGAACTGGCTGCGCTCGGTGCCGGCGCGCACCGCCAGGGTTTCGGGTTGCCAGCTTGCTGTCTTGTAGTTTTGCTCGTTCATTTT
The DNA here is from genome assembly GCA_035702405.1 of Gallionella sp. Taxonomy (GTDB): domain Bacteria; phylum Pseudomonadota; class Gammaproteobacteria; order Burkholderiales; family Gallionellaceae; genus Gallionella. The sequence goes on along the minus strand of DASSQR010000010.1, from coordinate 3,599 downwards.
TTCTTGTTCCTTCCTCAATTCATCGCGCGAGCCAGCAGCGCATCAGCATGCCGCGTTGGAAATTACTCGGCACCGGCCTGTCGGCCGGTCCGTTCATTGGCAAAACTCACATCGAAGTTACGTTCATCGCCAGATCGAGTTCCATCTGGTCGTCTTCCACCGGCTTGCTGCCCTTGTCGGCGCCGCGTTTAGCCTCGACCTCGTCGAGATACTGCGCGGTGATATCGCCAGTGATGTAATTGCCGTCAAAGCAGGAAGCATCGAAACTGGTCACGTTCGGATTGACCTGTTGCACCGCCGCCTTGAGGTCATCCAGGTCCTGATAAATCAGGCCATCCGCACCAATTTCGCGGCAGATGTCTGCATCGCTGCGGCCCGTCGCAATCAGTTCGGCGCGGCTCGGCATGTCGATGCCGTAGACATTGGGGAAACGCACCGGTGGCGCCGCAGATGCGAAATACACCTTTTGCGCGCCGGCATCGCGCGCCATCTGCACGATTTCACGGCTGGTGGTGCCACGCACGATAGAGTCGTCTACCAGCAGCACGTTCTTGCCCTTGAATTCGATGCCAACCGCATTCAGTTTCTGGCGCACCGATTTTTTGCGCATTGCCTGTCCCGGCATGATGAAGGTGCGGCCGATGTAGCGGTTCTTCACGAAACCTTCGCGGAACGGAATATCGAGGCGGTTGGCCAGCTGCATCGCGCTCGGACGGCTCGAATCAGGAATGGGAATGACGACGTCAATATCGACGCCGTCCCACTCGCGCTTGAGTTTCTCGGCGAGAAACTCGCCCATGATCAGGCGTGTTTCGTACACCGAGACGCCGTCGATCACGGAATCCGGTCGCGCGAAATAGACGTACTCGAAGATGCAGGGATTCAGCTTCGCGTTGTCGCAGCACAGTCGGCTGTGCAGGTTGCCGTCGAAATCGACGAACACCGCTTCGCCCGGCTCGACATCGCGCAGGAACTGGAAGCCCAGGGTATCCAGCGCGACGCTCTCCGAAGCCACCAGATATTCCGGTCCCTGCGCGGTTTCATTCACCCCGATGACCAGCGGCCGGATGCCGTAAATGTCGCGGAAGGCGAGCAAACCGGCACCCGCAATCATCGCCACCACCGCATAGGCACCTCGGCAGCGCTGGTGCACTCCGGCTACCGCATCAAATATTGCGGAGGCATCCAGATGCAGCCCCTTCGACTTGGCCTGCAGCTCGTGCGCCAGCACGTTCAGCAGCACTTCAGAGTCGGAACTGGTGTTGACATGGCGGCGGTCTTCGACAAACAGCTGCTTCTGCAACTCCTCGGTATTGGTGAGATTGCCGTTGTGACCAAGCATGATGCCAAACGGCGAATTCACGTAGAACGGTTGCGCCTCGTTATGATCCACTGCGGAACCGGCGGTCGGATAGCGCACGTGCGCGATCCCCGCGTTTCCGGTCAGCGCGCGCATGTTGCGGGTGCGGAACACGTCACGCACCAGTCCGTTGCCTTTATGCAGGTGGAAGGTCCGCCCATCGAGCGTCGCAATGCCGGCCGCATCCTGACCGCGATGCTGCAAGACCTGCAAGCCGTCATACAACAGCTGGTTGGCCGGTGTATGAGAGACCACTCCGAGAATGCCACACATGATTTTCTTTCCTGAGTTGACTACAAAAAACTAACTGCGCGCCCCGTAGCGGATGCGCTGTGCAATACCGACCGGCAGCCACGCTTTGGTCAGCAACGCGGCATTTTCCGCGGTTTTGCTGAACCGTGCGGTGCGCCAGAACGACTCCTCGGGGATGCGCGTCACGCCGGCCAGCCACACCAGTACCAGCACCACAAGTCCACCGCGCAACACCCCAAACATGCCGCCCAAAATCCGGTCAAGCCAGCCCAGTCCGACCATCCGGACGAGCCTGGACAGCAACCAGACCAGCACGCTCCACACCATCAAAGCACCGATGAACACCACCACGTAAGCCGCCAGCAGGCGCACGATTTCCTGTTGCATCGGCAGCAGCGGTGCCAGCCCGCCCGCATACATCCGGCTCAACACGAATGCCAGCGGCCAGCCGAGCAATGACAGCACCGCGTGCACCAGGCCGCGCCACAAACCAAACGCCGCCGAGACCAGCACGATGGCGATAACCGAAAAATCAAACAGCGTCATATCACTCGTTCACTGGTGCGCAGCGCTTACTGCGCGCTGACGATAACCGCCTTCAGGCCGTGTTTTTCCAGCAATTGACATACCTTGTCGACTTTCGCGCGATCGGTATAGGGACCGACCCGCACGCGCACCTTTTCACCATTTTTCTCGGTATAGGCCTTGAAGCCCCACTTCTTCAGCTTGAGCATTTCCTGCTTCGCCGTTTCGGCATTGGAGTACGCGCCCACCTGGGCGGCAAAGGTTTCGCCGGCGGCAGCCTTGTCTGTCACCTTGGATTCCGGCGCCGTTTCGGCAGCGGTTGGCGCTTTGACCGGCGCTGCGGTGGAATTATTGGCGGGTGCCGCGGGCGCGACGGCCGAGGCGGGCAAACTGGTGTTGCCGGCCGGCGCCACTGCCGGTGCAGCCGGCACGGCTGATACTGCAGCGGGCGTTGCGCTAGTCGCCACCGCGGATGCGGCCGCCGGTGCCGCTTCTGCCAGCTCGGCGGTAGGTACGCCTGGCACAAATGCGCCGACCTTGTCGGGAGAAGGGATGCGCAGATCGATGTCCTGCGCGGCAGGCTTGGGTTCACTGTCCAGCACCATCGGCAGGATCACCACCACCGCCAGCGTCAGCGCAATCGCGCCGATCAGGCGGCGCCGTGCCTTGCGTCGGAGATTCAGTTCCTCGTCTGTCTGCTGTATCGCCATTCTCTGATCTCGTCTCTCGATTTCTTGCCCAGGAAGTCCTGCCCCGGTGGCGTGGCTGCCGGTATCACGCGGACAATCCGCGCGCCTGCATCACTTCCGCCACCGTATAGAACGATCCGAAGGCCGCAATTCTATCATTTTCGCCTGCCTCGTTATAGCCATGCCGCAAAGCGGCCGTGATGCTGTCGAACGTCAGGATGGCACCGCGCACCTTGCTCTGGCGGAGCGCGGATGCCAGCTCGTCGGCGGTCGCCCCGCGCGGCGCTGCGATGCCGGCCGCCAACCACGCGTCGATATACGGGTCGAGCGCCGTTACCACGCCCGCCATATCCTTGTCTTTCAGCATCGCGCACACGGCAAAGGTATACGGGCAGGGCGGCAGGCTGGCCAGATTTTGCGCGAGCGCGCGCGCGGCGTGCGGGTTGTGCGCCACATCCAGAATCAGCATCGGCCTGCCCGGCACCACCTGGAAGCGCCCGGTGAGACGCACCTCGACCAGCCCGCGCCGCACCGCGTCCATGCTCACCGGCAAGCGCTCCTTGAGCGCATCCAGCACCGCCAGCACCGCGCTCGCGTTGTGCAGCTGAAAGGCGCCGCGCAGGGCCGGATACGGCAGCGCGAGGCGCACCCCAAGGTTGCTGCGATAGTCCCACTGGGCCGCAAGCCCCTCTCCCATGCATGGGAGTGGGGTTGGGGAGAGGGGCTGCCGGCCAGCGAAAGCCACGCGCTTCACGTTGTCGCCCTCTCTGATG
>DASSQR010000009.1:0-3985 GCA_035702405.1 Gallionella sp. | reverse complement strand
GAAGTGGCCGAAACCAACCAGACGCTGTGTGAAATTGACGGCGATGCACGCGCGATGCTCAGTGCCGAGCGCCCCGCGCTGAATTTCCTGCAGACGCTGTCGGCTACCGCCACGGCGACACGTCAATATGTGGATGTCGTTGCAGGCACCCGGGCAAAAATCATGGACACGCGCAAGACGCTCCCCGGCCTTCGCATGGCCCAAAAATATGCGGTGACCGTGGGCGGCGGCCACAACCAGCGCATCGGACTATTCGACGGCATCCTCATCAAGGAGAACCACATCATGGCGGCGGGCGGCATCCGGCCTGCGCTGGAAGCCGCGTTCCGGCTGGCGCCACCGAGGGCGACCGTGCAGATCGAGGTAGAGAACCTAGACGAATTGCGTGCAGCACTGGACGCCGGCGCCAGGCTGATCCTGCTAGACAATTTCGACCTCGACGGCATGCGCGCGGCGGTCGCGTTGACCGCAGGCCGCGCTGAACTCGAAGCCTCCGGCGGCATCAACCTGGGCACCGTGCGGGCGATTGCGGAAACCGGTGTGGATCGCATCTCCATCGGCAGCCTGACCAAGGATGTGCAGGCGGTGGATTTGTCGATGCGCTTCGAAAAATAAATTGTCATTCCCGCGCAGGCGGGAATCCAGCAGACAAATAGCTCCGCATAGCGGACAAACGAACCGCTTGAGCAAGTATGGAGGGACGGCCAGACCTGATAATGACCCGCTACGCGGATTGTTCAATTGACTGGATTCCCGCCTGCGCGGGAATGACGTACAGGAGAAACCAATGTGCCAACTGCTCGGCATGAACTGCAACACTCCCACCGACATCTGCTTTTCCTTTACCGGATTCCAGAAGCGCGGCGGCGAGACCGATGTACACGCCGACGGCTGGGGCATCGCGTTTTTTGAGGGCAAGGGCGTGCGGCTGTTCCTCGATCCGCAGCCGTCGGCGCGCTCGCAGATTGCCGAACTGGTGCGCAACTATCCGATCCATTCGCTCAATGTCATCGCACATATCCGCAAGGCAACCCAGGGCATCGTATCGCTGGAGAACACGCACCCGTTCCAGCGCGAGCTGTGGGGGCGCTACTGGGTGTGGGCACACAACGGCAACCTGCCGCAGTTTCAGCCGCAGCTCGACGGCAGCTTCCTGCCGGTGGGCAACACCGACAGCGAGCGTATTTTCTGCTGGCTGCTGCAAAGCATGCGCCAGCGTTTCGGTGACACTGCGCCGGCACGCGATGATTTGTTTGCCGCGCTGCACGAACTGATCCTGCCGCTATCCGGCATGGGCATCTTCAATTTCCTGCTGTCGAACGGCGAATGGCTGATCGCGCATTGCTCCACCGAGCTGACCTATCTGGTGCGACGCGCTCCGTTCAACCTCGCGCACCTGAAGGACGAGGATGTCACGGTGGATTTCAGCCAGGTGACCACGCCCGATGACCGCGTGGCCGTGATCGCGACGCAGCCGCTCACCGACAATGAGAACTGGATAACGATGCGGCCGGGCAGCCTGTGGCTGTTCGAGCAGGGCGAGGTTGCCGGCTACTGCGAGACGCGGCCCAGTCCGGTGAGATCGCTGAGCGGGGTTTGAATTTCCGGCACTGCATCCCCATCTGGAATGTATCAACACCAGAAAGGAATCTCATGAGCGACTCCCTGCACATCGTCTGCCCGCATTGCGATGGCATCAACCGCGTGCCCGCAGACCGGCTGCGCGAGCAGCCCACCTGTGGCAAATGCAAGCAACCGTTGTTTACCGCCCATCCGGTGGAACTGAACGCCGCCAATTTCAATTTGCACATCAGCCGCAACGATATCCCGGTGCTGGTCGATTTCTGGGCGCCGTGGTGCGGCCCGTGCCGGATGATGGCGCCAGCCTTTGTCCAAGCCGCGGCACAACTGGAACCCGGCATGCGCCTGGCCAAGCTGAACACTGAAGAGGCGCAGGAAATCGGCGCGCGCTACAACATCCGGAGCATCCCGACGCTGGCGGTGTTCCGGGGCGGGCGCGAAATCGCACGCCAGGCTGGCGCGATGGATGCGGGCAATATAGTGCGCTGGGCGCGCAGCCACGCTTAGCAGACTGTTGAAAAACTACTGCGGCAACCATCTGCTGCGTTGCGCGGTACTCGCTTCCTCGCCTATCACAAGATATGTCTCGTCGCTCCGTTCCGTGCGCCTTGCATCTGGCCGTCCTCGCTACGTTTTTCAACAGCCTGTGTTAGGCCGCCTGGCAGCACCGCTGGCGCAGGCCAGATTGCGCCCGCCAGAACCGTATTCACATTACCGGAACCTGATCGCAAAAAAGCCGGGAGCTTGCCCCCGGCTTGCGGTAACGATTATGCGTTGTCAGAACCGGATCACGCCTCCCACGGTCCACGCGTCGATGTTGAAGTCGCTTCTGGCGCCTGCGACGGCTGAACCCGTAACCGCCGCGCCATACCGATCCCAGCCGAGACGAATACCAATGGCCGGAGTGACATTGAACAGGAACCCCAGACCACCCGTTGCGGTGGAGCGTGTTGCGCCGGAAAGCGTGGTCGGCGCGCCCGTGGCAATCACGTAACCGGACGCTTTGGTCTTGGTGCTGGCGATGCCCAGCTTGCCATATAGCGAGAACATATCGGACAGCGGCAGTGTTCCGACGACGTCCAGACCCCAGACATCACCGCGCCCCGAGTTGATGGTGGTCGCAGTCGGATCAGTACCGGTGAACCGTCCCGTGCTGCTGTAGAACAATTCGGCCCCCCAGTACTTGTTGAACTGGTAACCGCCGAGGACTCCGCCAATGGTATCTGTAGACTTGCTTAACATAACGTTAGCCGGAGCCTTGATGCGGGCCTGGCCCAGAGTGACACCGGCATATAACCCACTATCGGCAGCAAAGGCGGGAGCAGCAACGACAGTGGATAGCAGTATGGCAGCAGCGATCTTCTTCATATTTCATCCTCACAAAGAATTGATAGAAGTGACTTCGCCATGCAGAAAACTATCATCAGTTTCGCAGGTGGCGCATCCTAAGTGCTGCCCTACCGAATACACAACGGCAAAAAGTGTATATGTTGTAAATAAACAACATATAAATCAATGCGTAAGTGCAGCCTCTTACGCCCTTTCGATACTCGTTCTGAAATAGGATTTGAATCAGCGCCAAGTGCGCCGGCAGCGAAATCAGGCGCTCGCTGGTTTGCGCGCGACCAGATCGATCAAGGCCGAAATACCGCTGTGCCCCGTGCCTTCGTGAATGACGTCGTCGTGCTCAATCAATTGCACGATTTCCCAATCTCCAAATACAGCGCGCAGCATGGCTTCGGTATAGAGATTCTCGACCTGAGACGGACCGCCGGTCCGGTATTCCAGCTGGCGTGGCGTATAACCCTGCAGCAACAGCAGGCCGCCGGGTTTGAGGCAGCGCCTGATATTCGCGAACATTTGTTCGCGTTGCGCGGGCGACGCGAACTGAATGAAAATCCCCACCACTACATCGAAGCGGTCCTCGCCCCAATCCCACTGCAGCAGATCGGCGAGTTCGAAGTTCAACTGCACGCCGCGCTCCACCGCGAGTTTGCGCGCTTTCTCCTGCGCCACTGCAGAACTGTCCACCGACAGCACCTGCAGCCCATGCTCGGCCAGCCATACGCCGTTACGTCCCTCGCCGTCGGCTACGGCAAGGCAACGCATGCCCGGTTTGAGCAAGGCACGCTGGGCCGCGAGAAACGCATTCGGCGCGGTGCCGAAATGATCTTCCTCACCAGAGTAACGCTCGTCCCAGATGTTCATGCCACTGCAAACCGGCGCTTGTACCAACTGCCTGCCCATTCCAGCGCATCGTCCACGTAGGTGAACACCACCGGGATCACCAGCAGGCTGAGGAAGGTGGAGGTAATCAGGCCGCCGATCACGACGATCGCCATCGGCGCGCGGAAGCTCGGGTCGACGCCGATGCCGAGTGCCACCGGCAGCATGCCTGCCCCCA
>DASSQR010000008.1:0-28056 GCA_035702405.1 Gallionella sp. | reverse complement strand
GGAAGCGACCGCAGCATATCCAGTGCTGGACATCCAGGCGCCACTGTACGTGGTGTCGAGCGTCGCCAGCAGCAACGGCATCGGCGGGAACTACGTCAGCAACTACAGCTACGCGGGCGCCAAGGCGCACGTCACCGGCGGCGGGTTCCTGGGGTTCCATACCACCAGTAGTACCGATGCCCAGACCGGCATCGTAAGCACCACCACCTATCGCCAGGATTATCCGTACCAGGGCTTGCCGCTCTCTGCCGAGAAACGCACCGGTACCGGGACGACGCTCAACAGCGTCAGCAACACCTGGAGCTTCGTCACTAACCCGGCATGGGGCACGCAATACCACGTGCCGCAATTGACCCAGAGCGTGGAATCCAGCTACGAGCTCACCGGCAGCCTGATCAGCACCGTCACCACCTGCAATCAGTATGACGGTTACGGCAACCCTCTCTACATCGCCGTCTGGAGCGGCAACACCAGCATCAGCTGCGCCGCTCCGCCGGTCAAGACGGGCTGGTACGTCAAGGAGACCACCAATAGCTACACCAACGACACCGTGAACTGGTTCCTCGGCCGGCTGAAATCTGCCACCGTCACCAGCACCACGCCGTGATTCGGGATTCAGAATCAGGATTAACGCACACCCAGATAACGCCAAACAAGGAAAAGATCATGGCAAGGCGCGCACTTAACCTTATTGCACTCATCACGGCTGTCCTCGGTATCAGTGTCATGGCGCCCGCGGTTCACGCGGCCAACGCGACACGCACCTCCAGCTTCGAATACGACCCGGCGACTGGCCTGCTCACCAAGGAAATCATCGAACCGAATGATTCCAACCTGTGCCTGGTCACCGAATACACCTACGATGTATACGGCAACAAGACCGCGGTCACCACGCGCAACTGCAATGGCAGTACGGGTGAAGCCGCGACGCCGACCGGCGACGCCGTCATCGCCGCGCGCACCACCAGCAGTACCTTTGATGCGCGCGGCCAGTTCGCCGTCACCACCACCAACGCCTTGGGTCACAGCGAAACACGCACCTTTGACGCCCGCTTTGGCGCGGTGGCCAGTTTGACCGGTCCGAACGGGCTCACCACGGCCTGGAGCTACGACAACTTCGGCCGCAAGACCCTGGAAACCCGCGCCGACACCACCACCACCGAATGGCTGTACAAACAGCCTTGCGACGTAGCCAACGCCGACCTGGCGGAGGCCTACTGTGTCGCCACCAAAAACAGCGGCGAAGCCAGCTACCAGCGCACCTATTACGACACCCTCAACCGCAAGCTGGGGACGGTGCGCATTGCCTACTCCGGCAGCGACCTCGCCGGCACCCAGAAAATCGTCGACGGCAAAGTCGACTACGACGGCCGCGGCCATGTTACGCGCGGCTACCTGCCCTACTTTGCCGGCAACCTGCTGACCGCCAAATACGCCAGCTTCACCTATGACGACCTCGGCCGGGTTACCAGCGAAACGGCGCCGGACGGCCGATACACCACCAGCAGCTACAACGGCCTGACCACCACGGTTACCATGTCCGCTCCCGCCGATCCCAGTGTCACGGCCCAGACCAAGACCACCGTCAAGAACAGCCAAGGCCAGACCATCACGGTGACTGATGCCAAGAACCAGAGCATCAACTACACCTACGACCCGTTCGGCAACCTGACCCAGACCACCGATGCCGCGGGTAACCTTACCAAGCTTGGCTACGACGGCCGGGGGCGCAAGACCCGGATGGAAGATCCGGACATGGGGGTCTGGACCTATGCCTATAACGCGCTGGGCGAACTGATCCGCCAAGTTGACGCCAAAAACCAGACCGTCACCATGCAGTACGACAAGCTGGGGCGCATGACCCGGCGCAACGAACCCAGCATGATCGCCAACTGGGCATACGACACCGCCGCCCACGGCATCGGCAAGCTGGCCTCGGCCACAGTGGGCGATGTCGCTCCCTATGCCTACAGCCGCACCCATTCCTACGATGCGTTGGGGCGGCTGTCCAGCACCAGCACCATCATCGACAAGCCGGCCAACCCGTATGTCACCAGCACCACCTATGACGCTAACGGCCGGGTGGATACCCAGACCTACCCGACCGGCTTTGCGGTCAAGAATATTTACAACGCCGACGGCTACCTGTACCGGGTGGTCAATGCCGCCACCCAGACCACGGTGTACTGGACCGCCAACACTATGGATGAGGCCGGCCGCCTCACCCAGCAGACCTACGGCAACAACGTCGTCACCACCCAGGTGTACGATCCGGCCTCCGGGCGCCTGACGAACCAGTATGCCGGCGGCGGCAACGCCGTGCAGAACATGCAGTACGGCTATGATGGCTTGGGCAATCTCATCAGCCGCCTCGACATCAACCAGAACCTGACTGAGGGCTTCTGGTACGACGAACTCAACCGCATCACCACCGCTACCACCAGTAGCGGCGGGGTGAGCACAATGACCACCTTTGCCTATGACGCCATCGGCAACATTACCTGCAAGTCGGACATCTCCGCCTGCAGCGCGACGACCCCTAACTACACCTACAATGCGCGTGTGACTAGCGGTGGCATTACCCGCACGCTACCGCATGCGGTGGGCCAGATTACCGGCACCATCAACTACTACTTCAACCCGGCCTTTACCTATGACGCCAACGGCAATCTGACCAGCGGGGCGGGCCGCAGCATCACCTGGAACAGCTTCAACATGCCGGGCCAGATTACCTTCAACTTCAAGACTACTTCATTCTGGTACAGCTCCGAACATGAACGCATCAAGGAGCACCAGGCCGATGGCTCCGATGTCATCACCCTGAGCCCGCGCTACGATACCGGCCTGCACTTCGAGAAGAAATACATCGCCAACTTCGGCATGCTGACCGGCGCGGTGGAATACGAGCACTACCTCTATGCCGGCGGGCTGATGTTCGGCAAATACATCACCACTACCACGACCAACGGTGTGACCATTGCCTCGACCAAAGTGGAGTACTACACCAAGGACCACCTGGGCTCGATTGTCGCGATTACCGACGAAGCCGGCACCGTCACCCAGAGCCTGTCCTACGATGTGTGGGGCAAGCGGCGCAACCTGAACGGAACGGCCGGCGCCAACGGTCAATTCAATAATGCGGACATGTACCACGGCTTTACCGGGCACGAGATGCTGGATGCGGTGGGGCTGATCCACATGAACGGGCGGTTGTTTGATCCGTTGCTGGGGAGGTTTGTGAGTGCGGATATGAATATTCAGGCACCGTTTAACCTGCAAAGCTACAACCGCTATACGTACTGCTGGGATAACCCAATGACTTGCACTGATCCCAGCGGGTATTTCCTCGAAGGTCTCATTGATATTCCGTTTATTGACAATGCGTGGAATAACCACATCAGGCCGGCTATTTCGGACACATGGCATCAAGTCTGGAGAAGCGATATTGGACAAGCGGCAATCCAGGTTGTAATTGCTTATTTTGGTGGTCCAGAGGCCGTTGCAGCCTACAATGGCGCCTATACAAAATATCAGGGTGGTTCATGGAACGACTCATTCAAGGCAGCGACAATCACCTATGTGAACTCGGTTGGATTTGGGGGGGTCGGGGACGCTACGGGCCATAATCCCGTATTTGGATCAGTTCAATATGCTCAAAATATTGCTGGTCATGCGCTTGTTGGATGTGCAAACGCTGTTGCATCGGGCGCTGATTGTGGTAATGGAGCGATGGCGGCAGGATTTGGTGCCGCTGTCACTCCATGGGTGAGAGAAAACCTTCAAGGGGTGGGAAAATTGGTGGCGGTTTCAGTAGTTGGGGGAACTGCTTCGGTAGTCGGCGGCGGGCGGTTCGCAAATGGAGCAGTAACTGCGGCGTTTGGCTACCTCTATAACGAATGTATGGGTAAGGACTGCAAGTTGTTTGACGGCATGAAATTGGACCCAACACTTGGGCCAGCAAGCAATCAATCTTGGGTGGATGATAAGGGGGTTGTCCACTATGCTTCTCTAAACGATGTGCAACGCCAGCCCCAATGTGCGACCGGAGCTTGTGCAAGTGGGATTCCGCAACCAATTGCCAATCTATCATTTACGGAGCAGGTAGAAGGTACCTGCCGGTTGGCATGTAACATAGCTATGATGCCGCTAACCGTTGGAGTACCAGGACCGGTTAAAATTGCAGTTTCCGTTTCCGGGGTTCGCGCCAAATTATGTAAGGAAGGATGTAAGGAGTGATATTTGCTTTGTTTACAACCGAATGCCCATGTTGCGGGCCAGCGATGGTCGGGAGGACATTTACCTGCGATATGACCCGTCCTGAGGTAGGTTGACAGTAGAACGTTGTTTTTTGCCTTGTTCAAGTGGAAATCTAAAGACGCCCGGTGCACTGCATCGGGCGTTTTTCAATTGAGCACGAAACGCGGGGGCGGATTCTAATTCCAAGTGCACCACGGTTAGAAATTAAGCGGACATGAAGCAAACGGGGTCAGGTCTTGCATTAACGTATCCGTGCCGCTATCCTGCGCACTATGGCCAGACCTTTGAGACTTGAGTTATCCGGTGGTGTATACCATGTCACTTCGCGCGGCGATGGGCGGGAGGATATTTACCTGTCCGACGCGGACCGGGAGGCGTGGCTGGAGGTGTTTGCAGAAACGTGCCGGCGCTTTAACTGGGTGTGTCATGCCTGGTGCCAGATGACCAACCACTACCATCTCCTCATCGAAACTCCGGAGGCGAACCTGGCGCAGGGCATGCGCCAACTTAACGGGGTATACACCCAGCGCTTCAATCGCGCCCACGCCCGGGTCGGGCACGTATTTCAGGGACGCTACAAGGCCATCCTGGTCGAACGCGAAAGTTACCTGCTGGAAGTGGCGCGCTATGTGGTGCTGAATCCGTTGCGGGCGAACATGGTCAAGCGTCTGGAGGACTGGCCATGGAGCAGCTACCTGGCGACTTGCGGACAAATGGCGTCTCCTCCCTGGTTGCAAACGGACTGGATTCTCGGGCAGTTAGGGAAGCGCCGTTCCACTGCCATTGCCAGGTATGTCAGCTTTGTGCATGAAGGCGCGCGCCTGCCGAGCTTGTGGGCGCAGCTGCGGGGGCAAATCTATCTGGGGTCGGAAGCATTTGTGGAGAAGATGCAGGCGCAGATCGACAAGAAGCCTGCGCTGGATGAGATTCCGCGCGCGCAGCGCCGGGCGTTGACGCAACCGCTGGTGCAATTCGAGGAGCGCTATCCGCGCAACGAGGCGATGGCGCGTGCGTATCTTTCCGGTCAGCATTCCATGGCAGCAATCGCGCAGCACTTCGGGGTGCATTATTCAACCGTGAGCAGGGCGGTGAGGAGTTTGGAGCAGAAGGGGTGATGTTGCGATGCAAGACCTCGTTACTCGTCACCGTCCTCGCGCCTATTCTGTCATTCATGGTTGACAGAGTCACCCGGTTACTTCCCGTAAATTTGTAATTTACATGGCACGGCTGCGCCGCAAACAGAATAATATTTGTTAATATGTGGGGCTCTAAAATTTAATAACGTATGAGTTCGACATGAAAATTCACGAGTATCAGGGTAAGGAAATATTGCGTCAATTCGGCGTGCCCACCCCGCGCGGTGTGGCCTGCTTCAGCGTTGACGAGGCAGTCGCGGCAGCACAACAACTGGGCGGCAACGTATGGGTGGTGAAGGCACAGATTCACGCCGGGGGCCGCGGCAAGGGCGGTGGTGTGAAAGTGGCCAAGAGCCTCGACGAAGTTCGTACTTACGCGCAACAGATTCTGGGCATGCACTTGATCACGCATCAGACCGGACCGGAAGGTCAGGTCGTACGTCGTTTGTTGATCGAAGAAGGCGCGCAGATCGTCAAGGAATTCTATGTCGGCATGGTTGTTGATCGCGGTTCGCAGCGTGTGGCATTGCTGGCCAGCAGCGAAGGCGGCATGGAGATCGAGGAAGTCGCCGCGCACACACCGGAAAAAATCCAGACGGTGCGCATCAATCCATCGACCGGCCTGACCACCGAAGAAGCGGAACAGACCGCGCGCAAGATCGGTATTCCCGAAAACGCATTGGGCGACGCCGTGAAGGTTCTGCAAGGTTTGTATCGCGCCTTCGTCGAAAAGGACGCGATGCTCGCCGAAATCAATCCGCTGGTGTTGACCGGAGACGGGCGCGTGGTCGCGCTGGATGCGAAATTCAACTTCGACAGCAATGCCCTGTACCGTCATCCTGAAGTCGTCGAAATGCGCGACCTGGATGAAGAAGACCCGGCCGAAATCGAAGCCTCGAAGTTCGACCTCAGCTACATCTCGCTGGACGGCGACATCGGCTGTCTGGTGAACGGCGCCGGCTTGGCGATGGCGACGATGGATATCATCAAGCTCTTCGGCGGCAATCCGGCGAACTTCCTGGACGTTGGCGGCGGCGCGACTACAGAGAAAGTCACCGAAGCCTTCAAGCTGATGCTGCGCAATCCGAAGATCAAGGCGATCCTGGTCAACATCTTCGGCGGCATCATGCGTTGCGACGTGATCGCTGAAGGTGTAGTAGCAGCGGCGCGCGAAGTGAATCTGACGGTTCCGCTGGTGGTGCGTCTGGAAGGTACCAACGTCGATCTGGGCAAGAAAATTCTGGCGGAATCCGGCTTGCCGATCATCTCCGGTAACGACATGGCCGATGCGGCACAAAAGGTTGTGAACGCAGCGCGTAGCTAACGCAGCAGCGGCAACCGATTAAAACAATTTGTAGAGGAAAAGATCGTGTCTATTTTGATCGATAAAAACACCAAAGTTATAACGCAGGGGATTACCGGCAAGGTCGGCCAGTTCCATACCATCAACAGCAAGGCCTATGCGAACGGCGCGAATTGTTTCGTGGCCGGCGTGAATCCGAAAAAGGCCGGCGAGTCCTTCGAAGGTATTCCGGTCTACGCTTCGGTGCGCGATGCCAAGGAAGCCACCGGCGCGACCGTCTCGGTGATCTACGTGCCGCCCTCCGGTGCCGCGGCGGCGATCGACGAAGCCGTGGAAGCTGAACTGGACCTGGTGATCTGCATCACCGAAGGCATCCCGGTGCACGACATGCTGAAAACGCGCTTCAAGATGCAGGGCAAGAAGACCATGCTGATCGGGCCTAACTGCCCCGGCCTGATTACGCCTGATGAACTCAAGATCGGCATCATGCCCGGTCACATCCACAGGAAGGGTCGTATCGGCGTGGTGTCGCGTTCCGGCACCCTGACTTACGAAGCGGTCGGACAGCTTTCCGCATTGGGTTTGGGCCAGTCTTCCTGTGTGGGCATCGGCGGCGACCCGATCAACGGTATGAAGCACGTGGACGTGATGCGCCTCTTCAACGACGATCCGGATACTGATGCAGTGATCATGGTCGGCGAAATCGGCGGTACCGACGAAGAGGATTGCGCGCGCTGGATCAAGGACAACATGAAAAAGCCCGTGGTCGGCTTCATCGCCGGCGTTACCGCGCCACCGGGCAAGCGCATGGGCCATGCCGGTGCGATCATTTCCGGTGGCCAAGGCGGTGCGGACACCAAGCTGGCGGTCATGGAAGAATGCGGCATCCACATTACGCGCAACCCGTCTGAAATGGGTCGCGTCATGCAGAAGGTCCTGAAAGGCTGATGGTTCTTGAAATGTTCTCATCCACCCAGTTCTGGGTGGATGTTTTCAAGATCATCGTCATCGACGTATTGTTGAGCGGTGACAACGCGGTGGTGATCGCACTGGCCTGCCGCAATTTGCCCGTTGAGCAGCGGAAGAAGGGCATTCTGTTCGGCGTCGGCGGTGCAATCGGATTGCGGGTGGTGCTGACCTTCTTTGCGGTGGGACTGCTGGCGCTGCCGTATCTCAAACTGGTGGGTGCCTTGCTGCTGATCTGGATTGGCATCAAGCTGATCCTGCCCGAAGACGAGCACAGTGAAGAGAACGTCAAGGCCGATACGCGCCTCATCGGCGCGGTCAAGACCATCATCATCGCCGACTTCGTCATGAGTCTGGACAACGTGCTGGGTGTGGCAGCTGCCGCCAAGGGCAACGCCGCGCTGCTGGTGTTCGGTTTGTTGATCAGTATCCCGCTGATCGCCTGGAGCAGCCAACTCGTGCTGAAGCTGATCGATCGTTTCCCGGTCATTATCTACGGCGGCGGCGGCCTGCTGGGGTATGTCGCAGGGGAAATGCTGGTCGGCGAAAAGTTGCTGGCACCAATCGTGGAAGGACAACTGTTCATGCACTGGCTGTTGCCGGTACTGTGCGCATTGCTGGTGATCGCAGCCGGAACCTGGCTGGCTATGCGCCAAGCCAGGGCAGCCGCGGCCGTTAACCTGGTCGATGAGCGGGTGCCTGGCAACAAGCATGATTCCTGACCGAGGACGCTGAAATGAAAATACTGATTCCGCTGGATGGTTCGTCCAATGCCAATCGCGCATTGGATTACGTGGTCGGTCATGTCGGACTGTACAAGGAATTGCCGCAGCTGTTGTTGCTGAACGTGCAATGGAACATCGCGACCGCCAACGTAAAACTGTTCATCAGCCAGAAGACTATCGACGACTATTATCGCGAGCAGGGGTTGGCGGCGTTACAGCAAGGACGTGATGCGCTGGAAGGGGCAAAACTGCCTTATCAATACCACATCAGCGTCGGAACCCCGGCCGAAGCGATTGTGCAGTACGCCAACGAACAACAGGTCGACCAGGTTGTCATGGGCAAGCAGGGCCAGGGCGGTCTGCAATCGCTGTTACTGGGCTCGGTGGTAAACAAGGTGCTGCACTTGGCCAATATGCCGGTGCTGCTGGTTAAATAAGCCAACCAAAAAAGTGCGGCCACCGGACTCCGGTGGCTTGCGCGGGGCGCCGCGAGATAAATCGCGGTTGCCTGTTTTCCCTCGGCGCGAATAGCAATAACTGGTGTCGCGCTAATTCTCATTCCTCACACGGATCTTGCTGCTGCGGTTTCAGCCTTCACGGCCGGGATTGCCCCAAAATAGTTGCAATGCGTTTCGAGGGTCATGGTGTGTTGAGGTGAAATACTTTAATATCAGCACGGTCTGATTCTACAAGCAGCGCCAGTTGACACGCTGTTCTCAAAATCAGGTGTTAGGTGTCGTCGGCAGATTAACGGTGAGGTAATCCGGCTCGCCGCGAAGGCAGAAAGCATACGAGCAGTTTTTTCGCCAGCCAGTTCACGGGGATGGGCTATGAAGACTGAAGATGCGCTTGAGATCGTCAGCCAAACCAGCACGGGCAAGGTGCGCTCGCATAACGAGGACAGCATTGCGTGTGATGCCGCGTGCGGCCTGGTCGTGCTGGCTGACGGCATGGGCGGCTATAGCGCGGGTGAAGTGGCGAGCAGTATGGCGGTGTCGGTCGTCGCGACCGAAGTGCGCCGCCGCTTGCAGCGTGTTGCTCCGATCGACCGGGATGAGAAAACCGGCGAAGAGTTGGGGGTGGTGGTGTTGCGCGACAACATCATGAAGGCCAACACGTCGATTTATCAGGCGGCGCAGAGCCAGCCACAGTATACCGGGATGGGCACAACCATCGTCGCCGGATTATTCTACGATAACCGCGTTGCGGTCGCCCATGTGGGCGATTCGCGCATGTACCGGCTGCGCAGCGGAACGCTGGAGGCCATTACGCGGGATCATTCCGTGCTACAGGAGCAACTCGACGCCGGCATGATCAGCGCGGAGGAAGCACGATATTCCACCAACAAGAATCTGGTCACCCGTGCTGTCGGTGTCGCTGCCCGGATGGAGCCGGAAATTCATGTGCACAAGGTGCTGGTCGGCGACATCTACCTGCTTTGTTCGGATGGCCTGAATGACATGCTGGAAGACAATGTGATCCAATCCACCTTGAATGCGATGCAGAATGATCTGGCACTCGCTGCGGAGCGGCTGGTGCAGATGGCAAATGATAACGGCGGCCGTGACAACATCACGGTGGTATTGGTTAAAGTGCGCGATGAGTTTGTCATGCCTCACGGCTGGCTGACCAGGCTGCTCAACTGGATCAAGGAATAATTGCCCACAAGGAGCGTCGCCGGCATCCCATCGCGGCCGTGGTGGCAGGATTGGCGTGGACGCGTGGCCTCGCCGATGAGCATTGCTCAACCGGGCTCGGAGGATATATCACAAGCCGGATAGAGCCGAGCCGGGCGGAAGCCGTTGTCATCCTCAATCGTCCAATAGAGGGCGCTGCTTGAAAAAGAACGCTATCCTGACGGGGATCGGGTTGCTGATCATGCTGTTTTTTGTCGGCAACGCGGCTCGTTTTTACCAGCTCGATTTCATCAATCAGCTGGCTGCAGTCCTGTACGACTATCGCTTGCGCCTGACCATGCCGGGTACGGTCTATGATCGCATCGTCATTCTCGATATCGATGAAAAAAGTCTCCGGGAAGAAGGGCGCTGGCCCTGGAGCCGGGACCGGCTTGGACAGTTGATGGACAAGCTGTTCGACAAATACGGTATTGCGGTTGCCGGATTCGACGTGGTATTTGCGGAACGGGACGAGAGTTCGGGTATCAAGGTATTGCAGCGCATCGGGAACAACCAGCTCAAGAATGATTCGCTGTTCCAGGAAACCTTGGCGGAGATTCGTCCACAACTCGACTATGATCGGCTGTTCGCGAGCAAACTCAGAAATCGCAAGGTGGTGCTGGGATACTATCTGAATAGTCAGGGTAATGCCAGCAAGTCCGGCGCCTTGCCTGAACCGGTCTTTCCCGCAGGTTCGTTCCAGGGGAAATCAATCGGCTTCACACGATGGTTCGGGTATGGCGCAAACCTGCCGGAATTGCAGAAGGCAGCCGCGAGCGGCGGACACTTCACCTTTTTGGTCGATTTCGATGGCGAGGTGCGCCGGGTGCCGATGCTGGTGGAAGTTAACGGCGCTTATTATGAGTCACTCTCGCTTGCGGTGGTGCGCACCCTGCTTGGCCCGACGAGGCTATTGCCCGGGTTTGCCGAGCAAAAAACCGGCGAGTACGCCGGCCTCGAGTGGCTGGAACTGGATACCGCACGTGGGACACTGAAGATTCCCGTTGATAGTGACGTCGCGACATTTGTTCCCTATCGTGGCAAACAGGGGAGTTTTCCCTACATTTCCGTGACTGATGTGCTGCACGATCGCGTGGCTCCGGAAAAACTCCGCGACAAGATTGTGCTGATCGGTACCACTGCGCCGGGGCTGCTGGATTTGCGGGCGACGCCAGTCGCCGAGGTCTATCCCGGAGTTGAAGTGCATGCCAATATGATCGCGGGGATTCTTGAACAGAACCTGAAAGAACGACCTGCCTACATGCTGGGGGCCGAAGTCGTGTGGTTGTTGCTGCTGGGCATTACGCTGAGCATCATGATGCCGCGGCTGGAACCCGCGAAGGCGATGCTTGCTTCCGGATTCTGTTTTGCGATCACGCAAGGGCTGAGCCTGGCCATGTGGCGGTATGGCGATACCTATATGCCGGTGGCAAACACCACGGTGATGATTGCGCTATTGTTTGCGCTCGACATGTCCTACGGCTATTTCATCGAGTCACGCACCAAACGCCAGATTACGGGATTGTTCGGGCAATACGTGCCGGGCGAGCTGGTGGAAGAGATGAGCCTGCATCCGGAGAGTGTGTCCATGGAGGGCAAGAGTCGGGAGATGACCATCCTGTTTTCCGACGTCCGCGGCTTTACCAGCATTTCCGAGGCCATGGATCCGAAGGAATTGACCGTGTTGATGAACGAGTTCCTGACGCCTCTGTCGCGGGTCGTCTATAAGTACCGCGGCACGATCGACAAGTATATGGGCGATTGCATCATGGCCTTCTGGGGTGCCCCCCTGCCGGACTCCGAGCATGCGCGTAATGCTTTGCTGGCGGGAATCGAGATGCAGGCCACGCTGAAGGATTTGCATCCACGCTTCAAGGCGCGTGGCTGGCCGGAGATTCGCGTCGGGGTAGGGATTAACACCGGACGGGTCAGTGTCGGAAACATGGGCTCGGAAGTGCGCGTTGCCTACACCGTAATGGGTGACGCGGTAAACTTGGCCTCGCGCCTGGAAGGACTGACCAAACAGTATGGTGTGGACGTTATCGTCGGTGAAAATACCATGAACGCGGTAAAGGATTTCGTGTATCGCGAGCTTGACCACGTGCGGGTAAAAGGTAAAGATAAGCCCGTGGCAATTTACGAGCCGGTTGGATTGGCTGGTGAGCTACACCAGGAGGTGCTGGACGAAGTAACTTTGTTCCATGAGATGCGTATCTCGTATCGCAAGCAAGCGTGGGATCAGGCTGAAACGCAATTGCGGGCTCTGCAACGTCGGTCACCTGAGACCGCGTTGTATCGGGTCTATGCCGAACGGATCGACTACTTCCGCAGGAATCCGCCGCCGGCAGAGTGGGACGGGGTATTCGTGTTCCAAACCAAGTGACACTGCAACTCAGAGGCCGAGAACGATGAAGCTCAAGGTGTTAGGCTGCAGCGGTGGCATCGGGGGCAACTTGCGCACCACGTCATTCCTGCTCGATCGCGACATTCTGATCGATGCCGGAACCGGGGCGGGCGAGCTCAGCCTCTCAGAACTATGCGCGATCGACCACGTGTTTGTCTCGCATTCGCACCTCGATCACATTACCTGCATTCCGTTCATGGTGGACAGCGTCGGGATGATGCGAGACCGGCCGTTGACGGTATATGCAATTGAGGAAACGCTGAATATTCTCAAACAGCACATATTCAACTGGAAAATCTGGCCGGATTTCACCGAGATTCCGAATGCCCAGCATCCTTATCTTCGTTACCAGTCAATTGAGCTGGGCGAGACCATTGTGTTGAACGGGCGGAAGATTACCGCCATTCCCGCCAATCATGTCGTACCGGCTGTCGGTTACCAGCTGGATAGTGGCAGGGCCAGTCTGGTTTACAGCGGTGACACCACCAGCAGCGACGCATTTTGGAAGGTAGTCAACGAAATCGAAAACCTTCGTTACCTGCTGATCGAAACCGCATTCTCAAATGACGAAACCGAGTTGGCCGTCATTTCCAAGCATTTTTGTCCTGACCTGATCGTGAAGGAATTGAAGAAATTTCGGCGCGATGCACAGGTGTTCATTACCCATTTGAAGCCCGGAGAGATGGAACAGACGATGCTGGAGATAGAGAAGGACATTCAAAGCCATCGGCCGCTAATGTTGATGAATAATCAGGAGTTCGAGTTTTGATGGCCGAGAAAGCAGATAGTGGCGTAAAAAAGCCTGAAGGGCGGTTACCTGGAGGGCAGCCCCCTTTATCAGGCCTGCGGTGCCGCGATAATGTGACAACAAATGTAGCAACACAGGAGCAGCAATGAACACAGTAATGGCAGCCAATGGTGCACCCAGTAGTAATGACGAGATCAGTCGTCGGCTGGAGTTTACCCGGAATCTAAATCATGTCACCAACAAGATCCACGCCACCAGCAATATCGACGAAATCATGCTGGATGTCAGCAAGGACATCTGTACGCTGTTTAACGCAGACCGGTTAACCATCTACGTGGTCGGCGATGACAATGCTTCCCTGATTTCAAAGGTCAAAACCGGCCTGAACTCGTTCAAGGATCTCAAGTTGCCGATTGCCGAACAAAGCGTGGCAGGTTATGCGGCGCTGCACAAGAAGATGCTCAATATCAAGGACGTGCATGATGAAAAAGAATTGGCGAGTTATGGGGAGCATCTGCGCTTTTTGCAGGAGGTGGACAAACGCACCGGCTATCGCACCAAGCAGATGCTGGTTGCGCCGATCCTGGACTCAGTGACCAATGATCTGATCGGCGTCATTCAGGTCATCAACAACAAGGCGGGGGTGCCGTTCTCATCGATGGTCGAAGAGGGCGTGCAGGAACTGGCCCAGACCATGGCGGTTGCATTGCGCCAGCGTCAGCAATTCAGCGCGGTCAAGACCAAGTACGACTATCTGGTGTCCGACGCCGTGCTTTCGGCATCCGAGTTTGAGCTGGCGACGCGTACCGCGCGGCGCAAGGGTGCCGATATCGAGGACGTGCTGCTGGATGAGTTCCAGGTCAGCCTCGCGGCGCTCGGCAATGCGTTGTCCAGTTACTTCGGGGTTGATTACGAACCGTTCAAGTCGGACCGCATGAAACCGGGTGATCTGTTGCGCAATCTGAAACGTGAATATGTGGAAAGCAGCCACTGGGTTCCGATCGAGGAATCCGAGGAAGGCCTATTCATTTTGACGACCGATCCCGAACGGTTGCAGGCTTCACGCGTGGTCAACAACATCTTCCCCAAACATCGGCTGATCTACAAGGTTTGCTCGCAGCGTGAATTCAAGCAGA
This sequence comes from Gallionella sp., assembly GCA_035702405.1. Lineage (GTDB taxonomy): Bacteria > Pseudomonadota > Gammaproteobacteria > Burkholderiales > Gallionellaceae > Gallionella. The sequence continues at coordinate 13,705 of DASSQR010000008.1, read as the reverse complement.
CCCTGGATTTGTTTTACGGCGGGGGGTATGGGGAAGCCGGTGCAGGTTTTCCGATGGAAGAATCGTCGATGGACGAATTGCTGTCCAGCATGGGTGGCGAAGAGGAAGAGGCCGGCAGTGTCACCGAGGATGTGACGGCGGCAGCCGACAATGAACTGGTCAAGCTGGTGAACAAGATCATCGTCGACGCTCACCGGATGGGGGCCTCAGATATCCATATCGAGCCGCAGCCCGGCAAGGCCAAGACGCTGATCCGGGTACGCAAGGACGGCTCGATGCTGAACTATATTGAAGTTCCTGCCAGTTATCGCAATGCGCTGGTGACCCGCATCAAGATCATGTGCGACCTGGATATTTCCGAAAAGCGCAGGCCCCAGGACGGAAAAATCAAATTCAGAAAATTCGGCCCGCTGGACATCGAGCTGCGGGTGGCTACCATTCCGTCACAGGGCGGTGTAGAAGACGTGGTGATGCGCATCCTGTCTTCCGGTGAGCCGCTGTCCCTGGAAAAAATGGCATTCTCGGAGCGCAATGCAGAGCTGGTCAAGGAAACGATCAGCAAGCCTTACGGGCTGTTCTTCGTGTGCGGTCCGACCGGTTCCGGTAAGACGACCACGCTGCACTCCATTCTTAAATACATCAACAAGCCTGATACCAAAATCTGGACCGCGGAAGATCCGGTGGAAATTACCCAGAAGGGGTTGCGTCAGGTGCAGATCAACAAGAAGGCCGGTCTGGACTTTGCCACCATCATGCGGTCGTTTTTGCGCGCCGATCCGGACGTCATCATGGTCGGCGAAATGCGTGACCGGGAAACCGTGTCCATCGGCATCGAAGCCTCGCTGACCGGGCACCTGGTGTTTGCGACCCTGCACACCAACAGTGCACCGGAATCCATTGTTCGCCTGCTTGACATGGGCATGGATCCGTTCAACTTCTCCGATGCCTTGTTGGGAATCCTTGCGCAGCGTCTGGCCAAGCGACTGTGCGCAGATTGCAGAAAACCGCATGTAGCGACTGCCGAGGAAATTCAGGCGCTGCTCGCCGAATATACGACCGACCTGGTTAATACCTCCAGATGGCAACAAGACCCCGCCGCTGCAACTGAGGCGGTGCGCGCCGAATGGGTCAAGTTGTTCGCCAGTGACCAGCAGCAACAGCAATTTACGTTGTACGAGCCGGTCGGTTGCGACAAATGTTCCGGCACCGGCTATCGGGGCCGCGTGGCTTTGCATGAACTGATGATTGGCACCGATACCGTCAAGAAGGCCATCCAGGAACATGCGCACGTTTCTGAGCTGCTGCGCATCGCGCTGGAGGAGGGGATGCATACGCTAAAGCAGGACGGTATGGAGAAAGTGTTGCAGGGCATTACCGATATGCATCAGATTCGCGCGGTTTGCATCAAGTAGTTGCCAGCAGTCAGGCATCAGTCGTCAGTTGCGGGTGCAGCCGGAATCGGTCAATCCTGCACAATCCGGTCATCTGCGGACAACGCTTTTCCAGGTTAACGGGCAAACTATGAATTCTGCGGACAATTTGTTGAATCGTCTCAAGGAGCTAAACGAGATCGGCATCGCGCTGTCCAAGCAGCGTGACATCAAGAACCTGCTGGAGGCCATCGTCGAAGCCGCGATGCGGGTCACGCACGCCGATGCGGGGACACTGTACCTGGTCGAGCACGAACAACGGCAGCTGCGCTTTGAAATCTTGCGCAATGAGTCGCTGAAAATGACGCTGGGCGGTCCCCACGGGGAGCCGATGACGTTTGACCCGATTCCGCTTTATGATGCCGCAGGTGTTCCAAATAATGCCATGGTGGTGAGCCACGCGGTGTTGAGCGGAGAAACGGTGAATATTACGGATGCCTATGCCGCGCATGGCTTCGATTTTTCCGGCACCCGGAAATTTGATGCCAGAACCGGCTATCGATCACATTCTTTTTTGACCGTACCGATGCGTGATCACGAAAGTACGGTCATCGGCGTGCTGCAGCTCATCAATGCGCAGGATCGTGAAACCGGTGGGATCGTGCCCTTTTCCAGAGATGACCAGCAATTGCTGGAATCACTGGCCTCGCAAGCGGCCATCGCTTTGACCAACCGGCGGCTGATCGAGCAACTGGAAGAGTTGTTCGAAGCCTTTGTTCGCCTGATCAACACCGCGATCGACGACAAGTCGCCCTATACCGGGAGCCACTGCGCGCGCGTGCCGGTGCTGACCATGATGCTGGCCGAGGCAGCCGATCGTACCCACAGCGGTCCACTCAAGGATTTTTCGATGACCGACAAGGATCGGCGCGAACTCTGGATTGCCAGCCTGTTGCACGACTGCGGCAAGATTACCACGCCGGTGCACGTGGTCGACAAGGCAACCAAGCTGCAGACCATTTTTGACCGTATTCAGCTGCTGGACACGCGCTTCGAATTGCTTAAACGTGACGCCGAAATTGCAGTGTTGCGCGCGCAGGCACGCGATGCCACGCTTCCGGGTGAAGTAGAGCCGGGCCGGAAGGCAGAGCTCGAGGCAATCCAGGGCGAATACCAGACGCGCCTCCAGCAACTGGATAATGACCGCGATTTCCTGCGCCGTTGCAATGTCGGCAGCGAAACCATGTCAGATGAAGAAATGCAACGTGTGCGGCAGATTGGCGGCTACCATTGGCGCGACTCCGAAGGGAGGGTGAGCAATTTCCTGAGCGAAGATGAAATCGAGAATCTCACCATCCGTGCGGGAACCCTCACCGCGGCCGAGCGCCAGATCGTCAACCATCACATCGAAGTCACTATCAAAATGCTCGAAGCCCTGCCGTGGCCGAGCTATCTGAAAAATGTGCCGGAGTACGCAGGCGGTCACCATGAGCGCATGGATGGCAAGGGTTACCCGCGCGGCCTGACACGCGAGCAGATGTCGGTGCCGGCCCGGATCATGGGCATCGCAGACATTTTCGAAGCGCTCACCGCCAAGGATCGGCCCTACAAAGCCGGCAAGACCCTCTCCGAATCGCTGGTCATTCTCGGCAAGCTCAAACTCGACGGGCATATCGACCCTGACCTGTTTGATGTGTTCATCCGCGAGCAGGTCTATCTCGGCTACGCAAAACAGTTCCTCGATCCGGCGCAAATTGACGGCGTGGATTTGAGCAAAATTCCCGGGGTCGATCAGCCATAAGGAGGGTTGCCCAAAATTGTCAGTCTGGTGACGAAGTTGGGGAAAAATGCAGGCTTCAGGATAAGGACGGCCTCAGCTTCAGAACGGAATAAAGCGTGTCCCTTTCCCGTAGGACAAGCGCGGTTCCTGAATTCCGGGCTGATAATCCTCTTGGCTTTGTGTTCTGGCACAGCTCTTGCGAGTGAGTTCTTGGCACACCTCCAGTGTGTTGGCTGTAGTTTGACAAGCAGTCCGCGAGTCTGGCGGCTGGCAGAGTCGAGTTAACTCAACAAAGGAGCAATGACATGAGAAACGGACAACAAGGTTTTACCCTGATCGAATTGATGATCGTGGTGGCGATTATCGGTATTCTGGCGGCGATTGCGATCCCGTCTTACCAGAACTACACCAAGAAGTCGAAGTTCACCGAGGTCGTGCAGGCGACCGCGCCAATCAAGCTGGCGATCGAAGAATGTGTCACGAGTGGCGATTGCTGGTCTACCGGGGATACCACACCAACAGGTGTACCAGCGAATGGAGGTTCGAAAGGCATTCCAACTATGCCAACCGCCAGCGGCTACTTGGCCTCGATGACGCTTGGAACAACAGGGATAATTACTGCCACGGGCGCCTCCGGCACTTTTGGTGCGGGTGCTACCTATATTCTTACTCCTACAGTAGGCACAACCGGGGCGGGCGGCAGCGCACAGGTGACCTGGTCCTCTTCCGGCAGTGGCTGTCTGGCAATGGGGCTGTGCAAGTAGTGGGACGAACTTTGCCTGTATCAGTAAAGCCCCTCGCTTTTGCGGGGGGCTTTTTACTTCCAGCCGTCGTTATAGCTGGTTCGTTGTTTCTCAATGTGGCTACTGCCTCTGTCTTGCTGCTGGGCTGGCTGTTTTCTGCTTTATTGCAGAACAAGAGCAGGATACCGGCAGGAGGAACGCCGGCTCTGCTCATGCTGGCGCTGGCCGGCTGGCTTACGCTCGCGCAATTCTGGTCGGGCGTTGGCTCCATCGGCTGGTTCACCACCTGGATATTTCTCGCCATTCCATTAGCCTGGTTTGGCTGGCAGGGGCATGCCGGAAATCATCCCGAAGCCTGGCGCGCCGTCCAGCCATATCTCGCTGTGCTGGGCTGTGTGCTGGCGGGATGGGGAATCGCGCAGGTTGCGCTGTTGGGCCAGCAACGGGCGATGGGGCCATTGGCCGACCCGAATACTTATGGCTGTCTGTTGAATCTGCTGTGGTTTCCGCTCCTTGCGCGGTTTATTGCCGAACGGCCCGGGCGAACCGTGCGGCTTTATGGTGTCAGCCTGGTGGTGATCCATCTGGCGCTGATGATGTCTGGTTCAAGAACCGCATCGCTCCTCTGGTTGTTGCTATGCGCGGTCATTGTCGCGGCGCACTGGCGCAGCATCAGCAGCCAACGGGTCTTTTTTATTTGCGCAATGGCGGTCGCAAATTATCTGGTCTATTCCATTTATTCCAGCCACCTCCTGCTATCTTCATATGAGGAAACTCTGGATCAGTACTCCGAGTCGCCCAGATTGATGATGTGGCTATCCACCTTGCGCATGTGGGCCGATGCACCGTGGCTGGGAAGCGGGCTGGGGTCGTGGACCTACTTGTACCCTGCATATCGCATTCCGGAAGAAACAATCACCGCGGGTTATTATGCCCACAATGATTATCTGCAACTGCTGCAGGAAGGCGGGCTATTTACCTTCTTGATATTTGCCGGCGTGTTGGGGTGGCTGGGCTTCTCTGCAATCAGGGCACTGGTCCGGCTGCCCGCTGGCGCCGAGCGAACGGAGAAGTGGGGCATCGTGGCCGGGGTCAGTGCAGCCACGCTGCACGCAGCTGTTAACTTCACCTTTTACCTGATTTATATCAATGTCCTAGTGGGGATTTATCTCGGCAGATTATTCCAGGTGCAGCAAGGTCTCAACCGGGAGGAGCAGGGTCTATCGCGCAGCAATTCAATGCGATTGAAACAGATGATAATTCTTGTGCTGATTGCAGTTAACGGTTTTCATGCTCTCCTTTCTTCCGCGGGCTTGGCGCTGTTGCGAGAGGGATCATTGGAGGCGGGTTTCGTCCACCTGACTGCGCCCCAGCTCAACCAGATGTCAGCAGCGATGCTGCTGGCCTCGATCAGGCCGTCGGATAGCATGGCGCAGAAATATTATATAGCCAGTTTGGAAAGTGGCATCATCAATGATCCCTTCACCATGATTTCACCGGCCGCCGGAGGCCTGCTCAATGAGGTTGTAGATGGCTACGGACTCTTGCGCAATCAGAATCGCTACGATGCGGCAACTCCAGCCGACGAGGCCGGATTTTTGCTTGCGTTCGATCAGCGTTATGGCAGCACGGGTCATCTGCAACAGGCCCGCGAACTGTTGCGGGAATCCCTGCGCAGAGACCCAAGCAGGGCAGAAAGTACGATCCTGCTGGCCGAAACCTTCTTCAGGGAAGGCAGGTCACAACATGCCTTTGATCTGCTGGCAGCGTTTCCTCGCCAAGCATGGAATGACCGGGACCGGATGTTGGTCGAGGCTGAAATTCTCAAGCGCCGATTGCCGGAACATGCGGAGCAGCTTGCCGCGTTGCAGCAACGCTTGCGGGAGATGCACGTCTATTGCGGAAAATGGAAATGTGGTGAAAGTTATACGCAGATCAAGAAATCTGCGAGGCAGACATTGGACAGCATGGCTACGAAGCTTCCCCTTGGCCAGATGCAATTTGCTCCAGCTGGAACTAATCGTTAGGGAATTCGGCGATAATTAGTTGTGCACTGGGTTGGGTGCAATTTTCTTGCAGTCATCAGCGGTTACTTCCTGCCGCGCACATCCAGCATTTCCTGCAACTCGCGCAATACACTTTCGACCGCGGATAACTGATAAAAGCTGCCGCCAGCCTGCTTGGCCAGCTCCAGCTGCTCAATCGCAGCGCGCAGATTGCCTTGCCATGCATAACTGTAGGCTAGCGCCTGATGTTGTTCCAGTCGTTTTCCCTGCATGGCATAGCCACGCGCCTGCAGTTCGTAGAGCCTGGTATCACTGGGATGGCGGGTGAGTTGTTCGGTGGCCAGTTTGACTGCCGTGTCCGCTTGTTTACTCTGCAGCAGGAGGTCGGCGTAATCATAGATCAGCGCGCGATACTGGGGGAAATTCTGCACTGCCGTGCGGTAGAACGCCAATGCCGCAGCGTCGTTTTTCGCAGCGCGTTTTACCCGTCCGGTGAGGGTTTCAAGCATCGGGTTGTTCAGGGCCTGCGGGTTACTCTGGGCCTGTTTGCGCAAGACTGCCAGCTCCTGCGTTGCGCGATCGATGTTATTGTTGCGCAACAGCCCACTCACCAGTCCGTAGCGCTGCGCAATCGGGCTGCCGTACTTTTGCGTACTTAGCGCATCGTTGAAATAGGCGATGGCCTCGGACGGAGTCTTTTGTGAAGCAATCAGCTTGGCGCGTGCGAGCTGAAAGTCCAGACTGTCGGGCGTCATGCGATAGGGGTATTTCTGGACGCGGTTTTCGATATCGGCAATGCGCTCGCTGGTGATCGGGTGGGTGCGCAGATAGGCCGGCATGTTGCCTTCCAGCAGGCGGGTCGCCTTCTGCAACCGGTCCAGAAATTCCGGCATGGCGTGAACGTCGAAACCGGACTTCTGCAGAATCTCCAGGCCGATGCGGTCCGCTTCTTGTTCGTGGGTGCGGGTGAAATTGAGCTGCTTTTGCATTGCCTGGGCTTGTGCTCCGACAATTGCCGCTTCCGAGGCCTGCGGGTTGTTGCGTGCGGCGAGCACAGCGATCGCGAGTGCGGCCATCGAAGTCAGCGTGTCGCTCTGCTGTCCAGCTAGCATGCGTGCAAGGTGGTGTTGCGTTACGTGCGCAATTTCGTGGCTCAGCACCGCGGCCAGCTCCGATTCGCTTTGGGCGGTCTGCAAGAGCCCGGCATTGACCCCGATATAGCCGCCGGGCATCGCAAACGCATTGATGCTCGGGTCGTTGAGTGCGAAGAAGGTAAATTCGAGCGCCGGTTCCGTGCTGTTTTCTACCAGCCGGTCACCTAACTGGTTCAGGTAATCGTTGATCTCGGCATCATCCAGATACTGCTTGCTGGCGCGGATCTCTAGCATGCTCTGCTGCCCGATCTGGCGTTCCTGCTGCGGCGTGAGCACGGTCTGTGAAATGTCGCCCAAGTCGGGCAAGCCATCGCTTACCGCGGAAGGGGAAAAACACAGCAGCAATAGCAAGGGCAACTTCTTCATGACTGCAATGATAAAGGCTTTTGGGCGTGGATTGCAGATTTCCGCGGCAAGACTTTGTTGCAAGGTGTTTCAGATTGAGGATTGAGGCGGGTATTCTGGCTGGACAGCGTGGGACGAAGTACGGAGAATCGCACCGGATAACGGGAATGACAACTCCGAGTATCGACTATAGTTGTTTTCAGGAGACGTGATGGAATTTGATGCTGAACTGGATGCGCGGGGGCTGAGTTGTCCGCTGCCGATCCTGCGTGCGAAGAAGGCGCTGGCGGGCATGACGACGGGGCAAGTGCTGCGCATTATTGCCACCGATCCGGGCGCGCCCAAGGATTTCGAAACATTTTGCCGCCAGACCGGCAATGAGCTGGTGTCTGCCGCCGAGCAGGCCGGCGAGTTTGTCTTTTACCTGCGCCGCCGTGAGATACGGAAACCTGCAGGGGCGTGATTTACCTCGAAGAGGTTCTGGTACCCCATGGGTATCACGCCCCGGGCAAGTTCAATCAATTCAGCTTCGCGCGCTGCGCCTGTAACTGTGCCAGTGTCGCACCGAAATCGGTTAGCCGTTTCTTTTCCTGTTCCACTACGGCTGCCGGCGCGCGTGCGACGAAGCTTTCGTTGCCGAGCTTGGCTTCTGCCTTGGTGATCTCGTTGGTCAGGCGGGTGATTTCCTTGTCCAGTCGTTCGCGTTCTGCCGCAACGTCGATTTCCACCTTCAGCATCAGCTTGAAGTTGCCGACGATGGACACCGGCGCATCACCTTCCGGCAGTTCGGCCACAACTTGCACCTCACTGAGCTTGGTCAGTGCCTGTAGATAGGGCGCAAAGCTGTTCAGCACTGCCGCCTCGCCTGCCGCGACGAGCGGCACGCGCTGTGCCGGCGAGAGATTCATCTCGCTACGCAGCCGGCGCGCGGCGTTCACCATTTCCTGCAGCAGCGCGACTTGCGCGACGGCATCATCGTCGATCTTGCTACTGTCGACCTGTGGATACGGCTGCAGCATGATGCTTGCACCCGACCGGCCGGCAAGCGGCGCAACCGACTGCCACAATTCTTCGGTGATGAACGGGATGACCGGATGCGCGAGGCGCAGGATTGCTTCCAGCACACGTACTAGCGTGCGCCGGGTAGCGCGCTGCTGCGCTTCGTTGCCCGTCGCGATTTGCACTTTCGCCAATTCCACGTACCAGTCGCAATAGGTGTCCCACACCAGTTCGTAGACGGCGCGGGCGGCCATGTCGAAGCGATAGTCGGCAAAGTGCGTTGCCATTTCAGCCTCGGCTTGCTGCAGCCGGGTGATCATCCACTTGTCGGCAGCCGAAAATTCCAGCGGCAACGCTTCATCCAGCCCGACATCCTTGCCGTCGCAATTCATCAGCACGAAGCGCGTCGCGTTCCACAGCTTGTTACAGAAGTTACGGTAACCTTCGCAGCGCTGCATGTCGAACTTGATGTCGCGGCCCGGCGACGCGAGCGAGGCGAAGGTGAAGCGCAGCGCATCAGTGCCGAAGGCGGGAATGCCGGTGGGGAATTCCTTACGCGTGCGCTTCTCGATCTGTTCCGCCTGCTTCGGATTCATCAGGCCGGTGGTGCGCTTTTTCACCAGGTCTTCGATGCCGATGCCGTCGATGAGATCGATCGGGTCGAGCACGTTGCCCTTGGACTTGGACATTTTCTGGCCTTCCGCATCGCGGATCAGGCCGTGCACGTAGACATCCCTGAACGGGATCTTGCCGGTGATGTGCTTGGTCATCATCACCATGCGGGCGACCCAGAAGAAGATGATGTCGAAGCCGGTAACGAGTACCGACGACGGCAGGTATTGCTTGACGAACGGGTTCTGTTGCTCGAAGGGCTTGCCTTCTTCCCAGTCCAGCGTAGAGAATGGCCACAGCGCGGACGAGAACCAGGTATCGAGCACATCGACATCGCGGTCGAGCTGTCCAGCGTAACCGGCCTGGTCGGCCAGATGGCGCGCTTCCGTCTCGCTGTGCGCCACGAATACTTCGCCGTTCACGCCGTACCAGGCGGGAATCTGGTGCCCCCACCACAACTGGCGTGAGATGCACCAGTCCTGGATGTTGTTGAGCCACTGGTTGTAGGTGTTCACCCAGTTTTCCGGATGGAAGCGGATTTCACCGGAGGCAACGCATTCCAGCGCCTGCTCGGTAATGCTTTTGCCAGCTGGACCCGGCTTGCTCATCGCGACGAACCACTGGTCGGTGAGCATCGGTTCGATCACAACACCGGTGCGGTCGCCGCGCGGCACTTTGAGTTTATGTTTGTCGGCCTTGATGAACAGGCCGGCGGCTTCGAGGTCGGCGCAGATCTGCTTGCGCGCGTCGAAGCGGTCCATGCCACGATATTGTTCCGGCGCGTGGTCGTTGATCTTGCCGTCCAGCGTAAGAACGGAAATCATTTCAAGCTTGTGGCGCTGTCCGACCGCATAGTCATTAAAGTCGTGCGCAGGCGTGACCTTCACTACGCCGGTGCCGAATTCCTTGTCCACATACTCGTCGGCAATCACCGGGATGGTCCGGTCGCACAGCGGCAGCGTGACCTGCTTGCCGATGAGGTGCTTGTAGCGTTCGTCCTCGGGATGCACCATCACTGCGACGTCGCCGAGCATGGTTTCGGGACGGGTGGTCGCGACCACCAGTTCGCCGGAACCATCCGCCAGCGGATAGCGGATGTAGTACATGAAGCCGTCTTCTTCCTCCTGCACCACTTCGAGATCGGATACAGCCGTGTGCAGTTTCGGGTCCCAGTTCACCAGCCGCTTGCCGCGATAGATCAAGCCCTCGTTGTAGAGGCGCACAAAAGTTTCGGTGACCGCACGGGACAGGCCTTCATCCATGGTGAAGCGTTCGCGCGACCAGTCGGGAGAGGTGCCGAGGCGGCGCATCTGTTTGGTGATGGTGCCGCCGGAATATTCCTTCCACTCCCAGACTTTCTCGATGAATTTTTCGCGGCCGAGATCGTGGCGCGAAATGCCCTGCGCGTCGAGCTGGCGTTCGACCACTATCTGCGTGGCGATGCCCGCGTGGTCCGTGCCAGGTTGCCACAGCGTGTTGTCCCCGCGCATGCGGTGGTAGCGCGTGAGCGCGTCCATCAGGGTCTGGTTGAAGCCGTGACCCATGTGGAGCGTGCCGGTTACATTCGGCGGCGGCAGCTGGATGCAGAAGTTTTCCTGCTTGGCAGGGTCGAGGCCCGCGTTGAAATAGCCGGATTTTTCCCACTGGGGGTACCAGCGTGCTTCGATGTCTTTTGGTTCAAAACTTTTGGCGAGTTCCATTGCAATACATTCCGGCTATGCAGCCTGTCCTGGGTACGATAACGCGACGCTCCATCGGAACCGGCCGGCAAATCATGCCGACGAGGTCGCGCGGGCGTCGAAAGGGTGTGATTATAACGGATGGAAGAGGTGTGAATTAACCTGATTTCCGGCGCGCGTTCAATGCTTCCTGGAGCAATACTGGCAGCCCGGCTTTGAGCTCACTGAGTGTTTGCGCGACTGCCTGCGCCTGGATTTGGTCGAGGTGGAGCCGGAGCTTCTCCGCAACAACGGTATCCAGATGAATCTCCAGTTGGTGCAACACCTCTTGCAGTTCTTGAGCAGTGACACCTTGCTGCACGGGTTCGTCGGCTGCCAGGCTGATTACCTCGGTCAGGATGGGTAAGTCGTCCGTCGGTTGGTCCGCTACTATTTCGGTAAGGACCGGCAAGTCGTCCGGCCAGTCGTTGTCAGATGCATTCATATCGGTTATGTCGTTTATGCTTCGGGTAAACCAATCTGGGATAAGTCGATGTGGCGGAGCTCATAACCGCGGTCGCGGTAGAACTTGAAGCGCTCGCGCCCCAGGCGACGATCTTCTTCATCGCTGCCGATAATTTCGATTACCCGTTCAAAGCGGCTGAAAAATGGCGCGCATTCGTAATTCAGGCTGATCAGCAAATCGTAGTGCGGAAGTGGCTCATCGCCTTGGGCGAGTACGACCGGCATCCCGGAAGCCTCGGCGGCATTGCTGCGGCAGTGCGGGATGAAGGCGGTGGCCGGGTAATGCCAGAGCAATTTGTCCAGCGCGTTGCCGGTTGCCTCATCCGGTATGCTGATGACGGCGCGGATGCCATTCTGCATCGCTTTGTGGCTCAACTGGCAGACCGTGCGCAGTTTGTCGGAGCTGCCAGTATAAAAGTCCACCTTGGTCATGGACACCCTCGTAAATCTACTGCGTAGCCCAATTTACCCGCAAGGAGTAGGCCGGCGGGTGCCCGGCTGCTACGCAGCCACCCTTCCGCTCGCCGCGTCGCGTGCTCGTTCAATCCTCGCCTACCCTCGGGTATGTCTCGTCTTTCACTGCGCGGCTCCTCGCACTTGGGCTTGCTCACTACGATTTCCAAGGGTGTCGCTTGCATTGTTATTTCTTCTCGGCGCGATTGATCAGGTACTGTGTCAGCATCGGCACCGGACGCCCAGTCGAGCCTTTGTCCTTGCCGGATTTGTTCGCAGTGCCGGCGATGTCCAAGTGCGCCCAGCGATAGTCTTTGGTAAAGCGGGACAGGAAGCACGCGGCAGTGATGGTGCCGCCCGCGCGGCCTCCAATGTTCTGCATGTCGGCGAAGTTGCTATCGAGCAGCGATTGATAGTCGTCCCACAGCGGCAGCTGCCAGGCGCGGTCGTGCGCCTCGTCGCCGGCCGCGAGCAGCTCCTGCGCCAGTTGGTCGTCGTTACTGAAGAGGCCGCTCGCGACATTGCCCAGCGCAATTACGCAGGCGCCGGTGAGGGTCGCGATGTCAATCACGGTGTCGGGCTTGAATTTCGCCGAGTAGGTCAGGGCGTCGCACAGGATCAGGCGCCCCTCGGCGTCGGTGTTCAGGATTTCGATGGTCTGGCCAGACATCGAGGTAACGATGTCGCCGGGCTTGGTGGCGGTGCCGCTGGGCAGGTTCTCACAGCTCGGGATCACGCCGACCACGTTGAGCGGCAATTCCATCTCGGCGATGGCTTGCAGCGTGCCGAGCACGCTGGCGGCGCCGCTCATGTCGTATTTCATTTCGTCCATGTCCGCGCCGGGCTTGAGCGAGATGCCGCCGGAGTCGAACGTGATGCCTTTGCCGACCAGCACGACCGGTTTCTGTTTCTTATCCGCGCCGTAATATTCAAACATAATCAACCTGGGCGGCTGGGCGCTACCGTGCGTGACCGAGAGGAAGGAACCCATGCCGAGTTTCTCGATGTCCTTCTGATCCAGAACAGTGGTCTTGATCTGTTTGTATGTTTTCGCCAGCGCTTGCGCCTGATCTGCCAGATAGGTCGGCGTGCAGACGTTGCCCGGCAGATTGCCGAGGTCCTTGGCCAAGGCCATACCGAGAGCGGTGGCGGCGGCTTGGTCAACCACCTGCTTCAACTCGGCGGAGGGTTTGTCCAGCGTGGCGAACGTGACGTGTTTCAGTGTCGCGGCCTTGGCCGGTTTGCTTTTGAGGCGGTCGGAGCGGTAAGCACCGTCGGAGGCAATAATGACGGCCTGTCTGAGCACCCAGGCGGCATCCTTGCCGACACCATCATCGGTAATAAACAGGGCCGCGTCTTTTGCCGGGGTGCCGTGCAGCGCTTTGAAGGTCGCGCCAAGAATTTCTACCGTGGTCTTGTGGTTCAGCTCGCTCGCCTTGCCCAAGCCGACCAGCAGCACGCGTTCGGTGGTCACGCCGGGCACTTTATGCAGCAACAGGGTGGAAGCGGATTTTCCGGTCATGTCGCCCTGTGCGATGACATCGCTGAGCGCATGCTGTGCGGCCTTGTCGAGGGTCTGCGCGGCTTTAGATAACTTGCCGTCGTCGAATACCCCGACAACCACGCAGCCAGCCTTCAGTTTTTCCGGACTACCTTGTTTTATGCTAAATTCCACGCGTTGCTCCTCAGTTAAATATGAAAATTTCGTATCAATGCCCGATTATCCGCAAACTAGCCGCATAAAGTCAAAGTCGCACCGCTTCGGGCTGTTCCATCGCGCTTTGGTAAGCGAATTTGCCAATAACGGCCTGCTCGTGTTCGCGGTATTGCTAGGGATTGTAGTGGTAAGCCAGCTGATCCGCTTTCTGGGTGATGCCGTGAGCGGACGACTTGCGGTCGAAGGGGTGCTGGCGATGCTTGGCTTCAGCGCCATGACGTATCTGCCGGTGCTGTTGTCGATCAGTCTATTCATTTCCATTCTGCTGACCTTGTCACGCTGTTATCGCGACAGCGAGATGGTCGTGTGGTTTTGCTCCGGTGTCGGGTTGACCCGCTGGATT
>DASSQR010000007.1:0-20673 GCA_035702405.1 Gallionella sp. | reverse complement strand
GATGATCCCGGTGTGGTGATCGGCGATCCGCTCCCAGGCGACGCGCGCAGTTTCGAGGATGATTTCGTGGATGCCGGGCAGACGCTGCTGTACCAAGTGGTGGCGGTGGACGGCAATGGCAATCGCAGCAATCCAGGCGATGCGGTGGCGGTCCGCGTTGGTGCCCGGGAAATTGCGCCGGCTGCCAAACCGGAAGTGGCATTCAGCCGCGAACCGTTTCCACACGCGGTCGTCCGCTTCACCGCCGCACCGGACGAGTTGGGGACGGTGATCCAGTATCGTGCCGGCGAACAAGGCCCATGGACGGTGCTGGCCGGACCAATTACCGGCAGCGGTGAGGCGACCCAGGCCAACGTGCCCGCCGGCACGGTGAGATACCGTGCGGTTTACCAGTCGTCTACCGGGATGCAAGGCAAGCCGTCGGAGGAAACCGCGTTGGTGCGGTAAGCCTTCTACTGCAGCATGCAGACTCATGAATTCAAAATAGCGAGAAAGAGAATATGGGACATCGCAACAAAACCACATTAGCCATATTGCTGCTGGGAACCGCCGGCAGCGCTTACGCGCAGGCCGGAAACAGTGGCAACGTCAACTTGGCCGATAACAGCGAGGTGCTGCAAGCATGGCAGAGCGCGAGCGGGGGGGAGATGCCTGAGCTCGCACAGGATCCGGAGGGCGGTACGCGCATCGAATGGCACGGCGGGATCACCCTGGACAAGTACGAGACCAACGCCACGGGCGGCAACACCCTGACCCCGCTGCGCCAGGGCAATTTCTACAAGGCTCAGGTGCAGGGTGATGTGCGCGGAACGAATCAGGAAGGCGAGGTCTCCTATGCCCAGTTTTCCGCGACCAACACCGACGATCGTGCGGCCCTGAGCCATGCCACCCAGATCAATAGCCTGCAGTTCGGCCGAATGGGCAAGGGCTATCAGGTGGCACTGGGTGACGTGGCGGCCAGTTTTTCCGCGCTCGGCGCGAGTCTCGGATTGCGCGGAATATTGGCGCAAAAGCAGTTTGGACAGACCACACTTGCCGGCACGGCCGGGGTGATTGCCGAGAGCTGGGAGAGTCTGGTTCGTTCGGTGCCGCGTACCAAGCTGGTGCGTGATGTTGCCGCAGCAAAGCTGGAAACGCCGGTGAGTGCGTCGACGCGGGTTTTCGGCACCGTGCAGGGTTACTCGGATGAAAAGGGGAGCCTCGCGACCGGTATTTCCGCGCTGGCGCCGGCCGCCGCCAGTTCGGCGACGGTTGGCTTCGCCATGCAGCAGGAACGCTTTTCGTTGCAGGGGGAGGCGGGCGGAAGCCACTGGTCGGAAGAAGGGCAACT
This sequence comes from Gallionella sp., assembly GCA_035702405.1. GTDB lineage: Bacteria > Pseudomonadota > Gammaproteobacteria > Burkholderiales > Gallionellaceae > Gallionella. The sequence goes on along the minus strand of DASSQR010000007.1, from coordinate 19,343 downwards.
CGGTCACAACGACAACGCGGTGGTGCTGGATGCGTCATGGGGCTTCGACAAAGGATTCCTCAGCGCGGGCCACCACAAAATTGGCAAGTATTATGGTTCGCTCGGCGGCGGAGCCGGCGTGGGGGTCAAAGAAACCTATCTCAACGGCAACTGGAACGCCGCTTCCTGGATCACGCTCGGCGCCGATGCTCGGCATTCACAGAACGACATGGCGGGCACGCCGCCTCCGGTGACCATCCCGCCGACACCGCCGTCCACGCCGAATGCGGCCAAGACGGATTCTCTCGCCACCAATGCCAGCATCAATTTTGGCCCGAGCCTGCCGGGCTGGAACCTGCTGCTCAATCAAATGCTGTCGAAAGGATGGAATGCGGACAACAGCACCAACCGCAATTCGAGCTATGGTGCCAACCTTGTTTACGCCGGGCAGGAATGGAATAGCGGCCTCGGCTATACCCGGAGCAGGCTGACGAACAACGCTGCCGCCGCTTCGAATAGCCAGACCACCGGCTGGACGTTCAACCTTGGCAAACTGTTGACGGACGCTTCAGCCACCTGGACTGCCAGCGCGAATTTCCTGGCGGCCCATCAGGAGCAAAAGCTGGATGCGGGCGGCAGCACGCGCAGTACCAACTGGAATCTGGGGCTCACCGGGCAGCGCAGCGGTTGGGGCAGCCTTACCGCCAGCTACCAGGCGGGCGTGACCAGTCAGACCGTGGGTGGTCCGGACTTGCGCCAGAAAGGCTATCTGGTCGATGCTACACATCCGTTCCAGGGAACCAATGCCTCGATCAAGCTTTATCTGCGGAGCAACCATACCTATGGTGCGCCCGGGCTGGGATACAATGAGAAGACTGCCGGCCTGCAGTTAGTCTACCAACTGTAATACTGTAATGGGGATAGATATGAAAATCGGAATGGTGGCAGGCGCGGCGGGTAGCGGGAAGATGAAGAAGGATATGGGAATGAAAAACACATTGTGCCCGGCGAGCATCGGGCTGGCCGTTTCCCTTGCATTGGTACCGTGGTCGGGAGCACTAGCGGCGGAAGCGCAAGTCGTGGAACAGGGCAAGACCAGCCAGCAAACGGCTCCCGTCAAGCCCATTGCCGATCTGGCCGAGGCCCAGCGGGTCCAGCAGGCACTGAACGATTTCATCACCGCCTACGAAACCGGCAACGTCATCGCCTTGCGCAACAAGCTCGATCCGACCATGGTCGGCTACCAACGGTTTCTCGACGGGGTTGTGCGGGACACGACAGCATACAAGCAGATTCGTATTCACCTGCTGGATACCCAAACCCTGGCGGGTCCGGACGTGGCGGTCATCCAGACCAACTGGGAAAAGCGCTTCATTTCTGTGTCCAGCTTCCAGCCAGGACTGTTTACGGGCCACAGCACCTTCCTGTTTCATCGGGGCAAGGAAGGCTGGCGCATCGCCGCGTTTGGTGGCGACAACCTGTTTGCGAGCCAGAGCGGCGTACTCGGCCAACTGACCATTACCCCGACTGTTATTCCTCTGGCGTCAATCCCGGCAGCGCTGGGATTTATCGATATTCCGGTTCAGCTTGAGGTTGTGGATCCGGATATCGCAGGCTTGGGTACCATCAACCTGGAAGTTGTGACCGATAAAGGCGACCGGGAAACATTTGCCCTGACTGAACTCACTCCCGGCCGGTACACCCGAAATACGCTCAGGTTCGGGGCAGCGGTCACCGTAGTGCCCGGCAACGGCAAGATCGATATAACGGGGCCAACCACGGTGACGCTGCGTTATCTGGACAACAACCCCGGCGACAATCGGCCGCCGAGTGTATTGACGCGCACGATCCGCGTTCAGTAGCGAAAGTGTAATTTGTCCGCCTCGATGCACTGTTTGGGGGAAATGCAGATAGGGAAGTTGGTTTTATGCTGGAGAAGGTGATGCAAGCCGGGCTGAACCGCAGATATGAATCAAATGGAAAGGGTAGACAAGGCTCGAATCAGCTTGTTTGATTTCGCCTGAAAATTCATGGGATGCGACAAGCCAAGTAATTTGGCGTGGTGCCGTATTGTGGATGAAGAGGGAGGGAACTCAACATTCTTCCCGGCAAGGACAATTTTGTTGACGCTGTCGTCCGCATCGACAATCACCAGGCGGCTGGAAAAACTGTTATCGATTCGTGCCAGGTATTCATTGTAGTGCGGATATCCTCCCCACAGGTTGGCCACCATGATGCCGTTGTCCGCCAATGACGCAAAGCAGTCATCGTAAAACTGCTGACTGCCTAATTGGGCCGGTAATCCGCCGGCATCAAATCCATCCACGACCAGCACATCGAACTGTCTGGCTGCATCTGCCACAAACTCTGCCCCATCGCCCAGTAACACTTTAAAGCGCGCATCATCGGCGGGAATTGCAAATTCATTACGTAGCGCGATCACATCGGAGTTAATTTCGACAACAGTAATTTCGGACTGCGGTAAATAGCGGTAGCAATACTTGGCCAGTGAACCGCCGCCCAACCCTATCATTGCGACACTCTTCGGCGATGGTTCAAACAACAAAAAACTCATCATGGCTCTGGTATAACTGACGACCAGTTCATCCGGCAGATCAATAGACATCTCGCTTTGTATCGACAAGGTATCAAAATGCAACGTGAGGATTCCCTGGCACTCTTTTAGATAAGGTTTGCCTGTCTCAACATTCGTTTGAGGTTCTGCCATCCAACCAAGCATCTTTTCGATCTGATGCCGAATTCCTTTGGCATTTTTTTTCAATTGTTTGTTTTTGGGCTCCATGAGTTCCTGTGGTTGCGGCGGGTATGCACTGCAGAATGGCAGCGGATGCAGGCGGGCAAAGTTTACAATTAGCGAGTGTACCAAATGAACTGGATGGTTATGCTTGTTGGCACTGGAGCCGAGGCCGAAAATCGCGCAGACTGATCAATTTTCAACGAGCGTCGTACATCTGTCATACGCCGACATACCACTATGCAACCGAAAGCACCACTCAATTACCTTGCCGGCTACCCTGTAGAACTGGCAGAACAAGTGCAGCGGCTGATCGAACAAGACCGGCTGGCTGACCTGTTGGGGCAGAAGTATCCGCTTGCGCACGATGTGCGCACCGACAAGGCGCTTTACGACTACGTGCTGGAACTCAAAAACGCGTATCTGCGCAACGCCGGGCAACTGAGCAAGGTGGCGTTCGACGGCAAGCTGCATGTCATCCGGCACGCGCTGGGCATGCACACCAGCATTACGCGGGTGCAGGGCGCAAACCTCAAGACCAAGCGCGAGATCCGCGTTGCGGCCATGTTCAAGGAGATGCCGCCTGAATTCTTGCGCATGATCGTTGTACACGAACTTGCCCATATCAAGGAACGCCGGCACGACAAGGCTTTCTATCAACTGTGCCGGTATATGGAACCCGATTATCTTCAGCTGGAGTTTGACCTGCGGGTTTACCTCACCTATCTAGAAGCGACTGGCCAGCCGCTCTGGTCTGCCACTGGTGCCGGCACCGTCACGCACCCGGACGAGTAGGCCTCGCGCAGCGTGTGAATCCGGAGGTCAAACGATGTGTATGCCGTGCTCCAGACTGGCCATCTGTGGTGCATCGTGCTACCGCCACACAAGGTAAGTATCTTGATGTTGTCTGCAGAGCGCGCCAACCGGTTTCTGCGTCCGCTGAACTAAACGTCCACTTCGGAGAAGACTGACCGTCACTCACGGGACGTGAGCTGTCTATTGCGACAGGCAGCAGCGTGCCATAGCCGCACTTCGACAAGTACATAAAATTCCGAACCCTCTCGTGCTAAAGTAAGTCGAACCGGTACAATTTAATCGATAAATATGACCACGCTAGCCCAACTCCATGTCGATATTGACGTGCGCGTACAAACCATCCGAGGAGGCCATTCCGACTGGCTGTGCGGGAAGGGGTGCGATAGTTGTTGTCGGCGGCTCGCCGACGTGCCTCAGCTAACGTTAGCAGAATGGGACTTGCTCCGGGAGGGCTTGACAGACCTGCCGCCGGAACGATTCCAGGAAATCCGCAGGAACATGGCTGCCTTGACCAGTCAGCGGTCGCGCCCCATCATTTGCCCGCTGCTGGACTTTTCTACCGGCACCTGTCCTGTCTATACCCAGCGCCCAGTGGCGTGCCGCACCTACGGCTTCTATGTGCAGCGCAACAAAGGGCTTTATTGCCACGACATCGAATCCCGTGTGGCCGATGGCACCTTGGTCGACGTGGTGTGGGGCAATCACGATGCCATTGATCATCGGCTCGCCGACCTTGGCGAAATCCGCGCCTTGACCGACTGGTTCGAGCGTTGGATGGTGGCAAATAATAAGTAGTGGCTAAACGGCTTTCGCGTAAATATTGATTTTATTGGCAGCGAATAATTAGGGATACGTCAAACGCGAAACCGTTCCGCGAACTGTTCCGCCTTGTCTCATCCGGAAATTCGCATAATGTATAACGCGTCACCTCGCAAACCCTTGTCTGGCGCGGGTTTCCGTTCGGCTGACAGAAATTGCCAGAAGCGGAAACTATTCCGAGTTTAGCCATGTTCATGATTTTCTCCTTGCTTGTCAAATGGGATTACGTTTTGCTTCCGTGCTTCATTCCGCCTTTCCGGGCTTCTGCTGGCGCTTCAAGCTGGGGCCGCGCGTACCGAAGGTGAACTGGTACGGATACTGAACCTCCCAGTAACCGTTCTCCTGCACCCGCCCCAGCAAGCGGCCTTGCGTGAGCAGGGCACGCACACGGCGCGGAGTGATATTCCAGTCCTTGGCGACGAACGACACCGGCATGTACAGGCAGTTGCCGACAGTGTGGGCGTTCAGGCGCTTTACGTTTTCAGTCATACCGCTCCTCCTATGCGTTTTGGTTGTGCTACAGGTGGTAAATTGGCCTCCACTGGCTGCCGCCGCCGATCAGGGAAGGGCAGCACCGTGGAAGCAGGTTTCTCGCGGCCTTGACGGGCGTACATCTGGCGCCAGAGTCGGGCCTCAGCAAACACGAAGGTCAGGTGTTGCAGTTCGCCTGAGGTGAAGCGGTAGCCATTCGGGGAATAGAGCGTGTCGCCCGAGATCGTCCAGCCGTCCCAATACTGTCCAGGTAAACCGTAGCCGCACAGGATGCGCAGCATCCGGTAGGCCATCCACGGGATGCGCGCACCGCCGGTTTCCCAGTTCTGCACCGTGCGCGGGGTCACATCGAGCGCGGCGGCAGCTTGCTTACGGGTCAGCATGGCCATGCGGCGCAGGTCGCGGAAGTCCTGCGGGTCAATCCAGCGGCGAGGCTTGCGCAGCTTCATGATTGCCTCCCGTAGCCCATGCGCCGTGCCATGATGTCCTGCAGCTTGCGCCAGAGGCTCTCAGAGCCTTTCAAATCGTCCGGATGACACAGACCCTTGCGGATGGCCTTGTAAGTGGCGTTACGGTCGCGCTCGACCGCCGAATGCACATGCAGGTATTCCCGCTCGGTGAGTTCGAGGTGATACACCTTGCGCACCGGATACCGGCACGCGCGGAGGGAGTCCGACAGCGCGGCGGCACGCTGGAACGGTTCGGGCAAAACCGACTGGCAGGAGGGCGTGGTGCGCCCTTGGCGCGATGCTGCGGCGGGGTGCGCGAACCTACCGCCCTCGGGTATCCCGCCTATGGCGTGACCCTCCCGAGCCTCTGTAGGATTCGCAGCCAGCCCAAAGACGGCTGGCTTTCTGGCGGTATGCACGGTGAAGTTACGCATGGCAACCTCCCAAGCGGCGAGTTTCCTGAACGGCCAGCGGCAGCGCAGCGGGCGCGGCTGCGCCGCGTACCGCTATCGCTGCCACCGCCTGCCGGTGGGAAAACCCCCGCGCTGGGCGCATCAGACAGGGCGCCGCAAAAGGTGGAACAGTTTTCGGGGCATTTTCGCAAAAGTGCCTAAAAACTATTCCGGCTTTCTGTAGGCCAGTATTGGCGCGGGTTTCCGAGGAGTGCCAAAACTGAAACGGTATTGACTGTTTCAGTCTGAAAACTCGCTGTAAGCCAATACAGGAGCGGCTTTGCCTGAATGCGGCAATGTCATCCAAGCAAAAAGCATGAGGCTCATCCATGAGCGTTTGTCCGGGTATTACAACGAACCCGGACTGACCCCCGGCAGGAATTACCGGAAGGGGGCTGCGGCTAATCGCGGATACGTCAAATCCGAAACCGTTCCGCGAACTGTTCCGCCTTGTCTCATCCTGAAATTCGCATAATGTATATTATGTCAAATTACGTATGCGAGCTAGTGGTCGGCGGTGTTCTCAATTCAGGGATATTTCTTTATGGTATTCCTCTATGGTATTTCATTCAGGCATGTTTAAGAATGTAAAATTTGGGCACAATTGAGCGAGTTGCTGCTTTTCGCAGAATTCTAGCCACGCGCACGCGAAAGCAAGAATCTCGTTTTGCTGACGTCAACGTCGTTCCCATTCGGAATATCAGCGCATCACCATCCCTCTAGCCAGGTTCGGCCGGCTTTTTTCCCGCCGCTTCTTGTAGTTTGTTGCACATTGTCGGCATCCCTACATCCGGAAAAGCGCCATTTATGGCGCCATATATCAATTAACAAACAATACGTTATGCAAAATATTAAACATCTGGCACACGCCTTGCTGTTACCAATGCAGGTGCGAACAGTGGTTGAAGCAGCCAGCAGCAAACGATGTCACCTAACGCAGCATTTTTGGTTTGAATTTTTACAAGGAGATTGAAATGAGCGCACTACGTCAAGTTGCCTTCTATGGCAAAGGTGGGATCGGCAAGTCCACCACTTCGCAAAACACCTTGGCCGCTTTGGCTGAGATGGGTCAAAAGATTCTGATCGTGGGTTGCGATCCGAAAGCCGACTCGACCCGTCTGATTCTGCACGCCAAGGCGCAGGATACGGTGCTGTCGCTGGCTGCCGAAGCAGGTTCGGTGGAAGACCTCGAACTGGAAGACGTGATGAAGGTCGGCTACCGCGACATCCGTTGCGTCGAATCCGGCGGTCCGGAACCAGGCGTCGGCTGTGCCGGCCGCGGCGTGATCACTTCGATCAACTTCCTCGAAGAAAACGGCGCCTATGACGGCGTGGACTACGTTTCCTACGACGTGCTCGGCGACGTGGTGTGCGGCGGTTTCGCGATGCCCATCCGCGAAAACAAGGCGCAGGAAATTTACATCGTGATGTCCGGCGAAATGATGGCGATGTATGCCGCCAACAACATTTCCAAGGGCATTCTGAAGTACGCCAATTCCGGTGGCGTGCGTCTCGGCGGCCTGGTGTGCAACGAACGTCAGACCGACAAGGAGCTGGAACTGGCCGAAGCGCTGGCGAAGAAGCTCGGCACACAGCTGATCCACTTCGTGCCGCGCGACAACATCGTGCAACACGCCGAACTGCGCCGCATGACCGTGCTGGAATACGCGCCGGATTCCAAGCAGGCGGAGGAATATCGCCAACTGGCCCGGAAGATCCATGCCAATGCCGGCAAAGGAACCATCCCGACCCCGATCACCATGGAAGAGCTGGAAGACCTGCTGATGGAATTCGGCATCATGCAAAAAGAAGACGAATCCATCATCGGCAAGGCTGCCAACGCAGCTTGAGAAAGCGGCACGTAGGGCGGGCTGTGCCCGCCTGAGCAAACTGCCGGGCACAGCCCGGCCTACAGATAAATGTTTTAGGAGGGCAAAATGAGCCTTACTGCTGAAGAAACAATAGTACGCAACAAGGAACTGATTGAAGAAGTGCTCGCGGTATATCCGGAAAAGACCGCCAAGCGGCGGGCCAAACACCTGAACGTACATGAAGAAGGAAAATCGGACTGCGGCGTGAAGTCGAACATCAAGTCGCTGCCCGGCGTGATGACCATCCGCGGCTGTGCCTACGCCGGTTCCAAGGGCGTGGTGTGGGGCCCGATCAAGGACATGATTCACATCTCCCACGGCCCAGTCGGCTGCGGCCAGTATTCCTGGGCCACCCGCCGTAACTACTACATCGGTACCACCGGCATCGACACCTTCGGCACCATGCAATTCACTTCCGACTTTCAGGAGAAGGACATTGTGTTCGGCGGCGACAAGAAGCTGGAAAAGCTGATCGACGAAGTCGAAGCGCTGTTCCCGCTGAACAAGGGCATCTCGATCCAGTCGGAATGTCCGATCGGTCTGATCGGCGACGACATCGAAGCGGTGTCGAAGAAAAAGTCCAAGGAAATGAACGGCAAGACCATCGTGCCGGTGCGTTGCGAAGGTTTCCGCGGCGTGTCGCAATCACTGGGTCACCACATCGCCAACGACATGATCCGCGACTGGGTGTTCGACAAGACCGACCCAAACAAGAACGCGTTCGTCGCCACGCCTTATGACGTGGCCATCATCGGCGACTACAACATCGGCGGCGACGCCTGGTCCAGCCGCATCCTGCTGGAAGAGATGGGCCTGCGCGTGATCGCCCAGTGGTCCGGCGACGGCACCATCGCGGAAATCGAGAACACACCGAAAGCTAAGCTGAACGTGCTGCACTGCTACCGTTCGATGAACTACATCTCGCGCCACATGGAAGAGAAGTACGGCACGCCTTGGGTCGAATACAACTTCTTCGGTCCCTCCAAGATCGAAGCCAGCCTGCGCGAAATCGCCAGCCACTTCGACGACAAGATCAAGGAAGGCGCCGAACGCGTCATCGCCAAATATAAACCGCTGATGCAAGCGGTGATCGACAAGTACAAGCCGCGCCTGCAAGGCAAGAAGGTGATGCTGTATGTCGGCGGCCTGCGCCCGCGCCACGTGATTGGCGCGTATGAAGACCTCGGCATGGAAGTGGTCGGCACCGGCTACGAGTTCGCTCACAACGACGACTACCAGCGCACCACCGACTACATCAAGGATTCCACGCTGGTGTACGACGACGTGACCGGTTACGAATTCGAACACTTCGTCGACAAGATCAAGCCCGACCTGGTCGGCTCGGGCATCAAGGAAAAGTACGTGTTCCAGAAGATGGGCGTGCCGTTCCGCCAGATGCACAGCTGGGACTACTCCGGTCCGTATCACGGCTATGACGGCTTCGCCGTGTTCGCCCGCGACATGGACATGGCCATCAACAGCCCGGTGTGGAACCTGACCAAGGCGCCGTGGAAAAAATAGATGTAGGTCGGGTTAGGCGCGAATGCGCCGTAACCCGACATTGGCAAGATGCACGTCGGGTTACGCGATGAAACCGCTAACCCGACCTACAAGGAAAGGAGTTTCACCATGTCACAATCCGCAGAAAAACTGATCGACCACGAGATGTTGTTCCGCCAGCCGGAATACACCTCGATGTTCGAAAACAAGCAACAAAACTTCGAGTACAAACACCCCAAAGAGAAGATCGTCGAGATCGTCGAATGGACCAAGAGCAAGGAGTATCAGGACCAGAACTTCGCCCGCACCGCCCTGACGGTCAACCCGGCCAAGGCGTGCCAGCCGTTGGGTGCGGTGTTCGCCGCGGTCGGTTTTGCGAAGACCCTGCCCTTCGTGCATGGCTCGCAAGGCTGCGTCGCCTATTACCGCTCGCACTTCTCGCGTCACTTCAAGGAACCGACCTCCTGCGTCTCTTCCTCGATGACCGAAGACGCGGCGGTGTTCGGCGGCCTGAACAACCTGATCGACGGCCTCGCCAATGCCTATGCCATGTACAAGCCGGAGATGATCGCCATCTCCACCACCTGCATGGCCGAGGTGATCGGTGACGACCTCGACGGCTTCATCAAGAACGCCAAGAACAAGGGCAGCGTGCCGCAAGATTTCGACGTCCCGTTTGCGCACACCCCGGCTTTCGTCGGCAGCCACATCACCGGCTACGACAACGCGCTGCGCGGCATCGTGCAGCATTTCTGGGAACAGGCCGGTGAACGCACGCCGGTCGCGGGCAAGATCAACTTCATCGGCGGCTTCGACGGCTTCACTACCGGCAACCTGCGCGAAATCAAGCGCATCTTCGGCGAGTTCGGCGCGGACTACACCATCCTCGGTGACACTTCGGACGTGTGGGACACCCCGACCGACGGCGAATACCGCATGTATGACGGCGGCACCACCAAGGAAGAAGTGAAGGCGGCGCTGAATGCGTCCGCGACGATTTCGTTCCAGGAGTTCTGCACCGAAAAGACGCTCAAGTACATCGAGAGCAAGGGCCAGGAAGTCGTCGCGCTGAACCAGCCCATCGGCGTAAGTGGCACCGACAGGTTCCTGATGGAAATCTCGCGCCTCACCGGCAAGCCGATCCCGGAATCGCTGACCAAGGAACGCGGCCGTCTGGTGGATGCCATTGCCGATTCGCAAGCCATGCTGCACGGCAAGAAGTTTGCGCTGTACGGGGACCCCGACCTGATGCTGGGCCTCACCCAGTTCCTGCTGGAATTGGGCGCGGAACCGACGACCGTTCTCTCCACCAACGGCGACGATGCCTGGGCGGACAAGGTGCAAGCGCTGTTCGACGCCAGCCCGTTCGGCAAGAACTGCAAGGTCTACCCGAAGAAGGACATGTGGCACCTGCGCTCGCTGCTGTTCACCGAGCCGGTGGACTACCTGATCGGCAACACCCACGGCAAGTATCTGGAGCGTGACTGCAACGTGCCGCTGATCCGCCTCGGCTTCCCGATCTTCGACCGCCACCACTACCACCGCTTCCCGATCTGGGGCTACGAAGGCGGCCTGCGCGTGCTGGTGATGATCCTCGACGAGATGTTCGAACGTCTGGACCAGAGCACCATCATCACCGCGAAGACCGACATCAGCTACGACATCGTGCGCTAAAAATCACCCTCTCCCCAGCCCCTCTCCCGCAAGCGGGAGAGGGGTGCGCGTAGCGCGGGAGAGGGCCAAGCGCGGCCAGCTTGCCAGTTCATCGTTCGCAACGAAGACATCCTGGTGAAAATCCAGACGTTTTCCCAATGGCACAAATCACCTTTTACGAAAAACCCTGTTGCGGCAACAACACCAAACAAAAGGCGTTGCTCGCCGCCGCCGGCCATGAAGTCATCGCCCGCAATCTGTTGACCGAACCGTGGACGCAGCAACGCCTGCTCGCCTTCTTCGGGCAGCGCCCTGTCCCGGAATGGTTCAACCGCGCCGCACCACGCGTAAAGTCCGGCGAAGTTATTCCCGAACAGCTCGACGCGGACACTGCGCTGCAACTCATGCTGCAAGATCTGCTGCTGATCCGCCGCCCGCTGATCGAAGCCGAAGGACGTAAAGAGATCGGCTTCGACCAGGACATCATTCATGACTGGCTGGGATTGACACCGAGCGGCAGCGATCTGGAAACCTGCCCGCGCTCCGCCTCGCATGCGCCCTGCCCTGCGCCCCGCAACTGACTCAACTCCCCCTCGGAAGCATATTCCGATGAAAACCGTCACTTGTAAAGATATGCGTCGGCCAGCATTCCGAAGCTAAGTGCGGCCAAATGCAACCACTCCAGCCACACTTGTTTTGATACATATTCAAAATATTGTGGGGACATAGCTTTGCTGCTAGATTGCACGAAAAGCACTATTGGTAACATTCATTCGATGCAAAATAATATTGCCAATTAAATGGGAGCAATTATGCGGAACAAGCTAACTTGGTTACATATTTCGGACATCCATTTTCATCCGAAAACCGAATGGCGTGACAGCGCTTCAAGATCAGCCTTACTCAATCATCTCAAGAACATTTTTCTCAAGAATGAGTCATTACGACCCGACTTGATTTTCTGTACTGGCGACATCGCATTTGGTGAACATTCTTTGATGTCACTATCCAGTCAATATTCCCAAGCCAAGACTTTTTTTGATGATTTACTCTCAGCTTGTGGATCAACCTGCATGCCGTTACCAAAAGAACGCCTGTTTGTTGTTCCCGGCAACCATGATGTCAACCGAAAAAGCATCAACACCGACGCACAAAGTACGCTCACAACTTGGGCAACCCAAGCAAATGATCACGTCAATAACATCAATCAACGCTTTAATGACCGAACCACGGAATTCAAGGACGCCATCAAGCGGCTTGATGAATATGCACAGTTTGTCAAAGATTATCTTCCTCATCAACATGATGCGGATGGCCGTCATCACTACGCAAGTATCTCCGACATTAATAATCTCAAGGTCGGCATTGCCGGATTCAACTCCGCTTGGACTTGCGCTGGTTCGGAGGATGATCGTAACATTTGGCTTGCCGCTAACTGGCAATTCGATAGAGCCCAGCAAGTACTTAAAGATGCCGATATACGCATCGGCCTGATGCATCATCCAGTCGATTGGTTAAATTCCGCTGACCGCAATATTACTACTCACCGGATTGCCAGTGACTATGATTTCTGGCTTCACGGCCACAGCCACAATGCATGGATTACACCAGTCCAGAGTCATATCATCGTTGCAGCAGGCGCAATAGGCGCACAAACCAGCGAGGAATTTGGCATAAATCTAGCCTCTATTGATCTGGCTGCCTTGAAAGGGGTCATTCATCTTCATAATAAAAAGTCTGGAAGCAATTGGACAATCGCGCCAGTTGAACCCCAAGCACCCACAGGTTTATGGAATTTTGATTTACCTACCAGACTACGCAAAGAATCAACAGTCCTCCAGCAAGTTGCGCAAAACCAGGAAGCGATTAGTTCAGTAAAGCAAGATCAAGTTGACTTTGTGGATCGTCAATTGACCCGAAAACTGGAATATGCATTGCGTGCATTTTCTTCGCAGCCTAACGTGTGGGTTTCTCCAATCATCTGCAGCAAATCTGAAATTGCTCCAGATGCCAAATCTGAACCAAGGGTGGATTTGTCCAATTTTGTCGCAAACCCCAAGTCAACAATAATTAAAGCACCTCCTCAGTATGGTCAAACATGTTTAGCGCATTTTTTAGTCAGACAAGCATGGCGAACTCAAAAATCTTTGTGGTTATATCTGGACTCAAAGGACTTGAAACCACACGCTTCATCTATTAATGAAGCCATCTCAAACGAGTTGAAAATTCTTGCTTGTTCTGAACAAGATATTAAATGCGTCATACTTGATTCATGGTCAACGACTGAAAAAGATGCATTTAAGCTACTAAAAAATCTGTGTGACCGTTTTAAGAATGTACCAGTCGTTTGTATGCAACAGGTTGATATCGGTCTATTTAAACAAATCGATAACAATGAGTTGGAGCGTCAATTTGAAGTGCTTTACCTGTGGTCGCTACCCAGAGAAGACATACGCAAAATTGTCGCAGCCTACAATGACATAAAACATATTGGAGATGAAGATGCAGTAACAACTAGGCTTGCATCCGATCTAGAGGTGCTCAATCTTCACCGAACCCCCTTGAACTGCTTAACTTTGCTAAAGGTTTCAGAAATCGATTTTGAAGAGAGTCCAGTCAATCGTTCTGAGATGATTAAGCGAGTGTTATTCCTTCTTTTCAATGTGGACGATATTCCAACATACAAATCGCGTCCAGACCTAAAAGATTGTGAATATGTGCTAGGGAATTTTTGTGAGTTGCTAATTAGAGATGGCACTTATGCGTTTACAAGAGATAAATTTTTGCTCGAAACACAAAAATGCTGCCAAGAAAGGCTCATCGATCTTGAGACACAAGTTGTGTTCGATGTGCTCTTTGCAAACAACATCTTAGTTAAGAGGGGGAGCTTTTTCTGGTTCAAATTTTCTTACTGGATATTTTATTTTGCCGCCCAGAGAATGCATCATGATCAGAATTTTGCCAATTATATTTTTGAACACATGCGATATGCGCAACACCCAGAGCTTATTGAGTTCTACACGGGAATCGACCGAAGGCGCGATGATGCGCTGCAAATTCTTATAAAAGATATCAAAGCATGCAGTGAAAGTATTAAAAACAAATGCGGCCTTCCTGAAGGATTAAACCCGTATGAATTTGCAACATGGAAACCGTCCCCTGAGACTGAAGCGCAAATGCAACAGGTGATAGCCGATGGAGTACTCGAATCCACTCTACCAGCCGCAATCAAGGATCAATTCGCCGACCGCACCTATGATCAAACGCGGCCATATGATCAAAGCATTGCCGCCCTCCTGACCGAACATTCGTTTACATCTATGATGCAAACAATGCATGCCGGGGCAAGAGCATTAAGGAATAGTGATTATGTATCCCCAGATATTAAGCGTCAGTTACTTGGGGAAATTCTGAATTGTTGGGAACAAGCATCAAAAGTGCTGTTTATCGTATTGCCGATTCTCGCGGAAAAAGGACATGCAGTATATGACGGTGCTGGGTTTATTCTAGCCGGTGATTTTGGTGATACACCTCAGCAAAGATTCACACGGATATTATGTGAGATTCCAAACAATGTTGTTTCCTGGTGTCAAGACGATTTGTTTTCACGAAAAATGGGGCCTTTGCTTATTGACCAGTTGGGAAACAAGGAAATCGGCGACATTAGTAGGCATGAACTGATATTACTTTTAATTCATCAAAGACCTCGAGACTGGAGTAAACAAGTCCAACGTTATATCGCAACTAATAAGAAAAATTCTTTTTATCTTTTTGATGTTTACCAATCTCTCCGTACTCAGTATCGATATAGTTTCGCCTCTCCTCAAACGCTACGAGAGATTGAACACCTAATAAGGATGGCAGCAACAAAACACGTAACTGGAGACAAAGAACCAGGAGTAAAAGCAATCAACAAACTTATATTTAAGGATGACGTAATTCCACCCAGAGAAGTGTGAGTGAACCTAGTTACGTGGTTGCGTGAGTCACCTGAAATAGCTTGGAGTCGATGCGCGCTCTGACAAACGCAGCAACTCCCTGACCTGCGGCTTTATCTCGCTGACCACTTGCGGGTCCAGCTTTTCCAGCCAGCGCGCTGGTATCGCTCCTGCTCCATATAACGCACCGCCCAGCATGCCGGCGATGGCGCCGGTAGTGTCGGCGTCTTCGCCGCGGTTCACGGTTTCCACTACGAGGCTCTCGAATGAGTCGGTGGCGAAGAAGTGGTGCAGTACGGTCTGCATGGTGTCGACGATGTAGCCGGAGGCGCGGCCGGGATAGGGAGTGAACTGAAATTTAGGCTGTTCGCGCAGCAGGTCTTTGACGACCTCGCGGCATTCCCTGACCTTTCCGCCGCCGAGCATCTGCCGCAGCATCTGCCCCAATGCCAGCGTCGCTGCATCCGATAGCGGATGGTTGTGGGTGAAGTGGCATTGCGCCAGCGTGTGTTCGGCGAAGGCCTGCTCGTCGTTCAGGGTCGCCAGTACCAGCGGCAGGTTGCGCATCGCTGCGCCGTTGCCGGCGTCGTACGGACTCGGCGCGCCGCTCAGGCTGCCGTCCACCATGTAGCGCTGGATGCCGCGCCGGCAGGTGTTGCCGATGTCCACCGGGCGCGACTTCAGCCAGGCCACGTAGGAATCGGCCACTGCTTTGGCGTTCCAACCTCCGGCAGAAATCAGCGCGCGGCCGAGCGCAAGCGACATTTCGGTGTCGTCGGTCACGCGGCCCGGTTTCAGCCGCAGCCAGCCGCCGCCGATGATGTCCCGGTGCGTGCCGTATTGGATGCGGATTTCGCGCGGCAGCATGAATTCCACGGTGGCGCCGAGCGCATCGCCAACTGCGAGACCAAGGTAGGCGCCGAGCGCACGGTCATGAAGAAAACTCTTGTCCATTTCGCCTCCTAACGGGCATGTCAATTATGCCGCCATTGATGATGAAACCAGTCATACTCTTTCCCTCTCGCCTGCCCTCTCCCCAGCCCCTGGTGGAACTACTAGCCATTCGACTAAGCCCGCAAGCGGGCAAGTCGCTGGTTATCTCCCGCAAGCGGGCGAGGGGGGATAAGGACTCGCTGCGCGAGTTCTTCATTAACAATAGGACATGATCACGCGGTAATCGCCGCCGATGACCAGGTATTCCGCCTCGCCCCGCAGCAGGCAGGGCGCGCGCAGTTCGTTGAAGAACAGGATTTTGACGACCGGCACAGCAACCTCGATGATGGTGTCTCCGAATTCATCGGCGATGTCGCGCCGCGACGTGAACGACACCAGGTTGTTCAGGCGCACTATCGCGGTGCGCCGGTCGAGTTGCTGCACCAATTGCTGCTCGCGCAGATCGTTGGTGCCGCGGTACAGCGTCAGGTGTTTTCTGCCGGTCGCGACAAAGCGCCGCAGCACCCACTGGCTGAATTCGTACAGCACGTCCAGCTGGGTGAGAATATTATTATTGTTGAAGCGGGTGGACATTTTTTCTTCCACGTAGGTGACCCAGGCCGGCGAATTGAAGCGCTGGATCGGCGTCTTGTGGAAGGTCGGAAACAGGCCGAAGCGGCTCTCGGCCCAACCCTTCAACACCGCGCCCGCCGGGGTGTTGGCGTCGAAACCCCAGTCCTTGAGCAGGCGCAGATAGGACGAATGGAAACGGCGCGCGCCGGCATGTTTGACGCTCAAACCGAACAAACTGTCCATATAGTTATGGAAGATTTGCCGCGCCTTGGCGAGGTCGCGGCACAGACTCAATTCATCGAACAGGTCGGCATGCGCTTCGCGCACGCCGCGAATCGACAGCGCAATCGGGAACTCGTTGAAGCTCGCGCTCGCGAGCAGGCCGGTCGGTACGCCGACGAGGTTGATGCTGTTACCGGATGTGGCGATGGTCGCGCTTGATTCTTCTGTCATGATTAGCTTCTCTGAAATATCCCTCCAATGTTTCCAAAGCAAGAAGCATTCCCCGAATCAACCTAAAAACAGCAGTTACCACCCCGCTCATGCTTCGATACACCTTGCTGCGCAAGGCACTCAGCACGAACGGAGTGGTCACCAATCCGGTGATAGGCCGTTCGCCCTGAGTAGCCCGTGTAGCGGGCGTATCGAAGGGTTCGCATCGTTCAACAATGCACTGGGTGATTCCCGCATACAGTGCGCCACATGGCGCTTTTGTAGGATTCACTACACGATTGTCGTGTACGTCCCTTCTGGCCATTTGTCGTCGCCTCTGCAGAAACAAGGCATTACGTGGTCTTCGTCTACTGGCATGCCGCTTGCTTAATCTCGGATAGGTAGACCCGCATGTCGTGGGCCGCCCAAACCAGGAAGCTCAGCAATGGCTGCTCTCAACATCAAGATTCAGGAAGTGTTCAACGAACCCGGGTGCGACAAGAATCAGGCCAAGGGTGAGAAGGAACGCAAGAAGGGCTGCACCAAACAGCTCACGCCCGGCGCGGCGGCGGGCGGCTGCGCGTTCGACGGCGCCAAGATCGCGTTGCAGCCGATCGCCGATGTCGCGCACATCGTGCACGGTCCGATCGCGTGCGAAGGCAACGGCTGGGACAATCGCGGCGCGAAATCGTCCGGCCCGCTGCTCTACCGCACCGGCTTCACCACCGACATCTCGGAAAACGACATCATCTACGGCGGCGAAAAACGGTTGTACCGCGCCATCCGCGAGGTGATCGAGAAATACGATCCGCCCGCGGTGTTCGTCTACCAGACCTGCGTCACCGCGCTGATCGGCGACGAGATCGAGGCGGTGTGTAAAGCCGCGCGCGAAAAATTTGGCAAGCCGGTCATCCCGATCGACGTGCCGGGCTTCACCGGCAGCAAGAACCTCGGCAACAAGCTGGCCGGCGAGGCGCTGCTCGACTACGTGATCGGCACCGAAGAGCCGGAATTCACCACGCCCTACGACATCAACATCATCGGCGAATACAACCTCGCGGGCGAGATGTGGCAGATCAAGCCGCTGCTCGATCATCTCGGCATCCGCGTGCTGGCCTGCATTTCCGGCGATGCGCGTTACCACGAAATCGCCTCGTCGCATCGCGCCAGGGCGGCGATGATGGTCTGCTCCAAAGCGATGATAAATGTCGCGCGCAAAATGGAAGAGCGTTACGGCATTCCCTATTTCGAAGGCTCCTTTTATGGCATCTCCGACACCAGCGATGCGTTGCGCCAGATTTCAAAACTGCTGGTGCAGCGCGGCGCGCCGGAAGAATTGCTGGAGCGCACCGAGGCATTGATCCGGCGCGAAGAAGCACGCGCCTGGGAACGGCTGAACGTTTATCGCAAACGTTTCGAGGGCAAGCGTGTGTTGCTGTTCACCGGCGGCGTGAAGTCGTGGTCGGTCGTGTCCGCATTGCAGGAAGTCGGCTTGGAAATCATCGGCACCAGCGTGAAGAAGTCCACCGAGGAAGACAAGGAGCGCGTGAAGGAACTGATGAGCCAGGATGCGCACATCTTCGACGACCTGCCGCCGCGCGAGATGTACAAGATGCTCAAGGAAGCGCAGGCCGACATCATGCTCTCCGGCGGGCGCTCGCAGTTCGTCGCGCTGAAGGCGCTGATGCCGTGGCTGGACATCAACCAGGAGCGTCACCACGCCTACGCCGGCTATGAGGGCATGGTGACGCTGGTGCAGGAAATCGACAAGGCGCTGTACAACCCGATCTGGCAACAGGTCAGGAAACCGGCGCCGTGGGAGCAAAATCATGAATAAACCAACCGCTTTTCCGGCATGGCGGCGCAATGCGCTCGCCTCGTTCGAAACCTATCTGTTGCTCAAATCACAACGGTCGCTGGGCCTGTCGCTGCCGCCGGGCCTGCTCGCGACCATTTATGGCTGGATGCAATAGGAGACACGCATGGCTACCGTAGTCACATCGAAAAAATCTTGCAGCGTTAACCCGCTGAAAATGAGCCAGCCCGTCGGCGGCGCACTCGCCCTCATGGGGCTGGCCAACTGCATGCCGGTACTGCACGGCTCGCAGGGCTGCACCGCGTTCGGGCTGGTGCTGTTCGTTCGGCATTTCCGCGAAGCCATTCCATTGCAGACCACCGCGATGAACGAAGTCACCACCGTCATGGGCGGCATGGACAACATCGAACAGGCGCTGCTCAACATCAACAAACGCGCGAAGCCGGAAATCATCGGCCTGTGCACTACCGGCCTGACCGAAACGCGCGGCGAAGATATTCATGGCGACCTGAAGCTGATCCGCCGACGTCATCCGGAACTGGCCGACCTCCCCATCGTGCTGGTGAACACACCGGATTTCGTTGGCGCCTTCCAGGACGGCTGGAGCAAGACCGTCAGGCGCATCATTGAGGAACTGGTCGTCGCGACCGGCGAGAAAATCCCGCGCCAGGTGAATCTGCTGGCCGGCAGCCACCTGACTGCAGCCGACATCGAGGAACTGGTCGAAATCATCGAAGCCTTCGGCCTCACTCCCGTCGTGCTGCCCGACCTGTCCGGCTCGCTCGACGGCCACATTCCCGCCCAGTTCAGCCCGACCCCCATCGGTGGCACGACCGTGGACGAAGTGCGCAGCATGGGTGGCTCG
>DASSQR010000006.1:0-16338 GCA_035702405.1 Gallionella sp. | reverse complement strand
GTAGTCGCGGCAACGTGCAACAAGTGCTGGGTGACTACGTGCTGGTGGGTGGTGTCAATAAGGTCAAGAAACACCAGAAGCCGAATCCGGTAAAGGGAACGACGGGCGGCATCGTGGAAAAGGAAATGCCGGTTCACGTTTCGAATGTGGCGATTTACAACTCCGCCGCCAAGAAGGCTGATCGGGTGGGTATCAAGACGCTGGAAGACGGACGTAAGGTCCGCGTGTTCAAGTCCAGTGGCGAAATGGTTGACGCTTAAGGGGTATGGGCATGGCGCGTTTGTATGAATTTTACAAGGATACGGTCACTAAAGACCTGATGAAGCAGTTCGGCTACAAATCCATCATGGAAGTGCCGCGCATCGAAAAGATCACGCTGAACATGGGCGTGGGCGAAGCGGTCGCTGACAAGAAGGTGATGGATTATGCAGTTGGTGACATGCAGAAGATTGCTGGTCAGAAGCCGGTGGTTACCCTGTCCAAGAAGTCGATTGCGGGCTTCAAGATTCGCGAGGGTTATCCCGTTGGTTGCAAAGTGACGCTGCGCAAGGAGCGCATGTACGAGTTCCTGGATCGTCTGATTTCTATTGCTATTCCGCGTATTCGTGACTTCCGTGGTATCCCAGGCAAGTCGTTCGATGGTCGTGGTAACTACAACATGGGCGTGAAAGAACAGATCATCTTCCCGGAAATTGAGTACGAGAAGATTGATGCGCTGCGTGGGATGAATATCACGATCACCACGACGGCGAAGACTGACGAAGAAGCCAAGGCGCTGCTGTTGGCTTTCAAACTCCCATTAAAGAAATGAGGGAATACTAATGGCTAAGATGGCATTGATTAATCGCGAACAAAAGCGCCGTGACACGGTGAAGAAGTTTGCGGCCAAGCGCGCAGAGTTGTTGGCAATCATCAACAACGTGAAGCTCAGCGATGAAGAGCGTGCGGCGGCACGGGCGAAGTTTCAGGCGCTGCCCCGCGATGCAAGTCCAGTCCGTTTGCGCAACCGGTGCGCATTGACCGGGCGTCCCCGTGGCACATTCAGGAAGTTTGGTCTGGGCCGTATCAAGGTGCGTGAGTACGCGATGCGCGGAGAGATTCCGGGTGTCGTAAAGGCCAGCTGGTAGGAGAAATTATATGAGTATGAGTGATCCGATCTCCGATCTGTTGACGCGTATCCGCAATGCGCAGATGGCGGAGAAAGCTTCAGTAGTGGTTCCTTCGTCGAAGTTGAAAGTGGCGATTGCCGAAGTCCTGAAGGAAGAAGGTTATATCGACGGTTTCAGTGTCATTGCTGGTGAAGGTGGCAAGGCTACGCTGGAAATTGCGCTGAAGTATTACAGCGGCCGTCCCGTAATCGAGAAAATACAGCGTGTGAGCCGTCCTGGCTTGCGTGTTTACAAGGGCTCCAATGACATTCCCAAGGTGATGAACGGGCTGGGGATTGCCATTGTTTCCACATCCAAGGGTTTGATGACGGACCGCAAAGCACGCGCCAATGGCATTGGTGGTGAAGTGCTGTGCGTAGTCGCGTAGTGAGGTAAGCATGTCTAGAGTTGCCAAGAATCCAGTCGTCGTGCCAAGCGGGGTTGAAATCACGCTGGCCGCGAACGAAATTTCGGTGAAGGGCCCCCTGGGTACCCTCAAGCAGGCTTTGTCAGGCGATGTCAGCGTGGTGCGCGAGGGCGACAGCCTGTTGTGCAAGGCGCAAAATGACTCGCAGCAAGCCGACGCGATGTCCGGCACGGTGCGCGCACTGCTGGCCAATATGGTGCAGGGCGTGAGCAAGGGCTTTGAGCGCAAGCTGATGCTGGTGGGCGTGGGTTACCGCGCGCAGGCTGCCGGTGATACGTTGAATCTGACGCTGGGTTTTTCACACCCGGTCGCTTACAAGATGCCGGAAGGCGTCAAGGTGGAAACCCCGACGCAAACTGAAATCGTGTTGAAGGGTGCCGACAAGCAGCGCGTCGGCCAGGTTGCCGCTGAAATTCGCGCGTACCGCGAACCCGAACCCTACAAGGGCAAGGGCGTGCGCTACAGCGACGAAACGGTGATCCTGAAAGAAACCAAGAAGAAATAATTGAGGCGGATATGTTGAACAAGAAAGAATCTCGTCAGCGCAGAGCACGCAAAACCCGTGCTCGTATTGCTGAGAAAAAGAGTGTACGTCTGACGGTGCACCGCACTAACCTGCATATCTATGCGCAGGTGATTTCTGAGTGCGGCGGCAAGGTGTTGGCTAGTGCGTCGACACTTGAGGCGGAAGTTCGCAAAGACGTCGCCAACGGCGGTAATAAGGCGGCTGCTGCGGTGGTCGGTGCGCGTATCGCCGAAAGGGCGAAGAGCGCCGGTATTACCCAAGTCGCGTTCGATCGTTCCGGCAATCAATATCATGGCCGTGTCAAGGCGCTGGCTGAAGCCGCGCGCGAA
Source organism: Gallionella sp. (assembly GCA_035702405.1). GTDB lineage: Bacteria > Pseudomonadota > Gammaproteobacteria > Burkholderiales > Gallionellaceae > Gallionella. The sequence goes on along the minus strand of DASSQR010000006.1, from coordinate 13,908 downwards.
CATGGTCTGCAGTTCTAATTGGAGTTGAGTGATGGCTAAGCCTCAAGGAAAAATCCAGCAGCAAGAAGAGCGTGATGACGGTCTGATCGAAAAGATGATTTCCGTGAACCGCGTCACCAAGGTGGTTAAGGGTGGTCGTATCATGGGTTTCGCCGCGTTGACCGTGGTGGGTGACGGCGATGGTCGCGTAGCAATGGGTAAGGGTAAGTCCAAGGAAGTGCCGGTTGCGGTGCAGAAGGCCATGGACGAAGCACGCCGGAATCTGGCAAAGGTCAGTCTCAAGAATGGCACCTTGCAACATACAGTGGTCGGCAAACACGGCGCGGCAAAGGTGCTGATGCAGCCTGCATCCGAAGGTACGGGGATCATTGCCGGCGGTGCGATGCGTGCAGTGTTCGAGGCGGTCGGTGTGCGTAACGTGCTGGCAAAATGTATTGGTTCCAGCAACCCCTACAACGTGGTGCGTGCAACATTGAATGGTCTGAAGGCCATGAATTCGCCGGCTGAGATTGCCGCGAAGCGTGGCAAGACTGTTGACGAGATTTTGGGGTAAAACATGACACAAGCCAAAACAATCAAAGTGACCCAGATCCGGAGTCTCATCGGGACCAAGAAGTCCCATCGTGACACGATGCGCGGCTTGGGCCTGCGCCGGATCAATCATACCGTTGAGCTCGAGGATACTCCCTGTGTTCGTGGCATGATCAATAAAGTGTTTTACCTGATTAAGTGCGAGGCATAACAGATGCAACTCAATACTATTAAAGCGGCAGAAGGTGCCAAGCACGCTAAGCGTCGCCTTGGCCGTGGTATCGGGTCCGGTCTGGGGAAGACCGCTGGCCGTGGCCACAAGGGCCAGAAATCCCGCTCCGGCGGTTTCCATAAGGTCGGTTTCGAAGGCGGTCAGATGCCTTTGCAGCGCCGTCTGCCAAAGCGCGGTTTCGTTTCGCTGACGCGCGATGATACTGCCCAGGTGCGTTTGTCTGATCTGCAGAAAATGCCGGTAGACAGCATCGATCTGTTGGCGCTTAAGCAGGCAGGTGTCGTGCCCGCTACTGCATTGTCCGCGAAGGTCATTCTGTGCGGCGAAATCGCCCGCGCGGTAAAGTTGCAGGGCGTGCTGGCGACCAAGGGTGCGCGTGCCGCGATTGAAGCTGCCGGCGGCAGTATTGCCGAGTAAGGTTCTTAAGTGAGCACGGTTGCTAAAGGGGTGAGCAAGGGCAAGTACGGCGATCTGAGCCAGCGCCTATGGTTTTTGCTGGGCGCGCTCGTAGTATTCCGTATCGGTGCGCATATTCCGGTGCCGGGAATTGATCCGGTAGTGCTGGCGGATCTGTTCAAGACGCAGAAGAACGGTATTCTGGGAATGTTCAACATGTTCTCGGGCGGTGCGTTGTCGCGCTTTACCATTTTTGCGTTGGGTATCATGCCGTACATCTCGGCATCGATCATCATGCAGCTGGCCGCAATTGCGGTGCCGCAGCTTGAACAGCTGAAGAAGGAAGGCGAGGCCGGTCGTCGCAAGATCACGCAGTACACCCGCTATGGGACGCTGGCTCTTGCACTGTTTCAGGCCGCCGGTATTTCGGCTGCGCTCCAGTCCCAACCGGGATTGGTGCCAAACCCAGGGGTTATGTTCCAGATTACCGCGGTGGTGACCCTGGTGACCGGAACCATGTTTCTGATGTGGCTGGGTGAGCAGATAACTGAACGTGGGTTAGGTAACGGCATCTCGCTGATCATTTTTGCCGGTATCGCGGCGGGCCTGCCGAATGCGATCGGCAGTACGTTGGAGCTGGCTCGCACCGGGGCATTCTCGATTCCGCTCGTGCTGTTCCTGTTCGTTGGGGCGATTGCGGTAACGGCGCTGGTTGTGTTCGTCGAACGCGGGCAACGCAAGATATTGGTGAATTACGCAAAGCGCCAGGTTGGGAACAAGGTATATGGCGGCCAGAGTTCACATCTGCCGCTGAAGTTGAATATGGCCGGCGTTATTCCACCAATCTTTGCTTCGAGCATTATTTTGTTCCCGGCGACGATTGCGGGCTGGTTTGGAAGCGGACAAGGCTGGACTTGGCTGAAGGATATCAGCGACAAGCTTTCCCCGGGGCAACCGATCTACGTGTTGTTGTACGCAGCGGCGATTATTTTCTTCTGCTTCTTCTACACGGCGCTGGTGTTTAGCCCGAAGGAAACGGCGGAGAATCTGAAGAAGAGCGGCGCTTTCCTGCCTGGGATCCGTCCCGGTGAGCAGACTGCACGCTATGTTGAGAAGATCATGTTGCGGCTGACCATGGTTGGGGCGGTCTACATCACGTTGGTGTGTTTGCTGCCGGAATTTCTCGTGGTCAAGTGGAATGTGCCGTTTTACTTTGGTGGTACTTCGCTGCTGATCTTGGTGGTTGTTACGATGGACTTCATGGCACAAGTGCAGTCCTACCTGATGACACACCAATATGAGAGTCTGCTGAAGAAAGCTAATTTCAAGGGTGGGTTTACACGCTGATGGCAAAAGAAGATGTGATTCAGATGCAGGGTGAGATTGAGGAATCGTTGCCCAACGCAACATTCCGGATCAAGCTGGAAAATGGTCACTCGGTACTTGGGCATATATCAGGAAAAATGCGTATGCACTATATTCGGATTTTGCCGGGTGACAAGGTGACCGTTGAGTTGACACCGTATGATTTGAGTAAAGCGCGCATTGTATTCCGCGCCAAATAAATAATTGTGAGCGAAGTAAGGAGTTGGAAATGAGAGTCCAGGCATCGGTAAAAAAGATCTGTCGTAACTGCAAGATCGTGATTCGTAAACGTGTGGTGCGCGTGATTTGCACTGAGCCACGCCACAAGCAACGCCAAGGTTAATTGAAAAAGGCCTGCTGTGGGTGATATAATTTTCGTTTTTCAAAGATAGGGTAGCTGCATGGCACGTATTGCAGGGGTAAATATCCCCAACCATCAACACGCTGTGATTGCGTTGACTGCAATTTACGGTATCGGTCGTACACGCTCGCAAGGTATTTGCGCAGCGGCTGGCGTAAATGCCTCCACCAAGATGAAGGACTTGTCCGACGCGGAAGTGGAAAAGCTGCGCGAACAAGTCGCCAAGTTTACGGTAGAAGGTGACCTGCGCCGTGAGACGACGATGAACATCAAGCGTCTGATGGACTTGGGGTGCTATCGCGGCCTGCGCCATCGTCGCGGTCTGCCGGTTCGTGGACAACGGACCCGCACCAACGCGCGTACCCGCAAGGGGCCGCGCAAGGCGATCGCCGGCGCCAAGAAGTAACTTTGCAATAACGCCTTAGAGGATTAGATTATGGCTAAGCCAAGCACGAAGGTGCGCAAAAAAGTCAAAAAGAACGTAGCCGAAGGGATTGCGCACGTCCACGCGTCTTTCAATAACACCATTGTCACCATTACCGATCGTCAGGGGAATGCACTGGCATGGTCCACCAGTGGAGCGAATGGTTTCAAGGGTTCGCGCAAGAGCACCCCGTTCGCAGCCCAAGTGGCCGCGGAAATGGTGGGTAAGTCGGCTGCTGAGTGCGGTGTCAAGAACCTGGAAGTTCGCATCAAGGGACCGGGTCCCGGGCGCGAATCCGCCGTGCGCGCGCTGAACGCGGCCGGGTTTAAAATCACCAGCATATCCGATATTACACCGGTGCCGCATAACGGCTGCCGTCCGCCGAAAAAGCGCCGTATTTAATTTGGGAGTCAATCTTGGCAAGAAATCTTGATCCGAAATGCCGTCAGTGCCGCCGCGAAGGCGAGAAGCTGTTTCTGAAGGGCGAAAAATGTTTTACCGACAAGTGCGGTGTTGAGCGCAGGGCATATGCACCTGGTCAGCACGGCCAGAAGAAAAATACTCGTTTGTCCGAATACGGCGGTCAGCTGCGCGAAAAGCAGAAACTGCGTCGCATCTATGGCGTACTTGAAAAACAGTTCCGTCTGACCTACAAGAGCGCAGAACAGCAACGCGGTATTACCGGTGAAAATCTGCTGCAAAATCTGGAATCGCGCCTGGACAACGTGTCTTACCGCATGGGCTTCGGTGCTTCGCGTTCTGAAGCGCGTCAAGTGGTGCGCCACAATTGCGTTTTGGTCAACGGTCGGCGTGTAAATATTCCGTCCTACCAGGTGCGTCCGGGTGATGTGGTGGAAGTGGCGGAAAAATCCAAGGCGCAACTGCGCATCAAGGCCGCCATCGAGGCCGCTGAACACCGCGGTTTCCCGGAATGGGTCGAAATGGATGTCAAAGCATTTAAGGGTACCTACAAGGCCAAGCCGCAACGTGCCGAACTGCCTGCAACCATCAACGAGCATCTCGTGGTTGAGTTGTATTCCAAGTAATCCACGCGGAGTAGCATATGCCTAAGAATGAATTTTTGAAGCCTCGCATTATTGATGTACAAAAGATTTCTGATACCCAGACCAAGGTGGTGATGGAGCCTTTTGAGCGCGGTTACGGCCACACTTTGGGCAATGCATTACGTCGTATCCTGTTGTCATCCATGCCCGGCGCGGCGCCCACTGAAGTGAAAATCGCGGGGGTACTGCACGAGTATGCAACCATTGACGGCGTCCAAGAGGATGTTGTTGACATCCTTCTGAACCTCAAGGGTGTGGTACTGCGTCTGCACAATACCAAGGAAGTGGTGCTGTCGATCAACAAGCAGGGTCCAGGCGTAGTTACTGCTGCAGACATCAGCGGGCACGCCGATGTGGAAGTACTCAATCCGGATCATGTCATCGCACACCTGACGGCTGGCGGAAAGCTGGACATGCAGGTGAAGGTTGAGCAGGGGCGTGGCTATGTGTCGGCGATTTCGCGCCAGTCACCGAACGAAACCCGCGCCGTTGGCCACATTGCGCTGGATGCGTCGTTCAGTCCGGTCAGCCGCGTCAGCTACTCCGTTGAAAGCGCGCGCGTGGAACAGCGCACCGACCTCGACAAGCTGGTGATGGCCATCGAAACGAATGGTGCGCTCGACCCCGAGCAGGCGATTCGCGATGCGGCCCGCATCCTGGTCGATCAGTTCTCGGTTTTCGCCGCGCTGGAAGGTACTGAGCCGGTGGTTGAAAAAGTCCAGGCGCCGAAGGTCGATCCGATCCTGCTGCGTCCGGTGGACGATCTGGAACTCACACCGCGGTCGTCCAACTGCCTCAAGGCACAGAGTATTCACTATATTGGCGACCTGATCCAGTACACCGAGAACGATCTGTTGCGTACCCCGAATCTGGGCCGCAAGTCGCTGAACGAAATCAAGCAGGTTCTTGCCGAGCACGGTTTGTCGCTGGGCATGAAACTGGAGAACTGGCCGGTCGCCTCGGTATAACGGCGTTCGGGTCGAGTGAAAGAACAAACAGGAAGTAAGAAAGGCAAATCATGCGTCACCGTTTAGGTTTAAGAAAACTCAATCGTACCAGCAGTCACCGTCTGGCCATGCTGCGCAACATGACCGTGTCGCTGCTGCGTCACGAAGTGATCAAGACCACCTTGCCGAAGGCCAAGGAACTGCGTCGCGTTGCGGAACCCATCCTCACCCTTGGCAAGAAGCCAACGCTGGCGAATCGTCGCCTTGCGTTTGCTCGCTTGCGTGATCGTGAGATGGTGGTCAAGTTGTTTGATGAGCTCGGCCCACGTTATGCGGCTCGCAACGGTGGCTATCTGCGCATCCTCAAGTACGGTTTCCGTCAGGGCGACAACGCGCCGATGGCGCTGATTGAACTGATGGACCGCCCAGCTGAGGCAGTTGCAGTTGAAGCAGAATAATAACGCACGTTATTAACCCGTAAAAAGCCGGACTCGTCCGGCTTTTTGCATATCTGGCTGCCGGTTGGTAAGGCAGCGATCAACCAAGCTCAAAACAAGAGAGATACATGACCAACTGGTTCGCAGATAATTCCCTCTCCATCGGCCGCACGCCGCTGGTTCGCCTCAACCGCATCGCAGACGGTGCACCCGCCACGATTCTGGCCAAGATCGAGGGGCGCAACCCCGCGTATTCCGTCAAATGCCGCATCGGTGCAGCGATGGTGGCAGATGCGGAGCAGCGCGGTCTGCTCGGGCCGGGAAAACACCTGATCGAACCCACCAGTGGTAACACCGGCATTGCGCTGGCATTTGTTGCCGCCGCGCGCGGCATCCCACTTACGCTGACCATGCCGGAAACCATGAGCATCGAGCGGCGCAAACTGCTGGCAGCCTTTGGCGCCCAGCTCGTTCTGACCGAGGGCGCGAAAGGAATGAATGGCGCGATCGCCAGGGCGGAAGAGATCGCGGCCTCGGATCCGGGCAAGTATCTCCTGTTGCACCAATTCAAGAATCCCGCCAATCCGGCGATTCATGAAGCGACTACGGGACCGGAAATCTGGAACGATACGGGCGGCAAGGTCGATATCTTTGTCGCCGGCGTTGGCACTGGCGGCACGATTACCGGGGTATCGCGGTATATCAAGCAGGCGAAGGGCAAGGCCATTACTTCAGTCGCAGTCGAGCCCGTCGCCAGTCCGGTGCTTACCCAGAAACGTGCCGGCGAGCCATTGAAACCCGGACCACACAAGATTCAGGGCATTGGCGCCGGCTTCGTGCCGGATACGCTTGATTTGTCGCTGGTGGACGAAATCGAACAGGTCAGCGACGAAGACGCGGTCTTGTACGCCCGCCGCCTTGCACGCGAAGAAGGCATCCTGTCCGGGATTTCCTGCGGCGCTGCCGTGGCGGCCGCAGTGCGTCAGGCGAAAAAGGCGGAGAACGCCGGCAAGACCATCGTGGTGATATTGCCGGACTCGGGCGAACGCTACCTCAGCACAGTCCTGTTCGAAGGCATGTTCGACGAATCCGGAATGGCTTTATAGCGGCCGCTTCTGACAAAGAAAAAAATCCTGAGCCTGCGCTGGCAAGCGCCCACCTCGCATTTAAGCGAGGACGGGCGTTGTCCTTACGTTCCGTAATGCTATACTGCGCCTTCTGCCGAAGTCCAAAAAAAACGGAGGGATGATATGCACTATACCAGTCTCAATCCGGCTACCAATCAACTGATTCAGACCTACGCCAGCTGGGATAACCTGCAGCTGGAGCAAGCACTCAAACAGACACATGAAGCGCAGCAGGACTGGGCGCTGACGCCGTATATCCTGCGCGCCGAGATGCTGCGTGACGTGGCCGCGCAGTTGCGGGTCCGGCTCGACCGCTATGCGCATATCATTACCCAGGAGATGGGCAAGCTGCTGCGCGAGGCGCGCGCAGAAGTAGAAAAATGCGCGACCTGTTGTGATTATTATGCGCAGCATGGCGCGGAGCTCATGCAACCCGAGGAAATTGCCTCGGATGCCCGCAGCAGCTATGTCGCCTACTATCCGCTCGGGGTGGTGCTGGCCGTGATGCCGTGGAATTTCCCCTTTTGGCAGGTCTTCCGTGCTGCGGTGCCCGCGCTGATGGCGGGTAACGCAGTGTTGCTGAAACACGCCGGGAATGTCCCGCAGTGTGCGCTCGCCCTGGAGACGATCTTTCGCGACGGTGGCTTGCCGGCAGGGCTGTTTACCACGCTGATGATCGAAACCGAGCAGGTCGCCGACGTGATTGCGAGCCCGCATGTGAATGCGGTCACGCTCACCGGTTCGGAATATACCGGGCGCAAGGTTGCGACGAGTGCTGGCCAGAACCTGAAAAAATGTGTGCTCGAACTGGGTGGCTCCGACCCGTTCATCGTGCTGCACGATGCCGATCTGGAATTGGCGGTCGACACTGCGGTCGCATCGCGCTTCCTCAATTGCGGGCAATCGTGCATCGCGGCCAAACGCTTTATTCTGGTACCCCAGATCGCCGAAGAATTTCTGCAGCGTTTCAAGACCCGAGTAGCCGAGCTCAAGGTTGGGGATCCGCTCGACGATGCGACGCAAATCGGCCCGATGGCCCGGCTTGACTTGCGTGATTCCCTGCACCGGCAAGTTACCGACTCCATCGTGCAGGGTGCAGTAGCAGTCACCGGCTGCGCTCCGGTCGAGCGGGAAGGCTTCTACTATCAGCCGTCGATTCTGGATCGTGTCACCGCGAAGTGTCGCGCTTACCACGAAGAGCTGTTCGGCCCGGTTGCGATCGTAATTCGTGCATCCGACGAAGCCGACGCGATACGCGCCGCCAACGAAACCCGCTTCGGGCTCGGATCGTCCATCTGGAGCAGAGATGCCGACCGTGCCGAACGACTGGCGGCACAGATTCAGGCCGGCTCCACCTTCGTCAACGGTCTGGTCAAGTCCGATCCGCGCCTGCCGTTCGGCGGGGTGAAAGCCTCCGGGTACGGTCGCGAGCTGTCGCGGCTGGGCATCCATGAGTTCGTGAATGCGAAAACGGTATGGGTCGGGTGAGCACGGATTGGCTAAGAGTGGCAATCCTTCCCGCGAATGATATTATTCATTCGACCTGAGATGCCTCGGTTGCATCTCGTCTGCTCAAAGGCTGTAGAAGATCGTCGGCAACCCATTTGGGGTGTAAGGAGTCTTATGCGGGTAAGCGTTAACTCTCACAAATTGGCGCTCGCGCTGGTACTGGTATCTCTGGTATTACTCAACGGCTGTGCAAATCTTGCCGCAGTCCGTACCTTCGCAGACGACACGAAGAAACTGTCTGCCGCGTTTGATCCGATGCTTGCGGGGGCGTCGGCCAGCTGCACCGAGAAGTACATCCGGAAGAAGCTCATCACGTCTACCCACTTTGATCCGGCTGCCGTCGAAGAGGCCGCAGCGGAATTGTGCGGACCGATTGAAGCGGACAACCAGGTTGTTGCCCAGCTGAACCTGCTGCTCGAGCAATATGCGGACACCCTTGCTGCTCTGGCCGACGACAAGCTGCCGTCCTATAAGGCCGAGTTTGACGGCCTGACTACATCACTCGGAAAGGTCCGGAAAGCCGGCTCTCAGGAGTCACTGGTCAGCCCCGACAAGCTGGGAGCAGTGGGCGCCCTGAGCGAATTCCTCAGTCGTATTGCGACGCAGCATCTGCAAAAGGAAGCCATCCGCGACCTGCTGAACCATGAGGCGGCGATCCAGACCGTTACGAATGCACTCAAGGAATACGCGACCCTGAATTACCGCGCCTGGTTGCGGGACGAACGCCGTGAGAACGAAGCACTGTACCGGAGCCTGGATCGGTCAAACGAGACATTGGCGGCGAATTATCTGAAGACGGTCCTGCTCAATGAGAACCGGAAAATCGCAGAACGGGAAAAAACAATCGATGGTTTCGTGACTGCGGTAGACCAGTTCCAGAAAGCGAACGCCGAGATTCGCCGGAAGTTTGAGCATCAGGACGACAAGGAACTGATTGCGGAACTGGCGAGTTTTGCCAAAGAGGTCTCCAGATTGCGCCAGCAAATTCACGGGGCTTTCTGAGAAGCTTGATTTGACGGGAGACACAACATGGCGGTCAAACTGGATCTGACGGCGGAAGAAGCATACGAAATTGCCGATAGTTTTGCCCAGGCATCGGCGCGGGTGCTCGACTACCGGATTGCGCATCGCGATCACCTTGCGCCCGCGGAATCGGACGAACTCGAAAAATGCGAAGATCGACTTGATCACATGGTCGTGATGTTTCGCGGCTACGGCATTCAACTGATTGGGGCAAAAGCCTCTGACGCGGTGCTTGAACTCAAGGCAGCGATCGAGATTGCCAAGGCCGCAATGGAGCAGGTCGAAAAAATCAAGGACGCCATCAAACTCGCGAGCGCCCTGGTTGAACTCGCGGTTGCACTGACCTCGAAGGACCCGAAAGCTATCCTGGCCGCTGCAAAAGCCCTGAAAACTTCGGCAGGCGCCGAGAAAGAAAAGTAGCTGGCAATGATGGCTCGTACGAAACGGTATGCATCCTTTCGTGCCGGAACTGACAGGACGTGAGAATTATTCCCCAACCTTGCCACGCAAGGTCTTCAGTACGCCGCGTTTTGCCTTGGAATCCAGGCGCTGTTTGACCGAGCTTCGGGTTGGCTTGGTCGCCGTGCGTTTCTTGCGCGTAATGCCCGCGCTGATCAGTAGCGCCTGAAGTCGCGCGAGCGCATCTTCGCGGTTCTGCTCCAGACTGCGATAACGCTGCGCCTTGATGACGACGACACCGTCCGCGGTAATACGGTGGTCGGACATCGAAAGGAGTTTCTCCTTGTATTCATCCGGCAGGGACGACGCGCGGATGTCGAAGCGCAGATGGATGGCGTTCGACACCTTGTTGATGTTCTGCCCGCCCGCGCCCTGCGCGCGAATCGCATGCAGCTCGATTTCGCCGGCGGGGATCGTGAGGTAAGGTGAGATACGAAGCATCGGTGGTCGCCGGATTATTTGTTCAGCACGGGCTTCAAATACTTTCCGGTCACGCTGTTCTTGTTCTGCGCGAGATCACGGGGTGTGCCTTCCGCGATGATGCGTCCGCCGCCATCACCGCCCTCGGGACCGAGGTCGATCACCCAGTCGGCGGTCTTGATCACGTCGAGATTGTGCTCGATCACCACCACGGTGTTGCCCTGGTCGCGCAGCTTGTGGATCACCTGCAGCAGCAGCGCGATGTCATGGAAGTGCAGGCCAGTGGTAGGTTCATCGAGAATGTAGAGCGTGCGGCCGGTGTCGCGTTTTGACAATTCCAGCGACAGCTTGACGCGCTGTGCCTCGCCGCCGGACAGTGTGGTGGCGGATTGCCCCAGCGTGATGTAACCCAGGCCGACGTCCAGCAGCGTCTGCAGCTTGCGTGCGACGACCGGCACCGGCTTAAAGAATTCGTACGCCTGCTCCACCGTCATCTGCAGGATCTGGTGGATATTCTTGCCCTTGTAGTTGATCTCCAGCGTCTCGCGGTTGTAGCGCTGCCCGTGGCAGACGTCACAGGGCACATACACATCCGGCAGGAAGTGCATCTCGACCTTGATCACGCCATCGCCCTGGCACGATTCGCAGCGGCCACCCTTGACGTTGAACGAGAAGCGTCCCGGCCCGTAGCCGCGTTCGCGCGCCGCCGGCACGCCGGCAAAGAGGTCGCGAATGGGCGTGAACAGCCCGGTGTAGGTCGCCGGATTGGAGCGCGGCGTGCGGCCGATCGGCGATTGATCGACGTTGATCACCTTGTCGAAAAACTCCAGGCCGTTGATCTCGGCGAATGGCGCGGGCTCGGCGCTGCTGCCGTACAGGTGCTGCGCGACGGCGGGATAGAGCGTGTCGTTGATCAGCGTCGACTTGCCGGAGCCGGACACGCCGGTGATGCATACCAGCAAACCGACCGGCAGGTTCAGCGTGATACCCTTCAGGTTGTTGCCGGATGCGCCGACGATTTGCAGCATGCGCTCTGCATCGGGTTTGAGGCGCTGCTTCGCCATCGGAATGCTGCGGCGTCCGGTCAGATAATCGCCGGTGAGCGATTGCTCGCTGGTACAGATTTCCGCGGGCGTGCCTTGCGCGACCACCAGCCCGCCATGCTCGCCTGCACCCGGCCCCATGTCCACGACGTAGTCGGAATGGCGGATAGCGTCCTCGTCGTGTTCCACCACGATCACGCTGTTGCCCATGTCGCGCAGCATTTTCAGCGTGTCCAGCAGGCGGTCATTGTCGCGCTGGTGCAGGCCGATGGACGGTTCATCCAGCACATACATCACGCCGGTCAGGCCGGAGCCGATCTGCGACGCGAGGCGGATTCGCTGCGCTTCGCCGCCGGAAAGCGTTTCCGCAGACCGATCCAGCGAGAGGTAATCCAGTCCAACGTTGTTCAGGAACACCAGCCGGCTGGCGATCTCCTGCACGATCTTTTCCGCGATCGCCTGCTTCTGTCCCTGCAGCTTGAGTTCGTGGAAAAAAGTCAGCGCCTGCTTCAGCGGCAGCGCGCTGATCTCGTAGAGATTCTTGTCCGCGACGCGCACATGGCGCGCTTCCAGGCGCAGCCGCGTGCCCTTGCATTCGGGGCAGGAGCAGCTGTTCAGGAATTTCGCGAGCTCTTCGCGCACCGCGGGTGAGTCAGTTTCCTTGTAACGTCGCTCCAGATTGTTGACGATGCCCTCGAAGGAGTGCTCGCGCAGCACCGGTTTGCCGCGCTCGTTGAAATACTGGAACGGTATTTCCGTTTTGCCGCTGCCGTACAACACCACCTGCTGGATTTTCTCCGGAAGGCTTTCGAACGGCTGCTCGATGTCGAACGCGTAATATTTGGCGAGGCCGCCAAGCATCTGGTAGTAAAACTGGTTGCGCCGGTCCCAGCCCTTGATCGCGCCGGAGCTCAACGACAGCTGCGGGAACGCGACGATGCGCTTGGGATCGAAAAAGCTGATCACGCCGAGGCCGTCGCATTTGGGGCAGGCGCCCATCGGATTGTTGAACGAGAACAGGCGCGGTTCCAGCTCGGGCAGCGAGTAGTTGCAGATCGGGCAGGCAAATTTGGCCGAAAACAGATGCTCCTTGCCGCTGTCCATTTCCACCGCCAGCGCGCGCCCCTCGGCATGGCGCAATGCGGTTTCGAACGATTCCGCGAGGCGTTGCTTGGCGTCGGCATTGACCTTCAGCCGGTCCACCACGATCTCGATGGTGTGCTTCTTGTTCTTGTGCAAAGCGGGCAATGAGTCGATTTCATACACCGTGCCGTTGACGCGCAGCCGTGTGAAACCCTGCGCGCGCAATTCGTCGAACAGATCCAGCTGTTCGCCCTTGCGTTCCACGACTAAAGGAGAAAGTATCATGATGCGGGTGTCCGCGGGCAGCGCCAGCACATGGTCCACCATCTGTCCGACGCTTTGCGCCTGCAACACCAGGTCGTGCTGCGGGCAATACGGATCGCCCGCGCGTGCGAACAGCAGACGCAGGTAATCGTGAATCTCCGTCACGGTGCCGACAGTTGAGCGCGGGTTATGCGAAGTCGCCTTCTGTTCAATGGCGATCGCGGGAGATAGCCCCTCGATCAGATCCACGTCGGGCTTTTCCATCAACTGCAAAAACTGGCGCGCATAGGCGGAAAGCGACTCCACGTAACGGCGCTGACCCTCGGCATACAGGGTGTCGAAGGCGAGTGAGGACTTGCCCGAGCCCGACAATCCGGTGATGACCACCAGTTTGTTGCGCGGGATGTCGAGATTGATGTTTTTCAGGTTGTGCGTGCGTGCGCCGCGTATCTTGATTTGTTCCATGCGTTGCATCTTGAGTGAAGCCGACCTGACAATATACGCGAATTTTGATGCTTTCCCAACCCTGTGATTCGGCGGGAAATATTTCACGCCAAGGTCTTGGGCTTGAATCGGGGTGAGTCCCGGCGCGGAAGCCCATGTTTCTTGCCGCCATTCGTCCGGTTCCGTAGAATCGGGTCAGTGTCGCCACTGGTTTTCTTGCGACCGCAGGTGCAGATTCGACCGCGGCTTGTTAGCAAAGGGGAAACAACATGACAGCAGGTGTCCCTGCTTTTTCCTGGCATCATCCGTCCCGATATCAGGGCCATTTCCAAATGGCAAGCCAGGCGCGATGGCTTGCGAAGCTTGCTGCGCTGGTTGCGATTCTATTGCTGGCTGCGTGCGCAACTCCTCCCCAGAAATATGCGGCCAGTCCGGCCTTCCTCAACGCTTCCGCTGCGCAAAAGCCCAAGAAGGTATTGCTGCTTCCGCCCGATATCGAGGTGATGGAAATATCTGCCGGCGGCGTTCCGGAAAAAGTCGAAGCCTGGGGCAAGCAGGCGAAGGCCAATATCAGGCAATCTCTCAACAAAACGACCGGCGTCACCCGGAACTTCGAATTGATCGAACTGCCGGAGCTGACCGCGACCGAGAAAGAAACGGTCGAAAAATTCCTGGCGTTTTATGACGTGGTAGGCGGCACCGCCTTCTTCTATGGGCGTAGCCAGGATCCCGCCTGGCAGCACAAGGTGCAAAACTTCGACTACACGCTGGGCGAGGGC
>DASSQR010000005.1:0-3414 GCA_035702405.1 Gallionella sp. | reverse complement strand
GAGCGTCGCCGTTCCGCTGGGCGTGGTCGGCTTCGTCGTGCTGGCCTACCTGGTCATCGTCGGCAGCAGCAACGCGGTGAACCTGACTGACGGCCTCGATGGTCTCGCCATCATGCCGACCGTGATGGTGTCAGCCGCGCTGGCGATCTTTGCCTATGTCGCCGGCCACGCCGAATTCTCCAAATATCTGGGCATCCCATTCATCCACGGCGCGGGCGAACTGGCCGTGTTCTGCGGCGCGATTGCGGGTGCCGGGCTCGCCTTTCTATGGTTCAACGCCTACCCGGCCGAAGTGTTCATGGGCGACGTCGGCGCGCTCGCGCTCGGCGCAGCGCTCGGCACCGTCGCGGTGATCGTGCGCCAGGAACTGGTGCTGTTCATCATGGGCGGTGTGTTCGTGATGGAGGCGGTCTCGGTGATGATCCAGGTGACCTCGTTCAAGCTCACCGGCAAGCGCGTGTTCCGCATGGCGCCGCTGCATCACCACTATGAGTTGAAGGGCTGGAAGGAGACACAAGTGGTGGTCAGGTTCTGGATTATCACGATGCTGCTGGTATTGCTCGGGCTCGCAACCCTCAAATTGAGGTGAAGCAGAAAACAAGATGATGCAACTGAAAGACAAATCGGTGCTGGTGCTTGGTCTCGGCGAGACTGGGCTATCCCTCGTGCGCTGGCTCAGCGCCCAGGGCGCGCGCCTGCGCGTCGCCGACAGTCGCATAGCGCCGCCCGGTTTGGCGGAAGTCGGCAAGCACGTGCCGGCTGACCAGATCTTCTGTGGCGTATTCAATCCCGCTCTGTTTGCCGGCATCGACCTGATTGCGATCAGTCCGGGCGTGCCCATGCGCGACTCCATGGTCGCGGGCGCCGTGGCACGCGGCACGCCGGTGGTGGGGGATATCGAATTGTTTGCCTGGCACTTGGCGGCCAGTGGCGCACGACCGATTCCGAAAGTGCTGGCGATTACCGGCGCGAACGGCAAGACCACGGTCACGAGCATGGTCGAGCACCTCGCCAATGCCGCCGGCAAGGATGCGATGGCGGCCGGGAATATTTCGCCGGCGGTGCTGGACGCGGTGATGACGCGCGGTGCCAGCCAGCCGGAAGTGTGGGCGCTGGAATTGTCCAGCTTCCAGCTCGAAACCACTTATACGTTGAACGCCGATGCTGCCACGGTGCTGAACATCAGCGAAGATCACCTCGACCGCTATGCCGGCATGAATGAGTACAGCGATGCCAAGGCGCGCATTTTCCAGGGCACTGGTTTGCAGGTGCTGAACCGTGACGACGCGCGCAGCATTGCGATGGCCCTGCCTGGGCGCAGCGTCGTGACCTTCGGTCTGGATAAGCCGCTTGCGGACCAGGACTGGGGCATCGAACGTGACGCCGGCGACATCTGGCTGGTGCAGGGCAAGCAGCGCCTGCTCGAGGCCACCGAACTGCAAGTCACCGGTCTGCACAATCTCGCCAACGCGCTCGCCGCGCTCGCGTTGTGCCGCGCGATCGACTTGCCCTTGCCGGCGTTGCTGAATGCGCTGCGCAGCTTCAAGGGCTTGCCGCACCGTGTCGAGCGCGTTGCCGAAATTAACGGTGTGATTTATTTCGACGATTCGAAAGGCACCAACGTCGGGGCCACGGTCGCCGCGCTGCAGGGGCTGGGGCGCAAGGCCGTGCTGATTGCCGGCGGCGAAGGCAAGGGACAGGATTTCGCGCCGCTCAAGCCAGCCGTCACACAGCACGCGCGGGCCGTGGTGCTCATCGGCCGCGATGCACCGCTGATTGCCGAAGACCTGGTCGGTTGCGGCGTGCCGGTGTTGCACGCGAAGGATATGGAGGACGCCGTGCAACAGGCGGCGCTGCAGGCACAGGCGGGCGACGCAGTCCTGTTGTCGCCGGCTTGTGCTAGTTTTGACATGTTCCGCAATTACGCACACCGAGCCGAAGTGTTCGTGCAGGCCGTGCGCGAACTGATGGAGGGAGGCCCATGGTCTCCCTAGTCAAAACCCGCGCGCGCCCGCAGCAGGCGCAATTCGACGAATTGCTGATCTGGCTGGTGATCGGTCTGCTCGCGCTCGGACTGGTGATGGTGTATTCCGCGTCGATCGCGACCGCCGCGGGCAGCAAGTTCGCGGGTTACCAGCCAGCGTATTTCCTGCTGCGGCACGGCATGTTCATCGGGGTCGGACTACTGGTCGGGCTGTTTGCGTTCCAGGTGCCAGTGCAGCTGTGGCAGAACTATGCGCCATATCTGTTCCTGGTCGGGACCGCCTTGCTGGTGGTGGTGCTGATTCCCGGAATCGGACGCGAAGTCAACGGCAGTCGCCGCTGGCTGTCGCTGTTCGTGATCAACGTGCAACCGTCTGAATTGATGAAGCTGTTCGCGGTGCTGTATGCCGCCGACTATACGGTGCGCAAGGGCAAGATCAAGCATCTCATGGTGAAGACCTTTGTGCCGATGCTGGTGGTGATGGTGCTGGTCGGGTTCCTGTTGTTGCAGGAACCCGACATGGGCGCATTCGGCGTGATCTGCGCGATCGCGATCTGCACGCTATGGCTTGGCGGTTTCAACATCAAGGTGTTCGGCTTGTTATTGGTCGCGCTGCCGGCGGCATTTGCCGCGCTGATCATCTCGTCACCCTACCGCATGCAGCGTGTCACCGGCTTCATGGACCCGTGGTCTGATCCTTTTGGCAAGGGTTACCAGCTGAGCCACGCACTGATCGCGTTCGGGCGCGGCGAATGGCTTGGCGTGGGGCTGGGTGCCAGCGTGGAGAAACTGTTCTATCTCCCGGAAGCGCATACCGACTTTCTGATGGCGGTCATCGCCGAAGAATTGGGCTTCGTCGGCGTGGCCGCGGTACTCGCGTTGTTTGCCTTGCTGATTGTGCGCGCATTCCAGATTGGCCGTCATGCCGCATTTCTCGACCGCAACTTTGCCGCGCTGGTAGCGCAAGGCATCGGCGTCTGGATCGGCGTGCAGGCGATGATCAACATCGGCGTGAACATGGGCGTGCTGCCCACCAAGGGACTGACGCTACCGTTCCTGAGTTTCGGCGGCAGCAGCGTGGTGGTGAATTGCATCGCCGCGGCCCTCCTTCTGCGGGTTGATTATGAAAACCGCCGGATAGCACGGGGGCTGCCAGTATGAACGCCGCGCGACTCCAATCGATATGCAGAGCGCAAAGCCGGGCGACTCCGGCGGTTTCGGCGAAGGCTAACTTGCGTCAGCAAGTTAAGCCCCAACGGGGCGGCCGTAGCCAAAACCTGGAAGCTGTGCTCGCATTAGTCTCCGCCGAAAATATGGCCAGAGCGGGAGGCATCCAATGAGCCGCTCGATACTGATAATGGCAGGCGGCACTGGCGGGCACATCTTCCCGGCCCTGGCCGTTGCCGACCAATTGCGCGCCCAGGGCTGGC
>DASSQR010000004.1:0-12671 GCA_035702405.1 Gallionella sp. | reverse complement strand
TCTGACCAACGATGCCTGCGTGCTGCTCGGCAAACCCAATGTCCATGCCAGCATCTTCCGGTTCGAAGGCCAGGCCTCGGTGTTTCATGCCAAGGAAGGGCCCTGCTATCGCTGCCTGTATCCCGAACCGCCGCCGCCCGGCGAAATTCCGAGCTGTGCAGAAGGCGGCGTACTTGGAATCCTGCCCGGTTTGCTCGGCGTGATTCAGGCGACAGAAGTCATCAAGCTGATCGTCGGCATCGGTACCCCCCTGATCGGCCGTCTGATGATGTTCGATGCACTCGATATGAGCATGCGCGAGTTGCAGATCGACAAGAATCCGGATTGCCCGATTTGCGGGGTCGCACCGACGATCGACCGGCTGGTTGATTACGACATCCTGTGCGGCATGGGCGAGGCGGTGCACGTGTCTGACGCCGAGATTTCCGCAGCGGACGCGGGGCGACTCCTGCAGGAGTCAGGTCGGCGCATCACCTTGCTCGATGTGCGCGAACCGCATGAATGGGATATCTGCCGGATCGATGGCGCGAAGCATATCCCGCTGGGCGATCTGGTGGAACGCCTGCATGAACTCGACACCGCCGACGAAATCATCGTGTATTGCCTGATGGGCGGGCGTAGCCGCAGGGCGATCAATATCCTGAATGACGCCGGTTTCAGGAAGCTGCGCAACCTGAGCGGCGGCATACGTGCCTGGGCCGATACGGTGGACCAGGAAATGCCGATTTACTGATGCCGGGTAACGGCCTGAACGCGACAAGTACGAAAACGAAACAAGAAAAAGGGTAGGGCATGATTAACAAAAATCGCGCAATGCAATGGGCAGGCCTGTTGCTGGGGACTTTTCTGGCGATGACCGGTCGGGCAGAAGAACAACTGGTGGTGTCGGCGGCATCCAGCCTCAAGGATGCCTTTGTCGAGATCGGCAAAGTGTTCGAAGGAGAACATCCCGGCAAGAAGATTTCCTTCAACTTTGCCGGCAGCAATCAGCTCGCGAACCAGATTGAACAGGGCGCACCGGTCGACGTATTTGCGTCTGCCGATATGGCGTATATCCAGCGCCTCGCAAACAAGAATCTGACTGGCGACGCAGCGGTACTGGCGAAAAATAAAATGGTTCTGATCGTTTCGAAGAGCGCCAAGGTGAAGATTGATGCGCTGCCCGACTTGGCCAACAAAGGTGTGCGCTTGATCGTGCCGGCCAAGCAGGTGCCTGCGGCGATTTACGCCCGGCAGGTATTGGCGAAAGCCGAGCAGTCCGGTGCGTATGGCGCCGGCTTCAGCTCCAGGGTGCTCGCCAATGCGGTATCGGAAGAGCCGGACGTGCGCATGGCAGTGATGAAAATCGCCATGGGAGAAGGGGATGCCGGCATTGTTTACGCCTCGGATGTGGCGGGTGACGTGCGCAGCAAGGTCCGGGTGATTGCTCTTCCGGAGCAATTCAACGCAGTTGCCGAATATGGTGCCGCCACGGTCAGAAACAGTGCGCACGCTGAAACCGCCAAGGCGTTCTATGCCTTTCTGCAGTCGTCCAGGGCCGAGTCGATTCTGGTGAAGAGCGGCCTGCTTCCGGCTCAATCCAAATAACGGCGCGGTGCCAGCATCATGAATCAGTCCACTGCTGTGGCACTGTCCCATGCCGAAAACGGGATGTGTGACGTCACCGAAAAGATGGAAACCGCCGGGCGCCGCACGATAACTGTGCGAGCTCTGGGCAGGGGCAGCGCTGGTTTGGTTGCGGCATGCACGCTGTTGTTCCTGGTCGCTCCCCTGGCCGGACTGTGTCTCTGGTGTTCGATACCGGAGCTAGTGGAAGCGACGCTTAGCCCGATGTTGTGGGCGGCGCTGAAAATCAGTTTTGTGACCTCATCGATCTCGACGCTGATCGTCATTGTGTTCGGCGGGGTGCTGGCCTTCATCCTGGCGCGCTATCAGTTCCGCGGCAAGATGATTGTCGATACGCTGGTTGATTTGCCGATGGTATTGCCGCCGATGGTGACCGGGATTGCCCTGCTCATCCTGTTCGGACGAAATGGCCCGGTGGGCAGCTGGCTGGCCGAGCGGGACATGGCGCTCACCTTTACTGCGATCGCGGTGGTGATTGCGCAAGTGTTCGTGGCGCTGCCGTTCTTCGTGCGTGCTGCGCGTGCAGGTTTCGAGGGCGTGGATCGGCGGCTGGAAACTGCTTCGTTATTGCTGGGTGCCTCCAAGGCACGTACCTTTTTCAGGGTGACGGTGCCGCTGGTGTGGCCGACGCTGCTGGCCGGCGCGATTCTGGCCTGGGCGCGGTGCCTTGGTGAATTCGGTGCGACGATTGTCTTTGCTGGAAATTTTCAGGGCGTCACGCAAACCATGCCGCTGGCAATTTTCGATGCGTTACAGAGCAACCTCGGAGTGGCGATCGCCCTGTCCCTCATTCTGCTGCTGGTTTCCTTTGGCTTGGTGCTGTTGCTCAAATTCGTGGTGGGGGGCGCCAATGTCTCGCGCCCTTAGGGTGACGGCGCGCAAGAAACTGCGCGATTTTTCGGTGGATGTTGATCTCCGGATCGACAGCAACATTACCGTGATGCTGGGACCGAGCGGCCATGGCAAGACCACGGTGCTGAACATGATCGCCGGAATGGCGCAGCCGGATGACGGGGTCATCAGCATTGGCGATATCCGGCTGTACGACTCGCGTCACGGAATCAATGTCGAGATGGAAAAGCGGGGCATCGGCTACGTGTTTCAGGATTACGCCTTGTTTCCGCACCTCTCCGTGTTCGAAAACGTGGCATACGGCTTGCGCGCGCGCCGCCTTCCGGACGCCGACATTCGGATGCGCGTCGCGCAGGAACTGGAACGGCTCGCGATTGCGAATTTAAAGGACGAGCTTCCCGCGCGTTTGTCAGCGGGCCAGCGCCAGCGGGTTGCACTGGCGCGCGCGCTGGCGATCAAGCCGCGCGTACTGTTGATGGACGAGCCGTTGAGTGCGCTGGACATGCAACTGCGCGCCCGCGTCCGCAGCGAACTCAAGGCACTGCTGCGTCAACTGGCGGTGCCAACGATCATCGTGACGCATGACGCACTGGACGCGGTCGGCTTGGGCGATGTTGTGATGGTGATGGAGCACGGGCGTATCGTGCAGCGCGGCACCTACGAGACTTTGCTTGCTACGCCGTCGTCGCAGTTTGTCGCCGAATTCGTCGAATCGAACGCCTATCGCGGCCGGGTAAAGCAGGTCGACCCACATGGTGACGCGTCCATTGTCTTGTCGGAGGGCATAGAGGTCCATGCGGTCCTGGAAGAGGTCCATGCCGGCAGTATGCTGGTGGTGATCCATCCGTGGGACGTGGCGTTGTTGCGGACGCCGGAAATGGGCTCGATCCGGAACGTGCTGCACGGCAGGGTGCTCAGCATTTGCCCGCTGCGTGACCGCGTCCGGGTCATGCTGGATGCCGGCATTCAGGTTGCCGCCGAAATCAGCCGCGCGTCGCTGGATGTGCTGGAGTTAAAGGAAGGTGAGGAAATCTATGCCGGGTTCAAGACCACGGCGGTCCGCATTTTTCCGTTGGAACATAATCATGGAAAGGAACTTCAATGAATTCACCTGCTGAACACAAGGAACTGAACGAACTGCCGCCGTTATCGGAGTTCGAACTGCAACTGTATGCGCGCCAACTGACGTTGCCGGAATTCGGCCTGGAGGCGCAACAGAAACTGAAGGCCGCGACGGTGATGATTTCCCGCGTCGGAGGTCTGGGCGGCACCGTGGCAATGCTGCTCGCGCGAGCCGGCGTCGGCAGCCTGGTGCTGGCGCATGATGGCGTCATCGAACACGAAAACCTCAACCGGATGCATCTCGCATTCCGCGAGGATTTGGGGAAGCCGCGCATCGAGGTGTTCCGCGAGACGCTGCTTAAAATCAATCCCGACCTCCGGTTGGTGTGCGAACCTGAAAATGTGACCGAAGCAAATGCGGCGCGCCTGGTCGCGCAGGCGGACATCGTCGTGGATGGTTCGCCGTCGTTCGAGGAACGCTACGCGATGAACCGCGAGGCCGTGCGCCAGAACAAGCCGCTGGTGATGGCTGCGATGTCTAGCTTGGAAGGGTATGCCAGCACTTTCCTGCCGGGGGAGACGCCGTGCCTTTCGTGCATCTACCCTGAGCCGCCGGAATACTGGACGGTGCTGGGCTTCCCGGTGATTGCGACCAGTTCCGTGCTGGTGGCCACTATCGCGGCGATGGAAGTCATCAAACTGGTCACCGGCTACGGCGAAACGCTCGCCGGCCAACTGTTGTACTGCGACCTGTCGTCCAACATTTTTCAGCGCATGCAGATCGAGCGGCGGCACGACTGCGAGGTCTGCGGTGCGGCAGCACAACCTGCCTGAATCACTAGAGGAGAATAACTAATGGCAACCGTTTTCATTCCCACCCCGATGCGGAAATTCACCCAGAACAAGTCCAGAATTTCACTGGCGGCCGGCACCGTTGCCGCGCTGTTTGCTGAACTGGAACAGAGCTGCCCCGGTGTCAGCGCCCAGATTTATGACGCGGAGGGCGCCATCAAGCGCTACATCAACGTCTTCGTCAACGGCAAGGACATCCGCAATCTTGCGGGGGTGCAGACTCCGGTCGAGGACCGGGACGATGTATACATTGTCCCGGCGATGGCGGGTGGTTAAGGCTGCGGCAGGTTGTCTGCCTGCGAAATCGCTGTTTGCCTATCGTCGCCAGGTTTCTCTACCGTCCGGACAAATCATGTCCTCGGGGTGCCGTGTAAGTTGCGGCTCCCCCGATATTTCTTGCTCACTTTAACGGGGAAAAGGATCAATCGAGTCTGACCCTGAGGTCTTCTGAAAGGAACAGAATGCGCAAACGCTGGAGGCCAAGCGAAATAACGGACTGGTAAGTGTAGGTAACGGAAGTTTGCGTTCCCGATAGCATCTATTCTTTCCAGGCAGTGAGACTGGCGTTTGCGTGCCACAGAAAGCCACTCAGCGCGGTCTTCTGATCGATCGGCATATCGCTCGGCGAGGTAATTGCTGATAGCATATTGCCTGCCCATTGGAAGACGAAAGCCGATGGGAATTCAGTTGCTTCGGCAAATAAAAAGTCAAAATTCCGCCTCGTAACATCCGATTCGTTAAAAGCTACCATGTCGCATATCCAATCCCAAACCGAAATAATCAATGTGCGCGGATTGCGCTACTGCATTCGGCATTGGGGCCAGCCTGACGCACCAAAGCTTTTCTTTCTTCATGGCCGGATGGACTCATCTCCAACGTTCCAGTTTGTCGTGGATGCGCTAAAAAAATCATGGCACATCATTGCTCCAGACTGGCGTGGCTACGGCGCGTCAGAGTGGCTGTCCAGGCCTTATTGGTTTTGCGATTATTATGCAGACCTTGATTATCTGCTGGAGCACTTTTCAAGAGATGAGCCGGCACGAATCGTGGGACATAGCATGGGGGCCAATATTGCCAGTGCATATGCGGGAGTTCGTCCTGACCGTGTTGCTCAGCTGGTGATGCTGGATTTCCTTGGCCTGAAGCCGGAGAGTACTGAGGCTTCGACTGTAATCGGGAGCTGGCTTGAATCTATGCAGGATCAGCCGAAACTGCGAACGTATCCTGATCACGAATCGTTAGCCAACCGATTGATGGCGGCCAATCCCCGCCTTAACGAAAAGAAAGCAATATTTCTTTCTCGCACAATAAGTCGAATTCGCCCTGACGGTCAAATTGAGATGGCCTGCGATCCCTGGCATAAAATTCCGTCGCCGGTTCCGTACCGAGTTGAGGATTCCAAGGCAATTTGGCGGAAAATTGAGGCGCCTGTTTTGATGATCGTTGCCGACAATGGTTATGTTCACAAGCGTTTTGGCAATGACCCCGATGAATATCGCAGCCGCATTGAAAGCTTCTCCAACGTGCGCGTCGTGACAATTTCGAATTCGGGACACAACGTTCAGCACGATCAACCTGAGCAGATCGCGTCAGCACTTGAGGAATTTCTGGTCGGAGATTAGACAGGTTCCTTGCAGCCAACCACGTCAGCATCGTTGCGGGATTTCATGTCGTTGCGTAGTATTCACGGCGGGTGCCAGTGAAATCTATGGGGCTCCATTTTACTGGTAATGGCCGCCCGTCCTGACACAATCTGAGGACAATTCCGATCAGGCCGATTTTTCAATAAGATCAATTTTTATATACTCGGGAGTCTGTCGCGTTGCCAATTATTCCTGCCATTGCCGCCTTGCATGCCGAGATGGCTGACTGGCGTCGCGATCTCCACGCTCACCCGGAAACAGCCTTCGAAGAACACCGCACGGCAGGCATGATTGCCGAAAAACTCACGGAATGGGGAATCGAAGTTCATTGTGGTATTGGCGGAACCGGTGTTGTCGGCGTGTTGCGTAATGGCGAGCAGGGACGCCGCATCGGACTGCGCGCGGATATGGATGCGTTGGCGATTGCCGAGGGCAATACGTTTTCCCACGCCTCACGCTATTCCGGCAAGTTTCACGGCTGCGGTCATGATGGACATGTTGCCATGTTGCTCGGGGCCGCACGCTATCTGGCGGCGACGCGCCGATTTTCCGGCACGGTCGTCTTCATCTTCCAGCCAGCCGAGGAGGGGCAGGGTGGTGCGCGTAAAATGCTGGCCGATGGTTTATTCGACCGGTTTCCTTGCGATGAAATCTATGCAATGCACAACCGTCCGACCATGCCACTTGGACAGATCGCGGTGCTTAGCGGCCCGGTGATGGCCGCTGCCGACGAGTTCCGGGCACACATCACCGGCCGCGGCGGCCACGCCGCGAACCCTCATCTCTGTGTCGACCCGGTCGTTGCGGCCGCTCATTTGGTGACGGCATGGCAGCCACTGGTCAGCCGCCGAACCGATCCTCTGGATGCAGTGGTGATCAGCGTCACTGAAATGCACGCGGGCAACACCTTCAATGTCATTCCTGCCGAAGCTTTTCTCGGGGGAACAGCACGAAGTCACAGGGCGGAAACTCGCGAGCGGCTGTCGGTGGAAATGGCTGAAGTTGCCCACGGAATTGCCCGTGCCTTCGGCGTTGAGATCGCCTTCGATTACCTGCGCGGCTACCCGGCAACGGTCAATCACCAGACCGAGGCAGTCATCGCTGCTGCTGCTGCACGGTTGGTGGTCGGTGATGGGAACGTCCGCAGTGATCTGCCGCCAGCCATGGGAGCAGAGGACTTCGCCTACATGCTGGAAGCTCGGCCAGGCGCCTACATCTGGGTTGGACAGGCTGCAGAACCGGGCGGACGGGGGGCCTGTTCCTTGCACAGTCCGAACTATGACTTTAATGACGATGTGTTGCCAATCGGTGCCAGCCTGTTTGCCACACTGGTAGAAATGTCCCGGCAGCCTGAGCGATAGTCGGTAATTTTCGGCGGCTCGAACGGGTGGGGTGACGGTTCTCTTGAACAAAGTTAAGAACCGTCGACCCGCTGAAGTGAAATTGGTGCATCCTTTACAGCTTTTTAGAGTTAAGCAGTTGCCAATTTCGCGGTGCACTCCGCCTTCGGAAGAAGACTCCGGTTGTATTCTGGTGCCAGCACGATATTGGTGTAGGTTCCTTTGCCAGATACATAGTTGTAGGAATGCTCCATTCCAGCCGGGATGAAAACGGAAGCGGGGCTTTCAATATCCATCTGCTTGTCCTCGAGCTGGACCCGGCAAGCCAGCCCTGTCCCATCAGGCTGATCGCCCCAGAATATAAAAGTGCTGTCGCAATGGTGAGCGTGGGAATCGACGTGATTCTCGGGGACAACAGAGGCGCCGTGGAGACCGATGAAACGCTGGATCACGTAGAATGATGCGCGTGGGTCAACTCTTGAATCCATGAGCACCCACCGAACCCCGGGTCCGTCACGATGATACTGAAGTTCCGACGCCCCCTTTATGAAGGGCTTGCCGATTTTCAGGGAATCAAGCGCTACCGATTGGCCAGTTGACGGGCGCTTCAGCTCAATGGTTCGCGAGCGTCCCACCAACTGCGGCGGAAAGGCCTCATAGGCTTCCGGATTTCGCTCCACTGCGCGGACGTGATAAGCAGAGGTGTGCGTGAAGACATTGCGGCCGACGACGGGCCGCAATGCATCGGGGCAATGCCCGGTCGCCAGGCGAACAGCACGCACCAATTCGGGAATCTTCTCAAGATCGAACCGCTTGTCACCACGCAAACGATGGAGGCCCACTGCAAGCTCCACCGAGTTCGTGATGCCCGCGCGTTCGCCGATGCCGAGCACCGAGGAACCAATGACGGTGGCGCCGGCATCGATGGCGGCCAGGGCATTGGCATGGGCCAGCCCGAGATCGTCGTGGAGGTGAACCTCGATTTCGCAACCGAATATGGCAACTGCCCGTGACACGATCTCTTTACATTGGCTGGGTTCCCAGCAGCCCGTGGTGTCGGCCAGACTGATCCGATCTGCGCCAGACTCAAGAAGGGCTACGCGACCTAATGCCTCGATTTCCTCCCAACGTGTGCGTGACGCATCCTCGATGGTAAACCTTACCTTCAATCCAAGAGCCTTGGCCTCCCGAATGGCCTCGCTGATTTTCTCCTGGACGTGGGACGGCGTGCGGTCGGTAAACTTGGTGGCAAGTGCGATGTCGTTGATGGAAGCCCAGATGCCGACCCAGTCTGCCTTGGCCCGCTTGGCAGCTCGCACTTCCTGGACATCCGCTCTGGCATGCATCAGGATGCTGGCGCGGCGGGCAGCCTGTGCCGTCTCCAGACAGATGTTTTCGTCCTCTTCGGAAATACCGGGATGGCCTACCTCGATCAGGTCGAAACCGAAGTCTTCCAGCAAGTGAAGAATCTCGATCTTCTGCGGCGCCGTAAACCGCACGCCGGCTTGCTGCTCTCCTTCCCGGAGCGTCTGATCAATCAAGATGTAATTGTTTTTCATTATTGTACCTCTATGAAAGTATGCGTCTACCCGGCACGGCCGCCCGTGCCGCTGATGACGAATTGGTTATGCCGTGGCCTGATGGAAAATGCCGATGAGCCCTGCCGCGATGATCAGTCCCGCAGGCAGTCCTTCGAAAAACAGTACCGCGATCAAGGTGCCAACAATCACTCCCATCAGAACCGTGGGGTGGTTCGCAAGGACGCCAACCCCTTTCCCTCCGATAAAGGAAATTCCCAGTCCAGCGATGATCGCCAGTGCCCCCTCGATACTGACCAACTGTCCGGCCATGTTGGCCAGTGATGTCTTCTGATTGGCAATGGGCAACAGGATAAAAAGCATCAGAAAAAATATGCCGATCGGAAAGGCATTCTTCTGCAGCAACGTGATAACCGGTTTACTGTCGATTGCCGCCAGGACCGCAAGCAGGATGGCGGCAAACATCAAGATGCGATCCTTGGTAATAAAGGACAGTAATGCGATTGCAAGGAACGTGCTTACTACTTGGATCATGCGAATGCTCCTTTGTGGGGACCGTGAGGCAGCGGCGCCAGGCCGCAAAACCACACGATCCCCTCGTCACAGATTTTTATAGACAGGTATTGTCCCAGCTGCCCTCTTCTGGCTGGATGGCTTGGACCATCTGCTCCTTGGCTAAGTCGATCTTGATAAGCTTCGGACCGATTACCGGATCAAGGCCGGGGCGGCGTATCACCAACTTGAACGCCTCGAAACTGGCCAGCACCCCAACGATGTTGGCGACGGGAGCCAGAACGGCCCATGCCACCTCTTTCTTCAAATATCCCTCGGCCCACTCCTTGAGCGCTCCCTGCGAAACCGAGTGCAGGGCCCGGCCGTCCTTCAGCGCGTTGACCTGATCGCGAACTTCGGGCGTCAACTCTTTCTGATAGGAAGGATGCCGCAGCACTTGCTCATATGGCATGGAGCCCGGAGTGAGCGACATTACGCCGCCCCGAAACGGTGGAGTTACAGCGATCCAGATCGATGGAATACCCAGTTTCGCTGCCGCGCGATGGATTACAACACGCGAAACCAGATTGTCTGTCGCATCGACGATGACGTCGGAATCTGCCAGCAATTCAGCTGCGTTTTCTTCGGTGACGAAGGAGATGGTGGTGCGGACCTTGATTTCCGGGTTGATGTCCCGCAGCACCTGTCCCGCTACCTCTGCCTTGTCTACGCCGAGTTTGCTGACCGCGCTGAGCATCTGGCGGTTGATGTTACTTGCTTCGAATTGATCCCGGTCAATCACATGAATGGAGCCAACCCCCATGCGGGCAAGCTGGATCAGGGTGATGCCGCCTACACCTCCGGCACCGACAACGGTTACGCGAGCATTTCGCAGCCTGGCCTGTTCCTCATGGGTAACGACACCGAAGTTGCGGATGAAACTGGCTTCGTAGAGACCCTCTGTTACTGCATTCATGATTGACTCCTTTGTTGGTTGTTGTTGGAAATCAGATGTTGGTTGTTTTTTTAAATCAGAGGGTCGCGTAATCCCAGCCGCCCTCTGGAGGAGAGGCGACCCTGACTGGGACTGACGTATTTAGGTCGATGAGAATCCCCTTCGGGGCTCGAGCCAACGGCTCACGGCCGGTAAGAATCTGCACGACCTCGTGAAAGCTGAAGAGCGATAGCAGATGTGCCCGGACCGGGGTGATGATCCAGCCGGTTTTGCCGTCGCAGTAGTCCTGAGCCCACTGGCTGGGCGCGCCAAGACTGACCGAATGCCATGCGCGAGCCTTTTTTACGTCGGCAATGCGCTGGCGCAATTCTGTATCGGTCAGTTTTTCGCCCATGCCCGGCAGGTTCAGGGCCTGCTCATAGGGGATACCCTGGGGGAAGAAGGTCGAAACGAAACCGCGCGTTGGCGGGCTGCCCGACATGCCGACGCTTGGTATGTTCAGTTCGCGGGCTGTCCGGTGGATAATCACCCGAGAAGGCATGTCGTCCACTGCTTCCATCACGATGTCGTGGCCGCGGATCAAATCTGCCACATTGTGTTCGTCGACCCGGTCCTGGACAAAATTTACCGACATGTACGGATTGATGTCGGTGATGATTTCCTCGGCGGCACGCGCTTTCGGCTTTCCGACCTGGCGTGACGAAGCCAGCATTTGCCGGTTGATGTTCGAAATCTCGAACTCGTCTGGATCAACCCCGGTTACATGCCCGATTCCCATTCGGGCACAAAGAACGGCTTCATAGCCGCCAACTCCACCAAGCCCAAATATGATCACCCGGGCTTTCTTCAGTTTCTCCTGTTCTTCCGATGTGTAAACACCGATATTCCGGGTAACCATTTGCCAGTAGAAATCGTCGCCGTCCCTGTCTTTAGCAGCACATTCTTTTTCTTTTTCCATACTCACATTCACCTTGGTTGAAAAAATATTCACGTGAATTAATCATTAAATATCAATAATGTGACCCTGATATTAAATAATATTATTCACGTGAATTAATTATAGGGATGAGAAATTGCCTTGAGAATGTGACATGATGTCGCGCGGCAATTGGTCGCGCGTCAATTTGACGCGGTTTTCGGAAGAACAGCTTGGTAGTTAACTGCTGATCCGGCACGAATAAGGTATGTGCCGTTCGTATTGAGCCCTTTGATTAAATCAGGACAGGCTTGTCGAAACATGAATGGTCATGACCTTCGACTGGTCAGGTCGGCCGGGTAGAACTATTTACGTGCCGGACCAATAGATAATTCGACTGTTACCGCGCTGAGAGGCGATTTAAAGGGTGATGTGACATGCCGACAAATTCGCGTTCCAACCTGTCCCAGCACATTTTGCCGAATTCTTCGATGATGATCGGGGTCTGCATGACCGTCATCAGCATTATCAAGGTAGTCGGGATACATAATGGTCAGCACAGCATCGCCGAATTGCTGGCGATCAATTCGCTGATCTTTATGGCTAGCGCCTTGCTGTCATATTTTTCGATGCGGGACGGGATCACCCTGAAATCTTCAATGGTCATGGAGAAAATCGCCGACATCGTGTTTATGGTCGGCCTGCTATTCATGACCGGCGCGGGGTTCGTGCTTGCTTATGAAATGTTCTAGTGCGGGGCATTTGCTGCGTGATCCTTAATTGCACGCACCAGAAATAAAAAGTGCGATTCGGAATCTTCCGAATCGCACTGGAATAAAGCCCCCCGCCTGTGCCGTTGGCCCAGCATCTTGAACTTGAGTTCAAGAAGGCCAGTTCCCAGTTACATCAGGTACATCCGCAGGGGACGCTCACAACAGTAACATCAAGGGGCGCGACCGTAAGCTTATGCTTATTGGTTCAAAGAATATTTGAGCCTGTCGAACACCGCAGGGGGCAAACTAGAACAACGAATCCTGTTCGGCTAACGCCTCATCGATCGCTGTCTGCATGGAATCCATTCTACGCTTAAAATCCGCGAGGTCAACGCCCCTTCCAACCTTGAGCGTGAGCAGTTCATGAGCGATATTGAGCGCGGCCATTAGTGCGATGCGCTCCACGCTGGCGATTCTTCCCGCGTCACGGATCTCGCGCATTTTCCGGTCCAGATAGGCCACCGCGTCGAGCAGTTCACCGCGCTCCTCCTCGGGGCAGGCAACGCGCAGTTCCCGGTCCAGAATCTTGATCTCCAGGGTCTTGGTGGGGCTACTCATGGTTGTTCCTCCGGCAAGTCACCCAGCAGTTTTTCCAGCCGGGCTGTTGCGGTGTCGATCTTGT
>DASSQR010000003.1:0-27009 GCA_035702405.1 Gallionella sp. | reverse complement strand
CGGCTTCGGTCAGTGTGGTCGCATCTGCCATCACGAATGGCACGTCCAGCAGCCGCGCGAGCGTCTGTGCCAGCAGAGTCTTGCCGGAACCGGTCGGACCAACCAGCAGAATATTGCTCTTGGACAGCTCGACGCCGTCGTTGAGGTTATTGCTCCGAAGCCGCTTGTAGTGGTTGTACACCGCCACCGACAGGATCCGCTTGGCGCGTTCCTGCCCGATCACGTATTCATCGAGCGACGCGCAGATTTCCTTTGGTGTGGGTAAATCCTTCTTGTCGCCCTTGGTTTCCTCGTTCTGGATCTCTTCGCGCATGATGTCGTTGCATAGCGCAATACACTCGTCACACACGAACACTGACGGGCCCGCAATCAGCTTGCGAACCTCATGCTGACTTTTGCCGCAGAACGAGCAATAGAGCAGTTTGTCGCCTGATTTGTTATCGCCTGTCATTGATATCAACCTTCCATCAAGTTATCGGCAACCGTCCGTTGCTTTATACACGCTTATTCAGCACCTGGTCTACCAGACCGTACTTCATCGCGTCATCCGCGCCCAGGAAATTGTCGCGGTCGGTGTCACGCTCGATCGTTTCCACCGCCTGCCCGGTATGCTGCGCCAGCAGCTGGTTAAGCTTCTGTTTAAGGTACAGAATTTCACGCGCGTGGATTTCGATGTCCGACGCCTGACCACGGAACCCGCCAAGCGGCTGATGAATCATCACGCGGGAATTGGGCAGGCAGAACCGCTTGCCCTTTTCGCCGGCTGCCAGCAGGAACGCCCCCATGCTGGCCGCCTGGCCGATGCACAGCGTGCTGACATTCGGCTTGATGAACTGCATCGTGTCGTAAATCGCCATCCCTGCCGTGACCGACCCGCCCGGCGAATTAATGTAAAAATGGATGTCCTTATCCGGATTTTCGGATTCCAGGAACAGCATCTGAGCCACAATCAGGTTGGCGGTATGGTCGTTGACCTCACCCACCAGAAACACCACGCGTTCCTTGAGCAGGCGGGAATAGATGTCATATGCCCGCTCGCCGCGCCCGCTGGTCTCCACGACCATCGGGATCAAACCGATATTTTGTGGCTCTAGATAGTCCATTGTGTCAGTTTCCCATTAACTCGTTGAAAGTGACTGCCTTCTCCGTCGTCTTGGTCTGCCCCAGCACCCAGGCTACGGTATTTTCTTCCAGCACCAGGTTTTCCGCTTCCTGCAGCCGCGCTGCATCCGCGTAGTACCAACGCACGACCTCTTCCGCATCGTCGAAGCTTTGCGCATAGTCTTCCACCAGAGCCTTGACCTGATCCGGCTTGGCCTTCAGATCATGCTTCTGCACCAGGTCAGCCAGAATCAGCCCCAGCTTCACGCGCTTTTCCGCCTTCTCGGTGAACAATTCTGGCGGCAACGCCGGTGCATTCTTCAGATTCACGCCACGTGCTTCCATGTCGCGCAGGGTCTGATGCGCCAGGTTCTGGGCTTCCCAGGCCACCAGGGTCTTCGGCAACTCGAAGGTGGCAACCTTCAGCAACACTTCCATGGCAGCATCCTTGTTATGAGCCTTCAGGCGGCGGTTCACTTCGCGCACCAGGTTGGAACGAACCTCCGCTTCCAGTTTGCTCACGTCGCCGTCCGCAATGCCGACACCCTTGACGAACTCGGCATCCACTTCCGGCAGCTTTGGCGCTTCCACGCTATTCAGGGTAATTGTGAACGTCACCTGCTTGCCGGCCACGTCCTTGCCGTGATAGTTCTCCGGAAAGGTCATATCGAACGACTTGGTCTCACCGGCCTTCATGCCGGTGATGGCTGCCTCGAACTCCGGCAGCATGCGCCCCATACCCAGCACGAACGGATAATCCTTGGCTTCGCCGCCCTGGAACACTTCGCCGTTCAGCTTGCCGGTAAAGTCGATGCGCACCTGGTCTTCGGCCTGAGCGGCGCGGTCCGCTGTTTCGTAAGTGACACGCTGCTTGCGCAGGGTCGCGATGGTGTTGTCCACGTCGGCCTGGCTCAGTTCATACACCTGGCGTTCCACGGTTTCGCCCGACAGATCACCCAGCGTCACTTCGGGATAAACCTCGAACGTCGCGCTGTATTCGATCTGGTCGGCATTCCAGTCTTGGGTCTTGAGTTCGAATTGCGGCTGACCGGCCACCTTCAGGTTATTGGCTTGCACGGCTTCGGCAAACGAACGCTGCAACGCTTCGCCCATCGCCTCCTGTTGCGCCTGGGCACCGTAATGCTGCTCAAGAACCTTGGCAGGAATCTTGCCGGGACGGAAACCCGCGATCTTCGCGGTGCGCCCGATGTTCTTCAGGCGTGCAGCAACCTGGCTGCGAATGGCCTGCTGGGGAATAAATGCGTTGATACGACGTTCTAACGCGCTCACTGTTTCGACGCTGGACATTACTGTAGTTCCTTGAGATATAAAATGAATTTGTGGCTGGTGCGAAAGACAGGAATCGAACCTGCACGCCTTGCGGCGCTGGAACCTAAATCCAGTGCGTCTACCAATTCCGCCACTTTCGCGCTGTTTGCTTCCAGCTTTTGTAATGAATTATAGCATCAACCGTGCGCTTTTATCCCGATAACCGTGCGTCCGCGCTGCGTTCCTTGCAGCAGTTGCGGGAAGACGTGCGGCAAGTCCGCGAACGGCACTTCGTGCACCACTTGAGACAGTTGGTGCGGTTTCAGGTCGGTGGCAAGCCGGCGCCAGATCTCGCGCCGCAACGGCATCGGGGTGGCGGCGGAATCCACCCCGATGAGACGCACACCACGCAGAATGAACGGCATGACCGTGGTGTGCAATTCGATGCCGCCAGCATTGCCGAAACTCGCAATCGCGCCATACTGCTGCATCGTGCGAGTCAGCCAGGCCAAGGTCTCGCCGCCAATCGAATCCAGCGCGCCGGCCCACTGCGCCTTCTCCAGCGGGCGCGTGCCCATTACCAGGTCCTGGCGCGACAGGATTTCGCTCACGCCGAGCGATTTCAGATATTCATGTTCTCCGGGCTTGCCGGTCAGCGCGACCACGTGGTAACCACGCTGCGCGAGCATCTGGATCGCCAGACTGGATACGCCGCCAGTTGCGCCCGTTACAATCACCTTGCCGTTTTCGGGGCGCAGTTCATTCAGTTCCAAACGCTGGATGGCGAGTGCCGCGGTAAAACCTGCTGTGCCCAGCGCCATCGCGTCGAACAGCGTCAGCTCCGGCGGCAGCGGCACCACCCAGCCGGCTGGAACCCGCACATATTCCGCATAGCCGCCATCATGCGCTACCCCCATGTCGTAGCCGGTGACAATAACGGCATCGCCCGGCTTGAAGCGCGCATCCTGCGAACTCGCCACGATGCCGGCCGCATCTACCCCGCCCACGCAGGGAAAGCGGCGAATCACCTTGCCCGCGCCAGTCGCGGCGAGCGCGTCCTTGTAGTTCACACTGGAATAATGCGTCTCGATTACGACTTCACCGGGGTCGAGATCATCCAAGGCCAGTTCGACAAAACGTGCACCACTGGTGCCGTTTTCCTCGAAAATACGGTAAGCGGAGAATTTATTCATGGTCTAGAGCGATAGCAGTATGAGAGCGACAAAACTTAATAATATCGTTACGGCAAACCACCTCATACCAAGCCAGATTTTCCTGAGCTTGGCAAGCACGGGATCATTGAGGTCTGCCACCTTATTGCTGGAAAAGAAACGGATGAACCGGATATTCGAAAGAGGTCCGGAATTCAGCATAGATGGCCTTCCAAGCTCCTCCTAAGTATCAGCATGAAAGTCCCTTATCCTGGTCTGCGCCTTACCTGCCACATAAAAACTCAGCATAAAACTTAGCCAAGCTATCAGAACTATTGTTGTGTAAATATTTTCTTCGTTCATCTTGCCTTTACTGACCCAACCAAAAAAACCAGACCAAAAATCCGTCTTCGCTTTAGCAACTCACCTCATCATAAATCCAGCAACAACCGTCCCGGAAATTCCAGCGCCTCCTTGATCGTAACCAGGAACTGCACGGCCTCGCGCCCGTCGATGATGCGATGGTCGTAGGATAGCGCGAGATAATTCATCGGCCGGATCACGACCTGGCCGTTCTCGGCCACCGGCCGGTCCTTGGTCGCATGAATACCGAGGATGCCGGATTGCGGCGGGTTGATGATCGGGGTCGAGAGCAGCGAGCCGAACACCCCGCCGTTGGTGATCGAGAAGGTACCGCCGGAAAGTTCCTCCATCGTTAGCTTGCCGGCCTTGGCGCGGGCCGAAAACTCTGCGATCTGTTTTTCGATCTCGGCGAACGACAACCGGTCGGCATCCCGGATGATCGGCACCACGAGGCCACGCTCGCTGCCGATGGCGACGCCGATGTCGAAATAGCCGTGATAGATGATGTCGTTGCCATCCACCGAAGCGTTCACGACCGGAAACTTCTGCAGCGCAGTCACCGTGGCTTTGACAAAGAACGACATGAAGCCCAGCTTGACGCCGTGCTTCTGCTCGAAAGCGTCCTTATAGCGGCTGCGCAACTCGATTACTGGCTGCATGTTGACTTCGTTGAACGTGGTCAGGATGGCGGCATTCTGCTGTGATTGCAGCAAACGCTCGGCGATGCGCTGGCGGATGCGCGTCATCGGCGCGCGCTGTTCTGGACGGTTGCCGGCAGGCACACTGGCCGCGGCCGGGATCGCGCTCGCCGGTGCAGCGGTCGCCGGCGTCCGCTGCACCGCACCCAGCACATCTTCGCGGGTAATGCGGCCGCCCCGCCCGCTACCCTGCAGGCTGGCAGCATCGATTTCCTGTTCGCGGGCCAGTTTGCGCACCGAAGGCGAAACTGCCGCAGCGGCCGGCACCGCCGGCGCTTCCTTGCCGGCAGCCGCCTCGGGAGCCGCCTGAGCAGCCGTATCGATCAGCGCGACCACCTCATTGCTGCCCACCTTCTCGCCATTCCCTTTGATGATTTTGGCGAGCACACCGCTCTTGACGGCCGGCAGTTCCAGCACCACCTTATCAGTTTCCACATCGATCAGGTTCTCGCCCTCCTCCACCGCTTCGCCGACCTGCTTGTGCCAGGTCAGCAAGGTCGCTTCAGTCACGGATTCGGATAGTTGCGGAACCTGTACTTCAATCATGTTGCCCTCAGTGATGCTCATGGTTCTTTGTCCCCGAAATTGGCTTGGCATCGAGATCGGCACGGAAGGCCGCATCGATCACCTCCTGTTGTTGTTTCTGATGGACCGCGAAATAGCCTGCTGCAGGCGCCGCGGACGAGGCTCTCAATGCGTAATCGAGACGCATGCCCGGCCGTAGATGGCGCAACAGGTAATGCTGGATGCGATGCCACGCCCCCTGGTTGCCCGGTTCCTCCTGGCACCACACCAGTTCACCGGCATTGGGATATGCGGCAATCTGCGCGGTGAAATCCTCGTGCGGAAACGGATACAGCTGTTCAATGCGGATGATCGCCATATTGTCGATTCCCTTTGCGCGCCGAGCGAGCAGTAGGTCGTAATACACCTTGCCGCTGCAGGCAATGATGCGGCGCACGTTGCCCGGATCGAGTTGATCCACCTCGGCGATCACCGGCTGAAAGCGGCCCTGCGTCAACTCTGCCAGCGGCGACGCCGCCTCCTTGCTGCGTAGCAGGCTCTTGGGCGTGAACACAATCAAGGGACGGCGATACGGACGCAACATCTGTCGGCGCAGCAGGTGGAACATCTGCGCCGGCGTCGACGGAATGCATACCTGAATATTGTAGTCGGCACACAGTTGCAGGTAGCGCTCGATGCGCCCGGACGAATGCTCCGGCCCCTGCCCTTCATAACCATGCGGCAACAGCATCACCAAGCCGCACAGGCGGCCCCATTTCACTTCACCGGACGCGATGAACTGATCGATCACCACCTGCGCACCGTTGGCAAAATCGCCGAACTGCGCCTCCCACAACACCAGCGAATCCGGCCGTGCCGTGGCGTAGCCATATTCGAAGCCCAGCACGGCTTCTTCCGACAACAGCGAATCGATTACCAGAAAATCCGCCTGGTTGTCCGTCAAATGCTGCAGCGGCGTGTAGGCGCCTTCATGCGACTCGGTGCGATTCTGGTCATGCCAGGTGGCATGGCGGTGAAAAAACGTGCCACGCTGCGTATCCTGCCCGGTCAGCCGGACCGGGTAACTCTCGGTAAGCAAAGTGGCATACGCCAGCGTCTCCGCCATCCCCCAGTCCAGATGCATTTCGCCGCGCGCCATCGCAACGCGATCGCTGACGATCTTCTGCACGCGCGGATGCAACGCGAAATTTTCCGGCACTGTGGTCAACGGTACCGCCAGTTGCTGCAGCCGTTCCAGCGGCACACCGGTCTCCACCGGGACCTGCCACGCGATCTCGCGCTTGAAGGGTGACCAGTCGATGCTTTCGCGTCCTACCTTCCACTTGTCCGATTTTTCCAGTACGGGCTGGATGGAATTGCGGCCTTCGTCCATTGCTTTGCGATACACCGTAATCATTGCTTCGGCCTCGCCCGCCTGGATCACGCCCTGCCCGGACAGCCGCTGCACATAGAGCGCGCGCGTGCCGGGATGCTTGCGGACGAAGCGGTACATGAACGGCTGCGTCACCAGCGGTTCATCCTGTTCGTTGTGCCCCAGCTTGCGGAAGCACACCAGGTCGATCACCACATCCTTGTGGAACTGCATGCGGAAGTCCAGTGCAATCTCGGTCACCAGCAACACGGCTTCGGGATCATCGGCATTCACATGAAAGATTGGCGCGTCGATCATCTTCGCCACGTCGCTGCAGTAGGTGCTGGAGCGGGTATCGCGAAAATCGGAGGCCGTGAAGCCGATCTGGTTGTTGATGATGACATGCACCGTACCGCCGGTACGATAACCGCGCGTCTGCGACATGCTGAGGGTTTCCATCACCACGCCCTGTCCGGCAAACGCCGCGTCGCCATGCAGCAAAATCGGTATTACCTTTACTCCCGCGGCATCATTGCGATGATGCTGGCGCGCGCGCACCGAGCCCTCAACCACCGGATTGACGATTTCCAGATGCGAGGGATTGAACGCCAGCGCCACATGCAATTCACCACCCGGCGTCGCGATGTCGGCGGAAAACCCCTGGTGGTATTTCACGTCGCCCGACGCCAGCCGCCCGGTATGCTCTCCATCGAATTCGGCGAACAGCTGGCTTGGCTGTTTCCCGAGAATATTGACCAGCACGTTCAACCGTCCGCGATGCGCCATGCCGATCACTGCTTCCTCCACGCCTTGAGCGCCGGCGCGCTGCAACAGATGGTCGAGCAATGGGATCAGGGTTTCACCTCCTTCCAGAGAGAAGCGCTTCTGGCCGACGAACTTGGTGTGCAGATAACGTTCCAGCGTCTCTGCCGCAGTCAGCCGCTCCAGGATGCGGCGGCGCTGCGCAGTGGTATAGCCGGGCTGGCCGCGCACGCTTTCCAGGCGATTCTGGATCCAGCGTTTCTGCGCGATATCGCTGATGTACATGTATTCCGCGCCGATGTTCCCGCAATAGGTATCGCGCAACCGTTCGAGGATTTCGTGCAGTTTCATGCGCGCACCGCCGTCGAGCGGCGCGCTATCAGTGACCAGCGAGCCCGTATTGAAGGTGCTTTCCAGATCGGCTTCGGTGAGCCCGTAATACGCCGGGTCGAGCTCCGCGACTACCGGCTTCGGGTAACGGTTCAGCGGATCGAGACTGGCGACGCGCACCCCGAGGAAACGGTAGGCATTGATGAGCTGCAACACGTAGACCTGCTTGCGCGCCTGATCCACCGCTGCCGTCGATGCCGGTGCGGCCGTCGCCGCACCGGGTCTCGCCGCAAAGGCGCGCTGGATCGGCCCGTGCGCCACATCGCGCCCGGCGCCCGGCAAGGCATCGAAATAGCTGCGCCACTCCGGCGGGACACTGGTCGCATCGGCCAGGTAGCTTTCGTACAGGCTTTCGATAAAAGGCGCATTTGCGCCGAACAGCGCCGAGCTATCCTGCATCATCCGGAGAAAACTGGCGGGTTCGTTCATCGCTGTTCCAGTGGCACATAATCACGCCGCTTCGCGCCGGTATAAAGCTGGCGCGGCCGGGCAATCTTGTGTTCGCTCGCTCCCATCATTTCGTTCCATTGCGAAATCCAGCCGATGGTGCGCGCCACCGCGAAGATCACGGTAAACATGTTGAGCGGAATACCCATCGCGCGCAGCACGGTTCCGGAATAGAAGTCCACATTCGGATACAGCTTGCGCTCGATGAAATACTCGTCCTGCAACGCCACGCGTTCCAGTTCCAGCGCCAGCATGAAGAGCCGGTCGTGCTCCAAATTCAGCTCCTTCAACACTTCGTAGCAGGTCTCGCGCATAACCGCAGCACGCGGATCGGTATGCTTGTAGACGCGATGACCGAAACCCATCAACCGCTGTTTGCGATCCTTCACACTCGCGATAAAAGCCGGTACCTGTGACACATCGCCGATTTCTTCCAGCATCTCGAGCGCCGCCTCGTTTGCCCCACCATGCGCCGGCCCCCAGAGGGAGGCAATGCCGGACGCGATGCACGCATACGGATTAGCCCCGCTCGAACCGGCAGAACGCACCGTCGAAGTGGAGGCATTTTGCTCGTGATCGGCATGCAGGATGAGAATGCGTTCCAAGGCACGTACCAGTACCGGGTCGGGCACGTAATCTTCCGCCGGTGTACCGAACAGCATGTACATGAAATTTTCCACGTAGCTGAACTTGTTCTTCGGGTACATGAACGGGAAGCCGGTATGGTATTTGTGCGCCATGGCCGCAATGGTTGGCAGCTTGCCCAACAGCCGCCTGGCCGACAGGTCGCGATGCTCGGGATTATTGATATCGAGCGAGTCGTGATAGAACGCCGACAGCGCGCCGACCACGCCAACCATCACTGCCATCGGATGTGCGTCGCGGCGGAAGCCGTTGAAGAATCGCGCCATCTGCTCATGCACCATGGTATGCGAAGTGACCTCGTGCTTGAATGCAACCAACTGTTCGGCCTTCGGCAACTCGCCATGCAGCAGCAGGTAGCTCACCTCCAGAAAATCGGGTTTGACGGCCAGTTGTTCGATCGGGTAGCCCCGGTAGTAGAGCAACCCGGCGTCACCATCGATGAAGGAGATGGCGGACGCGCAACTCGCAGTAGAGAAATACGCCGGGTCGTAAGTGAACACTCCCAGTTTACTCAAATTGTGTATATCGATTACATCCGGACCCAGTGTGCCGGAGATGATCGGCAATTCGATGCTGCGACCATCATCCAGCGTCAGCGTGGCAACACGTTGGTTCAGGCGGACTTCACTCGTTATGTTTTCCATAAAAACCTCCCGAAGTCATACTGCGTTTACAGGGACCTGATCTTTTCCAGCAATGCCCGGTGTTCTGCTGGTTGCGCTTCCTGTCTGCCTGCAATCATATCCCAGAGGACCGTGTCGGGCATATCCAGCAATGCCTCGAATGTCTGTTGCTCGAGCTCATCCAGCTGGAGGTAATGAGTGTCGATAAATCGCCCCAGCACGATATCCAGTTCCAGCAATCCGCGCCGGCTGCGCCAACGCAGTCGTTCCAGTCTCTTATTCATACCATGCGTTTGACCATCAGGTCCTTGATGCGCTCGATCGCTTCGGTCGGTTTCAGGTCTTTCGGGCACACATCCACACAATTCATGATGGAGTGGCAGCGAAACAGGCGATATGGGTCGTCCAGATCATCGAGCCGTTCGCTGGTCGCCTGATCACGCGTATCGGCGATAAAGCGATATGCCTGCAGCAGCCCCGCAGGCCCGACAAACTTGTCCGGATTCCACCAGAATGACGGGCACGCCGTCGAGCAGCATGCACACAGGATGCATTCATACAAGCCGTTCAGATGTTCGCGCTGCGCCGGTGATTGCAGCCGCTCCGTTTCCGGCGGCGCCTCGTTGTTGACGAGATACGGCTTGATGGAATGGTATTGCTTGAAAAACTGGGTCATGTCGACAATCAGGTCGCGAATCACCGGCAAGCCCGGCAACGGCCGCAAGGTCACGGGCTCATGCAGGCCGGCCAGTGGTGTGATGCACGCGAGACCGTTGCGGCCATTGATGTTCATCGCGTCCGACCCGCACACGCCTTCGCGACACGACTTGCGTATCGAGAGGCTGTCGTCCTGTTCCTTGAGCGCGATCAGCGCGTCCAGCAGCATCTTGCCGGCCGGCGCGATGCCCAGTTCGTAATCTTGCATGTAGGGCGCCTTATCAGTGTCAGGGT
The DNA here is from genome assembly GCA_035702405.1 of Gallionella sp. Lineage (GTDB taxonomy): Bacteria > Pseudomonadota > Gammaproteobacteria > Burkholderiales > Gallionellaceae > Gallionella. Next base: position 16,733 of record DASSQR010000003.1, on the reverse strand, counting down.
TGTAGCGGTAGATGCGAAACTTCATGGTTGCTCCTTTCGCTTAATAGACCCGTGCCTTGGGCGGAAACGACTCCACGGTGAGCGGTTTGAGCCGCACCGGCTTGTAGGCCAGTCGCTGTCCCTCGCGAAAATACAGGCTGTGTTTGAGCCAGTTCACGTCGTCGCGTTGCGGAAAATCCTCGCGCGCATGGGCTCCGCGACTTTCCTTGCGCGCCGCGGCGGCAACCATGGTAGCTTGAGCGACCTCAATCAGGTTATCCAGCTCCAGTGCTTCCACCCGCGCCGTGTTGAATACCTTGCTCTTGTCCTGAATGAACGTATTGGCAGCCCGCGCAGCGATGTCCGCGATTTGCTTGACCCCTTCGTCGAGCAATTCGGGGAAGCGGAACACACCACAATGCTTCTGCATGATGTCACGCATCGCGAAGCCCACTTCAGCCACACGCTCGCCATCCTGCTGCCGGTCCAGCCGCGCCAGTCTGGCCAGGGAATATTCGGCGGCATCGCCCGGCAATGGCTTGGGATGCGGATGGCTCTGCAGGTCTTCAATGACCTGTCTGGCGGCTTCGCGCCCGAACACGAGCAAATCCAGCAGCGAATTGCAACCCAGCCGGTTCGCACCATGCACCGACACGCAGGCGCATTCGCCCACTGCATACAGGCCGTGTACGATTTCTTCCGGCCCCGAATGGTATGGCGCTACGACCTGACCGTGATAATTCGTCGGAATGCCTCCCATCATGTAATGTGCCGTCGGTACCACGGGGATCGGGTCCCGGGCTGGATCGACATGGGCAAACTTCAATGCGATTTCGCGAATGCCGGGCAAGCGCGTACGAATCACTTCTTCCCCGAGATGATCCAGCTTGAGCAACAAATGGTCGCCCCGCTCGCCGCAACCGCGTCCCTCGTTGATCTCGACCGTCATAGCGCGTGACACCACGTCGCGGCTGGCCAGATCTTTTGCCGTCGGCGCATATTTCAGCATGAAGCGCTCGCCATCCTTGTTGAGCAGGTAGCCCCCCTCGCCGCGCACGCCTTCTGAGATCAGCACCCCCGCGCCATACACGCCGGTGGGGTGGAACTGATAAAACTCCATGTCCTCCAGCGGAATTCCAGCGCGCGCTGCCATGCCCAGTCCATCGCCGGTGTTGATATAGGCATTGGTACTCGACTGGAATATGCGCCCCGCACCGCCGGTGGCCAGCAGTGTGGCGCGCGCCTGAAAGATCATCATTTCGCCGGTTTCGATTTCCAGCGCAGTCACGCCGAGCACATCACCATCCGGATCGCGGATCAAATCCAGTGCCATCCATTCAATGAAGAAATGCGTATTCGCTTTCACATTCTGCTGGTAAAGGGTATGCAGCATCGCATGGCCGGTCCGGTCTGCCGCTGCGCAAGCGCGTTGTACCGGCGTCTTGCCGTAGTCCTGCATGTGGCCGCCGAACGGGCGCTGGTAAATCTTGCCGCTATCCAAGCGGTCGAACGGCATGCCGAAATGTTCCAGTTCATACACGACTTCCGGCGCGGCGCGGCACATGTACTCGATCGCATCCTGGTCACCCAGATAATCCGAGCCCTTCACGGTGTCGTACATGTGCCAGTGCCAGTTGTCAGCGCTAATGTTGCCCAGCGAGGCCGCAATACCACCCTGTGCGGCAACGGTGTGCGACCGGGTAGGAAACACCTTGGACAGCACCGCGACCTTCAGCCCGGCATGCGCCAATTGCAGTGCTGCGCGCATGCCGGCGCCACCGGCGCCCACGACCACGACATCGAACGTTCGTTTAGCGACCGTCATCGCACCCCCCACAGGATTTGTACGGACCATAGCGAATAAAGCAGCAGGGCTAGAATCACGAGTACGTGAATAACCAGCCGGGCTCCATCTGCCCTGATGTAATCCATCACGACATTACGCACGCCGATCCATGCGTGATAGAACACACTCAGCAGGACGAACAGGGTAATCAGGCGCATTAGCTGACCAGTGAATAAATGCGTCCAGACGTCATAATCCAGTCTGGGCTGCAGCAGGAGATAGCCGCCCGCGGCCACCACATAAGTCGCAATCACCACCGCGGTGACGCGTTGGATCAACCACTCCCGCACGCCATAATGTGCCCCGGTTACAATGCGATTTACCATAGACCCCTCCCGATTAATGCTGTCAGCACAAGGCTTGCCACCAGCACAATTTTGCTGGTGAAACGCGCCCGTTCCCGGCTGCGCACATAATGCAAATCCACCGCCAGAAAACGCAGGCCCGCACAAAAGTGATGCAGCAACGCCCACAGCAGGACCAGCAATAGCAGTTTGACGAGCGGGTGCGCCAGGATGAGTTGCCATTGGTTAAAGCCTTCCATCGAATGAAGGCTATCCTGCAGTCCCCACAACAGCACCGGCAGCGCGAAAAACATCAATAAGCCGCTGATGCGATGAAGAATGGAAACGACAGCTGAGGAAGGTTGTTTGATGAGGTGGAGGGCGAGATGCTTGGGACGACTATTATCCATACTAATCTCCGCCTTGATGAGTGATGAATATAAACAATGCTACACCTTTTTGCTTAACAAAACAGAAGAGAGTTGGTTATCATTAGGGTCATTCTAATAATAATTATTAAACATACTTACATAAGACCGTACCAGGGAGAGGATTCATGAAAGCACCAATTCGCGTCACCATCACTGGCGCAGCCGGCCATATCGGCTATGCTTCACTGTTTCGCATTGCCAATGGCGACATGCTGGGCGACGATCAACCCGTCATTCTGCAGCTGCTGGACCTGCCGCAGGCGCAGCAGGCATTGCGCGGCATTCAGATGGAACTGGAGGATTGCGCGTTTCCGCTGCTGCAGCAAGTCATCACCACCGACGATCCCAGGGTTGCTTTTCGGGACACCGAAATTGCCCTGCTGATCGGCGCGCGTCCGCGCACCAAGGGCATGGAACGCAGGGACTTGCTGGAAGCCAATGCCGCGATTTTTTCCGCTCAGGGCCAGCAGCTCAACGAACACGCCGCACGGCATGTCAAGGTACTGGTGGTCGGCAACCCGGCCAATACCAATGCACTGATCGCAATGCACCACGCGCCTGACCTCGATCCGCGCAACTTCACCTCGATGATGCGCCTTGATCACAACCGCGCCATTTCGCTGATCGCCCAAAAGCTGTTCCAGCCCATCCATGACATCAAGCGCATGGTGGTTTGGGGCAATCACTCGAACACGCAATATCCCGATCTCGACCACGCCGAAATCCGCGGCCGCCTGGTACGTGATCTGCTGCCGGATCACGATTGGGTCGAAAGCGAATTCATTCCCACCGTGCGCACCCGCGGCGCGGCGGTAATCGAGATGCGCGGCTCGTCCAGCGCGGCCAGTGCCGCCAACGCGGCAGTAGCACACATGCGCGACTGGATGCTCGGCCTGCATCACAACAACTGGGTATCCATGAGTGTGCCATCCGACGGCAGCTACGGGGTGCCGGAAGGGCTCATTTACGGTTTCCCGGTTCGCTGCCGGCAAGGCGAATACCACATCGTGCACGACCTGGAAATCAGCGAACGCGGGCGTCAACACATGGAAAACAGTTATCGCGAACTGCTCGAGGAACGCGATGCCATAAGGCATCTGCTCTGAGGCCGGTCGCACGGTTCAAATGATCCGAGTGTAAAACAGGGGCAGGTGTTGAACCTGCCCCTGTTGCTTTCTTCCAGAGGTAATCTTGAGTTTCGACCTATCCCTGCTCGTCGCAATGGCCGTCGCTGCATTCGGCGCAGGTCTGATCGATGCCGTGGTGGGTGGAGGCGGCCTGATCCAGATTCCCGCACTGTTTACCCTGCTGCCGCAGGAAGCCCCGGCAACGCTGTTTGGCACCAATAAATTTTCCAGCATCTTCGGCACCGCCAATGCCGCATGGCATTATGCGCGAAGAATCAGGATGCCGTGGCACATCATCCTGCCCGCCACGTTTGCAGCCTTCGTCGGCGGATACAGCGGCGCACTGGCGGTCGCATGGCTGCCGCGCGAAATGCTGCGCCCGCTGATCCTGGTCCTGCTGATCGGCGCCGCGGTCTATACCTTCTGGCGCAAGGACTTCGGAGCCATCCACCGCCCGCAACATCCCGGTCGGCGCGAATTTTTCCTGGCAGTGCTGATCGGCGGCATGCTGGGTTTCTACGACGGCCTGTTTGGCCCGGGAACCGGCAGCTTCCTGATATTTTTGTTCATCCGCTTTTTCGGCTTCGATTTTCTGCATGCCTCGGCTGCAGCAAAATTCGTGAACCTGACCACCAACCTCGCCGCACTATGTTTCTTTGCCCCCCATGGCTACCTGCTACCGGTCCTTGCGGCAGCCATGGCGGTATTCAATGTGCTGGGCTCGGTAGTGGGCGCTCAGCTGGCATTGCGCCACGGCAGCAGGTTTGTCCGGAAGATTTTTCTGCTGGTCGTAAGCGCGTTGATCGTTAAATTCGCCTGGGATACCTTCGCCTGACAGGATCTTGAAGACAACATATCTCTACGTATAGCGTCAGCGGCTCGTATAATGCGCGCCTTTCCCTGCCTGATTGCACCATGACCCTGATTTATCTGCTCGACCTCTGTGCCGTTGCCGTGTGCGCGATCACCGCGACCCTGGAAGCACAGCGCCGCGAGCTGGATCTGTTCGGCGTGGTGGTGATCGCGGTGATTTCCGGCATCGGCGGCGGCACTGTGCGTGATATTCTGCTCGGCCGCCTGCCGGTGTACTGGGTGCATGATCCGATTTACGTGGTCGTCGGCATGGTCGCCGGCACCTTCACTTTTTTCCTCGCGCGCCATCTCAAATTGCCAAAAAACTTTTTCCTGCTCCCGGATGCGGTGGGCTTGGCGTTATTTACGGTGATCGGCACCAATGTCGCACTCAAGCTCGACACACCCTGGCTGATCGCCGCTTTGATGGGGGTTATCACCGGTGTGTTTGGCGGCGTGATCCGCGACATTTTCTGCAACGAAATTCCGCTGATCTTTCGCACCGACATTTACGCGACCGCTTCGTTGGCCGGCGCCCTGCTGCTGATCGGCCTCGATCAGCTCGGCGTCGATCATAATCTGGCGATCCTGCTCGCGATGAGCAGCATTGTCGCGATCCGCCTTGCCGCAATTCGCTGGCATATTCATTTGCCGCGCTTGCGCCCGGATATTTAACGTACTTCAATTTCGCCATGCAAAAAATACCATCCACCCAGTGGCTACTGTATTGCCGCCCCGGCTTCGAACCGGATTGCGCGCAGGAAGCCTTGCGCCAGGCGCGCCAGCAGAAGCCAATCATCGCCGAACAAAAACCCCTCGTCGCCGACAGCGGCTACGTCGTCGTCACACTCAACGAACAATCGCTGAGCTATCGCGACCTCGTTTTCGCGCGCCAGCTGATCCGCGTGCATCGCATCCTGCCGGACCTGCCGGAGCGCGACCGTCTGACGCCGCTGCTCGCCGCCATTGCGGAACTGCCCGGCGACTTCGGCGCGCTCTGGCTCGAAGTACCGGACACCAACGACGGAAAAATGCTGTCCGCTTTTACCCGCCGCTTTCAGCCGTTGCTGGAGGATGCTTTGCGGAAACAGGGGCGCCTGCTGGACGAAACTGCCAAGTCCGTTCATGCTGAGCCAGTCGAAGCTGGAACGGAATCTGCACCCTCGGAGCACACTTCGACCAGCTCAGTGAAAACGGCGAAGTTGCCGCGACTGCATATTTTCTTTCCCGACAAGTCCTCCGCACTGATTGGTATCAGCGATCCATACAACAGCGCGCCGTGGCACATGGGTATCCTGCGCCAGTCGATGCCCGCGGAAGCACCCAGCCGTTCCACGTTGAAGCTGGCCGAAGCAATCGAGGTATTCATGAGCCGCAGTGAACAGTCTCGTCTGCTGCGCCAAGGCATGACCGCGGTCGATCTCGGCGCCGCACCCGGTGGCTGGACCTGGCAGCTGGTCAAACGCGGCATCCGCGTCACGGCCGTGGACAACGGCCCGATGAAAGGCGTGCTCGCGAATCATCCGCTGGTGCAACATCTCAAGCAGGACGGATTCAAATACGCACCGCGCAAGGCCGTGGACTGGCTGGTATGCGATATGGTGGAAAAGCCATCCAAAGTCGCCGCTCTTATTAGCACATGGTTCGCCGCAGGCTGGTGCAGACAGGCCATTTTCAACTTGAAATTGCCGATGAAGCAGCGCGTCGTCGCGCTCGACAGCGCGCTGGGTGAAATTCGCGCGCGCCTGGATGAAGAAGGCATCAGCTTTCGGATGGCAGCGAAACAGCTTTATCACGACCGCGAAGAGGTGACGGTCTTCCTGACCAAGACCAAGCACTAACAGGGTGTTGAAAAACTACTGCGGGGGCCATCTGCTGCGTTGCGCGGTACTCGCTTTCTCGCCTATCCGTAAGATATGTCTCGTCGCTCCGTTCCGTGCGCCTTGCATCTGGCCATCCTCGCTACGTTTTTCAACACCCTGCTAACAGGAGTTGCAAGCCAACTGCGGTAACTATTCCGGCGTAATTCTACGAAGTAGCCTGATACACGCAGTAGTTAAGCCAGTTCGCAAACAGCAGATGAGCGTGGCTGCGCCAGCGCACCTGGACTGATTGTTGCGGGTCGTCATCGAGAAAATAATTCTCGGGCACCTGGATGTCCAGGCCGCGGCCGAGGTCGCGCGCGTATTCGCCGGACAGCGTCAGCGGGTCGTATTCCGGGTGGCCGGTGACATAGATGTGGCGGCAGTCCCGGCTGGCGATGAGGTGCACGCCTGCCGCCGCGGAGCTGGCCAGAATGCGCAGGTCGCCCACCTTGCCCAGCTCTTCAGGGCGAATGCCGGTATGGCGTGAATGCGGCGCGTAAAAGGTTGCATCGAAACCGCGTAACAGCGGCAGCTCCGGATGCAGCGTGTGATGTTCGAAAATACCGAACATCTTGCGCTGCAGCGTATATTTCGGCACCCCATAGCGGTGATATAGCCCCGCCTGCGCGCCCCAGCACAGGTAGAGCGTGGACTGCACGTTGGTTTCTGCCCAGTCGAAGATGTGTGTCAATTCCTGCCAGTAATCCACCTCTTCGAATTCGAGCAATTCCACCGGCGCACCGGTGACGATGAGCCCGTCGAAGCGCTCGTCGCGGATGTCGTCGAACGTCAGGTAATGATTCACCAGATGTTCGGCCGTGGTATTTCTGGCTTCGTAACTCGCGGTGCGCAGGAGTACCACTTCCACCTGCAGCGGCGTATTGCCGAGCAGGCGCAACAACTGCGTCTCCGTCGCGATCTTGGTCGGCATCAGGTTGAGAATCGCGACGCGCAGGCTGCGAATATCCTGATGCAGCGCGCGCTCGTCGTCGATGACGAACACGTTTTCGCGCTGCAGGATATCGAACGCAGGCAGGGTGCGCGGAATCTTGATCGGCATGGTATTGGCGTCTCTGGTTCAGGACAGTGGTGCCTCCCGTCCCTGACAGACGGGAGGCTGGGATCAGACCCGCTTCAGCGCCTGCTCCAGATCCCACAGAATGTCGCCGATGTCTTCGATACCAACGCTCAGGCGCACGAAGTCCGGCGTGACACCCGCGGTCTTCTGTTGCTCCTCCGTCAATTGGCTGTGAGTGGTGGTCGCCGGATGGATCGCCAGGCTCTTGGCGTCTCCAACATTTGCCAAGTGGCTGAACAGTTGCAGGCTGTCGATGAACTTCTTGCCCGCATCTGCGCCGCCCTTGATGCCGAAACCAAGGATTGCACCCGCCCCCTTGGGGAAATACTTCTTCGCCAGTTCGTGGTCGGGATGGCTCTTGAGGCCGGGATAGGTGACCCAGTTGACCTTGGGGTGCTTTTCCAGATATTCCGCTACGACCTGGGCGTTTTGCACATGCCGCTCGATGCGCAGCGACAGTGTTTCCAGCCCTTGCAGGGTCTGCCAGCTGTTGAACGGCGACTGCGCCGCGCCAATGTCGCGCAGCACGTGCACGCGCGCCTTGATGATGAACGGCGGCAGGCCGGCGTCCTTCAGGCTGGAATAGACCAAGCCATGATAGGAGGGATCGGGTTCGTTGAAATTGGCGAAGCGGCTGCTGGTCCAGTCGTAATTGCCACCATCGACGATCACGCCGCCGATACTGGTGCCGTGCCCCCCAATGAATTTGGTGGTGCTATGCGTGACAATATTCGCGCCCCATTCGATCGGCCGGAACAGATATGGCGTAGGCAAGGTATTGTCGATCAGCAACGGTATATCGTGTTTCTTCGCGATCGCGGCGACTTCCTCGATCGGGAACACCGAGATATCCGGGTTGCCGAGGGTCTCACCGTAAATCAGCTTGGTATTGGGACGGATCGCCCGCTCAAACGCAGCCGGATCGCGTGGATCGACAAAAGTGACTTCGATGCCGAGCTTCGGCAGCGTGTATGCGAACTGGTTGTAGGTACCGCCATACAAGCGGCTGGAGGAAACGATATGGTCGCCCGCATTGGCCAGCGTGAAAATCGCCTGGGCCTGCGCCGCATGGCCGGAACTCGCAGCCAGTGCGCCAACACCGCCTTCGAGATCAGCGATGCGCTGTTCCAGTACGTCGGTGGTTGGATTCATCAGCCGCGTGTAGATGTTGCCCAGTTCCTTCAGTGCGAACAGGTTCGCCGCGTGTTCGGTATTGCGGAACTGGTAGCTGGTGGTCTGATAGATCGGCACCGCGCGGCTGCCGGTAGTCGGATCCGGCCGGTAGCCCGCGTGCAGTTGACGGGTGGCGAAGGCGAATGAATGCTGGTTGTCTGACACTTGATATTCCTTTGCTGGTTTGGGTTGAAACGGTTGCCTGATCCGCTGCAATACGGACTGCAACACCGACTTGACGACGCTCATGCAAAACTCCTGACTGGACGATTCGTGAGCGCACTTTAGGAAAATGCCCTGCCCGGCGGAACCAAGAAAATTTCAATTACATAGCCGCAAACTGAATAAGCATGCCATTCCGTACTGTCCGGCAGGATGCCGGAACAACGGAAAAATATTGATAAGCATTGCAGGAAAAATTCGTTCCGCGATGCTCAAGGGACAGATATCGTGAGGGGTGGCGCGTGCTGTTTTTAGTGAAATGAACGGAAGGCTACTAGGGCACGACCGCAGGTACTGAAGAAATCGGGTTTGGCAACGGTGGCACCGGATTCACGATTGGAGGCACAGGGTTGACCAGCGGCGGGACCGGGTTCGTCAGTGGCGGCACCGGGTTCGAGAGTGGCGGAACAGGGTTCGACAAGGGAGGCACTGGATTTGGCAAAGGCGCAGGTTGCGGCATCGCCTGGACAGTCATGTCCTGATCAGGAAATTCTTCATCAGGCACATCCTGAGCCAGCAGGACACCCGTAAACGCCAGTGCTGCCGCCGCTGATACCCCGTAGTGCCAGACCGATCTGGTTTTATCCGGCATTTCGCGTCTCCTTGACAAGGAAAGGAAAACGATCTCGAAATAAGCTGGCATATCGCCGCCATTCTGTATCTTCAAGCGGCTGTACCCAACGCAGCCCGTACCTTACATTCCGCGCGGAACAGGATCAATCAGGTGTAATACTTAAAGTCGCAACCGTGCACCTTAGAAAGGAACGGCCTGCTACTGCAGGAGCAATTTATTGATGAAAAAAAACGAGGCCGGAAAAATCCGGCCTCGTTTTTAAATTGGAGCGGGAAAAGAGTCTCGAACTCTCGACCTCAACCTTGGCAAGGTTGCGCTCTACCAACTGAGCTATTCCCGCATGAACAAAAAAGACCGGAAGTCTCCGGCCTTCTCTTGCCTGCTGACAAGGCCAGCGTGTTTTACACAACGCCAACCTGCCGTTTTTTTCTGGCGTCCCCAGGGGGATTCGAACCCCCGTTACCGCCGTGAAAGGGCGATGTCCTAGGCCTCTAGACGATGGGGACCTAGTGTACTACCTACTACTATTCTTCTTCTCTTGGTGGAGGTAAGCGGGATCGAACCGCTGACCTCTTGCATGCCATGCAAGCGCTCTCCCAGCTGAGCTATACCCCCGGTACCTCGAAAGAGCGCGCATTATAGTGATGTGACCCCACCTTGTAAAGCGAACTTTCGGAAATTTTCAGATAAATTTTTTCATGCGTGCGAGCACCGTCTCACGAGGGAACAGTGCCACCACCGCGTCCACCGACGGCGTGTGGGTCTGGCCGACCAGCATCACGCGCAAAGGCATCGCCACCTTCGGCATCTTAACGTTATGTTTGTCCAGCAATTCCTTGATCAATGCGCCAATCGCGGGCGCTTCCCAGGTGACGTCGGCAAAACGCTCAACCAGTTCGCGCAGCGCGGGCAACGCCTCGGGAATCAATTGCGCATCCATGGCTTCCTGATGCACGTGCAGGTCGATGTAGAACACCTCCGCCGCATCGGCCAGCTCGTTAACCGTGGCGACACGCTCCTTATAGAGCGCGATCACCGCTTCCAGTTTTGGCGTCTCACTCACCACCACCCCGCGTGCTTCCAGGCGCGGCCGCACCAGTGCCGCAAGGCGGGCATTGTCGGCCAGCTTCAGGTAATGCTGGTTGATCCAGTTCAGCTTCTCGGTGTTGAACTGCGCCGCGGACGGCGTGATGTGGTCGAGATCGAACCACTGGCAGAACTGTTCCACCGAAAAGATTTCCGCGTCGCCATGCGACCAACCCAGTCGCGCGAGGTAATTGATCACCGCTTCCGGCAGGTAGCCATCCTCGTCGTACTGCATCACGCTGACTGCACCGTGACGCTTGGACAGCTTGGTGCCGTCGTCGCCGAGAATCATCGACAGGTGCGCATACTGCGGCACGGTGGCGCCAAGTGCCTTCAGGATGTTGATCTGGCGCGGGGTATTGTTGACGTGGTCGTCGCCGCGAATAACGTGCGAGATCTTCATATCCCAGTCGTCCACCACCACGCAGAAGTTATAGGTCGGCGTGCCGTCCGAACGCGCAATGATCAGATCATCCAGCTCGCTGTTCTCGAACACGATCTGGCCCTTGACCAGGTCGTCCCATGCGACCACGCCGGCCTGCGGATTCCGGAAGCGCACCACCGGTTTCACCCCGGCAGGCGGCGTCGGCAACACCTTGCCCGTCTCAGGCCGCCAGTAGCCATCGTAGCGCGGCTTCTCGCCGCGCGCGCGCTGTGCTTCACGCAACTCTTCCAGTTCTTCCGCGGTGGTATAGCAATGGTAGGCTAGCCCCTGCTCCAGCATCTGCTGGATCACCGCCTTGTAGCGCTCCATGCTGCGCATCTGATAATACGGGCCTTCGTCGTAAGCCAGATCGAGCCACGCCATGCCGTCCAGAATCGCCTGTACCGCCTCCGGCGTGGAACGTTCCACGTCGGTATCCTCGATGCGCAAAATGAATTGGCCGCCATGCTTGCGGGCATAAGCCCAAGAAAACAGCGCGGTGCGCGCGCCGCCAATGTGCAGGTAGCCGGTGGGACTGGGAGCAAAACGAGTGCGTACGGTCATAATATGAGTAGGAAGCCGAAAAATGAGGCGCGCATTTTACGTTTTTTGCATTGGAAGCGCACAAAGAAATTGACTGCGATGGCTCCGTTGTGCTCTAATTCGCGCCCTCTTCCGGGCGGTTAGCTCAGCGGTAGAGCACTGCCTTCACACGGCAGGGGTCACAAGTTCGAACCTTGTACCGCCCACCAATAAAACAAGGGGTTAACCTACTTTGGTATACCCCGAAGTACCACAAAATGCCGGATTTTCCACCCGGATTTTTCCATATTTTTCCATAACCGCACCCGTCATTTGCTTGCAAAGGTATACGACGGCATCTATTCCTGACATTTGACCGGCAGGTAGAAGCCACAACCTTTCGTGATGGAAGTCAGCCAACAATTCATTTGTCATTGTTATTTCTGTTACGATATTACCCTTGCAGGCGCAGTAGAACATAAAATAGGGACAGCGTGGCTTATACCGTTCAGGCGGCTTTCAATCAGTTTTTTGACGCAATCAATCTAAACATTGATTACCGAGAGATCGCCAATAAGCGGCGCGATCACCTAATCGAACTCCTCGGAAACAAATTCCAAGTAATTGAGGCCTTTCCATCCGGCTCAATTCCCAAATTTACTGCGCTGCAAGCGCACGCAGACCTCGATATCATGCTGGTACTGCATTACAGTAAGCACGTCGCCGGCAACACTCCAACACAGGTTCTTCAAACTGTCCGAGACTCTCTCGCGTATAAGACGACCGTGAGAAAGAATGGCCAGGCAGTTACGCTTCATTACACAACATGGCCGAGCGTCGATATCGCGCCCGTTTATTACGTCCACAAGGGCGACAATAAAGTGACCCATTACTGTATTTCCAGATATCCATACTAATAGCTGGATCAATTCAAATCCCAAGACAGACGCTGCGGCAATGCAGGACAAGGCTAGCGAGTGTGGCGAGAATTTCCGTAGGGTCATCAAATTCGCCAAGCACTGGAATAAGGTACACAGCGATTACCTCCAGAGCTACCATATCGAGGTCTTGGCGCAGCGAATCTTCGACAGAAAGCTATCCGATATAACGTGGGACATGTTCCGCTTCTTCGATCAAGCGATCCCGCTGTTGTGCAGCCCTATGCAAAACGAATGGGGTTATGTCGATAACTATCTATCTGCCAATGACAGGTTCGAGGTAATCAAGCGTTTTAAAACTGCCCGAGATGTTGCCAGAACCGCTTGGTATCATACGTATGACGGTCGTTCAAATCACACAACGGCCATCTGTAAATGGCGACAAATCTTTGGAGAAAGGTTCCCGACATATGGTTAACCCACTCTCAAATTCACAGCGCTCCGACCCGATTCGGGAGCGATTTTTCGAACCATTGCGTAAAGCAGATTCCATTTCAAACTGGCTGTTCATCATCGCCGCCCTGCTGTCATTCATGGCCTTGCGTTTTGACGCTAAGACTGAGCCAACTGGCAATGAACTTATTCAAACGGCATTCATCATTTCTGCTGTAACCCTGTTCGTCCTTGGGCAAGTTACAAAGCTGTATTTTTGGCCTCGAGCGGAAGGGCCACGAAGGAAAGATTTCCTGTCCTATTGCCTCGGGGCCAATCTTACCCACCTTCGAACGAACGGTTACTACAACAACAAAGAAACAGATCCTGTCCGCCGAACTGGAGCTGCTGTCTTGGAGAACACGCTATTTACCAAGGCCATCGTCTTAACAATGTTGAAATGGGTGCGGTTCTGGACCTTTACCTATATCTTGGCGTGGCTTACAGCCCTTACGATGCGAAGCACCGACCTAGGCTGGATCGCAGTTGCTGCTCAAGTTCTGTTCAGCGAGCAACTTGTATCGCGATGGCTCCGGATGGAATGGCTTCGACTAAAGACCGAGGAAATCCATAACAACTTGCTAGCTGTTTTTGGTTCCAACGCTACACCCACCGTCATGCAACCTTACATTTGGGGCGCTGTTGCAGACTACGAGACTGCTAAAGCTAACGCAGGCATTCTCATGTCCGAGAAAGTCTTCGCGAAACATAACGCTTCGTTGTCAGCGGAATGGGATCAAATCAGACGGACGAACAACATTCTCTAAATAGAAAACAGAATAAATTGGCAGTTCGCGGCGTACGCTGGATACCGCCAGATAGCATGGAAAAGGAGGGCTAATCGAATGTCGGTATTGAGCTTTTTGACGGGGATGGCCAGTAATGCCGTACTGTCTTCAACCGAGCAGTCGTCAATTGCAACATCAATTTCAGCCCTGCAATCCCGGATGGCTGGCCTGTCCCCAGTTCGGTGGACACCAAGTTAAGCTAACAGAGCCTGTTTCTCGAAGTCAATCGGGCTAACATAGCCAAGCGTCGAATGCCTGCGAATCGGATTGTAAAAACGTTCGACATGGTCAAATACCTCGGCTCGGATTTCATCCCGGGTGCGGAAAGTCTTGCGGGCCAGCCGTTCCGTCTTCAACGAAGAGAAGAAGCTTTCCATTGCAGAATTGTCCCAGACGTTGCCCGCGCGGCTCATGCTGCAAGTCACCCCAAGTTCAGCCAGGAGCCGCTGGAATTGCTCACTCGTGTATTGACTGCCCCGATCCGAATGGTGCATCACAGCTTCCGGCTTGCCTCGCCGCCAGATGGCCATCATCAATGCATCCGCCACCAGTTGTGCTGTCATTTCCGGTTTCATTGACCAGCCGATCACCCGGCGCGAATAAAGATCCAGAACTACTGCTACATACAACCAGCCCTCGGCTGACCAGATGTAGGTAAAGTCTGCCACCCACTTCTGGTTCGGAGCGCTGGCATCAAATTGGCGATCCAGCACGTTGGCCGCAATGCCAACCACTGGGCGCTGGCCTCGGTCAACGGGCAGATTGCGCCGCCTGGGGCGTGCCCGCAACGCCTGCTGGCGCATGAGCCGCTCGACGCGGTGCAAGCCACAGCGATATCCCATCGCCAAGAGGTCATGCCAGACTCGGCGGGCGCCATAAGTGCGGTCGCTTTGCATGAAGCTGCTGTGAATTGCTGTGCCAAGTTGCCCATTGGCCTGGCTACGCTGGCTGGGTGCGCGGGTAAGCCATGCGTAGAAGCCGCTGCGCGAGATACCGAGGGTATCGCAGGAGAGTGCCACGGGCCAGATTCCCCGGTGCTTCGCCACGAAGCCGAACTTCACATCGATTCCTTGGCGAAGTAGGCCGCGGCTTTTTTTAGGATGTCGCGCTCCATCTTGAGTTTGGCGACTTCCTTCTGCAGGCGGGCGATCTCGGCTTGCTCTGGCTTCATCTGACCATGCCCAGGAAAAGCATGTTGCGCATCTTCGGATACAGCGCGTACCCATTTACGCAAAACGTTCTCGTGCACATCAAGGTCCTTTGCCGCCTGAGCGACCGAGACTCCTCGTTCCTTGATCAGCCGAACGGCCTCGATCTTGAATTCCTTGCTGAACTGCCTTCTCTTAACCATCTTCTTCCTCCAGTTTGATTAAAACACCTTATTCGGGTGTCTTTCAAACCGGGGACAGGCCATTCTTTCGCGATTTGGAGAAGTTGAAACCAGATGGTTCCATCATCTTGGCGTAATTCTTCCCCGGTGTAGGTGATTCGGCCGTCGCCAACAACAGCTATTTTCGCCTGCTTAAGATATTCGCGCTTTTGTTTGCGGTTTCGGGCATTAAAAAGCGATGACCGAACAATTTCGTTCGGGAAACACCTAAACTCGTCTTTCCAGAGTGGGAGCTGCAATACAACTTCTTGGGGTCGCGATCCGGAAATTAGCTTGTCGGTCGAAGGGCTCCGCTGCACAGCAGCTGCACGCAGGGCATTGACCCTATGACCCCAACTGCAAGTACTTGCCTGTCCACCCATATCAAGCGTTCCTGGCCATGCGTTCGGCTTTCGTGGGCCGGCCTTTTTTTGGCGTGGGCATTGACACGGCGTCAATATATGCGGCGACTTCCCGTACGTGCGCGAAGCGCCTCCGCCCGACAATCACCGTCGGAAATGGAAACGATCCGCCACGCAAACGGTTGCGAGCGGTCTGTTCAGGCATGCCCGCCGCTTGCGCTGCCTCGGTGAATGGAATGAGTATCTGCCCGTTAAATCGGGCCAAAAGAATATCTAGGGTCGAGTTCAATTTTGCCTCGCTTGGCTTGAATTAGACCGTCCGCGCACGGGGCACGGATCGCGAGGCGGGGGAACTCTCCCCCTAAGAGCGGCTTAGATGGCCTCGCGACGAGCGAGGCTAAAACGAGGGGGAGCAGTCGGAACGACGGCGGGAAGAGATCTAAAATCGGACGGTGGTAAAAGCAAAACAGTGGGCCCTATTTCGCCCAGCAAAATCTTCCAATTTCGAACCACCTGACGGCCGAACCAAATTGGAACCATCCCGAAAACAAAAATAACTGAGCCAACGATTAGCCCGATAACCAAGCCAACAAGCGGTGATTGGCCGCCAATCATGGCCGAAATCGGACCTAACACAACCCAAAAACTAGCCGCGAAAAGAACCAACCGGCGTTGCGGTTCACTTCTTTTCAGGCTGCGTTCGATGGATTTGAGATAATTGAGCATATTTTTAACCTACCACGGAATACTATATTACGCAAGCGTTTCTAACAGCGGTCAACCCGGCATGCGAACTACGGAATCCGGCAGAATCAACTTCTGGAAGAGCTTAGCCCGAGACACCGCTTCCTCACGTTGTGCACGTTGAAGAACTCACGCCCCGACGTGCGCTGAACAACTCCCGCTTTATTGCGGAAACACTTATCGTGATTTGCACTGTACGGCACTTTGCCGTATGATTAAATCAGGAGGAAAAAACTATGCCCGCAACAATCTCTACCGCCCGTCTCGAAGCTAGGATCAGCACCGATTTGCATTCGATGCTCAAACGCGCCGCCGAACTTCAGGGGCGCACCATGACCGATTTCGTGGTGACCGCCGTCCAAGACGCCGCGCAACGCGCCATTGAACAGGCCGAAGTTATCCGGCTCTCGCTGGCCGATCAGGAATGTTTTGCACAGGCGCTGCTGTCGCCACCGCAACCGTCACCGGCCTTGCAACGCGCTTTCGCCCGCCGCAGCAAGCTCTTGCGCACTGAATGAGCAGCGCGGCGTTCCAGCTCGCGCTACTCGATGCTGCGCATGACCGAAGCACGTTCAGCAGCGGTTCCGAACCGTTGGACCGCTACTTGCAGGAACAAGTCACCCAGGACATTCGCCGC
>DASSQR010000002.1:0-10589 GCA_035702405.1 Gallionella sp. | reverse complement strand
AGCCGGAAATCATCGAGGCGGGCTCGATGATCAATATCTCGATCGAGGTGACCATGCGGCTGACTATCTCGGATAGCGCGGGTCGTAAGGTTTTCAGCGCTGTCGAAACAGGGCACGGGCAGCGCGTTGCCAGCAACTTTGCCGCGGGTGCGAACGGACTCGGCAGAGGGAGCGGCTACGTCATCGACATTGAACTGGCTAACCGGAGCGCAATCGAGAACATGCTGCAGAAGTTTGGAGTAGCGATAAATGATAGTGCAGAGTTGCGGAAGGTCCTCGTTGCACCCCAGTAACGGCGAGTGTTCACGAAACGTCGCCACTATTGTTTTCTGGTTTTTACGCTGCCGGATGAGTCATTCTTGCGCTCACCTGTTTTCGGTGCGGGGAAGATGGTGCTGAACGCGCGGCCGCTGACCGCGCCGGTGATGAGATAACGCGGGATCGCCATCGGGTCATCGTCGTCGCGCGCCGATCGGCGTTCCATGGTGACGGCCGCAATGTAGCCTGCCTTTCTGGCGCGTTCCTCCAGGTCGCGGTCATACAGGCCATAGGGCCAGGCCAGCAAATCCACTTTTGTGCCGAGGCGCATTTCCAGTACCCGCTTTGACTTGGTCAACTGCATCTCGACCAGGCGATCATAGTCGGCGGGACTCAGTTGGCGCTTCTCGCGCATGAAATTCGGATGCCAGTAGGTATGCGACTGGATGTCAAACAAGCCGGTGGCGCGCAGTTCTCGCAGCTGTTCCCAGGTCAGGGCATAGGGCGCATTGGAAATGGCCGACGGATAGATGAACAGCGTGACCGGAATGCGATGGCGCATCACGATCGGCAACATCTCCGTGTAGACCGAGCGGTGGCCATCATCGACGGTGATTACCACGGAACGTGGCGGTGGTGGCGGTACATGCGCGACGAGATGATCCACCCATTGCTGCAGCGGGATAACGTGATACCCCTTTTGCTCCAGTTCATTCAGCTGTGCTTCGAATGCTTCCGTGGTGACCGTCATGCTGTCGGTCACGCGCGGGCCGAAGCGATGATAAAGCAGGATCGGCAGTTCGACCGCGACGCACTTTCCCGGGATGATTAGGGAAACCAGCATGGCCATTGCCATCACTGGCCCGAGCCGGCGCCACTTGTTCACGAGAGCAGGGATGTAACGGTTGTTGGTCACATTAGCCTCGACGCAATCAGACAAGTGTTGGTTAGCCGCAAGTGCCAATGCACTTGCCGTAATGCCGCGGTCTATTGTCAGCACCGCGGCGCAGGAGGTCCGGTTACTTCTTGTTCAAGGCAGCATCAAGCGCCGACTGCGCCTTTTCGTATTTTTCTTTGGCCGTCAAATATTGCTGCTGCGACTGCTCGGCGTTTTTCTGTGCCTCGTCGAGTTGTCGGGTCTGTTCTTCCAGCTCTTTCTTCTTGTCGGCGACGATCTGTTGCTGGCGTTGCACTTCACGGGTATCGGACTCATGTGCGGCCTGTGCCCGTTCCATGTTGTCGCGCGTGTAGGTTACGGCAGCTTGCAGGACGGAGAGGTCCTTGACCTCCCCGGCTGCAGTAAGAAACAGTACCGCGGCGGTGATGCCGACGGCCTTCCGGAAATTGCTGACAGACATGGTATTCCTCGCTGGTCCAAAAATCAGCGCAGACTTTACCATGAGCACACGCTTCCTGTATTACCGCTCGGGCTGACCTGAAGGATAAAACGTAATACACTCGCGCCCGCGCATGAATGCGCAGCAGAATTATCCAGTAACCGATACCCGAGGTATGACCGAGAAATCCTTATCCCCCAGTGCGTTGCGCCGCAAGGCGCGCCTTGAATCGCTCGCACCCATCGAGTTCCCAGCCGATCTGCCGGTCGTCGGCAAGCGCGAGGAACTCGCGCGCGCGATCGCGGCAAACCAGGTGGTGATCGTGTGCGGTGAAACTGGTTCAGGCAAGACCACGCAATTGCCGAAGATTTGCCTGACGCTGGGCCGCGGGGTGCGGGGTTGCATCGGCCACACCCAGCCGCGCCGCGTGGCAGCGCGCACGGTGGCGAGTCGGGTGGCGTTTGAATTGAAAACCGAGCTGGGCGGCGCGGTCGGCTACAAGGTGCGCTTCAACGACAAGGTGTCGGCCGATACTGCTGTCAAGCTGATGACCGACGGTATTCTGCTCGCGGAAATTCACAGCGATCCGATGTTGAGAAACTACGACACACTGATCATCGATGAAGCCCACGAGCGCAGCCTCAACATCGATTTTCTGTTGGGCTATCTCAAGCAACTGTTGCCGCGCCGCCGCGATCTCAAGCTTATCATCACCTCGGCCACGCTGGATGCGGAGCGTTTCGCCAAACACTTTGGTGCGGTGGTGGTCGAGGTGTCAGGGCGCAGTTATCCCGTGGAACTTCGCTACCGTCCGCTGGAGTTGAGCGACGAAGGCGAGGCTCAGGACGTGCCGCAGGCAGTGAGCAGCGCGCTTGATGAGCTGGCTGCGGGAGGGCTCAAGGGTGACGTGCTGGTGTTCCTGCCGGGAGAGCGCGAGATTCGCGACACCGCGGAAGCGCTGCGCAAACATCATCTGCCGGGCGCGCATGGTCGCGGCATGGAAATTCTGCCGCTGTTCTCGCGGCTGTCCGCGGCAGAGCAGGACCGGGTGTTCAAACCGGGCACGCAGCGGCGCGTGGTCCTGGCAACCAACGTCGCGGAAACCTCGCTGACGGTGCCGAACATCGGCTACGTGATCGACTGCGGGCTCGCGCGCGTGAACCGCTACAGTATCCGCCAGAAGGTCGAGCAACTGCATATCGAAAAAATTTCGCGCGCTGCCGCCAATCAGCGCGCCGGCCGCTGCGGTCGCGTGATGAGCGGCGTGTGCATACGCCTGTACGACGAAGCGGATTTCCTGCAGCGCCCGGAGTACACCGACCCGGAAATTTTCCGGGTGTCGCTGGCGACCGTCATCCTGCGCATGAGCGCGCTCGACCTCGGCGAAGTTGCCGAATTTCCGTTCATTGAGCCGCCCACGCCGCGCATGATCGCGGACGGCTACCAGTTGCTCGCCGAACTCGGCGCGATCGACGACGCGAACAAACTCACCAAGCTGGGGCACGAACTGGCGCGGCTGCCGCTCGACCCGAAAGTCGCCCGCCTGTTGCTCGCGGGACGCCAGTATCAGTGCCTCACCGAGATTCTCATTATCGCCAGTGCGCTGTCGGTGCAGGACCCGCGCGAACGCCCGCTGGATCGGCAGGAGGCCGCGGATGCCGCGCACAAGCGCTTTGCCGACGAACGCTCGGATTTTCTCGCATACCAGAAGATCTGGGCCTGGTTTGAGCAGGCGGTGATCCACAAGAAATCCAACCGCTTGCTGGCGGAAGAATGCCGCGCGAATTTCCTGTCGCCACTGCGTCTGCGCGAGTGGCGCGAGTTGTACCAGCAGCTGCACACGCAAGTTGTCGAGATGGGTATGCGCTGCAACGAGCAGCCGGCGACCTTTGAACAAATCCACAAGGCCCTGCTGTGCGGCCTGCTCGGCAACATCGGCATGAAGGGCGTGGAAGGCAATGAATACCTCGGTGCGCGCGGGATCAAATTTCTGATTGCATCGAATTCGGTGCTGGCGAAGAAGGGGGCCAAGTGGGTAATGGCGGCGGAGTTGGTGGAAACGCATCGTGTGTACGCCCGCTGTGTCGCGCGCATTGAACCGGAGTGGCTGGAGGAAACCGGCGCGCACCTGATCAAGCGGCATTACTATGATCCGCATTGGGAAAAAAAGGCGGCGCAGGTGGTGGCCTATGAGCGCAGCACGCTGTATGGTCTGCTGATCAACCCGAAGAAGCGCGTGCATTACGGACCGATGAACGTGGCCGAGTCGCGCGAGGTGTTCATCCGCCAGGCTCTGGTGGGCGGCGAGTTTGATACGCGTGCCCCGTTCTTCGCACACAACCAGAAATTGATTCACGATATCGAGGCACTGGAACACAAGGCGCGCCGTCCCGATGTGCTGGTGGATGAAGAATTGATCTTTGCGTTTTATGATGGTCTGGTGCCGGCGCATATTCACAACGGTGCGGCGTTCGAGGCATGGCGCAAGGAAGCGGAACGCGACAATGCGAAACTGCTCTACCTGAAAAAAGATGACCTGATGCGCCACGAGGCGGCGGGCATCACCACCGATCAGTTCCCGCCGCAACTGAAAATTGACAATGTCAGTTTTGCGCTGAGCTACAACTTCTCACCGGGCAAGAACGACGACGGTATCACGATGACCGTGCCGCTGGCGCTGATCAATCAGGTGGCTCCGGCACGTTGCGAATGGCTGGTGCCCGGGCTGCTGGCGGAAAAGGTGGTGCAATTGGTCAAGACGCTGCCGCAGAGATTGCGCCGCCATCTGGTGCCGGTGCCGGAGTTTTCCGCGGCTTTCTGCAGCGAGGTGGTCGCATCAAACACGCCGCTATTGCAGGCGCTGGCGCGCTACATTCGCGAGCAGAAGCAGCTCGATGTACCGCTGGATGCGTTCCGGCTCGAGCAATTGCCGCAGCATCTGATGATGAATTTTCGGGTGACGGACGAGCACGGGCGGCAACTCGGGATGTCGCGCAATTTTGCGCAATTGCACGGCGAACTCGCGCCGCGGGCTGCTCCCGCCATGGTGCCGGTCGCCGAAGAAAAAGGCGCTGGAGTTCCGGAACAACGGTTCACCAGTTGGAGCTTTGGCGGGTTTGCCGAAACGCGTGAAGTGAAGCGCGCCGGTCAAACAGTCACACTCTACAACGCATTGGTGGATGATGGTGATGCAGTGGTGCTGCGCGCTTTCGATACGCGCGATGCCGCGCAGGCCGCGCATCGCGGCGGGTTACGTCGCCTGTTCATGTTGTTGCTGAAGGAACAGGTTAAGTACATGGAAAAGAATCTGCCCGACATGCAACGCATGGCAATGTTGTTCATGCCTTTTGGCACGCAGCAGGAGCTGCAGCAGCAAATTCTGGCGACCACCTTCGAGCGCTGTTGTCTCAACGAGCCCTTGCCCGCGAACGAAGCGGAATTCACAGCGCGCGGCAAGGAAGCGAAGAGCCGTCTGCTGCTGATTGCGCAGGAGATTGCGCGGCTGGTCGGCAACATTTTGATCGAATACCAGGCGGTGCAAAAGAGTCTGCCGCAGCTCAAGGCGCATGTCCAGGCCAATCAGGACGTGCGCGCGCAACTGGAATGGCTGCTGCATAAACGCTTTGTCGCCGATATTCCGTATGAACGTTTACAGCATGTACCGCGTTATCTGAAAGCAGTCAATCTGCGCATCGAAAAATTGCGCAGCAATCCGGCGCGCGATGCGCAGTGTATGGCCCAGATGCAGCCTTTGATGCAGGCGTGGCAGAAATTGCGCCAGGCGCGGCAGGGCAAGCATGATCCGCGCATGGATGAGTTCGCCTGGCTGTTGCAGGAACTGCGTGTGTCGCTGTTTGCACAGGAATTGAAAACACCGGTGATTGTCTCGGTCAAGCGGCTCGAAAAAATGCTGGCATCCATCCACGGCTCGACTCACTGAGCTGTCCCCAAAAAATCACCGCTTTGCACTAGCCCCGAACCATGCTGCCGTATTAACCACGGCAGCATCTCGTCGCCTGTTCGTCACTCGTGTTGTTGGCATTTCGTCAATTTTTTTCGTCAGTCCTTCGTCATGTTTTTGTCACCATTTGGTCATCCTGGGTGTTTTTTCGGCTGTATTAGCGATTTGTGATTTTTTGTGTATAAACAGGAAATACCGTAATAACAATTGGTTGTGACTTTATCTTAAAGTATGGCACGGTTATTGCGTACGAAGTGCCAGTGCGACATTTTGCCGCATGTTTCAGAAGTGTGACATCACCGTTACCCGATGTAATTTCAATAAAAGGGAAAAACAAAAAAAATGAGAAAAAGAAGAGCACCAAGCAATTTTAGATTTACCCGAATAGCTGTAGCGGTATCACTGGCGCTGACATCACCATTGACCCTCAACCCCGCTTTTGCGGGCGCAGGCTTTGGTAACAGTGTTGATATTACCGGCGCACCCATTCAGGTCCCAACTTATTACGCCAACAGCCCTTCCGGTATGCAGCCGCATGGTCCGGGCGGTGTCACGATCGATACCGGTATGCCGCTGCGCAAGTTTGTTGATGTCTTGCCGAGTATTGCTGGCCTGGCACCGACATCGAACGCCGGCGCTGGCGTGGGCAATCAGATTCCGCTGGCCAGCCCGGTGAAATGGGTCGATGGCAATGGTGTCACCACTAATGACGATTACTATGAAATTGCAGTGGTCGAATATACCCAGCGATTGCATAGTGACCTGGTGAAGCCAACGCGCTTGCGCGGCTATGTCCAGATCGAAACCCCGGCTCTGGTAGCGGCCGGCAAGAGCAAGCACATTGCGCTGAAATATCCCGATGGTACGCCGATCCTGGACATCAAGGGCGCCCAAGTGTTCGCGTGCGACGAGCCGCATTATCTGGGCCCAACAATTCTGGTGGTACGCGGCACTGCAATTCGCATGAAGTTTTCCAACTACCTGCCGGTTGGTAACGCCCAAGGCGCACAACTGTTCATTCCGGTGGATGAAACCATCGCGGGTGCAGGCCTTGGTCCGGATGGTGTGACCAAATTCACACAAAACCGCGCGGCGGTCCACCTGCATGGCGGCGACTCGCCGTGGATCAGCGACGGTACGCCGCACCAGTGGATCACCCCGGCCGGCGAAACCGGTCCTTATTCCACCGTCGATCCGAAGACCGGCATCAGTTCGGGCAAGGGCGTGAGCACGATGAACGTGCCCGATATGCCCGATCCGGGTCCAGGCTCGACCACCTATTATTTCCCCAACGACCTGAGCGGCCGGTTGATGTTCTATCACGACCACACCTCCGGTCTGACCCGCCTCAACGTCTATGCCGGCATGGCCGCCGGCTACGTGCTGCTTGATCCGGTGGAGATCGGGTTGATCAATCAGGGTATTATCCCGTCCGAGCAGATTCCGCTGGTGATCCAGGACAAGATCTTCGTGCCAAAGGACATCGCCGTCCAGGATGCCAAGTGGGATACCGCGCACTGGGGCCAGGAAGGTGACCTCTGGTTCGCGCACGTGTATGAAACCAATCAGGATCCGAATGCCTTCAACGGCAGCAATCCGGTTGGCCGCTGGGACTGGGGTCCCTGGTTCTGGCCGGTGTTCCCGGCGCAGTTCTCGTTGCCCACCGGTGATTACGGCAATGTTTCCACTACACCGGAAGTCTTCGGCGATACGCCGGTGATCAATGGCGCCGCCTATCCGACCCTCACGGTGCAACCCAAGGCCTACCGCTTCCGCATCCTGAGCGCAGCGAACGACCGCTATCTCAACCTGTCGCTGTTCGTTGCCGATCCGACGATTCCCAAGCTTGACCCCGTGACGCGGTTGCCGAACCCGGGCTTCGAAACGGAAGTCAAGATGGTGCCGGCGGTGCCGAATGCGGCCTATCCGACCTGGCCGGCGGATGGTAGAGCGGGCGGTGTGCCCGATCCGACTTTGGTCGGTCCGGACATCATTCATATCGGTAGCGAAGGCGGCATCCTGCCGCATGCATCGGTCATCAAAGCGCAACCGGTCAGCTATGAATACAACCGCCGCAGCATCACGGTGTTGAATGTGCTGAATCATGGCCTCTATCTTGGACCAGGGGAACGCGCCGATACCATCATCGACTTCTCGCAATATGCCGGCAAGACCCTGATCCTGTACAACGATGCACCGGCACCCAACCCTGCGTTCGATCCGCGTAACGACTACTTTACCGGAGACCCCGATCAGACCGCAGCAGGTGGTGCGCACACCACTCTGCCGGGCTACGGGCCGAATACCCGCACCCTGATGCAAATCAAGGTCGCGGCCGTGCCCCAGGGTGCACCGGCGCCGGCGCCGTTCAACCTGGCAGCATTGCAGACTGCCTTGCCGACAGCCTACGGGCAAAGCCAGGATCGGCCAGCGATTCCTGAAGCGGCGTATAACGATGCGTTTGGTACCCGCGACATCAACAACTACGCCAGCATCTTTACCGGCACGATAGCCTTGCCGACCTTCAACTGGACGCCAACGGCGCCCGGTCAGGTGGTTACGGGGGTAGCTCTGACCGGCGGCGGTACCGGCTATACCACGGCGCCGCAGGTGGTGTTCAACGGCGGGGTCGACTTGTCGCCGGCAGGAATCGCTGCGGGCAATGCTGCCGCGACCGCGGTTGCCACGGTGGATCCGAAGACCAGGATGGTGACTGGCATCCAGCTGATTAGCGGCGGCGCCGGTTACACCTCGGCACCGCTGATCACCTTCGTGGGCGGCGGCGGCATGGGTGCGACTGCCTCGGTCAAGACCAGCCTGACACAATCATTGCCGATCTACAACAAGGCAATCCAGGAATTGTTCGAGCCGATCTATGGCCGCATGAATGCGACCCTGGGTGTGGAGATGCCGTTCACCAACAACGTGAACCAGACGACGATCCCGCTCAATTACATCGACCCGACCACGGAGACGATTGCCGACGGAGAAACGCAAATCTGGAAGATCACCCACAATGGTGTGGACAGCCATACCGTGCACTTCCACAAGATCAACGTGCAGGTGATCAACCGCATCGGCTGGGATGGAACGGTCAAGCCGCCCAAGGACGGTGAACTGGGCTGGAAAGAAACCGTTACGATGAATCCGCTGGAAGACATCGTGGTGGCGGTGAAAGGTGTGCGCTCCAAGGTTCCGTTCGGCATGCCGCAAAGCGTGCGGGCGATGGATCCATCGCAGGCGTTGGGTTCAGCGTTGGGCTTCACCCAGATGAACACGGCCGGCAATCCTACTGCCAAGCCGGGCCAACCCGGCTACAACCCGAACTGGGGTCTTGCAGTACCGGCTGGCACCATCACGAACGCTATCGCCAACTTCGATAACGAGTTCGTGTGGCACTGCCACATCCTCGGTCACGAAGAGAACGACTTCATGCGTCCGTTCGTCTTTGCTCCGAACGATCTGGTTCCGGAAGCCCCGCGCAACCTGAACGTCGCAGCCGGTGGTGTGCTGACCTGGAGTGATCCGACCCCGACCGCGGCACCGGCGCTGGATGCATTCGGCGTACCGACACTGGGCAATCCGCGCAACGAGATCGGCTTCAAGATCCTGCGTTCCACCAACGGCGGCGGATTTGTACAAGTCGGTACCGCGCTGGCGAATACCCAAAGCTGGACTGACCCGACCTGGGTGGCGAATGGCAATTATGTCTATCAGGTCGCAGCGTTCAACGCGGCGGGCGATTCACCGGTAGCGATGGCTGCTCCGATGGATGGTGTGACACCGACCGCACTGACCTTCCCGGTACAGGCCGTCGGCACCGCCAGCGCGACCCAGCCGGTGACGCTGTCCAACTTCGGTACCACGCCGCTGCCGGTCAACAGCATCACGATCGACGGCGCCGACTTCATGAACTTCACGCAGACCAACAACTGCGGTACGAGTGTTCCCGCGAAGTCGAGTTGTGCGATCAACGTGGCGTTCACGCCGAAGATCGCCGGTGCCAGAACGGCGTTGCTGACAGTGAACAACGGTGCCGGTGTCCGTACGGTGGCACTGAGCGGTACGGGTGCGGTGGCAACCTCCACCCTGACCCCGACTGCGCCAGTCACCTTCGCGAACCAGCAGGTCGGTGGCACCAGCGTGCCGCAAACCTTCACGCTGACCAACACCGGCTCGGTCGCAGTGCCGATCACCAGCATCATGACCGGCGGTACCAACTACCTCGACTTCGTGCAGACCAACAACTGCGGCACCAGCCTGGCCGTGGGTGCCAGCTGCGCGATCACAGTGTCGTTCGCACCGAAGGCTGTCGGCGCCCGTGTTGGAGCGATCTCGGTGGTTGACGCAGCAGGCACTCATACGGTCACGCTGAACGGCACCGGGGTTTCGACGCCGTCGGCAACCGTAACGCCCGCGTCGGTGGCATTCGGGAATTATCCGGTCGCAGCCACGGCCAGTGCGCCGCAACCGGTCGTCCTGACCAATACCGGCAACGGTCCGCTGGCAATCACCAAGATTGGCATCGACTTGTGGGGCAATTACTCGAACTTCGCACAGACGAACAACTGCGGCACCAGCCTCCCGGTTGGCAAGAGTTGTACGATCAACGTGACGTTCACCCCCAATATGCTCGGTACCAAGTCGGGCAAGATGTCGGTGGTGACGGCAGCCGGAACCCAGAGCATCGCATTGTCCGGCACGGCTGCAGCGCCGACGATCTCGCTGGCTCCGGCATCGCTGGCCTTCGGCAACCAGATGACCAACACTGCCAGTGCCGCGCAAACGGTCACGCTGACCAATACCGGGGTGATTCCGGTCAACGTCAGCAGCGTCGGGGTTGACGTCTGGGGCAACTACCAGAGCTTCAGCCAGACCAACACTTGCGGCACCAGTCTGGCAGTAGGCGCGAACTGCACGATCAGCGTGACGTTCAAGCCAACTGCGACGGGTCCGAAGTCGGGCCGGTTGAAGGTGGTGGATGGCGTGGGTACCCAGTACGTGAACTTCAGCGGTACGGGTCAATAAGTTAA
>DASSQR010000001.1:0-4606 GCA_035702405.1 Gallionella sp. | reverse complement strand
TGCCGCGTTTACGCTGGCGCTGCCGACACCCGCTGAACTTGACCGGGCAGAGGCAATCGTCAGAAAGTCTTCCGAAACTTCATCATGCCTGGCCCTGACCGGCGACAAATATCTGCTGTGGAGCGACAGCGGCAATAGCTTCCTGATGTTCGCGGTTACCAGCAAATACTGGATCGCGATGGGTGATCCGGTGGGCTTGCGGGAAGAGCAGGAGGAACTGGTCTGGAAGCTGCGCACGCAGGCTGATTATCACAATGCGAGAATCGCCTTCTATCAGGTGAGCAAGCAGCATCTTCCGATCTATCTCGATCTCGGTTTGGCGCTGATCAAGCTGGGAGAGGAGGCAAGGGTGCCGCTGGAATCGTTTACGCTGGAAGGAAGAAAACATTCCAGCTTGCGGCAGGCGTTCAATAAAACCGAACGCGAGGGCTTGTGGTTCGACGTGGTGCCGGCTTCGGGCGTAGATGACATTCTTCCGCAGCTTCAGGCGATTTCCGATCACTGGCTGGAAAACAAGAAAACCCGGGAGAAAAGATTTTCACTTGGCTTTTTTTCCGCGGATTATCTGCGGCGCGGTTCGGTGGCGATTGTAAGAAAAGATGAACGCATCATCGCGTTCGCGAATCTTTGGGAGCTGGACAATAAGGCTGAGCTGTCCATCGACCTGATGCGTTATGAGCCGAGCGCTCCCAACGGAACCATGGAATTTCTGATTGTCGCACTGTTGCTTTGGGGAAAGCAGCAGGGGTATCAGTGGTTCAACCTTGGCATGGCGCCGCTCTCGGGGCTGGAGCGCCATCCGCTGGCTCCGTTGTGGAACAGGATCGGTAATACCATTTTTCGCTTCGGCAATGAATTTTACAATTTCAACGGCCTGTATCAGTACAAGAATAAATTCGACCCGGTGTGGCAGCCGCGCTATCTGGCTACGCCGAACGGTCTTTCCATGGCATCGGTGCTGGTGGCTGTCACCACGCTGATTTCGGGCAATATCAAGGGGGTATTGGCCAAATGATGATCAGGTTCATTGCGGTGGTGATCCTGCTTGTGGCTGCGGCAGGCGGGGTGCTTGCCGGCGAAATCAGGGAAATGACCGACAGCTTCGGACCGTTCGGCACCCTCCATATTTACCAAACTGAGGCCCAACCCAAACAGGTTGTCCTGTTCATCTCCGGTGACGGCGGCTGGAACCTGGGAGTGGTCGACATGGCGAGATCACTGGCCGAACTGGACAGCATGGTGGTAGGAATCGATATTACCCATTATCTCAGGCAGCTCGATTCCGGCAGCGAGAAGTGTTCCTATCCCGCGGCCCATTTCGAGGCGCTGAGTCAGTATCTCCAGAAGAAACACAATTTTCCGCAATATATTTTGCCGATGCTGGTGGGCTATTCGTCCGGCGCGACGCTGGTTTATACCATCCTTGCCCAGTCGCCGGTGAATACCTTTGCCGGTGGAATCAGCATGGGCTTTTGTCCTGACCTGAAAACCGGCAAACCGATGTGCCGGGGAAGCAGCATGCTCACCAGCACACGTGATGCAAAGCTGGGCTTTATATACCGTCCCGTCAGCACGCTCGCTGCGAAACTGTATGTCCTGCAGGGTGACATCGACCAGGTGTGCAGCACACCGGACACCAAGGCATTCCTGGACAAGGTGAACAACGCCGAGCTGGTGGAGCTTGCAAAAGTGGGGCATGGTTTCTCGGTGCAGAAAAACTGGATGCCGCAGTTCAGGGAGGCGTTTCAGAGGATAGCTGATGCACAACAGGCTCAGGCTGTTCCGGCACCTCGCGCTGCAGAAGTCAGCGATCTGCCCCTGGTTGAACTTCCGGGTAACAGCGATACGCTTGCGGTGGTTGTTTCCGGAGACGGCGGCTGGGCGAGCCTCGACCGGCAAATTGCCGAGGCGCTGAACAAGGATGGCATCGCGGTGGTCGGGCTCAACTCGCTGCATTACTTCTGGGAAAGAAAGACTCCCGAGGTTGCCGGCAAGGATCTTGCCCGCATCCTCGATCATTACGGCAAGCTCTGGCGTGCAAAAAAGTTCATTCTGGTGGGGTATTCGCAAGGCGCAGATGCTTTGCCATTCATGGCCAGCCGCCTGCCGGAAGAGCTGAAATCGAAAGTGGGAGTCATTGCGCTGTTGGGCCTCGAACCGGAGGTCGATTTCGAATTCCATGTTGCCGACTGGCTGCCAGGTGAAGGCAGTGGCTCGTATCAGGTGGTGCCCGAAGTGCAGAAACTGAAAGGCGTGAAAGTGCTGTGCATCTATGGCGCGGACGAATCCGGCAGTGCCTGCCTCTCATTAAACCGAAATGATTTCGGTATTATCGAAATGACCGGTGGTCATCATTTTGGCGGGGACTATGAACGGCTGGCGAATATTATTCTTGAGCATGCCAGGTAATTTGCGGCCATCATGAGGAATCTGCAGGATTCAGTCGTCCAGCTTGCCAATTTACGATTACTGTATAAAAATACAGTATGCTTCCCCTTCGATTTAAAACCCTGCAAGCTGAGGTGAACCTTATGGTTTCATGCTTCAGCCCCTCATCCGGGATGAGACATGAATCTGGCTATTGATTGTATTTCTGAGAAAAACGCCGAATCGTATCTCGCACACCTCAATCCGGCCCAGCGCCTCGCCGTTGAGCATGCTGCGAATGAAACTGAAACCGCTGGCGGACCACTGCTGGTGATTGCCGGTGCCGGTTCGGGCAAGACCAACACGCTGGCGCATCGCGTCGCGCATCTCATCGCCGGCGGTGCCGATCCCGGCGCGATTCTGTTGTTGACCTTTTCGCGTCGGGCGGCAGACGAGATGGCGCGGCGGGTCGAGCGCATCGTGGCGCAATTGGCTGCGGCGCGTCCGCGGCTCGTAGCAGCCAAACTGAGCTGGAGCGGCACCTTCCACAGCATCGGCGCGCGGTTGCTGCGCGAGTATGCCGGCCGGATCGGCCTCGATCCCGGTTTCACGATTCATGATCGCGAGGACTCGGCCGACCTGATGAACTTGGTGCGGCATGAGCTTGGCTTGTCCGGCAAGGGCAAGCGCTTTCCATTGAAGAACACCTGCCTCGCAATTTATTCGGCCAAGGTCAACACACTGCTGCCGCTGGAAGAAGTGCTGCAGCGCCGTTTCCCGTGGTGTGCGGAATGGGAGGACGACCTCAAGCGACTGTTCCTGGCCTATGTGGAAGCCAAGCAGCGTCAGCAGGTACTTGATTACGACGACCTGCTGCTGTACTGGGCGCAGATGGCGGCAGTACCCGCGCTGGCGGAAGAAATTGGCGCACGTTTCAGTCACATTCTGGTGGACGAGTACCAGGACACCAATGCGCTGCAGGCCAGCATCCTGCTCGCGCTGAAGCCAAACGGGCAGGGGGTCACGGTGGTGGGCGACGATGCGCAGTCGATTTATGCGTTTCGCGGTGCGACCGTGCGCAACATCCTCGATTTTCCCCGGCACTTCAATCCTCCCGCGCAAATCGTTACGCTGGAACAGAACTACCGCTCGACCCAGCCGATTCTGGCTGCGGCCAATGGCGTAATTGGATTAGCCACCGAGCGCTATAGCAAGGAACTGTGGAGCAATAAAACTTCCGCCGAATTGCCGCAGCTCGTCACCGTGCGCGACGAGGCCGACCAGGCCACCTTCGTGGTGGAGGAAGTGCTGGCGCGGCGCGAGATGGGCATCCGGCTCAAGGCGCAGGCGGTGCTGTTCCGCGCGGCACAGCACAGTGCGGTGCTGGAAATCGAGCTTGCCCGGCGCAACATTCCGTTCGTGAAATTCGGCGGGTTGAAGTTTCTGGAAGCCGCGCACGTCAAGGATGTGCTCGCCGTGTTGCGCTGGATCGAAAATCCGCGCGACCGCGTGGCCGGTTTCCGCGTGCTGCAATTGCTGCCCGGCATCGGGCCGAAGACTTCCGCGCAGGTGCTGGACAACCTGGCATTGGCGCAGGATGTGATGATGGCGCTGCGCGAATCGCGTGTGCCGGCGGGGGCAACGGAGGGCTGGCAGGATTTTCTCGGGCTGGTCGAAAACCTGCGCACCCGGGCAGTACCGTGGCCGGCGGAGTTCGAAACCGTTTGCCAATGGTACGCGGAACCGCTGGCACGCTTGCATGAGGACGCGCCGGTGCGCCACCTGGATATCGAACAGCTGAAAAAAATCGCCGCCACCTATCCGTCGCGGCAGCGCTTCCTGACCGAACTGACGCTGGATCCGCCCGATGCCACCAGCGGCGAAGCCGGCGCGCCGCTGCGTGATGAAGATTACCTGATTCTTTCCACCATCCATTCGGCGAAGGGGCAGGAATGGAAGGCGGTCTACCTGCTGAATGCGGTGGACGGCTGCTTGCCATCCGACCTTGCGACCGGCAGCACCAGCGAAATCGAAGAAGAACGGCGCCTGCTGTACGTGGCGATGACTCGCGCCAAGGACCACCTGCAGATCGTGGTGCCACAGCGCTTCTTCATTGCCCAACAATCTCAATATGGCGATCGCCATGTTTATGCGGGGCGGACGCGCTTCATCCCGGCCGGGCTGCTGGATTTGTTCGAGAAGAAATCCTGGCCGCCGGCCGAAACTGCCTCAGGCAACC